>NZ_JBBHJY010000005.1:0-315242 GCF_037572715.1 Novosphingobium aquae | reverse complement strand
CAGAGCCAGTAGCAGCATGTTGCGGCGATTGAGATGGCGGACATGAAGGTGTGCGAGCAGCGATCATAGCGTGTTGCGACCCTGCGCCAATCCTTGATCCGCCCGAAGACGTTCTCGATTTTGTGGCGCTGGCGATAGAGGTGTTTGTCGTAGTGGTACTGGACCTTGCGGTTCTGACGCGGGGGAATGCATGGGGTGGTTCCTTGTGCGAGCAGCGCGGCGCGGAACCAGTCGCTGTCATAGCCTTTGTCTGCCAGCAGTTCCTTGGCGCGCGGGAGTGCCGGGAACAGCAGGAATGCGCCCTTATGGTCGCTCATCTGGCCCTCTGTCAGCATCATCACGATGGGGCGACCCTCGCCATCGCAAACAACATGCAACTTCGAGTTCAAGCTGCCTTTGGTGCGCCCGATACATCTGGAAAGAGCCCCCCTTTTAACAGGCTGGCCGCTGTGCGGTGCGCCTTGAGGTGGGTCGCGTCGATCATGATCCGCTCGGGCTCTCCGGCCTCACCCGCCAGTTCGGCGAATATCCTGTTGAACACGCCCAGGCGGCTCCAGCGAATGAACCGGTTGTAGATCGTCTTGTGCGGACCATAGCCCTTGGGCGCGTCGCGCCACATCAACCCATGCTTGACGACATAGATGATGCCCGACACAATCCGCCGGTCATCGACCCTCGGAATCCCATGCGACAGCGGAAAAATGGCTCGATCCGGCGCATCTGCGCCTTGCTCAGCAACAACGGTACCTCCATCGGCAGCGCCTCCTCGACGCTGCCATTGAATCAACCAATCAGGCCTCGTGCAAGCGATTTAATAGGTCCTGAGCCTAGCAAGCGTCTGGCTATGAAGCACCGTCTGTTTGTGTATCTTTCAATGGTTTTTGTCGCCCTGTTTCCGTTGGAAGCAAGCTCTGCGCCGGTGGATTGTGCGGCTATGTCCATTGGCATGGATCATTCAGCACCGTCCGAGGATTGTGCTGGCTGCGCCGATGAAGAACGAGAATCCTGCAAGTCGATTTGCGGCTCACAGTGTCAACTGTTTCCACTTGCACTGATGATCGAGGTTCGGACACTTGCAGTTTCAGTTGATAGGCAAATTCCATTTTCCCCGAGACTTAGTCCATCATGGGATGGCGGGCCTGAGCCGCCACCTCCGCGATTAGCCGTCTGATATCAGGACTTAATTTATCAACGGAGAAAAAATTATGAGAAAGCTTATCATCTTCGCAATTGCACTGTTTGGCTCCAGTTCGGCGGCTTACGCTGCTGCCCCGGAGCAGGTTGCCAGCGCTGCCATGGCCTGCTGCGACCTCGTGATGGCATGTTGCGAAGCGGCTATGGATTGCTGCCCCTAAAGGGCTGCGTTCATAAATGAGTAAGTGGGCGCTCGGCCGAAAACCGGGCGCCCCTTTCGTTGTCATTTGCAAAGCACGACATCACTTGACGCCGGGCGATCGCATGGCCTTTCGTTTAATTTGATCGCGGTCCCAGCGTCTCGATGATCTTGCAGTCGGCAACCGTCCAGTGTCGGCACGAACCGATAACGCGGTCGAGTTCTCCGCGCAGCGCAGTTAGGTCGGCGATCTTGCGATCGATTTCGTCGAGGTGGGTTCTGGCGATTCCATCGACCGCTTCGCACGATTGCGCCTTGTCGTCGGACAGCGTGAGCAATTCGCGGACGGCTTCGAGGGTGAAACCCAGATCGCGGGCGCGCCGGATGAAGGACAGGCGCGCCAGATGCTCGATTCCATAAGCTCGATAATTGGCGGATGTCCGGCTGGGCGGTGGCAACAGGCCGATCTTCTCGTAGTAGCGCACAGTTTCGACCTTGGTCGCGGTTGCACTTGCCAGTTCGCCGATCTTCATCGCTTGACCCTGTAGTTGCTACAGGGTGTAGATAGGTGTCCGACTCGGAATTTGTCGAGAAGGAAGTGAAATGGCGGACAGTTGCTGCGAAAGCGCTTGTGGAAGCGAAACGGCCAAGGCCGATCCGCGCTGGCGGCGCATTCTTTGGGTGGCGCTGATCGTCAATGCGGCCATGTTCCTTGTCGAGATGGTCGCGGGTTCGACGGCAGATAGCCGCGCTCTTCAGGCAGACGCACTCGATTTTCTGGGGGACGCGGCCAATTATGCAGTGAGCCTTGCGGTCGTCGGGACGGCGCTGGCGTGGCGGGCACGGGCTGCCCTGCTCAAATCGCTGTTCATGCTCGGATTTGCCGCATGGGTATTTGGCAGCGCAATCTTAGCATTTGTGAACAGCACCGCGCCGGATCCGGCGACAATGGGTGCAGTGGGCGCGCTCGCGCTTGCGGCGAATGTCGGGGTCGCCTTGCTGCTCTATCGCTATCGGACAGGCGACGCGAACATGCGCTCGGTCTGGATTTGCTCGCGCAACGACGCCATCGGCAATGTCGCGGTGATGCTGGCCGCACTTGGCGTCTTGGGGACCGGCAGCGCGTGGCCCGATCTGATTGTCGCGGGCATTATGGCGGCGCTGGCGCTGACCGGGGGTGTGCAGGTGCTGCGACATGCGCTGGCGGAGCTGAAAGCCGGTCCCGCAGCGGCGAAACCGGCATGACGACCGGCAATAGTGAGGCGACAGTATGACTCGTGATCTTGCACAAGCCGTTATGGCAGAGGAGTTCGCGGCGTTTGACGCTGCGCATCGCGCCGGCAACAGGGAGGCAGCGTGGCATGCGCTTGAGCACGCCCATATCGTGGCTCAACCCTATCTTGGGCTACATCTGGCCAGTCATTGGACCATGCTCACTTACGCGCTTCGCAGGAGGGACGGCAGGGAAGCTTTGGGGCAATGCCTGCGGCTTGCCCTCGTTCCTCTGGGTGCCATTACAGGTCGCTTGCCTGTCGGAAATACAGGTCGCTCCCATGTGAGTGCTTTTCGTCCGATGCCTATCCCGCAGGCACTTCTGAATAGAATGGACGGCAAGCCGTGAGCAATTTCTTGTCAGCTTCACGTGCGATTGCTAGTTCACTGCTGTGATGGCCCGTTTCTTCTCGATGCTCTTGGTATTCGCCATATTGTATGGCGGCATCACTGCGCCGGAAGCTGCGCATGCCGAAAGTCTTCTGACCGCACAGGGCATAGAAGGTCTCGTCCCTCATGACCACGAAATGGCCGACAGCGAACAGAACCAGCAGGAAAAAGGCAGTTCGCCTTGTCACGCGCTGGTCCATCACCACTGCGGTCTCGCATTGGCGGCAGATACGGCTTCCGATTGTTCAGCGGTCGGGAGCGGCAAGGACTCAGTGATGTCACTCATCGTTGAACCGATGGCGTCACTGGCCACTGCCCCCCCCACCGAGCCGCCCGCAGTCTGAAATCCCAGCTTTGAACCCGCCGGACTAAACCGGCGTCGATACTGGCTATTTCAGGATACTCATGACATGCGACATTTCATTTTTGGCGCGATTGCGCCTGTGGCGCTTATCGCCACGGCACCTGCTGACGCGCGTGCGACACGCGTCGATATTCCGGTCCAAATAGAACCGAACAATTTGGTCTATATTCTCTGGGTGAAAGTAAATGCTGACGAGGGCCGCACAGCTGTCAGAGGCTATGTCCGTAACAAGCAGTGGTTCGCCCGAAAGAGAGGGGATCTGCACGTTGAGTTTCTGAGGCGCGGGCAGGTGGTCGCCTGTCAGGAAACAGACTGGAAGAAATACCGATATCGGTCGCGGGGGCAGTGGCGCTTTTCAACATCGGCTAACGTATCCGCCACGACCATCGATATCGTTCGTATATCGCATGTGATTCATGACCGGGAAAGGGACCGCGCACGCAACCCTGTGAACGCTTGTTCTGGATTGGCCGAGCCAACCTCATTGAACCCCGGCGGCGCGTGACATGAAGTTCCGATTTTTGATTGCATCCGCCATATTGGCGAGCAGCGCCCATGCTTGGGCGGCTGAGGTTTCGCTTTCTGCCGCACTGGCACAAGGTGCGGAGACCTCACCGCGCGTTCAGGCAGCGAAGGCGAAAGCTGACGCAGCCGAGGCGCGAGCAAGGCAGGCAGGAGCCTCGCCGAATCCCGAACTCAGCCTTGAGGTTGAGAATTTTGCCGGGAGCGGTGCCTTCCAGGGGCTGCGCAGCACCGAAACGACACTGGCACTGAGCCAACGGATCGAGTTGGGCGGAAAACGCAGCGCGCGCTTAGCCGTCGCTACCTCCGAACGCGATTTCGCTTTTCTGTCGCTTCGTGCCGCCGAAGCTGATCTCGCGCGCGACATTCGCATCGCCCATGCCGAATTGCGCGGCGCTGAGGACCGTGCGATGCTGGCTCGCGAAAATGCAGGTCAGGCGGTCGAATTGGCTCGCACGGCCCGGTTGCTCGTTGAGGTTGGACGCGATCCGCCCCTGCGCCAGCTCCGCGCCGAAGCTGTGCTTGCCGAAGCGCAAGCTGAGGAAGCGCGCTCCTTTGGCGAACTTCTGGCTGCGCGCCGCTTCCTTGCCGACCTGATCGGCAGCAGCGATCCTGACCTGTCGGCAATGGTTGCGGACGGCGAGGTTGCGCCTGGCGCACTACCACCCGCGACCCCTTCGCTTGACGAACAGCTTGCCGCTGCCGAACGCGACGCTGCACAGGCGCGCATTCGCGTGGCCCGCGCCGAAGCTGTCCCCGACGTGACCGCAAGCGGAGGTGTGCGTCGGTTTGGCGAGGGCCGCGAAACCGCATTCATCGCGGGCATTTCGATCCCCTTGCCTTTTCGTGACCGAAATAAGGGCAATATCGAGGCGGCACAGGCCGACAGCCTCGCCAGCGAAGCATCGCTGCGACTGGCGTCAATCAATGCTCGCCGCACCCAGCATGACGCTCGAATGATGCTCGGGGCAGCCAACGCCCGGGTCGCGGTGTTGTCTGGACCATCGCTGGCACAAGCTGCAGAAGCCGTGCGGCTCGCCAGCATCGGATACGGCGCAGGCAAATTCAGCCTGCTCGAACTGCTTGACGCGCAATCCGCGCTCACCACCGCCAAAACCGCGCTGATCGAGGCCCGCTTAGACCGTGCCCGCGCGCTTGCCGCACTGATCCGCGCCCAAGCGCGCGCAGGGAATTGAACCATGATCGAAGAAACCAACAGAACGAAACTGATCGCCGGACTTTCCGTAGTTGCGCTCGCGCTTGCAGGCTCTGGCGTCATGCTGGGCCGCTCGCTGCTCGCGCCGAGCGCCGCAACCGCACCCGCAACCGCTGGGGAAGGTGAGCATGGCGAAGAAGAAGAGCATGGCCCTGAAGGCTTCGTTGCAATGGATGCCGCGCGGACGCAGGCCGCAGGGATCGCGACCGAAGCCGTCAGCCCCGGTGGGTTGGCAGCGGAAATCATCGCACAGGGTGTTGTCGCGACGACGTCCGAAGGCGAAGCCGTGCTGACCGCCCGTGCCGACGGGGCGATTGTGCGGATCACCCAACATTTGGGCGACAATGTTCGCGCCGGCGAGACCATCGCACTCCTGGAGAGTCGCGAAGCCGCCACATTGGTTGCCGATCGCAGCAAAGCAGCCGCGCAGGCCAATGCCGCGCGTTCGGCCTATGCGCGTGAAAAGCGACTGTTCGATGCGCGCGTGACAGCCCGGCAAGATCTGGAAGCGGCGCAGGCGGGGCTTGCCGAAGCCGAGGCAGAATTGCGACGTTCGCAGTCTGCGGCGGGTGCGTCTAAACTGTCTGGCGATGGCCGGACGTTGGCGATTACCAGCCCCGTCACTGGAAGGTTGACCCGCGCCGATGCGCGCCTTGGCGCTTATGTGCTGGCAGGCACCGATTTGTTTCACGTCTCCGATCCCAACCGCTTGCAGGTCAACGCATCAGTGCTGCCTGCCGATGCACGGCGGGTCCGGGTTGGCGATACAGCGGTCATTGAACTGGCAGGTGGCGAAACACGGATGGCGACGGTCCATTCGATCACCCCGGCCCTCGATGCACAAAGCAAGACGGCAACGCTCATCCTGACCCCACAAGGTGCGGCGCAACTGACCGCAGGCCAGGGTGTGCGCGTCCGCGTCCGTCCCGGCGGCCAATCGAGCGACGGTCGCATGACGCTTCCTGAGGATGCCGTCCAGACTGTCGAGGGCAAGAACATGGTGTTCGTGCGCGGTCCCAAGGGGTTTCAGGCGACCGAGGTCGTGATCGGCGAGCGCAGCGGCGGGCGGATCGAGATCGTCAGTGGTCTTCCCGCTGGCACAGTCGTCGCGACAAAGGGCGCTTTCCTGCTCAAGGCCGAACTCGGCAAGGGCGAGGCGGAGCACTGAGATGATCGAAAAACTACTCGACGCGGCGATCCGCTTCCGTTGGGGCGTGGTCGTTGTCACGCTCATCATCGCAGCCTTCGGCGGGGCGCAGCTTTTGAAGCTGCCGATCGATGCTGTGCCCGACATCACCAACAAGCAGGTGCAGGTTAATACCGTCGCGCCTGCTCTCGGCCCGCTCGACATGGAGCGGCTTGTTACATTCCCGGTCGAAACCGCGATGGCAGGAATACCGGGGCTGGAAAGCTCTCGCTCGATTTCGCGCAACGGGTTTTCGCAGGTGACAGTCGTATTCGACGAAGGCGTCGACCTGTATTTTGCGCGCCAGCAGGTTGCCGAACGGCTGACCCAGGCGAAGGAAAGCCTGCCCGACGGCGTTGAGCCGCAGATGGGACCGGTGACGACGGGCCTTGGCGAAGTGCTTATGTATGTCGTCGAGTTTGAACCGGCTGGAACGGCGAAGAACCCCAAAGTTGCGGGAAAACCGGGCTTCCAGCCCGATGGCTCCTATCTTACCACCGATGGCAATTCGCTGACCGACGAGGTGTCAAAGCTCGCCTATCTGCGCACGGTGCAGGATTGGGTGATCAGGCCTCAATTGAAGACCGTTCAGGGCGTAGCCGGGATCGACAGCATTGGTGGCTATGAAAAGCAATTCGTAGTGGAACCCGATCCGGCCAAACTCGCCAGCTATCACATTTCCTTCTCCGAACTCGCCGAGGCGCTGGAAAAGGCCAATATCTCTGTCGGGGCAGACTTCGTTGAGCGTGGCGGCGAGGCGTTTCTGGTCAAGGCCGATGGCCGTATCCGGACCTTGGACGAAATCGGGCGCGCGACCGTGGTGACCCGGGGCGGTGTTGGAGTTGCGGTGCGCGATGTTGCCACTGTTCGCATCGGCGGCGAGTTGCGCACGGGTGCTGCATCAGAAAACGGCAATGAAGTCGTTGTCGGCACCGCCTTGATGATCGCGGGTGGCAACAGCCGCATCGTTGCCAACGCCGTCGCACAACGATTGGGCGAGGTCGCCAAAGCGATGCCGCCGGGAATCAAGATCAAGACCGTGCTGGATCGCTCGAAACTGGTCAACGCAACAATCTGGACGGTCGAGAAGAACCTGCTCGAAGGCGCGCTACTGGTTATCGCGGTGCTGTTCTGGCTGCTTGGGAACATCCGCGCAGCCGCCATCGCGACGCTGGTTATCCCGATATCGTTCCTGATGATGGCAATGGGAATGAACGCCACCGGCACTTCGGGCAATCTGATGAGCCTCGGCGCGCTCGATTTCGGGCTGATCGTCGATGGCTCGATCATTATCATCGAGAACTGTCTCAGGCGATTGGCCGAACGACAACATCATGAAGGGCGATTGTTGACGCTTACCGAGCGGTTGCACGAGGTGTTCGAGGCTTCACGCGAGATGGTGCGGCCCACGATTTACGGACAGGCAATCATCTTCCTCGTTTTCGCGCCTTTGCTCACCTTTACGGGCGTCGAAGGCAAGATGTTCGGGCCAATGGCGATCACGGTGATGCTGGCTTTGGGCGGTGCGTTCATCTTGTCGCTCACCTTTGTGCCAGCAATGGTTGCGCTGCTCATTCGCGGCGAAGTGGCCGAAAAGGACGTCAAGGCCGTGGCCATGGCCAAGGAGCGCTATGTTCCTTTGCTCGACAAGGCCGTGGCGCGGCCCTGGCCGTGGATCGGCGCGGGCGTCGGTGCGTTCGTGCTGGCGGGGCTGCTGTTCCTGATGCTGGGCCGCGAGTTCATCCCGCAGCTCGATGAAGGCGATATCGCACTGCAAGGCATTCGCATCCCCTCGACTTCTCTGGGCCAGTCGTTGGCCCTGCAACGTCAGGTGGAAAAGGCCGCTATCAAGCTGCCAGAAGTCGCCTATATGTTTTCGAAAACCGGGACGGCAGAGGTTGGCACTGATCCGATGCCTGCGAATATCTCGGATAGCTTTGTCATCCTCAAGCCTAGGAGCGAATGGCCTGCTGGTGTCACCAGCAAGGAACAGGTGATTGAGCGCCTCGAAGCCAAACTCAAACCCTTGGTCGGCAGCGCTTTCGAGATCAGTCAGCCAATCCAGCTGCGCTTCAACGAACTGATCGCGGGTGTGCGCGGCGACATTGCGATCAAGCTCTACGGCGATGATCTCGAAGCGATGAGCGCCGTCGGCGCAAAGGTGGCGGCGGTGCTGAAGACCGTTCCGGGTGCTGCAGACGTCAAGGTCGAGCAGACCGAGGGCTTTCCGCAGCTCGACGTGAAGTTCGACCGCGATGCCATCGCGCGCTACGGCCTGACCTTGCAGGATGTGACTGACACTGTAGCTGCTGCGCTTGGTGGTCGCGAGGCCGGGATCGTCTTCGAGGGTGACCGGCGGTTCGATATTGTCGTGCGCCTGCCGGGTGCAGGACGCAACGATCTTGATGCCGTGGGCGCTCTTCCGATCATGCTGCCGCAGGAAGGGGCATCCATTCCGCTGAGCGCTGTGGCCAGCTTCAGCTTCTCGGAGGGACTCAATCAGGTCAGCCGAGACAATGGCCAGCGCCGCGTCGTCGTTCAGGCGAATGTTCGGGGGAACGATCTCGGCAGCTTCATCGCCGAGGCCCAAAGTAAAGTCGCAGCGCAAGTCCAGTTGCCGCCCGGCAGTGCGATCGAATGGGGCGGGCAGTTCGAGAATCTGCAAGCCGCCTCGCAGCGCCTGTCGCTGGTCATCCCCATCGTGTTCGCGGCGATTTTTGGCATTCTGTTCGTTGCCTTGCGCGGCTTCAGACCCGCCATCGCCGTCTATTCGGCAATCCCGTTGGGGTTGGCGGGTGGTGTGTTCGCGCTGGCGCTCGCGGGTCTGCCCTTTTCGGTATCGGCGGCAGTGGGCTTCATCGTGCTGGCGGGTGTCGGCGTCTTGAATGGTCTGGTCGTGATGACGGCAATCAACCAGCGGATCGACGAAGGGCTGCCAGTTGCGAAAGCCATCGTGGAAGGCTCGCTCGAACGCTTTCGTGCGGTGCTGATGACCGGGATCGTTCCCGCCATTGGCTTCGTTCCGATGGCGCTGGCTACCGGACAGGGCGCGGAGGTGCAAAAGCCGCTCGCTATCGTCGTGATCGGCGGGCTGATTACCTCGACCATCCTGACGCTGTTCGTCCTGCCGGCGATCAGCCAGCTTTTGCTCAGGGGCAAGCACATGCACCACGAAACCGGCGAATATACCGATGTCGATACGCTCGGCAGCGGACTTCCGGCATAGAAAGGGCGGAACATGAATCGTGACCACAATCATCCCGATGATGCCGCCAACAACGTCGCCCACCATGACGATGACGGCCACGCGCATGGCGGCGGAGAAGAAATGGGCCTGCGCATTTTCCTGTTTGCCTGCGCCGTCGCGGCTGTTGCCTATGGCGTTTCGTGGCTGCGACCCGAATGGTCACGATGGGCCTATGGCTTGGGCGCAGTGCTTTCGGTGGCACCATTCGCCCGAACGGCGTTCGTCAAGGCGCTGAAGGGCCGCCCGTTCAGCATCGAAACGCTGGTCACGGTGGCGGTGCTGGGCGCGATTCCAATCGACGCCGGGGCCGAGGCCGTTGTCGTGGTAGCGCTGTTCTCGCTGGGCGAACTGCTTGAAGGTTTCGCCGCCGCTCGCGCGCGCTCCGGATTGAGCACGCTGGCAAAGCTGTTGCCATCGCAAGCGGTGATCGAGGTCGATGGCGAGCGGCGCACTGTTGATGTTACAACGCTCAGCATAGGCGCGATCATGCTGGTTTCTGCAGGAGACCGGATCGCCGCCGATGGCCGCATCATCAATGGCAGCTCCGCGCTCGACGATGCGGCGATCACGGGTGAATCACGTCCGGTAGATAAGTCGGTTGGTGCCGATGTCTACGCGGGATCGATTAATGGCGATGGCACCTTGAAAGTCGAGGTGACCAAGGATGCATCGAGCAGCGTGGTGGCAAGGATCGGTGATCTCGTGGCGCAGGCTCAGGCCACAACTGCGCCGACTGCCCGCTTCATCGACAATTTCAGCAGCTGGTATACGCCCGCCGCGATAATCCTGGCGACGCTGATCGCATTGGTGCCTCCTCTTGCCTTTGGGGGTGAATGGGCAACCTGGACCTATCGCGCGTTGACGGTGCTGCTCATCGCCTGCCCCTGCGCGTTGGTGCTTTCAACACCCGCCGCGATTGCCACCGGCATCGCAACGGCTGCGCGCAGCGGCATCTTGATCAAAAGCGGCGAAGCGCTGGAACAGCTCGCCAAGATCGGTATCGCTGCCTTCGACAAGACCGGCACGCTGACGCGCGGACACCCGGTGGTTACCGATGTCGCTGGTGAAAACACGCTGGAAATTGCTGCGGCTGTCGAAACCGGTTTGACGCATCCGGTCGCCAAAGCGATCGTTGCCGAAGCAGAGCGGTTGAAAGTCGCTGTTCCCAAGGCGACCGATGTCACCATAAAGCAAGGCGAAGGCGCTGTCGGCATGGTAGGTGGCAAGCAGGTGGCGCTGTTCAGCCCCCGCGCGGCGGGTTCGCTAAGCGCCGACGTAGCAGCGAGCATCGATGCGCTTGAACGCGCGGGCAAGACGGTCGCGGTGTTGCTGGTGGACGGCAAATATCTGGGTCATATCGCAGTTCGCGATGAAGCACGCGAAGACGCCAAGCCCGCCATCGCGGCCCTCAACGCGCTTGGCATTCGAACGCTGATGCTCAGTGGTGACAATCAGCGCACGGCAACGGCTGTCGCAGAAGGGCTGGGCATGGAAGCCGAGGGCGAATTGATGCCGGCCGACAAACTCAAGCGGATCGAGGCGCTCAAGACTGAAGCGCCGGTCCTGATGGTGGGGGACGGTGTCAACGATGCCCCGGCGCTTGCGACGGCAACACTTGGCCTGGCCATGGGCGGCGGCACCGATGTCGCGATCGAGACCGCCGATGTCGGCCTGCTCAAGGACCGCCTGTGGGGTGTGCCAGATGCCATCCGGTTAGCTCGCAAGACCCGCAAGACGATCTTCGCCAACATCGTCATTGCGGTTGGGCTAAAGCTTGTGTTCCTGGTGCTTGCGGTGTTTGGCATCACCAATCTGTGGACCGCCATCATCGCGGACACGGGGGCCACGATCCTGGTGACGTTCAACGCGCTACTGCTGTTCTGGACCTTTCAGCCTACTGCGGTTGATGAAGGTTCAGTCGCCAGTACGGAAGCGTGAGGATGGCTTATACGACATGCAGCCATGCGGACTGACATCGAAGTTTGCGGGTACGTCCTTAAACAGCGCGTTGTACCAATGCGTCTCACGATTGCTACGGTGAATTTTTCATTTTTTTCGACAAGACTGAAAGCAGATAGCCGCGTGCGGCATCCCGATACCTGCCGTTCCAGAATGTCGACAGAGCAGTCATTCTGGCAATCGGTAGAGTGTGTTCAAGCCTTGCTATCCAGCTCCGCAATCCGCTCCGCACAAACCTCGTGCACAACTTGGCCGAGTTCTTCGACCCGCTGGCCGAGCCAAGCCAACTCGACATCGCTGATTCGGTAATGCTTCGAATATCGCGCCTTGACATAGGCTTCCTTGAGTTTCTCAAAAAGCGCGCGGTGCCTGCGATTATCGGCGGGCCAGACGTATGTTAGGCGTCGGTCTAGCCGCTCGGCTTGGGTGCGCAAAAAGCCGAGGTTATGAACGTGCGGTGTGTAGAAGGTGCAGACCAGCAACACGCAGTGGTACAGGCGCTCTGTTGCTTGATGAAGATTGAAGGCAGCTTCCTTCAAGCCTCCCTCTGATATCAAGTGGTTTGAAGCGCTCTGAAATCGAGCCGCGCTCGGAAACCACTCCTCAAAATATTCCTTCGCCATCGCCAGCGCCTGCTTTGGCGTTTTGGGTTTGGGCGTGTGCAGTTCCGTGTCGTCGCTCTGGTAAAGCGCAACACCCTCTTTGGCGACATCTATGAAGAAGTAGCGGCCATGGGCGAGCCCGTCGTTCACTTCCTGCAGGGTATGGACGATGAAGTTGACCGGCGTGCTGAGCGTGCCGGTGATGCCATATTCGCGCATCAGCCGGTCATCGAGCTTGGCCCAGTACTTGACCCGGTCCGTCAGCCGCTTGTCGCTTACGATGATCAGCAGGTCGAAGTCAGACTTGTAGCCCTTGGCGGTGTGCGGCTCATCGATCCACCCGCCGCGCGCATAGGAGCCGTAGAGGATGACCTTGAGGATCCGCCCGGCCTTCTTCCATTCGTGCTTGGCCAGCGCGAAGGCGTCTTCGAATTCCTCGAACAGGATCTGCACCACGCGCTCAAGTTCACGCTGCTTTTTGGCCGGAAGATGATCGAGGTCGGTGCGCATCAGACGCTCATGCTAGCAGAGTAGAACAGGACCTGCCCAGTGGGGCCACCGCAAAATGAGCCACAATTGTGGTATTCGTGGTGCCAGAAACCGTTGCTTGATCTGCGCCGAGACTTTTCGCATCGCACCACTTCATGATCGCGGTTGGATGCAGTTTGTCACGTGTACTCCCAAGCTCCGGCGAGGAGACTCCACCGCAATGGGCGACACACGAATTTGCGAGCCACAATCGTATGTGGGAACTGATGAGGGAATGCGCAAAAGTCAAACTGAAGATAACAGATGAATATCATCATGTTAATAGAGGTTGACTGGGTCGTGTTGACAAAAGACTTCAACCATAGCCTTGCCGCTGCAAGGTTGAGGAAGCTCTCGAAGGATAAGACAGTCTTGTCATAACGGGTGGCGATGCGCCGTTGTTGCTTGAGTTTGCCGAACATGCGTTCGACGCGGTTGCGATCTTTGTAGCGCCGATAATCGGGATGGACCGGTGCCTTCCGGTTCGAGCGTGGCGGAATGATGGGCAGAATGCCGCGCATGAGCAGGTTTTCGCGGAACCTGTCGCCATCGTAGCCCTTGTCGGCCAGCAGAGCCTTGGGCTTGGGTAACGGCAGGGCCATCAGGTCGTCGGCGGCCGTATAATCCGATGCCTCGCCGCCGGTCAGGATGAAGCCGATAGGGAGGCCTTGATTGTCGCAGCGGGCGTGGACTTTGCTCGTAAAGCCGCCGCGTGATCGACCAAAAGCCTGCGCAACAGCCCCCCTTTTCCGCCCGCTGCCGAGACATGGCCGCGAACTGTGGTGCTGTCGATCATGTGCTGCCAGTCGTCGGTGAGGCCCAGATCGACCAGCGTTTGCAGCAGAGCATCCCAGACGCCTTGCTCAGCCCAGCGCCGGAACCGGACATAGACCGAGTTCCACTTGCCATAGCGCTCGTGCATGTCGCGCCAGGGGCAGCCGACCCGCAACACATGAAGCATACCATTGAGAAAACGCCGGTTATCGCCGGCCGGTCGCGCCCATCGCCCACGCTCAGGCGGCAGCAGCGTCCCGATCAAACCCCATTCTTCGTCCGACAAATCCCCACGGCCCATGACTGCTCCCCAAAGAGCAGCCTTGAATCAGAACTCAAGCCGTTTGGGAATCCCTTTTGTCAACACGGCCTGGATGCCCCGCGATCATCGGTGTGTTCCCCAACATCTCACCGAATGATCGTCCAGTCTGTTCCGAAATCAACGGCTTCCATCCGTGCTTCCGGGCATTTTCCATTCTCACAGCAAGGTCCAGTTCGGGCCGGCTCCAGGCGACTTGGCTTATTGTGAAAGCTCAGGGCGGCATGGCGTACTGAATTGGCTTTACCTCCGGGCACAATTCAAGATTTCCATACTGTTAAACCACGGTGTTTCCAATAGGCACATTTCCGGAGAGATGGTATATTTCATCTTAATTTCAACATGTTCATCATCGCAACTGTCCTTTGAGCAGGGCGCGGTAACCGCCGTTCATCAGAGATGTTGCTTCATTGACGAGACGCTGCGTCCGCCGCCTTTCGGACGATGTCTTCCACTCGGCGGCACTTGCAAACCTTGTGCGGGGATAGACGATCAACTGGCCGATTTCCCGGATCAGATTGGGATTGCCGGCGTTGTCCGCGAGATAGTCGAGAATCCTCAGCATCAGATTGAGTCTGCTGCACTGAAACGGGGTCGGGAACAGGCAGTTGGGACCGGGATATGAAGGCGAGTCCCGTAATGAATGGTGAAGCCATTGCAGCGCAGCGATGCGGACAGCGATCAGGTTATCGGTTTGAATGACGCAGTTCAATCCGGCATCCGGTGGAGAATTGTCGAGGCACAGCCGCAAAGGACCTTGTGGATTAGCGAGCACGAGGTGGCGCAGCCCGTCAATTGTCTGATCCAGCAGCGCCGCGCGGCCAGCTATGATCTGGTCAAGCTTCAATGCCACAGCTCCAGGAGTTGCCTGCTCGAGGATTACGATTGCAGGCGACAATTCCGTGCACCAAGCCGCGGGGGCCATATCAGCCGGTACGTCTGGCTGGCATGGGAAACATCAGGCCCCAGGTTCGGGCCATCTCCTTTGCTTCCCTGGGCAGCGTGTCGGGCGCCATCGCTTCAGAGATCCTGGCATATTGCGCCCGATACTCCCGGTTCCGTCGCAGGAACTCCTGCGCGAAGCCGGTGAAATCCAGCACCGGTAGCCTTTGCTTTGCTTCAGACCCCGTCGACACTTGCTTCCCTCCGGCACATGCGGAGGTTGTCGAGGATCAGGTCGGTTGCTCACATTCCGGACCTTGGGCAGGGCACTGCCCAGATTTTGGCAGGTTTCGTGCCTGGGGCCGCGGGAGCGGAAGGGACTTGGTCAGGCTGCTTTGGCAGTGTCGGAATGGAGAGAGGACTGCGCTGCGAGCCTACTCGAGGCCTGGCGGAAGCTTACCTCAGTGATAACTTCACCCACCTGCGAGAGAATTGAAACGATGTGATCATTCCAAAGGCCCAGCGCGTCGCGTTTCTCTGCCTTCCAATCATGCCGTTGATATATGCCAGCGACCCCAGCACGGGAGCCGCCAACATGGTTCAGCACGGCTTCGGTAACCTCGAATCGGACGCCTAGCCGCTGGAAACCTGTTGCGAGTGTTCGGCGAAGGTCGTGAAGGCGCCACGGTGCAATCGGATCACCCCCATCTTCACATACCAAGCGATCAAGTTTCTTCTTGCCCTTATCGTAGGCGGTGAATCCCCCGCCCGTTGACGTGGGAAATATCTTCCCTCGGCGGGGCCAGTTTTCTCCGCCCGCAATTCCATCCAAAACATCGACAGCAAGGGTGTTCAAGGGTATACGATTTGGCTCGCCATTCTTCGCGCGATCACCAGGAAGTGTCCACATCAGCTCACCTCGGTCGAGTTCCTCCCAGGAGAGCGACGCCACTTCTTCTCGGCGTTGCCCGGTCACAATCAACAGTCGGACAATTGGGCCAAAGCAGCGGTGGGTCTTGTATGTCTGATTCCACACTCGCCCCAGTTCAACATCCGACAGCCAGCGGTCTCGAGCTTTTACGGGCGGCGGCGTCTCCATGCCCTCCATCGGGCTTCGCTCGATGTCGCCGCGACTGATAGCCCAACGGAACAAGCGTCGCAGGACAGCAAATACATTACGTCTGTTTGCGACCTGCGGGCCGGGCATCCGGTCGAATACCGATACGACATCTGCTCGTGTGATCTTGGGGAGTGGCTTCGATCCAAAGACCGGCAATACATGGATCCGAAATGAGCGCTCGACCAGAGTCTTCCAGCCCTTGCCGACGCAGGATTTCTCGAAGCGGTCTGCATAATTGTTGAAGGCCAGATCGATAGCTTCTCGGCGTCGTTGCTTTTCAACTTCGACGGGGTCGATTCCTTGCGCAATTAGCAACGAGACACGTTGGGCTTCATCCCGCGCAGTCGTCGGTGTCCACGGCGAACCATGGCTCCCTATCGTGTAGCGCCTTGTTCTGGCTTCACGTCCGCCCATGCGGAATTGCAAGATGTATGAGACAGCGCCTGACTTGGTGATTTTGGCACCGAAGCCTTTGAGGCTATCGTCCCATAAAATGCCTTCCGCACCGAACGAGATCAGTGCATCGACTGACCTCTTTGTAATTTTTCCACTCGCCATTTTTGCTCTCCAAACCCGGCGTCCAGCAATCACCCAGCAATCACCCAGCAATCACCGGGCAATCACCGAGGCGGAAATTGCCGCCAAGGGTTGAGAAGCGTAGCGTAGATAAGCTATTGCGATAACGCGGTTTTTCTACGCCAGACCTACCCTTAAATACGCCTAAATTTGAAGTACCAGACTTCGTGGCCGTAAACCGTGCGGGCCTTGGTCTCGTAGCGGGTTTCCGGCCAGCCCCCCGGACGCTTCAGGAAGTCCTCCGGCTTTTCGCCCAGCCAGTCGAACTGGTGCTTGTGGCGGCGCATCACCATCAGCGCGTGGCGCAAATAAACCGCGTGGTCGGTGCCAAAGCGGAATTCGCCGCCGGGCTTCAGCTTGGCCGCGAACAGGTCAACCGGGCCATCGTTCATCATCCGGCGCTTGGCATGGCGGGCCTTGGGCCAGGGGTCGGGATGGAGCAGGTAAAGAAAGCTCAGCGCGCCGTCGGGAATTCGTCGCAGCACTTCCAGCGCATCGCCGTGATGGATGCGGACATTGCCTAGCGGCGGATTTGCGCCGTTATCGCCGTCGACATGGGTCAGGGCCTGGGCGACGCCGTTAAGGAAAGGCTCAGCGCCGATGAAGCCGTGATCGGGCAGCATGTCGGCACGGAAAGCCATGTGTTCGCCGCCGCCAAAGCCGATTTCGAAGTGCAGCGGACGATCATCGCCAAACAGCACCTGCGAAGTGATCGGCCCTTCGGCAGGCATGGCAATGCGCGGCAGAAGAGTATCGACCAAACCCTGCTGTCCAGCGCGGAGTGGTTTACCCTTGGCGCGGCCGTAGAGCCGGTTGAGCGTTGTCGGGTCACCAGATTTGTGCGCTGTCATGGGGCGGGCGTTTGGCAGTCGGCCCGGCAAGGGTCAAGATTGCGCTGTGAGCCGCAATTCCGCAGACAAAAAAATTGTGATAGACGCCCTGCATGGCCTGTGGTGAGCAAGGGCCATGTCGGCCCATCATCGCCTGCCTGTGTCGCTTGATCGTCTTACGGACAAGGAGCTGGAAATCCTCCGACTTCTCGCGGCTGGGCATACCGTCAAGTCTATTGCTGCCCGCTTGGGTCGGTCAGAAACCTCGATCAACGAGCGTCTGCGCGACGCTCGGCGCAAGACCGGGGTTGGCAGCAGCCGTGAATTGGCGAGATTGCTAGACACCCAGAAAAATTGGGACAACAAATTCGATCTATCTCGGCAGGGGTCTTCCTTCGACGAACCATTACCGCCCGCATGCGACGGGCGCCGAAAGTCGAAGGGAATTAAGATCATGCTTATCACAATGCCTGTTGTGGCGCTTGGGCTCGTCATCATGTCCGAAGGGTCGATGGATCAATCCACGTCCCCGCCGGTCGCTTACGCGGCCGCATCGCTGCAAATTCCCCTGGTCGGCAAATGGGCACTTGATGTCGATCGAATTCCCGCCGGGGAACGGCCACGCCGGGTAACCTTTGATTTCCGCGTAGCACCGGACGATCGATGGACAACACACGTCGAAATCGTCGCTCCCGATGGTTCCGTACAGCACGCTGAATCAACGGCCATGCCTAATGGCAAGCCCGCCCCGATCAGCGGGAATATGGATTTAATTGACACTGTTTCCCTGCGCCGTCCTGCGACGGACACTCTGGTGATGACGCTGGGAAAGAACGGCGCACCGGTCTCAACGCGGGTATATACGGTCGCCAAGGATGGCAAATCGATGACCGAAACCATCATTTGGGCCAACAACGGCATCCCGAAACTTGAAACGACGCATTTCAACCGAGTTCTATGATGCCGCAATGCAAGCGGCCCGCCTCCCCCAGAGACGGGCCGCTGCCCCCAACTGGACCGCGTTGCCGCGGTCCGGTATCTTTCCTCAGGCGGCTTCGGCCTGGGCGTCAGGATCGCGCAGCACATAGCCGCGGCCCCAAACGGTTTCGATGTAGTTTTCACCGCCGCAGGCATGGGCAAGTTTCTTGCGCAGCTTGCAGATGAACACGTCGATGATCTTGAGTTCGGGTTCGTCCATGCCGCCATAAAGGTGGTTCAGGAACATTTCCTTGGTCAGCGTGGTGCCCTTGCGCAGCGACAGCAGTTCGAGCATCGCGTATTCCTTGCCCGTGAGGTGGACGCGGGCGCTATCAACTTCGACGGTCTTGGCGTCGAGGTTGACCGAAAGCTTTCCGGTGCGGATGACCGACTGCGAATGGCCCTTCGAACGGCGCACAACCGCGTGGATACGGGCAACCAGTTCTTCGCGGTGGAACGGCTTGGTGACGTAATCGTCCGCGCCAAAGCCGAAAGAGCGCACCTTCGAATCCATTTCCGAAATGCCCGACAGGATTAGGACCGGCGTCTGCACCTTGGCCACGCGCAGCTTCTTGAGCACGTCATAGCCGTGCATGTCCGGCAGGTTCAGGTCGAGCAGGATGATATCGTAATCATACAGCTTGCCCAGATCGAGGCCTTCCTCGCCCAGATCGGTAGAATAGACGTTAAACCCTTCGGTCGTGAGCATAAGCTCAATTGCACGAGCCGTAGTTGGTTCGTCTTCGATCAAAAGCACTCGCATGGGTGATTCCCCTTTGCCCCGAAACCTTGGCAACACCTCGGTAAGTGGTGTTTCCAGCAATTAACCATAGGACCTATGAAGAGGAAAGGTTAATTTAGCGTAAATGAAGGGAATCCGGCGAGTCGCGTGATTTTAGTCGTGCAGGGCAAAGTCGGCCTCAGCCCTCGATTACGCGTGTTTCCGGATGGTGCCGGTCCAGATGCGCGCGAATTATTTTCAGGTTGCGCGTGTTCGAACGGTAAAGAAAATCGAACAGGTCACCCGCCACGGGAATCGTCCCAATCGCGGTATCGAAGCCGATATTGGCGATCATGCGCCACTGCTTCCAGCGCGGCAGGCCCAGGTTGCGGGCCTCCCAGACGGCATAGATGCCCATCATCGCGGTCAGCAGATCGCCGGCGAAGGGGATCAGGCCGACAATGGCATCAAGCCCGACCTTGCTCCGCAAGACCGGGATCGTCACGACGCGTTCGAGGATCCTTTCCATCGCTTCGATGCGCTGGCGCACGTCGGCAGGACTGGTGCCGAGCGGGATCTGCATCTCCATGCGGCGTGCGGTCTTGGGAAGTTCCATCGTCAGCAACCCTCTGTCAGCCCCTGCAGATGCGGGCGCCTGCCCTTACTTGGGGCGGCGGGCAATCGGCGACAAGGGGTGATAGCCGCGCGGATTGATGGCAAAGCCGGGTTGCGGATCGCGCACCAGCGACCAGCGGATCGGGTTGCCCAGCGGGATATAGGCGTTGGCCAGGGTCAACTGAGCCTCGGCCTCTGACAGGAACTCGGCGCGCTTGGCGGGGTCGGTTTCGGCCCGGGCATCGGCGGCGCGCAGGTCGGCCGCCGTGCTGCACAGTGTCCGTCCCGATGCACAGGCGAACTGGTTAAGGAACCAGTCGGCACGATTATAGCGCGCCACGTTGTCAACCAGCCGCAGGTCCGCAGAGCCAGCGATGTTAACGCGCCTTGCGGTAATGCCGATCGCTGCGAAATCGGATTGCAGGCGGGCAAAAAGCACATCGGCGCCAATCCCGGCGGGCAATGCGATACGCAGTTCGGGCAATTTTCCGCCTTTCGTGGCGCGCGCGAAGCGTTGGCTCGCGGTTGCCCGCCGCGTGGCCATGTCGCTGTTTGTCCATCGCTCCGAGATACCGGCGGCGGCATCGGCTACGCCGGGCGGAATGATCCGCGATGTCGGGACCCAGCCCGGCAATGCCAGGTCGATTGCGAGCGCGTCACGGTCGATCGCCATGGCCAGCGCTTCACGTAGCTCCGCCTTGCCGAGCAAGCCATCGCTGCTGCTGACGGTCAATCCGAACAGGCCGACAGCCGGATCGATGCGCAGGAACCGCTGCGACAGCCCTGAGACCGCGCGTCCGGCCGCATAGTCCGAAAGCGTGCCGCCCAGGACTATATCGGTCTCCTTGTCATTGAACGCCTTTGCTGCGCGCTCACTTGTCATGGGCTTTAGGAAGAGGCTGCGTACCGAGCCGTCCCATTGCGGATCGGCAGGCAGGGCCCGCTTTTCCGGGGGCACCGGTCGCAGCAGCCCGCCGCCCTTCGCTTTGCGGAACTGGAACTCGCCGGCACCCCTGCCGCGGTCAAGCAAGGCCAGTTCAGGCTGAGCCAGCAGGTCGAGCAGGTCAGGCATCGGGTGCGACAGCCGGATTTCCAGGACGCGCCCGGTCATTGCGCGGACTTCGGAAATCCCGTCAAGATCGAGCGCCAATGCCGTTCCCTTGAGGCTGGCGAGCGTCTGGCGCAACGCATCGCGTGCCTTTTCGCCGGTCACTTCGCCGCCGCCGGCATCGCTGCCTTCGCGCAGACGGAAGATATAGGACATGCCGTCGTCGGTCACGATCCAGCGATCGGCGAGCGCCGGCACGACACGGTCCTCGGCATCGAAGGCAACCAGCCCTTCGGTTGTTGCGGCGCGAACCATTCGTCCGGCATCGGACAGCCGCACGCCTGTTTGGGAAAGATCCGCCGCATCGGCAATGATGGCCACCGGGATCTCGTCCTCGTCGGGCGACGTGCAGGCGGAAAGTCCGGCCAGGGCGACGCCGGTGAGGAAATCGAGCAGGACTGGGCGGCGGGGCATCGGATCAGGGTTAGGCTGGCCAGCTGCAAACCTCAAGCAGGGGCGCTCAGATCTTGCGCAGCGGGCCTTCGCTGCGCGCGGCGAGCGCCGCGTTGGGGCGGTGGATCAGCAGGCCATCGTTCGCAGCTTTCGTCGCTTGCGGCGCGCGGGCAAGCTTGGGATCGATTTCTTCGCGAAAGGCAATGCCGAAGCGGCTTTCCTGCACCCAGGCGATCGATCCTTCGACCCAGCCGATATTGCGCAGGTTCACCCAGACGACGAGCCCGCGCATCGCCAGCACGGCGCCTTCGGCCATCATCCCGCCGGCGGAAAGGTTGCGCATTTTCACGCGGTGCAGGGCCTGTTCCCCGTCGATACGCAGTTCGACGAGAACGAACAGGCTGTCGCGCGCAATTTGCCGGTTGTCGGCCTCGGCCATGATGCTCGTCTATTCCTCCGCACAAATCGCCAGACCTCCGTGCAAACGGAAGCCGATAGTACGCCATGCGTCGCAATTAGCGCGGTGACGGCAAACAACCCGTTAATGATTTTTACAGGCGTAACCCCGGGTGCAAATAAATTTGCTCAATCGTCGCGCGAAACCTTTTCGCGCCGCTCGTGCGCCTGCTGTGCCTCGACGGTCATGGTTGCGATCGGACGGGCAATCAGACGGCCGAGGCCTATCGGCTCACCAGTGACCTCGCAATAACCGTATTCGCCTTCCTCGATGCGGCGCACGGCCGAATCAATCTTGGCGATCAGCTTGCGCTGGCGGTCGCGGGTGCGCAGTTCGATGCCCCAATCGGTCTCGCTCGATGCGCGATCATTGAGGTCGGGCTCGCGGATCGGGCCTTCCTGCAAGTGCTGCAGGGTATCGGCCGAAGAATCCAGGATCGCCCGTTTCCACGCCTGCAACAGGCGTCGGAAGTAGTCGAGCTGCGGCTCGGACATGTAGTCTTCATTTTCCGAAGGGACGTAGTCGCCAGCAAGGGCGCGTTTGGCCTTGGCCAGAATGTCGATATCGTCAGCCAGAATACTGGGCATCGGTAATCCTTTTCCTCCCGAGAGGTCGCCCGGCGAAGGGCCCTGCAGCCCCGGATTTTTCCGATGACTGCCCTGCCGCCATTGTGAGCGGGCCTATAGTGATCGCCCCTGTCTCGCACAAGCGGCAAACGCCGTGGAAATACGGCCCTGCACTTTTTAACCTTTGCGTTAACCTTTTGTTATCCATGATCGCCCAGCTTGCACCTCATCGGCGGACAAAAAGGGGTTCCGCCTCAAGGGGGTACGAAGGATGAGCGCAGTTTGGACCAAGCCGGTCGAATTCAGCCCGGCCGACGAAACCGATACCGACATTCTGGTGGCGAGCTGCCTTGCTGCCGCCACACAGGGCGACCTTTCCGCCTACTTCGATCTGGGCGTTGCCTATTCGACCGGAAGCCACGGCGCGCCGTGCGACCTGATCGAGGCGCACAAGTGGTTCAATCTCGCAGCCGTTGCCGGTTACGAGGATGCCGCTCATTGCCGGGCCGACATTTCGGATGAAATGACCGCTCGCGAAATCGCCGAAGCTCAGCGCCGCGCCCGCGAATGGATCGCTGCGACCAGCCGCAAGGCCGCCTAGACCTGATCCTTCCGGAACGGGGTCCTCTGGCCGAGCCACAACTGCTCGCTTGCGACCCCGGTTCGCTCTTTCTCGAGAAAATCGGCGATCGCTTCCCGGAAGCCGGGGTGGACGATATGATGCGCTGACCAGGTCTGCACCGGGGCATAGCCGCGAGCCAGTTTGTGACCGCCCTGCGCACCGGCCTCGACCCGCGCCAGACCCAGCTCGATCGCCGCGTCGATTGCCTGATAATAGCACAGCTCGAAATGAAGGAAGGGCTTGTCGAGCAGCGCGCCCCAATAGCGCCCGTAAAGCGCGTCACCGCCGATGAAGTTGAGCGCGCCCGCCACCGGAGTGCCGTCAATCTCGGCCATGACCAGCAGAACCTTGTCCGCCATGCGCTCGCCGATCAGGCTGAATGCCTCTCGCGTCAGATAGGGCCTGCCCCACTTGCGCGCGCCAGTGTCCTGATAAAAGTTCCAGAAGGCATCCCAGTGATGCTCCTTGATATCGGCCCCGCTCAGACGGCGGATTGTCACCCCATCCTGCGCGGCGCGGCGCTCTTTGCGCAGACCCTTGCGCTTGGCCGAGGACAGTACGGCAAGGAAATCGTCGAAGCTGGCATAGCCATCGTTCTGCCAGTGGAACTGGATATCGCTGCGCAGCAACCAGCCGGCGTCCTCAAACAGCGGCAACTGGGCGGGGTCGATGAAGGTGGCGTGGGCGGATGACAGCCCGTTCTGTGCGCAGACCTGTTCAGCGGCGCGCAGCAGGAACGGGGCAAGGCCGGAATCGCGGGTCAAGATCCTTGGCCCGGTCGCAGGCGTGAAAGGGACGGCGATCTGCAGCTTCGGATAATAGGATCCGCCCGCCCGGTGCCAGGCATCGGCCCAAGCGTGGTCGAAGACATACTCGCCCTGGCTGTGCTCCTTGGTATAGGCTGGCAGGGCTCCGGAGAGGCCGGCTTCACCGCTCAGCAGCAGCGGCGCCGGGGTCCAGCCGCTTGACCCGCCAACGCTCCCGGACTCCTCAAGGAGCGTCAGGAAGGCGTGAGAAACGAACGGGTTCGTCCCATCATGCAGGGCGTCCCAGTCAGCCGCGGCGACCTGGCCGACGGACCCGGCCAGCCGAATTTCCGCTGCACCTTCGGTCATCCCACGCCCGCGCCCTCTGCAATCGGGGCGTCTGCATGGTGCGCGGCGCGCTCGCGGAGTTCGGTGCTGCGCACGGTCCAGGTGGCAACAGGAATGCCGCGCTTGCGCTGGCTGGCGGCGAACCGGCTCGGCAGGTCGCGGATGTCATATGCAAGGAAATCGGGCTTCGCCAGCCACAGCCAGAGATGGCGGCGGATCCGGCCGACCAGCGCCTTGTCATTCTCTTCGGTGACGACCAGTCCGCGTGGGGTAAGCGGGGCATGGCGGGCAAACCACGAGCCAACCCGCGGATCGAAGCTCATGATGGCATGCGGCCCACGATAGCCTTCCAGTGCGCGGCGGACCGCCAGGCAGATCGCCGGGACCGGGCGCTTGCGCTTGGACTTGATCTCGATGAGGATTGGCACTGCACCGCTGATCTGGTCCAGCACTGCACGGAGCGATGGAATGGTATCCGTACTGCCCGAAAGCATGATCGCACCCAACTGCGCGCTGCTGCGGACGTTTATCGGGCCTTGCTCTGCGGTCAGCCGGTCGAGTTCGAAATCGTGGAAGACCATGGCCTGATCGTCGCTCGATTTCTGGACGTCGCACTCGATGCCCCAGCCGCGTGCCTTGGCGGCGGCGAAGGCGGACGGGCTGTTTTCCGGCAGGCCATCGCCGTGCAGTCCGCGATGGGCAAAGCGCGCGCCCGGCAGCCAGCCCACCCGGCTTACGCGCGGGGCCGGTGCCAGCCAGCGATCAAGCGGGGTTAACAGCGACAATCGCATCAACCTCCACAGCCGCGCCCAGCGGCAGGCAGGGAACGCCGACCGCGCTGCGCGCGTGCTTGCCGGCATCGCCGAACACTGCGACCATCAGTTCGGATGCACCGTTGATCACCTTGGGCTGGTCGGTGAAGTCACCCGCCGCATTGACGAACCCGCCAAGCTTCACGACGCGCTCAACCCGCGAGAGCGACCCCAGCGCGGCCTTGAGCTGTGCGAGGATCATCAGCGCGCAGGCCTGAGCCGCGGCATTGCCCTGTTCGACCGAAACGTCTTCGCCCAATCGGCCGGTCACCAGCTTGCCATCAATGAACGGCAACTGGCCGGACACGTGGGCCAGCCCGCCTGCCACGACTACGGGAATATAGGCGGCAACAGGCGCGGCTGCCACGGGAAGGACAAGGCCGAGTTCGGCCAGGCGGCTTTCGATTTCGCTATCAGTCATGGCTCTCTCCGTAGAGCTTTCCGGCAATCCAGGGCAAGGCTTCGTTCCAGTTGTCGATCCGGGCGTGAGCCATGCCAGATTCGTGCGCGCAGGGGATATGCGGCGACAGCAACGGTTCGCCGCAGAGGTGCAGGCGGTGGACGTCGGGGGCCAGGTCGGCAACCGAACCGTGGTGGTGGTGAATGTCGTCGATGAACAGCGCCCGGCTGGGACGATATTCGGCGAGGATCTTTTGCAGCGCTGGCCCCTTTGGCCCCTGATTGGTGAACACCTTCAGGCTGAGACCGTGTGAGAGCAGTTGGGCCGTGCGCGCCTCGTTGAAATGGTCCTGCAGGTTGGTGAGTACGACCACGTCAGCTTCGCGTCCGATCTCGCCGATTGCCTCTATCGCGCCCGCAATAGGATACTGGCGGTCCATTTCGGTCTCGAAGAAGGCACCAAGCAGCCGCCAGGTCTCCTTCTGGGGAACCAGTTCGCCGTTGGCGATGTAATGCACAGCCTTGGCGAAATCGTTGCCGTTCCAGTGGAAATCGATGCCGTGGAATTCGGCCAACCAGTCGCGGAACGGCTTGACCATGTGCAGCAGGACTTCGTCGCAATCGGTAATCAGCAGGGGGCGGGTCAAGCATTCAGCCTTTCAGACGCGGCGGCAAGGACTTGCGGTTCAACGCCCAGTGCGTCGCTTGCCGCGATCAGGTCGGGCTCATGGGCGCAGAGGAAGTCGAGCACCGCGCACAAGACGGCGGAATCGCCGAGTCCGGCGCGCAGTTCCTCGGGTGCCATGCCGGTCAGGTCCATCAGCCGCTGGCGGCGGTCTTCGTCGCCCAGCACCCAGACGAGCGCGGACAGGGCCAGCACCTGCGGGTCGGCATCGGGGGATTTGGGATCGCGCAGAATTGCCAGTCACTCCGTTCCAAGGTTAGAAGACGCGCATGGCAAAGCGCATCCTCGTTGTCGAGGACAACGACCTCAACCGCAAGTTGTTCTGCGACGTCCTGAAAAGCCAGGGCTACGTGGTCGAACCCGTGGCCGATGGCCATGTCGCCTTGCAAAGGGCGCGCGAATTCGTGCCCAACCTGATCATCATGGACATCCAGCTGGCCGACGTTTCGGGTGTCGAACTGATCGAACAGGCCAAGCGCGATCCGATCCTGCGACCGATCCCGGTGCTGGCCGTCACCGCCTATGCCGGCAAGGGCGACGAGGACCGCATTCGCGACGCCGGGGCCGAGGGCTACCTCGCCAAGCCGGTGTCGATCGGCCCGTTCATGGCGGCGGTGAAGGGGCTGGTCGAGCGCACCGTGTGAGCGCGCCCCCGATCAGTCGGTCTTGAATCCGTCGTGGCACTTCTTGCAGGTTCCGCCAGCCTGCTTGACCGCTTCCTGCAAGCCGACAACCGGCTGACCAGCGGCAAAGCCGTCGGCGGCCGCCAGCAGCTTGACCGACGAGTCCTGGAACGCGGTCATTACCGTGCGGAATTCGTCAGGCTTGGTCCAGACATCGGCCTTGGCATCGGTCTTGAGGCCGGCATCCGGCCCGCTGCCGGCGGGGAACCAGCCTGGCATGTCCTTGGCCTTGGCCGCGACAGTTGCAGCGGCGGCGCGGACCTTCTGGGCATCGGGTGCCTGGGCCTTCAGCTCGTCGCCGATCGTCTTGAATGCGTCGCCCAATGCTTCGAAATTCTCGTGCCGCGCATCGGCTGCCCGGCCGCCGGGCGTATCGGGATTGCCGCAGGCGGATAGTGCCAGCAGGGGGGCGAGAATGGCGATGGCACTAAGGGAATTGCGCATTAGTGGTCCTTTCAGGTCGGCGGCGACACCACCGGGAACAGGATGAAATCGGACCTTGGTTCCCGGCCTTGCGCCAGTGATGCCTGCAGATGGCGCGCTTGCCAAGGCTTGACATTTGGCCGCCAGCGCCGCTTTTCGGCCTCAATCGTTGGCCAAGGGGCCGGTGAATTCGCAACTGCAGATTTCGGGAGCACCTTAACTGATGGACCGCCAAGCCACCGATGAGAAGATTCGTGAGCTGCTCGATCCCTTCAACAAGAAGAACGTCGAGGTTACCGACGCGACGACCTTTGCCGAGGATCTTGAGCTCGACAGCCTGTCGGTGATGGATTTCGTCGCCGCCATCGAGGATGAATTCGACATCATCATATCGATGAACCAGCAGGCCGAGATCGAGAATTACGGCCAGCTCGTCGATGCTGTGGTGAAGCTTCAGGCATGACCGATCTGTTTTCCAAATTCGACCCGCTGATCGAGCTGCGGACCAACCTGCTGTCCGCCGGCCAGACCGATCCCTTCGGCATGGTCATGGAAAAAGTGCTCTCCCCCACCGTGGCGATTTGCAACGGGCGCGAGACGATCCTGCTCGGCACTTACAACTACATGGGCATGACTTTTGATCCGGATGTCATTGCATCGGGCAAGAAAGCGCTTGAAGAATTCGGTGCCGGCACCACCGGAAGCCGTGTCCTCAACGGCACTTATGTTGGACACCGTGCGGTCGAGGAAGCGCTCTGCGATTTCTACGGCATGAAGCACGCCATGGTCTTCTCGACCGGATACCAGGCAAACCTCGGGATAATTTCCACGGTTGCCGGCAAGGGCGACTACATCGTTCTCGACATCGATAGCCATGCCTCGATCTGGGATGGCTGCAAGCTGGGCGATGCCGAAGTCGTGCCGTTCAAGCACAACGATATCGAGGCGATGGAAAAGCGCCTGAAACGCATTCCCGAAGGCGCCGGCAAGCTGGTCATCCTCGAGGGCGTCTATTCGATGCTCGGCGATATTGCCCCGCTCAAGGAAATGATCCGCGTCGCCAAGGAAAACGGCGCGATGGTGCTGGTCGACGAGGCGCACTCGATGGGCTTCATCGGCCCCAATGGTCGCGGCGTGGCAGAGGATCAGGGCTGTCTCGACGATGTCGACTTCGTCATCGGCACATTCTCCAAGTCGGTCGGCACGGTCGGCGGCTTCTGCGTTTCCAACCACCCGAAGTTCGAGATCCTGCGGCTGGTCTGCCGTCCCTACGTCTTCACCGCGAGCCTGCCGCCCAGCGTTGTCGCCACGGCCTGCACCTCGATCCGCAAGCTGATGCACGCCGGCGACAAGCGCGCGCACCTCTGGGAAAATTCGAAGACGCTGCACAAGGGGCTGAAGGACGCCGGCTTCCAGCTCGGCACCGATGAGCCGCAAAGCGCGATCATCTCGGTGATCATGCCTGATCTTGAGCGCGGCGCGGCGATGTGGGAGGCCCTGCTCAACGAAGGGCTCTATGTGAACCTTGCCCGTCCGCCTGCAACGCCTGCCAACATGACCCTGCTGCGCTGCTCGCTTTGCGCCGAACACACGGCCGAGCAGGTCCGGACTATCATCGGCATGTTCAAGCGCGCCGGCGCCGCAGCGGGCATCCTCGGCTGAACCTCGGGGTGGCCCGACGTAGAAACTGGCGCAAGTCAGCATGCCGGCTGGAGCTGTATCTGCTGGCTTTCGTCGGGGCGCTCCACCTTGCGGCAAACTGGCTGCGACTACCGATCCGAGGCATGTCCGAAGCGGCTTTGCGGCGAATTCGGCGGCGGCACCGGGCGGCAGGCAGCCAATCTGCTGCGCCACCTTCTCGGCGATCGGCCCTTTGCCGATAACTGGACCGACACTTGCGCCTTCGCCGGCCAGAATGCCAATGTGCTGCGCGCCGGACAGAAGATCGATGTGGCCTTCATCGGCGATTCGCTGACCAGCCATTGGCAGGATTTCGATGCCGCCCTGTTTGGCGAAGGCCGCACCAACCGCGGCATTCCAGACCATTCGAGCGCCCACGTTCTCACCCGCCTTGGCTCAGGCGCCCTCGCGCTCAAACCGCGCGTCGCCCACGTGCTCACCGGCACGAACGAGGTGCTTGGCGTCCACGGCCCGGTCACCCCGGCGATCTGGCAAGGCACCATGCGCGCGATTGTCGATTCCGCGGGGGCCAATGGCGTGACCGTGATCCTCGGGCACCCTGCCGCCGCTGACGAGAAACCCGTTCGATGAAGATCAGCGCCCCGCCGCCGTCATCGCCGAACAGAATCGCTGGCTGCGGTCACTGACGCAGGAAAAAGGGCTGGTCCTCGCAGACTATCATGCCGTGCTTGCTGGCGCACATGGCGGCTATAAGCCGGGCCACACCGAAGACGGCCTCCACCCGTCGGCCGCCGGCTATGCCGCGATGCGCCCGGTGTTCGACAAGGCGCTGGCAGAGGCTGGGAGCCTTACGCCGGCGCCCCGATTGCCGCCGGGCTTTCGCACTTGGCGCTGGTCTTGCCGGGAGCGCCGCTCATGTAGGCCGCCAGGATGAAGCCGCCGACGACCAGCACCACGAAGGCCGCCGAAACCAGCGCGAGATACTTGTCGATGAAGCGCTTGATCGGCGCGCCGAACAGGCGGAACAGGCCGCCGACCAGCAGGAACTGGAAGCCGCGGCTGGCCATGCTGGCAAGGATGAAGGGGACCAGCGGCATGGCAATGAAGCCGGCGGTAATGGTCAGCAGCTTGAACGGAATCGGGGTGGCGCCCTTGATCAGGATGATCTCCACGCCGAATTCGCGCAGGTAACAGGCCGCCTTGGGAAAGCTTTGCGCCAGCCCCAGAACGTCAAGGATCTGCGCGCCCAGTGCCTCGAACACGAAGAAGCCGATGGCATAGCCAAACAGGCCGCCCAGCACCGAAGAGATCGTGGTGATCAGGGCAAAGCGCATCGCCTTTTTCGGCTCGGCCAGACACATCAGCCCCAGCAGCGGGTGCGGCGGGATCGGGAAGAAGCTCGATTCCATGAAGGAGAACGCGGCCAGCCACCATTCGGCGCGCGGATCCGATGCCTTGGCCATGGTCCATTCATAAAGGCGGCGAAGCATTGGATTCCCCTGCAAAGGCATAAGGCCGGATCAGTTGCGCGCCCTCATATCGGCAGCACCGGAACGGGGCAAGCGCGGCCAGTGATTAACCGATATGGTTCTTTATTCTTGAAATCTTCATGTTATTTCGGTACATATATGAAAGATCGCGATGAACCGATTCGGGGCTTCGCCCAATTATCCCGCCTTCACCGCCCCCTCCCATTTCCGAAAGCCCCCTTGCTCATGGCCGACTTGCCGGACGGCAAGCAGCCGTCGCAATCCCGTCGCCGCTTTGGTGCGCCCAAGAACTGGCGTGCCACGTTTCTGGCCACCCTGGCCGATACTTCCAACATTTCCGCCGCGGCTGCCGCTGCCGACATCAGCCTGAGCTGGGTCTACAAGACACTCCGCGACGATGCCGAATTCCGCCGCCGCTGATTCGATGCCCTGTGCGAAGGCTATGACAACCTTGCAATGGAACTGCTGCACCGGCGGCGCATGGGCGAAAGCTAGGACAGCGAGCCAAGCTTGATGCCATGCACAGCCGCGAAAAAGCGGTTGCCATGATGCTCGCCGATGAAGCGGGTTAGCCGAACGTCGCTCCTGGCGATGGAGGATGACGAGCGCCAGAAATTCCTCGCCACACTTGGGAAGTGCGAGAAAGATCGCAGTCGCTGGTTCTGGGACGTTTGGTCCCGCCCGCAACAGCGCGCACTGCAGGGTGACTGGCAGACATGGCTGCTGCTGGCCGGACGCGGCTTTGGCAAGACCCGCGCCGGGGCGGAAAGGGGTCCGCGAAATGGCCCGCCGCCATCCCGAAGCGCGGATTGCCCTGATCGCGTCCTCGCTGGGCGAAGCGCGCCGCGTGACGGTTGAAGGCGAAAGCGTCTTGCTGGCCATCGCCCGGCCCGAACAGCGGCCACTGTATGAATCGTCGCTGCGCAAGCTGACCTGGCCCAACGGGGCGCAGGCGCAGAAGAAGCTTTCGTCAACGGGGCGCTCGTCCGAATCGATGCGCTGCTGCATGCCCGGGTCGAAGGCGTCGCCAGCTCGCCACCAACGTCGCCAGTCGATGGGGATTGCTGGATCGTTGGGGCAAATCCGCAGGACGAATGGGCGGGGAAAGCCGCCAACATCGCTTGCGGTGCGGCGGGCAACTGGCTGTTCGTAGGCCCCCAAGACGGAATGTCCGTGGCCGTAAGCGCCAGCGGCCAGACCATGCGATATCGCACGAGCCAATGGTCCCTTCCCGCTGCCGTCGCGGCCCCGCAAGTGGGAGTAACCGTCGATTCTCAGGCGCGTACTGCGATCTCTGACTTGCTTGCACGACTGATTGAAGCGGCCTGCTTCCTGCCGCCTGAGCGCGGTCAGAGCGCTTGGTGTGCCCATTTGCATGTAAAACCCGGAAAGTGGTGTCTTTTGCGATCATTTTCTTGACCAAGGCATGGAAAATGCGGCATTCCTGCAACAGGTGCTGCCTTTGACCGCTTGCGCGGCAAAACCTTAGGCGATAGACAGTCGTAACTCGGTGGCATCAATTCCAAAAAGAGGGGAATTTGTAATGCGGAAACTGGTCATAGGGATGGCGTTGGCTTCTACTGCCCTCGCCACGCCGGCTCTGGCCCGTGACGATTCATGGTATGTCGAAGTAGATGGCGGCGCCATGATTGTCGAAGACCTGAAGTACGATATCGGCACGACGGCTTCGGCTATGTCGGTCGATCATGAGTACGGCTACGATTTCGGTGGCATTGTCGGTTACGACTTTGGCATGTTTCGTCTCGAAGCAGAGGCGAGCTGGCGTGAAGCTGATCCCGACGTTCTGACGTCGACGGTCCGCATTCCCGCTGCTGGCAGCGTTGCCAGCCTGAAGTCGGGCATTGGTCGTTACGACTACGTCGCTGGTGACAGCAACGCGCTCAGCTTCATGCTCAACGGCATGATCGATTTCGGCGAAGATGATGGCCTTCAGGGCTTCATCGGCGGCGGTGTCGGTGTTGCTCGTGTCGGCGCTCAGTACTCGATCAACTCGGCTGGCCCGGGAATCGTGAACGACAGCGACTCCGGCTTTGCATGGCAGGCAATCGCGGGCGTGCGCGCTCCGATTACCGACCACTGGGACGTTGGCCTCAAGTATCGCTTCTTCAACGTGAACAACGTTGACATGGTTGATACCGACGGTCGCGCGCTTTCCACCCGTTGGCGGTCGCACAGCCTTCTTGGCTCGCTGACCTACAACTTTGGTGGTGCGGAAGCTCCGCCGCCGCCGCCGCCGCCTCCGCCGCCTCCGCCGCCTCCCCCGCCGCCTCCGCCGCCGCCGCCTCCGCCGCCGCCGCCGTGCAACAAGGGTCCGTACATCGTGTTCTTCGACTGGGATAAGTCGGACATCACGCCTGAAGCAGCGTCGATCCTCGACAACGCAATCACGGCTTACGGTAATTGCGGTAGCGCTGCGATCTCGCTTGCCGGCCACGCTGACCGCTCGGGTTCGCCCAAGTACAACGTCGGTCTCTCGCAGCGTCGTAACGAATCGGTCACGGCTTACCTGACCAGCCATGGCGTCCCGGGTGGTGTTGTCACCAGCCAGGCCTTTGGTGAAACGGTGAACCGCGTTCCGACCGCCGACGGCGTTCGCGAACTCCAGAACCGTCGCGTTGAGATCAACTACGGTCCGGGTTCGGGCAACTGATCTCAGCCGAAAGGTTGTTAGAATTGAGGGGCCGGAGAAATCCGGCCCCTTTTTCTATGTCTGCTCAAGACTGAAGCCGTGCTGACCCATTGCCGTGCGGCCCCGCATCACTCGGCGTAGTCGGTACCGTCGCAAATACCGGCCTGGTTGAATCCAGCCTTGCGCAGCCGGCAACTGTCACAGGTTCCGCACGCCCGCCCGTCAGACGTTGGGTCGTAGCATGACCAACTGTCTGCCGTATTGAGACCCAGCCGGTCGGCCTCGGCAGCGATCTCGGCCTTGCCCATGAACTGCAGGGGTGCATGGATGCGGAAGAGTTCGCCCTCCGCACCTGCCTTGGTTGCCAGATTGGCGAGCTTGGCAAAGCTGTCGATGAACTCCGGTCGGCAATCGGGATAGCCCGAATAGTCGAGCGCATTGACGCCAATGAAGATATCGCGCGCGCCAAGGGCTTCGGCCCAGGCCAGTGTGAGTGACAGGAAAACCAGATTGCGCGCCGGAACATAGGTGACCGGAATGTCGTCTGTCAGCCCGGTCTTCGGAACGGCAATATCATCGGTCAGCGCCGAGCCGCCGAACTGGCGCAGGTCCAGCTTCAGAATTTCGTGCCGTTCCGCGCCAAGCTTTGCGGCAATCTTGCGAGCTGCTTCAATCTCTATGCGGTGCCTCTGGTTGTAGTCGATGGTCAGGGCATGAACCCTGAACCCGGATTCCTGCGCCAAAGCAGCGGAAACCATGGAGTCCAGCCCCCCGGAAAGAAGGACGACTGCAGCAGGACTGGCGAGCTTTGGATTTGTCATGGCTTGCAGCTACTCACTCGGCAGCGCTCACGCAATCACTGGTCGCAGCTCCCCAGTCGCCGCACCTCTGCCGCAAAGTCGAAGGGCAATCCTCCGGCGATACCTTGGGATTCAAGCTGGACCAGCTGGTTGCTCTCCATCCGGATATGCGTTCGACCGTATCCTCGGCCGCGGCAGATATACTGCACTGTCACCGAGCTCGGCGTATCTTCGACTACCAGGCGATCGCATGGCTGCTCTGGATGGCGTAGCTGGATCAGGCTTAGCCCATTACGGAGGCAGATGCGCTCAATTGGACGTCGCTCGCCCCGCATCCGAATTTCCCAACGTCCCTCAACAAGCTGGTCCAGCATCGTCAGCTGCCGGCGCTGTCCAGCCGCTGGAGTGACACCAAGAGTTGTGAGCAGAAGAACCGCAAGAAACGGCTTGGCAATTTTCGACTTAGGCATGCATTTTCCTATCGGCGCGCATAAGGCCGCGCCTGCTTCAATTCCTACATATATCCTAATTCGGAATGACGGCCAAATGTGCGGTGTGATCGACCAAACGATCTCAAAATTCGATGTGGAACAACTTCGAGCAGAATGCGCAGTCGACAGTGATACTTCCATCATCCCCACGCATGTCATCGACTTCCACTTGCGGAAAGCGCGAAAGCACATCGCGGTAGTGATCGGCATTGCAGCGACAGCCCTTGGTCAGGAGATGGCGCGGCTCGACCCGGATCTCGCCTTCGTCATGGAAAAGGCGCCAGACCACCTGCTCGAGTGACAGGCCGCCGTCGATCAGCTCCTCTTTGGTCACTGATCCTGCCATGATCGAAACGTGTTCCCATTCTGGATGATCCATCCGCACGTGCAACCGTTCGCGGCCTTCCTCGCCATCCGCGAGGTGCTGGACGAGCATTCCCCCTGCAACCGTTCCGCTTCGCGAGAAGCGCACGCCAATGCGAAGCAGCGTCGGTACCTGCTCCGATTGTGCGAAATAGGCCTCGCAGGCCTCGGCGAGCGAATCTCCTTCGAGAGGCACGATTCCCTGGTATCGCTGCCCGGTCTCCCCGATGTCGAAGGTTATGGCGAGGTAGCCCTTGCCGAACAGCTCTGACAGCGACGGCATGACCTCGAGTGCGGCCAGCCGCTCGGGATCGTGCATCACATAGCCGCGAAGTTCCCCCGACCGATAATCACAGACCAACAGCTGGACGATGCCATCTTCCGAATGGGCCTGCATGGTGAGCTGGCTGCCGTCGTCCTTGAGCAGCGAACCTAGCAGCGCTGAAAGCGTGAGGGCCTCGGCAAGCAGTTGCCGGGTCGCAACCGGATAGGAATGCGATGACAATACTTCATCCAGCACAGGGCCCAGGCGGACGATGCGCCCCCGGGCATTGCGGTCGGGGATCGTAAACCCGAGGACGCGGTCAAATCCGCTGTCCTCGATCTGGATGCCGTCCTCGCTCACAGTTTGCCGAACGCCCAGAGGAGGATGCTCTTCTGAGCGTGGATACGGTTTTCCGCTTCGTCCCAGATCACCGATTGCCGGCCATCCAGCACGCTGTCCGTCACTTCTTCCCCGCGGTGCGCGGGAAGGCAGTGCAGAAACACGGCATCGGGCCGGGTAAGGGCCATCAAGGTATCATTGACCTGGTAAGGTGCCATGGCCGCGATGCGCGCCTCTGCGCCAGTTTGCCCCATGGATATCCATGTATCGGTAACGATGACATCGGCGCCTGCAACAGCCTCGCGTGGGTCCCTTGTGACCGAAATCGTTGCCCCGCGCGCGCGCGCCAGCTCGATGAAGCCGGCATCGCAATCATAACCTTCAGGCACGCCGATGCGCACGGCGAACTTCATCAGTCCGGCGGCTTCGACGATCGAATTGAGCACGTTGTTGCCATCACCAAGCCATGCGACCTGAAGGCCAGGCAGCGCCTTGCCGTGTTCGATGACAGTGAGCAGGTCGGCGACGATCTGGCAGGGATGCGACAGGTCCGTCAGGCCATTGATCACCGGTACCGAGGCATGGGCGGCCATGTCCTCAACCTTGGTGTGGTCATCGGTGCGGATCATGATCGCGTCGACCATCCGGCTCAGTACGCGCGCAGTATCCGCAATCGTCTCGCCTCGGCCAAGCTGCGTCGACCCGGCATCCATGATGATCGCCGTGCCGCCAAGCTGGCGGATTGCCATGTCAAAGCTGACGCGGGTGCGGGTCGAGCTCTTCTCGAAAATCATGGCGAGTGTGTGGCCCGCAAGAGGCGCGTCGGCATCGGCCATGCCCTTGGGCAACAATGCCCGTGCTGCCTTGCGGTCAATCGCGTCATTGATCATCGCGGCGAGGGCATCGCCACCCGCATCGGCCAGATTAAGGAAGTGCCTGCCGCTCACTGGACTTCTGCCACAGCAAAGCTGGCCGCGCCTGCCGACAGGCGTTCCATGAATTCCTCGACGTGGCCGTCATCAATGACCAACGGCGGGACGAGGCGGAACGTGCTGTCTCCGCCTGAAACCGTCAGCAGCTGGTGGTTATCACGCAGGTGCGCGACGAACCCGCGCGGTTCGACTTTCATCTTAACGCCCAGCATCAGCCCCTTGCCGCGGACCTCCTCAAACAGTTCCGGGTAATTGCCGATGAACTGTTCCAGCCGAGCGCGCAGCTTGTCACCCATTGTGCGAACCTGCGCGAGGAACTCCTCGTTACCCACGACGTCCAGCACAGCTTCGCCGGCTGCCATGGCCAGCGGATTGCCGCCATAGGTCGAACCGTGCGTGCCGATGACCATTCCCCGTGCCGCCTTTTCCGTGGCCAGGCAGGCACCAAGCGGGAATCCTCCGCCGATGCCCTTGGCGCTGGCGAGGATGTCAGGCTCGATTCCGTAATGCTCATAGGCGAAAAACTTGCCGGTGCGCGCGTAGCCGCACTGAACCTCGTCAAGCACCAGCATCAGGTCATGTTCGTCGGCCAGAGCGCGCAGGCCTTTCATGAATTCGTCTGACGCGGGGCGGATGCCGCCTTCACCCTGAACCGGTTCGACCAGGAAGCCGGCCGTGTTAGGGCCAATTGCTGCCTTCGCAGCTTCAAGATCGTCGAATTCAACGTATTTGAATCCGGCAAGCAGGGGCAGGAAGCCCTTGTGCATCTTGTCCTGATTCGACGCGCTGATCGTCGCCATTGTCCGACCGTGGAAGGCGTTCTTGAACGTTATCAGTTCGTACTTGTGATCGTTGCCGACATGGCTGTGATAGGCGCGCGCGGTCTTGATCGCGCATTCCACTGCCTCGGCGCCGGAATTGGTGAAGAACACCGTATCGGCAAAGGTCAGATCGACGATCCTGCTTGCCAGCGACTCACCTTGCGGACTGCCGTAAAGGTTCGACACGTGCATCAGCGTTTCCGCCTGACGCTGGATCGCACCAATCAGCCCCTTGTGCGAATGGCCCAGAATGTTGACCGCAATCCCGGCTGCAAAGTCGAGATAGCGCTGTCCGTCTTCACCGATCAGGTGGCAGTGATCGCCTTTGACGGGCCGGAACGCGCACCGCGGATAGACGGGCATGAGCGGGGTAATCGACATCGAACGTATCCTTTGAACTCAAGATTTGGCTGAACCGGGACCGCAAACGACAAATGGCGACTCCATAGGAGCCGCCATTGCCACGTATTTATTCGTTTGCGGACTACCGGTCAATTTCCGGCAGCAGATCGCCGGCAGTCAGTCCTGACGCGGCGTCAGGTTGACCGCCGAGTACTTGCCTCGTCGATCGACCTCGATGTCGAATTCAAGCCGGTCGCCTTCGTTAAGGCCACGCATGCCCGACCGTTCAACCGCGCTGATGTGCACGAATGCATCCGGTTGGCCGTCGTCACGGGTAATGAAGCCGAAGCCCTTCATCGAATTGAAGAACTTGACTGTTCCCGTAGCCTTTTCGCCGGTCAGTTCGCGCTGGGGTGCCTCTTCGCGCTTTTCAACCGCGATGACATCTCCAAGAACGACAAGGTCGCTGGCCGAAATCTTGCCGCCGCGATCGACGAGCGTGAATTCAAGGCCCTGACCTTCTGCCAGACCGTCAAGGCCTGCACGTTCAACCGAGCTGATGTGAACGAAGACGTCTTCGCCGCCACCTTCCTGCTGGATGAAGCCGAAGCCCTTTTGCGAGTTGAAGAACTTTACGACGCCCTTGCCCTGGCCAACAACCTGGGCGGGCATGCCGCCGCCTCCACCGCCGCCGCGCGGGCCGCCGAAGCCGCCACCACCGCCGCGCGAGCCGCCGCTGAAGCCGCCGCGATCACCGCCGCCAAAGCCGCCACGACCGCCGCCGCCGCCGAAGCGATCACCGCCTCCGCCGCCGCCAAAACGATCACCGCCGCCGCCGCCGAAGCGATCACCGCCGCCGCCGCCACCCATGAACGGGTCGAAACTTTCTTCGCCGAAACCGTCCCGCTTGTCGCGCCCCCGGCCGCGACGTCCTCTATCGAAACCCATAAACCTGCAATTACCTTCGCTTCGCCCAGTTGTCGCTGCCCGGACGGCGTGGACGAAACGCGCCGGGCGACAGGTCGAGCAGCCGCCTTTTAGCGGGCGGTACTCCCCTCTGCAGGGTCGGGCATAGACCAAAATCCGCACAAGTGCGAATAGATTCAGATTCATCAGGTTTTGTCATTCGCGGCGTGACATTTCTGCACAGAGACGCCTGCCCGCCACGCCTCACTTGAAACGCGCCTGCGTCTTGCCGCATAGCTGCTGGCAAAGCCGGTAAGGGATCGGCGCGAAGCTTGAGAGGAAAGCCGGCAATGTTTCGAAAACTCACTGACAGGATCTATGCCAGCCCCCAGATCGGGCTCGATGAGGTCGCCCGCGCGGCCGAGGAAGGCTTCTCGCTGATCATCAACAACCGTCCCGAGGACGAGAGCCCGGACCAGGTGCCGGGTGATGTGATTGGCTCGGCAGCAAGGGCGGCGGGGATGGACTACATCGCTATTCCGGTAACCCACGCCGGTTTCAGCGAGCCGCAAGTGCGCGCCATGGCTGACGCGCTCGCCGGCGCTGACAAGGTCCTTGCCTACTGCCGTTCGGGTACGCGTTCGACCCTTCTGTGGACCTTGGCAGAGGCCAGCCGCGGGGTAAGCCCGGACGAGCTTGCGCAAGCGGCGGAACAGGCGGGATATGACATCGGTCCCGTGCGCGCGATTGCCGACATGCTGGCCACAAGATCGCAGTGACCGCGCAGGTCGTCCAACTCCTTGCATCGCTCGTCGCCATATTCGGCCTCGCGTGGCTGGCGAAGCGGATGGGCCTTGGCGGTGATGTGCGGCTGCGCGATGAAGACGAGGCCAAGGCGCTTGCCCGCGCCGCGTCCTGCGGTTTCGAACCTGTCGATACGGTCCTTGACCGCGCGGGTATCGCTGCCCTGCTGCGGGATGAGAGCGGACGGATAATGCTGCTGCGGCGGCACGGCGTGCACTTTGCCGCCCGGCTTCTGGCCAGCCATGAAGGCGCGAGGCTTGACCGGAACTTTCTCACCATTTCGACCGGTGAACGCAGCTTTGGCGCTGTAACGCTCGACCTTGGCGGGCGGGCGCAGGAATGGGCCGTGGCCTTGCGCCGGCTGGGAGGCGTGACGTGAAACTTGACCCCGTCACTCTGGCTACGCCGTTCTTCATCCTGCTCGTCTTGGCTGAAATGGTCTGGGCACGGCGGCGCAAGGCTCAGGCCTATGAGCCGCGCGATACGCTCAATTCCCTGCTGATGGGGCTGGGCAGTGTGCTGACCGGGATGCTGTTTGCCGGAACGGTCGCTGCTGTCATGCTTGCTGCCTACGATGTGAGGCTGGCGACGATCGGCTTGCAGTGGTGGGCGTGGAGCGCCTGCTTCGTGCTCGACGACTTCGCCTATTACTGGATTCACCGCAGCGGTCACCGCGTGCGCTGGTTCTGGGCGAGTCATGTCAATCATCACTCGAGCCAGCACTACAATCTGTCTACCGCTCTGCGGCAGAGCTGGACCAGCGTGATCGCGCTCAATTTCCTGATCCGCTTGCCGCTGGCCGTGGTCGGCTTTCATCCTGCGATGATAGCCGCCGTTGCTGGCGTGAACCTCATTTATCAGTTCTGGATTCACACCGAGGCAATCCGCCGAATGCCGCGCTGGTTCGAGGCAGTAATGAACACACCAAGCCACCACCGGGTGCATCACGCGACCAACCCGCAATATCTCGATCGAAACTATGCAGGGGTTTTCATCGTCTGGGACCGGATGTTCGGCACGTTTCAGCGCGAACATGATGACCTGCGGATCCACTATGGCATCGTCAAGCAGCTCGGCAGTTTCAACCTGCTGTGGACCGCGTTCCACGAATGGATCGGCATGGCTCGCGATGTCTGGAATGCGCCGTGGCGGCACAAGCTTTCCTACATCTGGCGCGTCCCCGGCTGGACCCACGACGGCAGCCGCGACACTAGCGACATGATCAGGACGCGCTGGCAGTCCTGCCAGCCGGACTGTGGCACTTCCCCAAAGCCCTGACAAAATAAGGGTCCGAGCGGCTGGCTCGGACCCGTTTAAGTTTGCGTTCGCAGGAGGAACGTCCGGAGGCGGAACCGGGAGGAGGAGAGGAGGAGGAGCTCCCGATCCCGCCAAGCTTTGTACGAGCGCTTAGTAGTTGTAGGCGCGCTCGCCGTGTTCGTTGAGGTCAAGGCCTTCACGCTCGGCATCCTCGGTGGGACGCAGGCCGAAGATCTTGTCGATGACGAAGAACAGGACTGCCGAGACACCGCCCGACCACAGCAGGGTCAGACCGACTGCCTTGATCTGGGTGATGAGCTGGGTTGCCATGTCGTACTCACCGGGAACGGCGGGGAACTTCGTGTAGTCGAAGAAGCCCTGGCCGCCGAGCGCCGGGTCGGCGACGATGGCCGTGCCGAGCGCGCCGACAATGCCGCCGATGCAGTGTACGCCGAAGACGTCGAGGGTATCGTCGTACTTCAGCTTGTTCTTCACCGTCGAGACGAAGAGGTAGCAGATCGGCGAAACCACCAGGCCCAGCGCGATCGCCGTCATCGGAGCAGCGAAGCCCGAAGCCGGAGTGATCGCGACGAGACCGGCGACAGCACCCGTTGCAGCACCCAGCATCGAAGGCTTGCCGTGGTGTGCCTGTTCGACAAGCGACCAGGACAGCGCGGCAGCAGCCGTGGCGACGAAGGTGTTGATGAAGGCGACCGCGGTCACGCCGTTGACTTCAAGGTTGGAGCCGGCGTTGAAGCCGAACCAGCCCACCCACAGCAGCGAGGCGCCGATCATGGTCATGGTCAGCGAGTGCGGCGGGGTGGCTTCCTTGCCGAAGCCCAGACGCTTGCCGATCATGAGGCAGCCGACGAGACCAGCGATACCGGCGTTGATGTGAACCACGGTGCCGCCAGCGAAGTCGAGTGCGCCCATGCCCCAGAGCAGGCCGTAATCGGTTGGAGCGTCGGGCAGGAAGTCCGGGCCAGCCCAATACCATACCATGTGCGCGATCGGGAAATAGGCGAAGGTCAGCCACAGGACGGTGAACAGCATCAGCGGCCAGAACTTCACGCGTTCGGCAAATGCACCGACGATCAGCGCCGGCGTGATGCAGGCAAAGGTCATCTGGAAAATGACGAAAACGAATTCAGGCAGATAGACATTGTTCGAGAAGGTCGCGGCATAAGTCGAAGCCGAAACGCCCTTGAGGAACGCCTTGTCGAACCCGCCGACCAGCGTGGGCCACGGCGTGTTGGTCGAGGTGAAGGCCATGGTGTAGCCCCAGCCCACCCAGACCAGCGCGGCAATGCTGACGATCATGAAGACCTGCATCAGCACCGAAAGCATGTTCTTGGTGCGCACCAGGCCACCATAGAACAGCGCCAGTGCGGGAATGCTCATCATCAGGACGAGCACGGAGGAAACGAGCATCCAGCTGGTGTCGCCCTTGTCGACCATGCCGGCCATCTGCTCGACCGTGGGGGCCTTGATCGGCCCGTCTTGTGCGAAGGCGGCGGTGGCAGTGAGCATCGAGGCTCCTGCCATTCCGACGCCGGAAATCAGTTTGCGGATCATACTATATCCCTCCTGTTAGCGTCAGAGCGCCGTGTCGCCGGCCTCGCCGGTGCGGATGCGCACGGCCTGGGCCAGGTCGAGGACGAAGATCTTGCCGTCGCCGATCGCGGACGTGCTGGCGACCTGCTGGATGGTTTCAACCACTTGCGGGGCAAGATCGTCGCTTGCGGCGATTTCGATCTTCACCTTCGGAAGCATGTTGGTCGAATACTCGGCGCCGCGATAAATCTCGGTCTGCCCTTTTTGCCGTCCAAATCCCTTGACCTCGGAAACGGTCATACCGGCGATGCCGATCGCGCCGAGGGCCTCACGGACCTCGTCGAGCTTGAACGGCTTGATGATGGCGATGATGAACTTCATCGGTAACCCCCGTAAGCCTGCCGGACCCTTTCCGGCTCATCGACATCAGCAAGGGGTGTGCCAGAATCCGATTCTGGCGGCATTTCATCCGTTTGGCTGAAACGTGCTCTCAGCATTTGTTCCGAGTTGCGCCCGATTCGCGGGCATGTGCCCAAAAATTAGGCAGATAACTCGGCAAAAACCGGCAAGTGGTCCGAAGCAAGCGCGGACAAGGCGCTGTGATGGACGCCCTTGGCGGTGCAGTTCAATTGCGCCGAAACCACGATCCGGTCGAGCGCGGCGACCGGCTGGCGCGAGGGAAAACTGTTGCCAGGAACCAGTTGGGTCCAGTCGCCGTTAAACTCGCGCATGGCACCGCGTGCGTGCGACCACTGGTTGAAATCCCCCATCAGCACCGCCGGACCCTTGCGTCCGCATCGGGCCAGATGATCGAGCACGGCGCGCAATTGATGGCGGCGGCGCAGGCCGGAGAGATCAAGGTGCATGCCCGCCACCAGTAGCGGTTTTCCCGCCACCAGCAATTCAGCGAAGACCGCGCCGCGTGGTTCCAGCATCGGCAGGGCCACCGGCTCGGCATGGACAACCTCGATGCCGCGCCGCACCAGCAGGGCATTGCCGTGCCAGCCGATGGAATCGGCGCGGGTGCGCAGCGGCACCGCGCGCCAGGGAGAATGGTCGTCGATCGCTTGGCGTGGCAGCACGCTGGCGCGGTCGCCAAAGCGCCGGTCCGCCTCCTGCAAGGCGACAACGTCGGCATCGATCTCGCGCAGGACGGCCAGGATGCGATCAGGATCACAGCGCCGGTCGAGGCCGACTGCCTTGTGGATGTTGTAGCTGGCAACCTTCAGACGCATGGATGGTTCAATCGGGGGTGTTTCAATCGGGAAAGTTTCTGCCGGGCGCGGATGCGCGAAAGTAAGTGGTGATGACGGGCTCCGATTTCACCGCGCCTGTCTCGACATCGCGGCCCTGAGGGCTAAGTGTCCGGATTGCCATCCCTTGGTGGCTAGCCGAAGCGGCGCGGCTTGGATAGACCTGCTGCCTGACGATTAGCAGGAGCATCGCGTGCAAGAGGCACCGCAGGAAACCAAATCCCATTCCCCCAACGCCGTGCTCGGCATGTTGCTGGTGGTCTATACGTTCAATTTCCTCGACCGGCAGATCCTCGCCATTCTGGCCAAGCCGGTGCAGACCGATCTGGGCCTCAGCGATACCCAGATGGGCGTGCTGGGTGGTCTGGCTTTCGCACTGCTGTTCACCACGATGGCCATCCCCTTTGGCGTGCTTGCTGATCGCAAGGGCCGGGCTAAAGTCATCGGCTGGAGCCTTGCCGTCTGGAGCGGGTTCACCGCGCTGTGCGGTGTTGCAACCGGGTTCTGGCAGCTGTTCTTTTTCCGTCTGGGCGTTGGCATTGGCGAAGCGGGCGGCGTTGCCCCCAGCTATGCGATCATCGCCGACCGTTTTCCGCCCGAAAAACGGGGCCGGGCGCTGGCGACCTATTCTCTGGGCATTCCGCTCGGGCAGGCAATTGGCGCGCTGTTCGGCTCGATCATTGCCGCCGCCGTCGACTGGCGGCTGGCTTTTATCGTGCTGGGGCTCGCCGGATTGTTCGTTGTGCTGCCGTTCCGCAAGGTGGTCAGGGACCAGCCCATTCCCGTTGATTATGTTTCAGTCCCGATGATGACAACGTTTCGCCGGCTGGCGAAACTGCCGGCCTTCTGGCTGCTGTCGCTTGGCGCTGCGACCGGCTCGCTCTGCGCTTACGGCATGGCCTTCTGGGTGCCGACGCTGCTGCAGCGGACTTACGGTCTGACGCTGGTTGAAGCCGGGCGCTTCCTCGCTGCGCAGCTCGTCCTTGCTGGATGCATCGGCATGTACGCTGGTGGTTTCTTCGCCGACCGCGTCGGCACGAAAGACCGCGCCGGATACGCCCGGATTGCCGCTTACGCCTATATCCTCTGCTTCCCGACGATCTTCCTCGCCTTTAGCAGCGCAAGCATACTGGCGCTGTTCCTGCTGTTGCTGCTGCCATCGGGGCTGGTCTACATCTGGCTCGGCCCGGTGACGACGGCGATCCAGCATCTAGTGCCAGCGAACGAGCGCGCGACGGCTTCGGCCTGCTACCTGTTCATCAACAACGGTATTGGCCTGAGTTTCGGCTCGATCGTCATCGGCGGCCTGTCCGATGTGCTGGCGCCCGAATACGGCACGGATTCGCTGCGGATGGCGATCATTGCGGTCACCTCGCTCTACCTGCTTGCCGCCACTTTCATGCTGATCGGTGCGCCGAAGCTGCGCAAGGCGTGGATTGATTAGGGGGCGTCCTCGCGGAGCATCGCCGCGCCCTTTTCGGCGATCATCATCACCGGCGCATTGGTATTGCCAGAAGTGATCGTCGGCATGACCGAGGCATCGATCACGCGCAGGCGCTCGACACCCTGCACGCGCAGGCGGGCATCGACGACGCTGCCCATGGCGGCCGTGCCGACCGGATGGAAGATTGTCGTCCCGATCTGGCCGGCGGCTTCGATCAATTGCGCCTCGTCGGCATATTGCAGGCCGGGGCGCATTTCCTCGGGGTGATAGCGCGCGAGTGCTGGCTGGGCGACGATCTGGCGGGTAATGGCGATCGACCGCACGGCAACGCGGCGATCTTCCTCGGCGGACAGGTAGTTTGGCCGGATCGCCGGATGATCGTCCGCCCGTGCGCTGCGGATCAAGGACGTGCCGCGGCTCTCGGGACGCAAGTTGCAGACCGAGGCAGTGAAGGCGGGCCAGGGATCAAGACCCCCGCCGAACGCTTCCAGGCTGAGCGGCTGGACGTGATATTCCAGGTTGGCGCTTGCCTGCTGCTCGTCGCTTTTCACAAACATGCCGAGCTGGCTGGGCGCCATCGCCATCGGCCCGCTGCGGCGCAAGACGTATTCCAGCCCGATCATCGCCTTGCCCAGCAGGTTCCCCGCGCGCTGGTTCAGCGTCGATACGCCCGACACCTTCCAAGCGCAGCGCAGCTGCAGGTGGTCCTGCAAGTTCACGCCGACTGCCGGGGCGTTGACCTTAGCCGTGATGCCCAGTTCCCCCAGCCGCGCTGCATCGCCGATGCCCGAACGTTCAAGGATCGCGGGTGAGCCGATCGCTCCCGAGGCGAGCAGAACTTCGCCATCGGCCCGCGCAATCCGCACCAGACCACCGACCGAATAGGCAATGCCGACCGCGCGTCCGTCCTCGATCACCACCCGGTCAACCAGCGCGCTGGTCACGACCTTCAGGTTTGGCCGACTGCGCACCGGGCGCAGGAAACCGTCCGCCGCGCTCCAGCGCCAGCCGCTGCGCTGGGTGACCTGAAACAGGCTTGAGCCTTCGTTGTCGCCGCGATTGAAATCGTCGGTGCGCAGCAGGCCCCACTCTTCGGCAGCGGACTGAAAGGCGTTGAGGATATCCCAGCGCAGGCGTTGGCGCTCGACCCGGATTTCGCCGCCGGTGCCGTGGAACTCGCTCGCTCCGTCGAAGTGGTCCTCGGCCTTGCGGAACAGCGGCAGGACATCGTCCCAGCCCCAGCCATTGAGGCCCAGCTGCCGCCAGTGGTCATAGTCACGCGCCTGGCCGCGCATGTAGATCATGCCGTTGATAGACGAGCAGCCACCCAGCACCTTGCCGCGCGGATATTTGAGCGCGCGGCCGTTCAGGCCCGCCTCGGCCTCAGTCGACATGCACCAGTCCGTGCGCGGATTGCCGATGCAATAAAGGTAGCCGACCGGCACCTTTACCCAGACATAATTGTCGCGCCCGCCCGCCTCAAGCAGCAGTACCCGGGTACGCGGATCGGCCGAGAGGCGGTTTGCCAGCACGCAGCCTGCGCTGCCGGCACCCGCGATGATATAGTCGAAGCGTTCCTCGCTCATGTGATCCCATCCCAGATCAGCTTTGCTCCCAGCAGCACCATCAACCCGTAGACGATTGTGTAGAACCTGTGCGAATTCAGCCGCCGCAGAATGCGCAGGGTGATCAGCGTGCTCACCACGGCTAGCGGCATCAGCAGCGCCGCAGCCATGAACGTCTGCCGGTTCAGGGTGCCCAGCATGACATAGCTTGGCACCTTGAACAGGTTCATCAGGGCGAAGAGCACAGCATTGGTGCCCATGTAGGTAATATGCGGCAGGCGGCGCGGCGTGACCCACATCTGGAACGGCGGCCCGCCGGCATGGGCGATCTGGCTGGTGACCCCGGCGGCGACGCCAAACAGGGTGCCGACCCAGCCGGGCGAATTCGATGCGGCAACGATACGTCCCCCGCGCTCGGTCCACAATCGGAACAGGCCGAAAGCCAGTGTGATAACGCCGAGCAGCAGCAGCAGCCAACGCTCGTCCACCGATGCGGAAAAGCCGGTGGCCAGCGCGATCCCGACGATTGTCCCGGGCAGCATCCAGCCGACAATCCAGCGGTTCCAGTCATGATGGAATGACCATACGCTCACTGCGTCCTGGACGATGATCACTGGCAGCAGGATGGCCGCCGCGACCGCCGGCGGCAAGGCCAGTGCGAGGATCGGCGCGCCGAGCGCGCCGACGCCGCTCAGCCCGCCTTTAGCCGCGCCGATGACGATGACGGCAAGGCAGGCCAGCGCCAAGGCATAGGGATCGGCAAGCAGCGACATGGCTTTTGCGCCAAGCACGAATGATGACCCCGCGCAAGTTGGCCTGTCCTACAGACCCGGGCCTGTGAGAGGATTGTGCGGGGCGAAACCAGCATTCACCATGGAGAATTTCATGAACACTGATGGCAAGACCCGCCACCGCCTGGGCTCGATTTCCGAACGCTTTGAAAGCGGCAGCCGCGGGCCGGGCACTGTCTCTGGCGGGCAGGGCGATCCTGGCGGCGTATCCTATGGCACGTACCAGCTCGCCAGCCGCACCGGCACTGCCGGATTTTCCTCTGCCTGGAAAGACATCGCCCTGCGCGAGGCGGAGGCCTTGGCCTCGGCCCAGCATGCCTTCATCGAGCGGACGCATTACCGGCCGGTAATCAAGGCCGTGGCGGCGGGGCCGGACTATGATCTCGGCCAGCGCCATGCCGCTGCGTGCGACGCCGTCTGGTCAACCGCTGTGCAGCACGGCGGCGCGGCGGGGCTGACCACGGTCGCCGATCGCCGCTATCCTCAAGAACTTGCCGCGGCTCTGGCCTTGTTCGATCATGGCGATTAGGAAATAGGGTGCATTATCAATCGCAAAAGGGGGAATACCATGAATCCACGCGCAATGGTCCAGACCATGATTACTTTGGCATCGGCTTCACTGGGGCTGGTCGCAGCGCTGGCCTGGAACGAGGCGATCAAGGCCACGCTGGCGAAGCTGGGCCTCGGCGATGATCTTACGGGCCTCTACACTTATGCCATCCTCGCCACGGTCATCGCGATTGGCGTGCTCACCTTGCTGGGGCGCATTGCATCGCGCATTGGCGGTCAGGCCGCGTTCGAGCGCGAGGCGGAAGGCTGATCCTTGCCGATCTGACAGAACCTGGCCGCGCGGTTTTTTTGCGCGGCAGGTTCCTGCACCCATCAAGGTGCTTGCTGCGGCGGGCGAAGTGTCGTTTGCTTGGGCCTGAGCCATTTCCGATTCCCGAAAGGAACCCGATGCGTCATTTCCTCGCCGCCGGCGCGAGCCTGCTGTTCCTTCTTGCCGGTCCATCGGCGGCAGGCCCAACTGCAGCAGGCCCAACTTCCGCAGGAACGCCCGAACAGGTCGCCGATGCCGCGCTGAAGTCGGCACCGGTGTGGGATGGTCACAACGACGTGCCCGAACAATTGCGCGACCGGCGCAAGAACATACTTGCCGGGTTCGATTTCAACGACACCACCGGAACGGCTGACACGGCCAAGGGCTTCATCGCCATGCAGACCGACCTCAGCCGGATCCGCAAAGGCAAATTGGGCGCGCAGTTCTGGTCAGTCTATGTCTCGGCCAACCTGACCGATCAGCAGGCGGTACAGGCGACGCTCGAACAGATCGACACGGTGAAGCGGCTTGTCGCGATGTACCCCAAGGACCTGCAGTTCTGCGTCGACAGCACCTGCGTGATCGCGGCCCAGAAGGCTGGCAGGATCGCCTCGCTGGTCGGTATGGAGGGCGGCCACTCGATTGGCGGCAGCCTCGCGGTGCTCCGCCAGATGCATGCGCTTGGCGCGCGCTACATGACGCTGACCCATTTCAAGAACACTGCCTGGGCCGATGCCGCGACTGACGATCCCAAGCACGATGGCCTGACTCCCTTCGGCGAAGACGTGGTGAGGGAGATGCAGCGGCTGGGTATGCTCGTCGACCTCAGCCATGTCAGCGAAGCCTCGATGATGGATGCCTACCGCGTCGCAAAAGCGCCGGTCATCTTCAGCCATTCGAACGCCCGCGCGCTCAACAGCCATCCGCGCAACGTCTCGGACGCGGCGTTGCAGGGGCTCAAGGCCAATGGCGGCGTGTTGATGGTCAACTTCTACCCCGCCTATGTCGTGGGTGACACCCGCGCCTGGAGCGTGCGCCGAGCCGGTGAGAAGGCACGGATCGATGCCAGCCACATCGGCGATTCCGCCGGTGCCAAGGCCGAGCTTGCGGAATGGGAAAAGGCGAATCCCTCTCCCAACGGCGGCATCACCGATGTTGCCAACCATATCGACTATGTGGCCAAGCTGATCGGCCCCGACCATGTCGGATTGGGCGGCGATCTTGATGGCATCGATACCACGGTGAAGGGAATGGAAGACGCGTCGACCTATCCCGCGCTGTTCGTGGAACTTGCTCGCCGCGGCTGGTCGCAGGCCGATCTGGAAAAGCTGTCCAGCCGGAACCTGATGCGCGTGCTCAAAGCCGCCGAAGCCTATGCCGTTTCGCGTCGTGCCGACCCGCCGATCGAGAACCCGACGACGTTCTAGTGCGCGTCAATGCGGCTGAGCATGCGGAAGAAGAACGCGGTCGACCAGCCGAGCAGGAAGACGCCAAGGATGGATTCAAACGCCCCCAGCAGCCGCCATGCGTCGCTGATGTGCGCGTCGTTATAGCCCACGGTCGAATAGGAAATCGTCGAGAAGTAGAGCGCGTTCTCGAGTCCTGAAACCGCGCCGGTCAGCACATAGACGCCGGCAAAGGCCCAGATTTCGATCCCGTGCAGCGCCAGCATCGATACGACGGCGATGAGGGTGAAAATCGCCCCGCGCCGGCTAAGCGGGTCAATATTGCGCAAGCGCTCGATCGACGCTTCGGTGCGGATCGCCTTGCTCAGGCTGAACAGCCCAATGCCGTGGATCGCGACGCACAGCAGGACCATGATCGACGAGACGACAAACTGGACGAGCAATTGCGACATGGCCGTCCTTTGCCCGCAAGCAGCCCGGGAATCCAGCCCTCGCCCCCGGTTTTACGTCAGGGCGTTGGCGTAGGTGTCGGCGATGCCTGATTCGAAATGCCGTCCTGGCGGTGATCCTGCGGGGCATTGAGCGCGCCAGTGATCCACATGGCGCTCAAGATGACGATCGCCAGGAACAGGCTGATGACCAGGATGTTCCGCGCGTGATTGCCCCGGTTGCCCGCTTTGGCCTCCGTCTCGGTGACGTGAATTTCTTCGCCTTCGCGTTCCATGTTCGCTTCCTCGTGAATTGCTCACAAGTAAACGAACAGGGGCTCGCCCGGTTCCCTGATCAGTCGCGCAGCAGCTCGTTGATGCCGGTCTTGGACCGCGTCTGGGCATCGACCGTCTTGACGATCACCGCGCAGTAAAGCGACGGCCCGGGTGTGCCATCGGCCAGCGGCTTGCCGGGGAGGGCGCCGGGGACAACGACACTGTACGGCGGAACCTTGCCGATGTGGACTTCGCCGGTCGCGCGGTCGACGATCTTGGTCGATGCGCCGATGAACACGCCCATCGAAATCACCGCGCCGGTGCCGACGATCACCCCTTCGGCAACTTCGGACCGCGCCCCGATGAAGCAATTGTCCTCGATGATCACCGGGCCAGCCTGCAGCGGCTCAAGCACACCGCCGATGCCGGTGCCGCCCGAGATGTGGACGTTCTTGCCGATCTGGGCGCAGGAGCCAACGGTGGCCCAGGTATCGATCATCGTGCCTTCACCCACGTATGCGCCAAGATTGACGAAGCTCGGCATCAGCACGACGCCCTTGGCGATGAAGGCGCTGCGCCGCACGATTGCGCCGGGCACCACGCGCACGCCGGATTCGCGGAATTTGGCATCGTCCCAACCAGTGAACTTCAATGGCACCTTGTCGAACGCAGGAGCGCCGGCCGCGCCGTATTCCATCACGCCATTGTCGTTCAGGCGAAAGCTGAGCAGCACGGCTTTCTTGAGCCACTGGTTGACCTTCCAGCCGCCCTCGCCGTCAGGCTCAGCCACGCGCGCCGCGCCGCTGTCGAGCAGGTCCAACGCCTGATCAACGATGGCCCGCACTTCGGCCGAGGCCGGGGTCACGGTGTCGCGCGCTTCGAATGCGGCTTCGATCTGGGCGGCAAGATCGGTCATCTGGCAATATCCCGCTGATTTTCGGTTCGCGCCGCGCCTATCGTTCCTGTGTCTTTGTAGCAAGCAAACGTTACAAACCGGATGGTCAACTGTTCACCCTTCCGTCATTCTAATCGGCTTAGGGGATTGCCATGGTCGCAAGAATCGGAGCGTCTGCGGGACGCAGGGACACCCGTCGGTCAAAGCGCGCTGTCGCGGCGATCACCTTTACGCTGCTGCTTAATGCCTGCGGAGGTGGCAGCTCGGGCGGACCGATCAGCACGCCGCCGGTCAGCCCGCCGCCCGCGCCCGCGCCCACGCCGACACCAGCACCCACGCCGACGCCTACAGCCGTATTCGATACTGCGGAATATCGCCGTTCGGACGGGCCCTCTTTCCACAATGTCATTCCTGCCTGGCAACTGGGCGCGACCGGCGTTGGCGTGACGCTCGCCATTATCGATTCGGGCATCGACACGACCAACCCGGAATTTGCCGGGCGCATCTCGGCCGCATCGGCAGATGTCGCCGGCAGCCGCGGCGTGAGCAATGCGGATTCGAGCCACGGCACACAGGTCGCGCTGACAGCGGCGGCGGCGCGCAACAACACCGGCATCGTCGGCATTGCCTATGACGCGACGATCCAGGCCCTGCGCGCCGATTCCCCCGGCTCCTGCGCCACGCCGAAAGTGGGCGATTCGGGCGGCTGTACCTTCTTCGATTCGGCAATTGCCCTCGGGGTCGACCGGGCAATCAGCGCCGGGGCCAAGGTCATCAATATTTCGCTCGGCGGGTTTCCGCCGAACAACGCTCTGCGCGCGGCGATTGTCCGCGCGGCCAATGCCGGGGTGGTGGTTGTCGTCTCGGCCGGGAATGACTCTGTATCGAGCACGACCAATCCCGATTCGCTTGCCGTCGGCATCAGGCAGGCGGGCAACGGCAATGTCATCATCGCCGGGTCGGTCGATGAAAACCGCCAGATCTCGACCTTCTCAAACCACGCCGGAACCGAAGCGCAGTGGTACCTGATGGCGATGGGCGACCGGATCTGCTGCGTTTACGAAAACGGCGCGATCAAGATCACCACCAATGACAGCGGACAGCAATTCGTCACCGTCGTGTCAGGAACCAGCTTTGCCGCGCCGCAGATTTCCGGCGCAGTCGCGCTGCTGCGGCAATATTTCCCCACCCTGACCGCCGCGCAGACGGTCGACCTCCTGCTGCGTACGGCCAACGATGCCGGCGCGGCGGGGACCGACGACATTTATGGCCGCGGCATCATGAACATCGGCGCGGCCTTCGCTCCGCAAGGCGCGACAACTCTGGCCGATAGCTCGAACGCGCTGGTGCCGATCGGCGAAACGAGCGTCTCGGGCTCGCCGGCGATGGGCGATGCGGCAGGTGGCCAGTACCTGCCCGCGACCCTGCTCGACAGTTATGGCCGCGCCTATACCGTGAACCTTGGCGCGACGATGCGCGCGGCGCAGGTTGCGCCAAAGCTGGGCGGGGCGCTGCTGGGCGGAAGCCGCGCAGTGGATAGCGGCGCGGGCCCGCTGAGCATGGCCTTCTCGGTCGCCGATCCGCTGCGTTCAGGTCGGCCAATGGGCTGGGCCGGACAACTGCGCCTTTCCCCCCGCGATGCCGAGGCGGCCCGCGTGCTGGCCGCGCGCGTGGTCGCAAGGCTCTCGCCGCGTAGCACCATGGCCTTTGCCTATGCACAAGGCGTGGACGGTGTCGTCGCGCAGCTTCAGGGCCAGTCGCGCCCGGCCTTCCTCGTCAGCGGCGATCCATCGGGCGATTTCGGCTTCCACCGTACCGGCCTCACGGCAATGGCGCTGCGCCGGCAGGTCGGCGCAACCGGCGTCACGGTGATGGCGGAGAACGGCAAGGTGCTGACCGGCTCGCCGATCACGTTCGCCAATAGCCTGCTGAACCCGCGCCTCACCGATCCCTTCTTCCGCTTCGGCGCCTCGCTCGACCGCCGGCTGGGGCCGATAGAGGCCACACTCGGCGCCAGCTGGCTGCGTGAGGATCGCACCGTGCTGGGCGCTCGGCTTCATGCCGGGCTGGCGGGCAAGGGTGGGGCAAACAGCCTGTTCGTCGATATGGGCGCGGCATGGCAGCCAAACGAGAACTGGCGGCTCGGCGGCACTGTGCGGCGCGGCTGGACGGCGGCGCACCAGAGCGGAACCATCGCCGCCGGGTCAAAGCTTGCAAGTTCGGGCTGGTCGGTCGATGCCAGCCGGATGAACCTGTTCCAGCCGGGCGACAGCCTGTCGCTGCGTGTCTCGCAGCCGCTGCGCGTCAATTCGGGCGGCCTCAGCCTGCGCCTTCCCGGCGTCTACGATTATGCCACGCTGGCCGCGACCAGCGCCATCCGCCAGCTTGATCTCAGCCCGAGCGGGCGCGAACTGATGCGCGAACTGGCGTGGAACGGGCTTGTTGCCGGCGGATCGCTCACCGCCAGCGCATTCTGGCGCAGCGAACCGATGCACTATTCGCAGGCGCCCGATGACTACGGCGTTGGCGTGAGCTGGGCGACCCGGTTCTGACCTTCTGACACTTGCCCCCCGGCAGCCGCTCGTTCAGACCACCGGGCGAGAGGAATTGCCGCCATGGATGTCTCCCGCCTGTTCTCGCTCGAAGGCAAGGTTGCGCTGGTCACCGGAGGATCGCGCGGCATCGGGCGCATGATCGCCGAGGGCTTTCTCGGCGCCGGCACGGAGCGTGTCTACATCACGGCGCGCAAGGCGGATGAGGTCGAAGCCACGGCGGCTGAATTGGGGGAGCGCTGCGTTGCCCTGCCCGGAGACATCGCCACACTTGCCGGGATCGAGGCGCTCGCCGCCGAACTTTCCACACGCGAATCTCGCCTTGATGTCTTGGTCAACAATTCCGGCGTCGCCTGGGGCGCACCCTTTGATATCTTTCCCGAAGGCGGCTGGGACAAGGTCATGGACCTTAACGTCAAGACGCCGTTTTTCCTGACGCAAAAGCTCCACGCCCTGCTGCGCGCTGGTGCGAGCGACATCCGCCCCGCCAAGGTCATCATGATCGCTTCGGTCGATGGCATGCGGCTCAATCCGTGGGAAACCTATCCCTATCAGGCGAGCAAGGCGGCACTGATCCACCTCACCCGGCGCATGGCCGCGCGGCTGGCGGGCGAGCATATCGTCGTCAGCGGTATCGCGCCCGGCATGTTTGCCTCTAAAATGAACAGAGCCGCCGATCACGCGCCTGACAGGGTGGCGAGCCAGATCCCGGCGGGCCGGGTCGGCGCGGACGAGGACATGGCCGCAGCCGCAATCTACCTAGCGAGCCGCGCAGGCGATTACGTGGTGGGCGAAACGATCACGGTCGACGGCGGCTGGGTCAACGCATGGGTGCCGGGCGATTTTGTCGGGCCGGCGGGGGAGTGAACCCTACTTCATCAATTCCCGCACAAACCCGATCAGCCCGGTCTGGCGCTGGCGGCGCATACGTTCGGCTTCGAGGATTTGGCGCACTTTATCGAAGCACAGGTCGATGTTGTCGTTGACCACGACATAGTCATAGCCGTCCCAGTGGCTGATTTCGGCGCGGGCGCGGTCCATGCGGGCCTGGATGACGACTTCGCTGTCCGTTGCGCGGCCGTTGAGGCGGCGGCGCAGTTCCTCAATGCTGGGCGGCAAAAGGAACACGCGGACAACGTCCTGCTGGTCCTTCTGGTAAAGCTGCTGGGTGCCCTGCCAGTCGATATCGAACAGGAAATCCTCGCCCGCTTTCAGTCCGGTGCGGATCTGCGACTTGGGCGTGCCATAGCAATGGTCGAAAACGTGCGCCCATTCGTAGAACTCGTCCTCTTCAACCATGCGGTCAAATTCGGCCTGGCTGACAAAATGGTAATCCTTGCCGTCGATCTCACCCGGACGCATCGGGCGCGTGGTGACGGAGACCGAAAGTCGGATCTCTTTGTCCTGCTCCAGCAGGCGGCGCGCGATCGTGGTCTTGCCTGCGCCCGAAGGCGAGGAGAGGATGAACATGAGGCCGCGGCGGTGGAGGGTATCGGTTGCCATAGCCGCCCATGCCGCAGCACGGGGGCGCGAATCAAGACGTTTCGCCGCTTTCCGACGCATTGGCCGCTTGCTCGACTGCCTGTTCTTCGCCCTTTTGCGCCGAAGCGACCTTGCGGCGGCGCTCGTAAAGCGCCTTGGCCAGCATCCCGCCGCCGACGACAATCGCGCCCGGCACGGACTTCGTGGCGATCCGCGCCAAGGCCGTGCCGACCAGGGTTTGCGCCATCGACCGGCCCTTGACGATCTTCTTCGCCTTGCCCGGAGTGAAACTGGCACCCAGCACGGTTCGCTCGACCACGTTCTTGAGCAATCGCCCGCCACCGCGCAGCAGCACGTCGGTGATCAGCAAGTTGGTCATGGGATTGGGGCTGAGGCCGCCCTGATCGACGACTTCCGAAAGCTTCTCTTCGGCCTTGGCGCGCTTGCGGGCCATTGCGGCCTTACTTCTTCCGCCCGAAATCGATGGTCACTACGTTTGAACCATCTTCGTTGGTGATGACCGGTGGGCCGTCGGCGTCGGGCGAATCGTTCTCCGCCTCGTCATGCGGTTCGGGTGCCAGATCGGCGACAGTGGCCTGGAATTGCAGCCCGAAATCGACCGCGGGATCGACGAACGCGGTAATCGCGGCGAAGGGAATTTCCAGCTTGGCCGGCATCTGGTTAAACGACAAACCAACGCTGAACTGGTCTTCGCCGACGTTGAGGTCCCAGAACTTGTTCTGCAGGACGATCGTCATTTCGTCGGGGAAGCGTTCCTTCAGGTGCTGCGGGATGTTCACCCCGGGTGCGGCAGTCTTGAAGGTGATGTAGAAGTGGTGATTGCCCGGCAGGGTAGCCCCGCTGTCCGCAATCTGGCCGAGCACGCGGCCCACCACGGCGCGCAGCGCTTCCTGCACGATTTCGTCATAGGGAATGAGGCTGTCAGGCGTGTCAGTCATGATTTTTCCCAAGTGGCCCCGACTTACCCCCGGGTCAAGGGTAGTTGCGCTTGCTGTCCGCCGGTCTATAGGCCCGCCAAGGATAAGGAATCGGCCATGCGCACCGCCTCGATCACTCGCAAGACGCACGAAACCGACATCGCGGTCGAAGTGAACCTCGATGGCACCGGGGCCTATCAGGTCTCCACCGGGATCGGCTTCCTCGATCACATGATCGAACAGTTCAGCCGCCATTCGCTGATCGACATCTCGTGTCGGATCAAGGGCGACCTCCACGTCGACCAGCATCACACCACCGAAGACAGCGCCATCGCCATCGGGCAGTGCATCGTACAGGCGCTGGGCGACAAGGCCGGCATCGGCCGCTACGGCGAGGCGCATTCGGCTATGGATGAGGCGCTGAGCCGCGTCGTGGTCGATATTTCAGGCCGCCCGTGGCTGGTGTGGAACGCGAAGTTCACGCAGGAACGGCTGGGCGAGATGGATACCGAGCTGTTCCAGCACTGGTTCCACTCGATCGCGCAGGCCGTGGGCATCACGCTGCACATCGAGCAGATCTACGGCGAGAACAACCACCACATCATCGAAGGCATCTTCAAGGGTTTCGCCCGTGCCATGCGGCAGGCGGTGGAACTCGATGCGCGCAAGGGCGGGGCGATCCCTTCGACCAAGGGCGTTCTTGGTGGGTAGCGCCAGCCGCCTCCGCGACTGGCCGGTGCCGTTCCCGCGAGAGCGAGAGTCGAATCATGGCTGAAGTTGTCGCCCTCGTCGATTATGGCGCGGGGAACCTGCATTCGGTCGAGAACGCGCTGAAGGCGGCTGGCGCCGGCAGCGTCGCCGTCACCGCTGATCCTTCGATTGTCCGCGCCGCTGATCGCATCGTTCTGCCCGGTGTGGGCAGCTTCAAGGCCTGCGCCGAAGGGCTGCGCGCCATTCCCGGGCTGGTCGAGGCGATGGCAGAGCGGGTCCACGTGGGCGGCGCGCCGTTCCTTGGCATCTGCGTGGGTATGCAGCTTCTCGCCACGCGCGGGGTTGAACACGGCGTCACGCCGGGGCTCGGCTGGATTGCCGGCGAAGTCCTGAAGATCGAGCGGACCGACCCCGCCATCAAGATCCCGCACATGGGCTGGAACGATGTCGCGCTGCCGGTCCATCCGCCTGCGGGCGGCCTGATCGAGCCGGGCGAGGCCTATTTCCTCCACTCCTACCACTTCGCCCCCGAAGACGGCCACGCCATCGCCGCGATGACCGATCACGGCGGCGGGGTTGTTGCTGCCGTGGCGATGGACAACGTGGTGGGCGTGCAGTTCCACCCGGAAAAAAGCCAGTCCTATGGGCTGGCACTACTGGCCCGTTTCCTCGACTGGAAGCCGTGATGATGATCGTATTTCCCGCCATCGACCTCAAGCAGGGGCAGGTCGTGCGCCTGTCCGAAGGCGATATGGACCGCGCGACGGTCTATGGTGACAACCCTGCAGCGCAAGCCTTGCTGTTTGCCGAGGCGGGATCGCAGTTCCTCCATGTGGTCGATCTGGATGGCTCCTTCGCGGGCGAGCAGCGCAATCGCGAGGCGGTGGAATCGATCCTTGAAGCCTTCCCCGGTCACGTGCAGCTCGGCGGCGGTATCCGCACGCGCGAAGCCGTGGCGGGCTGGTTCGACCTTGGTGTCAGCCGCGTCGTCATGGGATCTGCGGCGCTCAAGGACCCGGAATTCGTCAAGGACTTGGCGAAAGAATTTCCCGGCGGTATCGTTGTCGCGGTCGACGCCCGCGACGGCATGGTCGCGACCGAGGGCTGGGCGGACGTGTCCGACGTGTCGGTGGTCGATCTAGCCCGCCGTTTCGAGGATGCCGGCGTCGCCAGCCTGCTTTTCACCGATATCGGCCGCGACGGCCTGCTCAAGGGCGTGAACATCGACGCCACGGTGGACCTCGCCCGCCGGGTGGATATTCCGGTGATCGCCAGCGGCGGGGTCAAAGGGCTGGATGACATCCACATCCTCTCGCTCCATGCCCACGAAGGCATCGAAGGCGTGATCACCGGCCGCGCGCTCTATGAAGGCCGGCTCGATCTGGCTGCCGCGATTGCGATGGCCAATCGCACATGACCGTCCGCGTCCGCGTCATCCCCTGTCTCGACGTTGCCAATGGCCGGGTGGTCAAGGGCGTGAACTTCGTCGACCTCAAGGACGCGGGCGATCCGGTGGAACAGGCCCGCGCCTATGACGCGGCGGGGGCGGATGAACTCTGCTTCCTCGACATTACCGCCAGCCACGAAGCGCGTGGGACGCTGCTCGACATCGTCCGGCGCACGGCAGAGGTATGCTTCATGCCGCTCACCGTGGGCGGCGGGGTGCGTACGGTGGAAGATGCCCGCGCGCTGCTGCTTGCCGGGGCCGACAAAGTGGCTGTGAACTCCGCTGCCGTCACTCGGCCCGAAGTCGTTTCCGACATTGCCGAGAAGATGGGCAGCCAGTGCATTGTCGCCTCGGTCGATGCGCGGCGGGTGAAAGATGGGCGCTGGGAAATCTTCACCCACGGCGGCCGCAAGCCGACCGGGATCGATGCGGTCGAACACGCCGTGCGGCTGGCGCAGCTGGGCGCCGGTGAATTGCTCGTCACTTCGATGGACGGGGACGGGACCAAGGCTGGTTATGATCTGTTGCTTACCCGTTGCATTTCCGATGCAGTGTCAGTTCCGGTGATCGCCAGCGGCGGCGTGGGCACGCTCGATCATCTGGTTGAAGGCGTCACTGAAGGCCACGCCAGCGCGGTTCTCGCCGCCTCGATCTTCCATTTCGGCACCTATTCGATCGCCGAGGCCCATGCCGCGCTGCGTGCTGCCGGATTGCCTGCAAGGGGCTGAAACTGTCGGTTAATTTTACGGTAACCATAAAGCCGGAGCGGGCGTTAACCACTGACTCGGCAGGATTTATCAGAGTCACCCCGCACTGGCACGGCGCTTGCGTTAACATTGGTGATGGGAACCAACCTCGCCTTGCTCGCCGCCTATCCGGTGGTCCTGCTGGCCAGCAACACCGCTGGCCGCGTGGCGAATGCCATTCCCGAACCGTCCGACTTTGCCCTGTTCGCATTCGGCATCACAGGTCTGCTGATCGGCCGCCGCATGGCGATGAAGCGCAAGGACAAGGACGGGGATTGACTTGGTCGTGTCGCAGGCTGCCGGTTTTCTCCTTTTTTCCGGTGGCAGGCGACCAGGGGGGGCGCCCGGACCGACACGGGCGCCCTTTTTCGCGCTCTTGACCCCCGCGCGATGCCGCCGCATGGCAGAGCGATGAGCGACACTCTCCAGCGTCTTGAAGCGACCATCGCCGCGCGCCGCTGCGCCGATCCCGACGCCAGCTATGTGGCCAAGCTGCACAAGCGCGGCCTGTCCAAGATCGCCCAGAAACTGGGGGAGGAAGGCGTCGAAACCGTCATCGCCGCATTGGCAGGCGACCGGCAGGAACTGGTCGGCGAGGCGGCGGACCTGCTGTTCCACCTGTTGATCCTGCTTGGTGCCAAGGACGTGCTTCTGAAAGAAGTGCTGGCCGAACTTGACCGCCGCGAAGGCACTTCCGGAATCGCCGAAAAAGCCAGCCGAAAGACCGACTGATGCCCATCGATCCCCGCGCACCCTATGATCCGAACAACATTTTCGCGAAGATTCTGCGCGGGGAAATCCCGTGCAAGAAGGTCTATGAAGACGACTTCTCGCTCGCCTTTCATGACATCAATCCGCAGGCTCCAGTCCACCTGCTGGTGATCCCCAAGGGTGCTTACGTCAGCTGGGATGACTTCTCCGAAAAGGCCCCGGCAGAGGAAATCGCCGGCTTCATCCGCGCCGTCGGGCAAGTCGCGCGTGAGGCGGGACTGGTCGATCCTGGCTACCGGATGCTCGCCAATGTTGGTGGACATGGCCATCAGGAAGTGCCGCACTTGCACGTCCACTTGTTCGGCGGGCGCCAATTCTACGCAATGGTTCCGCAATAGAGCGCACCTGCCGCACATTTCGGCATACCCTTCGCTTGCCCTGCGAGTCCCGCACCGGCTAAGAGTCCGCCGATGGCTGCGTACCCTGAACCTCCCGGCGGCGTGCTCGACGGGCCGATCCACCGTTTCGCGGTGCGCGCCTATTTTGAGGATACCGACCTGTCGGGCGTGGTATATCACGCCAATTATCTGCGCTGGTTTGAACGTGCGCGCTCAGATTTCCTGCGCCTGCTGGGCATAGACCAGCGCGCCGCGCAGGAAGCCGGCGAAGGTGCCTATGCAGTGAGCGAACTGACGATCCGCTATGCCGCGCCGGCGCGGCTGGATGATACCGTGCTGATCGAAAGCGTCGCCGAGGAAATCCGCGCGGCTTCGTGCCGCATTCATCAAAGGGCCATCCGCGACGGCGTCCTGCTCGCCGAGGCGCGGCTGCGTGTCGGTTTCATTGCGCCGGATGGCCGCCCCCGCCGCCAGCCAGACACCTGGCGCAAAGCGCTCGCCACCCTGTTGCCCCCGCAAACGGAAGAATCATGACCATAACTTCAGTCCTTGCTGCCCCCATCCTCGCCGGCCCGCTGAACCCGCTGCGGCTGTTTCTGCAGGCCGATATTGTCGTGCAGGTGGTCATGGCCGGGTTGCTGATCGCCTCGATCTGGGTCTGGGGTACGGTCATCGCCTTTCTCTGGCGGATGCGCGGCATCAATGCGCGGGGCGAGGCCTATGAGGCCGAGTTCTGGAAGGCCAAGGATATCGAGGCCTATCAGGCCGAGCACGGCAAGGGCGACATCCCCTCGGCCCGGGTCGCGGGCGCGGCGATCAACGAATTGCGCCGCTCCCTCTCAGTCAAGAACCCCGATCCCGAAGGGCTGCGCCAGCGGCTGGGCATCGCCATGACCGGCACTGTAGAGGGCGAGGCGGACAAGTTGGCAGCGCGGCTCAATATCCTGGCCACGGTCGGCACCTCCGCCCCGTTCATCGGTCTGTTCGGCACGGTCTGGGGCATCATGCGCACGCTGGGTGCCTATGCCGAGGAAAGCTTCACCATGGCCCGCGTTGCGCCGGAGTTGTCGGAGGCACTGTTCGCCACGGCCATCGGCCTGTTCGCCGCCATCCCCGCAGTGATCGCCTACAACCGCCTGAGCCTGAAAGTGAACCGCTTTGAATCAAGGCTGCAGCGCTTTGCCGACAAGGTACACGCCGCGCTGACCCGCGAAATCGGCGCGCGCTGATGGCGGGCGGGCTTTCCTCGAGCTCTGGTCGCCGCCGTTCCCGCCGGGGCGGGCGTGCGCCGATGGCCGAGATCAACGTTACGCCGCTGGTCGACGTGATGCTGGTGCTGCTGGCGATCTTCATGGTCACCGCGCCGCTTCTCGCTGCCGGGGTCAAGGTGGACTTGCCCGAAAGCCGCGCCGAGGCCCTGCCGCAGCCCGCGCAGCAGGTGACCCTGTCGATGACGGGCGATGGCCGGATGTGGCTCGACGCGGACGAGCTATCTCCCGGCGAACTGCCAGATCGGCTGGCGCAGGCTGCCGCTGCGAATGGCGGCAAACCGCCGCAGTTGACCCTGCGCGCCGATCGCGGACTGCCTTACGGCACGGTGATGACGGTGATGGGGGAGATCAACCGCGCTGGCATCCAGTCGATCGCGCTGGTCACCGACAGTTCAGTTTCGGCCCCATAGCCCGGTACCATGGCAGCCACGCGCATCAGGGCAGAAGACGTTGTCGGCATCGGCATTGCCGTCGCCGCGCATGTCGCGCTGTTTGCGTGGTTGATCTTCGCGCGCGCGCCGGAACCGCCGCCACTGCCCCCCAAGGTGACCGTAACACTGCAGGGCCCGGTTGCCGCCGAAGCCGGTTCGCCATCGCGCGAGGAGGCCACCGCTGCTCAGGCACCGACGCTATCCGAAGAACCTGCGCCGCCGGTGGAGGCCGCACCCGCTCCACCGCAGCCGCAGCAAAGCGCGGTCCGGCCCGAGCCGCCGCGCCCTGCACCCAAGGCCCTGCCCACACCGCCGCGGCCGCAGCCCATTCCGCGTGCTGCTGCACCCGCGCCGCAGCCGCGCGCGCAACCTCGCCCGGTCACTCCGCCCGCAAAGGCATCGCCGCCCCAGCAGCGCCAATCCCGGGTGGGCAGCGATTTCCTGCCGGCGCGGCCTTCGCGTGTCGGCAAGGACTTCCTGCCGCCCGCGTCCCAGCGCACGGGCGGGGCCAGCCGGATCGGCAAGGATTTTCTCCCCGGTGCGGCAGCAGGCAATGGCAAGGCAGCGACTCCGCCCGGCCCGTCGATAACGCCGCAGGTGCGCTCCTCGCTTGCTTCCGAAGTCGCGCGCCAGCTCAAGCCGAGGTGGCAGGCGCCCTCGGGGCTTGATGTGGACCTGCTCGCCACGACGGTTGAATGGGACCTCAATCGCGATGGCAGCCTGTCCGGCGCTCCCCGCGTGACGGGCCAGACGGGGGTGAACGCCGCCAATCGCTCGCAGGCCGATCGCCACAAGGAACAGGCCCTGCGCGCCGTGCGACTTGCCGCACCATTCCGCCTGCCGCTGCAATTCTATGCCGGCTGGCAGCGCCTTCGTTTTACCTTCGACAGGAAATTGAGCCAATGAAGCCGATAATCGCGATGCTGCTTGCAGGTCTCGCCGTACCTGCACTGGCGCAAAACGCCCCCGTCCCCGCACCCGCCACGCCGCCGCCGACGACCGGCGAAGTGCTGACCGGCACTGTCACCGATGACAGCGCCTGGGCCGACCTCGGCATCGCCATCCCCGCCTTCCCGACGAACGCCGATGTCGCCACGCAGGCGAGCGCTGGCGGAACGGCGGCAACCGGCCGCGCACTGGCGCAGGTGATCACCGACGATCTCAAGAACAACGGCCTGTTCAAGCCGACCGGTCCCTCCAGCCTGCCGACGCCATCGATGGCGGAAGTCACGACCCCGGCCTTCGCCACCTGGCAAGGCAAGGGCGCGGAAATGCTGGTCCACGGTTTTGTCCGCGCCAATGGCGACGGAAATCTGACCATCGGCTGCTACCTCTACGACGTCGCGCTAAGCCAGCAGCTGGTGAAGGGCGCATGGGTTGTCGGTCCGGGCGAATGGCGCCGCGCCGCGCACAAATGCGCTGACATCGTCTATTCGCGCTTGTCTGGCGAGAGCCCGTTCTTTGACAGCCGCATCGCCTATATTGCCGAAACCGGGCCAAAAAACCGCCGCAAGAAGCAGCTGGCGATCATGGATTCGGACGGGGCAAACCACCGCTTCCTGACCAGCGGGCAGGCGATTGCCCTGACCCCGCGCTATTCGCCGGACTACAAGCAGATCGTCTACCTCAGCTACCTCAACGGCAACCCGCGCATCTACATCTACGATACCGAACGCGGCACGCAGAAGTTGGTGACGCAGAGCGGCAATCCCACGTTTGCGCCGCGTTGGTCGCCCGATGGCAAGTGGATCCTCTATTCGATGGCGGTGGGCGGCAATACTGACATCTACCGCGTTTCGGCGGCCGGCGGCGAGAGCAAGCGGCTGACGGACAATCCCGGTATCGATGTCGGCGGATCGTTCTCGCCCGATGGCAGCAAGATCGTGTTCGAAAGCGACCGTTCGGGCGGCCAGCAGATCTATGTGATGAACGCCGATGGATCGGACCAGAAGCGCATCTCGTTCTTTGGCGGCCGCGCGGCGACGCCTGAATGGAGCCCGCGCGGCGACCAGATCGCTTTCACCCACATCGCCGGCGATTTCCATATCGGCGTGATGAGTGCGGGCGGCGGCGGTATGCGCACGCTGACCGGCGGCTGGCAGGATGAAGCCCCGACCTGGGCGCCAAATGGCCGCGTCATCCAGTTCTTCCGGACTGAAAAGGGCTCGGGCCGCTCGGCGCTGTGGCAAGTCGACCTGACCGGCAAGAATGAGCGCCGCTTGCCCACGCCGGTAGACGCGTCAGATCCGGCCTGGGGTCCGGTTTTGCCTTAATTGGCCGTTAGCTATAGAGTTCCCGGGGGCAAAGGAGTTGATTATGAACCAGCAAGTACGAAGCACGGCGAAAGCCCTGATCCTGCTTATGGCAGGCAGCGCCGCACTGGCCGGTTGCTCGCCCAAGCCGCCCAAGCAGTTGCCTCCTGAACCCGGCAATGCCGCAACCTCGACCGATACCGGCCAGAGCACGATCGGCGCGCCGATCCCCGGCAGTCAGGCCGACTTCGTCGCGACCTTGATGGGTGCCGATTCGATCTATTTCGATACCGACAAGTTCAATATCGACAGCACCGATGCGGTTGCCCTGCAAAGTCAGGCGCAGTGGCTGATGAAGTATCCGGCCAAGCGCGCCACGATCGAGGGGCACTGCGACGAACGCGGCACCCGTGACTATAACCTTGCGCTCGGCGAAAAGCGGGCGAATTCGGCGAAGAACTATCTCGTCAGCCTCGGCGTGGATTCGGCCCGCCTGACGACGATTTCCTATGGCAAGGAACGCCCGCAGGCGACCGGTTCGAACGAGGACGCCTGGGCGAAGAACCGCCGCGCGGTGACTGTCACTATCGATTGAGGGGTGTGAAGGGTGCCCGGAGAGTCCGGGTGCCCGCTCAGTGCAGGATCGGCAGGCTCGGCAAAGCCGGGAGCGCAGGCATTTCGATCTGCGCGGGCAGCAGCGATGCTTGCGTGGTCTGGGTGTCGGCATCGATCGAAGCGCCGCCGAACATCGCGAAACCGGCCATCAGCATGACCGAAAGTACGGACGAAAGGGCGAGTTTCTTGCTCATGTTCATGCGATCCGAATTGCTGACCTTAGTTACTATAACTAAGGCAGGTAGATGTTGCAATGCAATATAACGTGCAAATATGAACACCGGGTTGCCGTTTCAAGACCTTGCCCAACCCTTGCCCGCACGCCTAAGGCTGGACGATGAGCCGCTCACGCAGATCCGATAATTGGGGATTCCCGCGCTGGGGCGGATACGGCGCCGCGCGTGACGCGGTGACCGTGCGGCTGTGCGACCGCGCCGGTTGCAATGAAAAGGGCGATTGCCCCGCACCCAAGAGCCCCAACAATCCGGACCGCTGGTATTTCTGCCAGCGCCATGCGGCGGAATACAATTCCGGCTGGGACTATTTCGCGGGCCTCGACAAGGAAGAGGCGGCCGAGCGCGAGGCCAGCGAAACGCGCGACAATTCCGGCTATCAAGAAGCGGCGCATTACGGCTGGGGCGGATCAGGCGATGGCAGCCGCAGCCGCGACGAGATGCGCGCGCTCGAGGTGCTGGGGCTTGAAAGTGATGCCGATTTCGATGCGGTCAAGAAAGCCTGGCGTGCCAAGGCCAAGCTCGTTCACCCCGACGTGCGCCCCGGCGACGAGGACGCGGCCAAAGCCTTCCAAGCGCTGCAACTGGCATATGAAGTCCTCCGCGCCGCCGAAGAACGGCGCGAGTGGAAGGGCTGATATCTAAGCCGGGACCGGATGCGCTTCCTCGTCCCGCTTCTCATTGCGGCCGAGCAGCAGCAACATCAGGGCGCCGAGCACCACCGATACACCGGTGATCACCAGGAACACGTTGAAGTTCCCCGTCGTGCCCAGCGTGTAGCCGAGCAGGATCGCTCCCAACGAGGTTGAGACAGAAGTGATCGCCGTGATCAGTCCCATGACCGACGAATAGACATCGATGCCAAAGCGCTTCGCCACGAGATAGGCGACGACATCGCCTTCCGCGCCGAACGTGAAGCCGATGCAATAGACTGACAGCAGGACGAGCACATGGGCATCAAGACTGCTTGAAAGGAAGAACAGCCCGATGCTCGGTAGCGCCATGGTCAGGAAGGCGACGCGGTAGGGGTTCATCTTGTCAATCGCGAGGCCGGCAAGGATGCGGCCCGAAAGCTGGCCGAGCATCATCGCCACGGTCGCCTGCCCCATCATCATCCCGGTCATGCCGTTCTCGAGGATCAGGTTCTTGAGCTGTGCCTGCGGGATCGTCTGCGGCAGGTTGCACAGCATCATCGATCCACCGAGCATCCAGAACGCCGGATTGCGGAAGATCATCGGATAGTCTTCGCGCGCCTTGCGTTTGGTCTTCAGCACACCGTGAGTTTTCGCGCCCGGCGGGATCAGCAGGAAAGTGACGACAGCCATGATAATGGCAAACACCGCCAGCGCCTGATAGCCGCTGCGCCAGCCCAGCGTCTCGACGATCCAGTTGAGCATAATGCCCACCGGAATGCCGAAGAGTGCCGGCCCGGATGCGACGATGGCCAGCGCCAGCCCGCGCGACTTCTTCACGTACTGCACAGCCAGCCGGCTGTAGACCGTGGCCGTTGTGGTCATGCCGAGCACGCCCTGGGCGACGAACAGCATCGAATAGACCTCAATCGATCCGTTCATCAGGCTGAGGCCAAGGTAGATCAGGGGCATGGCCAGCATGCCGATCAGCGCGGTCATCCGAACGCCCAGCACGTCGGCCAGACGCCCGACAAAAGGCAGCGCTAGCGAGGAAAACAGGCCAAGCGATCCGACATAGGCGAAGGACGAAGGCGTCCAGCCGTTCGCATGGATCAGCGAAGGCGCCATCGTGCTGATGACCGTACCGGCAAGCGACATGCCCGAGCCGAGCCCGACCGTCGCGGCGAGCAGCGGACGCCAGTTATCGCGAAGTTCGCTCAGATAGGCCATGTGCCGAAATTCTCCCAATCGGTCGGCTGCGGCCTTCCTTGGGCGCGGGTTGTCCGCGATTGCCCGGGCGCGGTCAATCGCAAGGGCAATCGCCGAGGCGGTTTGCCGCGCTTGCCAAGGTCCGGACCTGCGCGTAGTTTCCACCCCATCGCCCGGCCACATGGGGCAGGCCACCAGCGACCAGGGTCCGCACGCAAGGCACTCGCCTCGGGGGGAATGGACCTATGTCTGCAGATACCGTCGCGCCGGTGGCCAAGGCCGCCCGCGTCCAGTCGCTCGATGTCCTGCGGGGCATTTCGCTGCTGGGCATCCTGATGATGAACATTACCGCCTTTGGGCTGCTCGGTCAGGCCTACAGCAATCCGCTCGCCGATGGCGGCGCGGAAGGCTGGAACAAGGTCGCTTACGACGTGATCCAGATCGGCTTCGAAGGGACGATGCGCGGCATCTTCTCGCTGCTGTTCGGCGCCGGGATCGTGCTGCTGACTGACCGCATGGAAAACGCCGGTGCCGGCATCATGGCCGCCGAGATCCATTTTCGCCGCATGCTGTGGATGATGCTGTTCGGCGTGATTCACTGGGCCTTGCTGCTGTGGTACGGCGAAATCCTGTTCGCCTATTCGATCTGCGGCATGCTGCTGTTCGCGCCGCGCAAGCTGCCGGCCCGTACCCAGATCATTGCCGCGTTGCTGCTGCTGGCCTGCGCTGCCGCGATCACCAGCTACAAGGGCAATGTGCTCCTCGAAACTTACGCCACCGCGCAGTTTGCCGAACAGGCCAAGGCCGCGGGCACTCCGCTGACCAGCGAACAGACCACCGCGGTCACGGAATGGGCCGAGGCGCTCGATCACTACACGCCAAACGCCGAATCCGCTGCCGGGCAGCGCGCGCTGCATTCCGGTTCGTGGTGGCAGGCTGTCACCGGTCAGTGGGATTCCAGCTATGAGTTCCAGTGGACCGGAGCGCCTTACTGGCTGCTGTTCGACATGATTCCGTTCATGCTGCTGGGCATGGGCCTGCTCAAGCTGGGCTATCTTGGCGCGGGCAAGCCGGCGCGCACCTATGGCCTGATGATGGTTGGCGGTTATGCTGTCGGGCTGTTGCTCGGCTGGAACGAGCTGCATCATATCTATGCCGGTAATTTCTCGCCAATCGCCTTTTCGGAGGCCGACCGGACGTACCAGTTTAGCCGGCTGGCCATGGTTATTGGGCACCTCGGTCTGGCGCTGCTGGTGATCCGGCTCGGCTGGCTAAAAGGACTGCAGCGCGCACTGGCGGCGGTCGGGCAGATGGCGCTGAGCAATTACATTGCCCAGACGCTGATCTGCACGGCGTTGTTCTATGGCTTCGGTTTCGGTCTCTACGGCCAATTCGAACGGTACCAGCTCTATCAGGTGGTTGCGGCGATCTGGCTGGTCGAACTGGTGTGGAGCCCGCTGTGGCTGGCGCGCTTCCGCTTTGGCCCGATGGAGTGGCTCTGGCGCTCGCTGACCTACTGGGAACGCCAGCCGATGAAGATCTGAAGTAACTGGCGGCGGATCAAACCGCCGCCAGTGCCTGTTCAAAATCGGCGATCAGGTCGTCTGCATCCTCGATGCCCACCGAAATCCGCACGAGGTTGTCGGTAATTCCCAGCATAGCCTTGCGCTCGGGCGGGACAGACAAGTGCGTCATCGCCGCCGGGTGGCTGGCGAGCGTTTCGGTGCCGCCAAGGCTGACCGCCAGCTTGGCGATCTTCAGCGCGTCGAGGAAGCGGAAGCTCTCGGTCTCGCCGCCCTTGATGAATACCGAGAAGGTGCTGCCCGCGCCGGTGCAGTGGCGGTTGTAGATGTCCTGCTGGCGCGGATCGTCGATATCGCCAAGGTAGCCGAGGCCTTCGACCTTGGGGTGCCCCTTCAGGTAAGCGCAGACCTTCGCCGCGTTCTGGCCCGAGCGGGTCATGCGCAGTTCTACCGTCTCAAGGCTGCGCAACAGCATCCAGGCGGTGTTGGGATCGAGAATCGTGCCCATCGTGTTGCGCAACATGCGGATGGGATCCATCCAGCGCTTCGCCCCCGTAAGGCCGCCGGCAACAAGGTCGGAATGGCCGCCGGCATATTTGGTCAGCGAATAGACAACGATATCCGCGCCGTGCGCCAGCGGGTGTTGCCAGAGCGGGCCGAGGAAGGTGTTGTCGATGGCGATCGGGCAAGCAGCGCCCAGCAAGGCATCGCGCGCGGTTGACACGGATTCGATGTCGACGAGCGCATTGGTCGGGTTCGCCGGGCTTTCGAGATAGACCATGGCGACCTTGCCGCCCTGCGCCGTTGCCAGGTCCTTGCCCTTGGCCAGCGCGGCCTCGATCTCGGCGGGTTCAGCGCCGGCGGGGAAGTCGACATAGCCGATACCGAAGCGCGACAGGGTCTTGGCGATGAAGCCTTCGGTGGCGGCATAAAGCGGACCGGAATGAACGATCACGTCGTTCTGATTGCAGAAGGCGAGGAGTAGCGTGGCGATGGCCGACATGCCGCTGGAGAATACCAGCGCCTCTTCGGCAACGTCCCACAAAGCGAGGCGTTCTTCGAGAATCTGCTGGTTGGGTCCGTTGAAGCGCGAATAGACGAGACCATCGCTGCCGCCCGGGCGCTTGCCGGTGATCCCTTCAAAGAACCGCTTGCCTTCCGCCGCGCTGGGGAAGGCGAAAGTCGAGGTAAGGAAGATCGGCGGCTTCAGGCTGCCTTCGGAAAGAGCGGGGTCATAGCCATAGCCCATCATCAAGGTGGAGGGCTTCAGCTGGCGATTGCCGATCGTGGTGTCTTTGGATGATTTTGCCATAATGGTTTCGCTTGTAACCATGTTGGCAGTGTTTGGCGAGCGGCTATTGCAATTGCGACGAAATAGGCGCGCAATGCTTCAGGGTCGCCGGGGGAAATGAACATGCCTGACAATTCACGACTTCTATCCATGGCGCTGACGGTGTTCGGCGTGATCTTTTGCCTGATCTATCCGCTGGCGATGTTCTGGCCGTCTGGCTGGGCCTGGCACGAAGGCGTTCCCGCCTCGGACAACTATTTCATGATGATCGTCGGCGTCTATGCGACCTTGGGGATCTTCCTGATCCGCGCGGCGCGCGACCCGCTCGCCCATGCTTCGCTGATCTCGTTCACCATCTGGTCGAGCGTGGTCCATGCCGCGGTCATGGCCTTCCAGTCCGGTCGTGACCCGATGCATGCCGGCCATATGCTGGGCGACGTTCCGGCTTTGCTGCTGGTTGCCGTTGTGCTCGGCGTGCTCATGAGCAAGGCCAAGACGAAGCGCTAAGCTTTAAGTCCAAAGCCCTGAAATTGCTTCTGCTTGCCGTCCTGCCGATCCTGCGCCTACCATGGGTGCGCGATTGGCAGGAGGACAAAGCAGGCATGACTCTGGATGGCAAGGTTGAGGATGGCAGGGTTCACGGCATCGGCGGATTGTTCTTCCGCGCCCGCGATCCCGAGGGCTTGAACGCCTGGTACCGGACGCATCTCGGCGTTGGCGCGGGCTGCTCCGGCACGGATGAGCCGGCGGGTGAATGGTTGTGGAACGCTGCGGGCGGACAGACGGTTTTCGCGCCGTTCAAGCACGACACCGACTATTTCGCCGCCGACAAGGCCTTCATGATCAATTTTCGCGTTAGCGGCCTTGATGCGCTGGTCGCGCGGCTGGCTGAGGCCGGCATTCCTGCCGAACGCCGCGCAGAATGGGATAACCCTGCAGTCGGCCGATTCGCCCGAATTCACGATCCGGAAGGTAATGCGATTGAATTGTGGGAGCCCCCTGCGGGGTAATCCCTCTCCCCGGTAAGGGAGAGGGGTCCAGCCTTACTTCGGTGAAATCACCATCAGCATCTGGCGACCTTCCATGCGGGGATAGGCTTCGATCTTGGCGATCTCGGCAGTATCTTCCTGCACGCGGCGCAGCAGGTTCATGCCCAGCTGCTGGTGCGCCAGCTCGCGGCCACGGAAGCGCAGGGTCACCTTGACCTTGTCGCCTTCGCCGATGAACTTGTGGATCGCCTTCATCTTCGTCTCATAGTCATGATCGTCGATGTTCGGACGCATTTTGATCTCCTTGATCTCCTGCGTCTTCTGGGTCTTGCGGGCGAGGTTAGCCTTCTTCTGCGCCTCGTAGCGGAACTTGCCGACATCGAGGAACTTGCAGACCGGCGGATCAGCGTTCGGCGATACCTCGACCAGATCAAGGCCGACTCCGGCCGCCTGTTCGATTGCCTCGCGGGTGTACATGACGCCGATATTCTCACCAGTCTCATCGATCACGCGGACCTTGTCCGACTGGATGAGCTGGTTGTAGCGCGGCCCGCTCTTGACGGGGGGCTGCAGCATGCGCCGGGGTGGGGGAGCTATAGTGTCTTCTCCTGTAATGGGTCTACGCCGCGTCCTTAGTGCGAATCGCGAGTTTGGGGAAGGGCGTTATTGGAGTCTTAGTTGGGTGAGCTCCTGACATCTGTCTGGTGCGCCAGTCGCGGATGCGACTGGCGCACCAGACAAGAACTCCGGGAGGAGAGCGGGCCGGTGCCGCAGGAATGCCGGATGGCTTTGCGCACCGCCTTCAGGCGGACAATTACGCCGCTTCCACCTCGACCGTATCCTCGCCCGCCGCCTCCAGCAGCGCGGCTTCGACTTCCTTCATGCGACCGGCGTTCTCGACCTTTTCGCCCAGCACGTCAGTGACATAGAACGTATCCACCGCGCGTTCGCCATAGGTGGCAATGTGCGCCGAATGGACCACCAGCCGCGCTTCGAACAGCGCGCGGGCGAGGCGGTTGAGCAGGGCGGGGCGATCGCGGGCGGCGACTTCGACCACGGTGAAGCGGTTCGAAGCCTTGTTGTCGAAAGCAACGCCGGGGCGCACGACAAAGGCCTCGGCGCGCGGGCGGGCGAGGGGGCGGGCGGCTAGGCGGGGAACCAGCTTGACCCGGTTGGCCAGCGCATCGGCGATCATCGTCTCGATCCGCTGAAGCTGACTGCCTTCGCTGAACGGGCGGCCAAGCGGGTCCTGGACCAGGAAGTTGTCGACCGCAAAACCGTTGCGCGCGGTGTGGATGCGCGCGTCGATGATGTTGCCGCCAGCCAGATGGATGCCGCCGGCGATGCGATAGAACAGGCCGGGGTGGTCGGCGGCGATCACTGTCACCAGCGTGGCTCCGCGCGCCGCATAGTAGTGGCAGGCGACATGCAGCGATGCGCCCTTTGCCGCGTCGAGCTGGCGCAGGTTCCAGGCGATGATGTCCTCGGGCTCGGCGATCCAATAGGCATCGCCAAGTTGCTGGCCGACCGAATCGACGAGGTCGCCGGACTTGCCGAGCTGCGCGCGAACCTTGTCCTTGCGCGCGGCAACCCGGTGGCTGCGCCCGTGCATGGCGTGGCCGAGCCGCAGGCGCTCTTCCGCCGCTTCGTAAAGGTCGCCGAGCAGCTGGCGCTTCCAGCTGTTCCACGTGCCCGGGCCGACCGCGCGGATATCGACAATGGTCAGCAGTGAGAGCTGGCGCAGGTTCTCGATCGAATGGACGACCTCGACGAAATCGCCGATCGTCTTCCAGTCGGCCAGATCGCGGCGGAAGGCGGTGTCGCTCATCATCAGGTGATAGCGCACGAGCCAGGCGACCATCTCGGTCTCGGCCTCGTCCAGCCCGAAGCGGGGGCACAGCTTGCGCGCAACTTCGGCGCCGAGCACCGAATGGTCGCCGCCGCGCCCTTTGGCGATGTCGTGCAGCAGCACCGCGCAATAGGTCACCCGGCGTGAGCGGATCTGCGGGAACAGACGGGTGGCGAGCGGATGGTCCTCCTTCTGCTCGCCGCGCTCGATCTGAGCCAACAATCCGATGGCGCGGATGGTATGCTCATCGACCGTATAGTGGTGATACATGTCGAACTGCATCTGCGCGTTGACCCGGCCGAAGTCGGGAACAAAGCGGCCGAAGACATCGGCCTCGTTCATCCATCGCAGTACTGTTTCAGGGTCGTTGCGGCTGGTCAGCACGTCCAAGAACAGGGCATTGGCGCGCGGGTCGGCGCGCACGGCGGCGTCGATCAGCTTGGCATCGCGCGCGGCGCGGCGCATCGCGGCGGGGTGAATTTCGAGCTGTTCGGATGCGGCCAGCTGGAACAGTTCGACCAGCCGCACCGGGTCCTTTTCGAACCAGTCGTCCGACGGGGTGTCGATCTTGCCGCCGAACACGATCCAGCCGCCGGCGATCGTGCGCGGGCGGGCGCGGAATCCGGCGAGAAGTCCGCGCGGCTGCTTCTTTGCGAACTGTTCGTCGAGCTGCGACAGGAACAGGCCGGTCAGCGCGCCAACGCGTTTTGCCTGCAGGAAAAAGTACTGCATGAAGCGCTCGACCGCGCTCTTTCCGGGGCGGTCGGCAAAGCCCATCCGCGCCGCAACTTCGCGCTGGAGGTCGAAGGTCAGGCGGTCTTCGGCCCGGTTGGTGATCGCGTGGAGGTGGCAGCGCACTGCCCAGAAAAACGTCTCGGCGCGCTTGAACGCGCGGTATTCGGTGGCGGTGAGCAGGCCGACATCGACCAGTTCCGAGGAATTGCGCACCTTGTGGATGTATTTGCCAATCCAGTAGAGCGTGTGCAGGTCGCGCAGGCCGCCCTTGCCTTCCTTGACGTTGGGCTCGACGACATAGCGGCTGTCGCCCTGCCGCTTGTGCCGTTCATTTCGCTCGCCCAGCTTTTCGGAGACGAAATCGCGCTCGGTCCCGGCGACCACTTCGGCCCAGAAGCGGCGGTTCGCCTCGTCAAACAGGTCCTGATCGCCCCAGACGTAACGTCCTTCAAGCAGCGCCGTGCGGATCGTCAGATCGCTGCGCCCCATGCGCACCATGTCATCGAGGCTGCGGCTCGAATGGCCGATCTTGAGCCCCAGATCCCACAGAAAATAGAGCATCGCCTCGATCACCTGCTCGCACCAGGCGGTCTGCTTGCCCGGAGTGAGAAAGGCGATGTCGACGTCGGAATGGGGCGCCATTTCGCCCCGGCCATAGCCGCCGACCGCCATGATCGTCAGGCGTTCACCGGTCGAGCGGTTGCTGGCGCGGTAGACGTTGCCGACGACATGGTCGTGGATCACGCGAACAAGCTGGTCGACCAGGAAAGCCTGCGCGGCGGCGCATTCGTGCCCGGCGGAGGGCTTGTCTATCAGGCGACGCTCGATCTCCGCCTTGCCGTCCCTCAGCGCGGCGCGCAGCAGTTCGACCACGCGGGGACGGGCCTTTTCGGCGCCCAGCTCGGCGACGCCATCGGCGATGGCAGAGGCAAGCGCGCGCCGGTCAATGATGGCGCGCTGGTTGGCAATACGTTGGAAGGTCAAATGTCAGGCCCGCGTTTCAGCGCCCGTCCACTGTGCCGCAAAGCGCGCTTTGAGGGCACGCTTGTCGACCTTTTCGGTTCCGAGCCGGGGCAGCCTATCCGATTCCCGCCAGAAGTGCACCGGTATCTTGAACCCGGCGAGCTGGGTGCAGAGGAATTCGCGCAGGTCATCGGGCGTCACATCGATCCCGTCATGCGCAACGTAAACCGCCACCGGCACCTCGCCGAGCCGGTCATCCGGCAGGCCGAAGACGCTGGCCTCGGCAATGCCGGGATGGCCGTAAAGTGCGGCCTCGATCTCGCTGGCGGTGATATTCTCGCCGCCGCGGATGATGATGTCCTTCTTGCGGTCGACGATGAACAGATAGTCGTCCGGGTCGAGATAGCCGAGGTCTCCGGATAGGAACCAGCCGTCCCCGGTCATCGCTGCGGCGGTTGCCTCCGGGTTGTTCCAGTAGCCGATGAAGTTGCAGATTGACCGGATCGCCACTTCCCCGATCTCGCCCTGCGGCAGGGGGTGACCATCGCTGCCGAGGATTCCCACCTCAACCAGCGGGCGGCTGGCTGGACCGGTCGAACCCGGCTTGGCGAGGTAGTTTTCGTTGAAGTTACCGCAGCCCACGGCGTTCGTTTCAGTCAGGCCATAGCCCAGGATCGGGTAGCCGGTGGGCAAGGCATCGCGGATCGTGCGGACGTGCGATTCCGGACGCGGGGCGCCGCCGGCGGCGAAATGGACGCAGGTGGAGAGGTCGTATTTCGTCCGGTCGGGATGGCTGGCGATCTCGTAGCTCATCAGGGGAACGCCGACGAAATAGGTGACCTTCTCGGCCTCCATAAGCCTCATCGCCTCGGCTGCGTCCCAGCGCGCCATCATCACCACCTTGCGGCCGGTGATCAGGCTTTGCAGCAGCAAGGGTATCTCGCCGGTCACGTGGAAAAGCGGTACGGCCACCAGGGCGCAGGGCAGGCGGCCTTCGGGCACTTCGCCGCGCGCTGCATGATACTGATAGAGCATCAGCGTATTCGCCGCGAAGTTCACTGTCGCCTGCACCACAGCCCGGTGGTCCGACAGCGCGCCCTTCGACTGCCCGGTCGATCCCGAGGTGTAGAGGATGGTGGCGAGATCATTGCCGGTCAGCGCCGGCAGATCCGCCGCGCCTGAACCGAGAAGGGCGGCGAGGCCTTCCGCCGGTTCGCCGTGATCAAACACCAGCACCTCTGCGCCGTGGTCAAGCGCGTCGATCCGCGCGGCGCGCTGGGCATCCGCAAGGATCATGCGGCAATCGGCAAGGCGGATGCCGTCGGCCATTTCCTCGCCGGTCCACCAGCCATTGAGCAGCGCCGCGCAGCCGCCCGCCAGCAGAACGCCGAAATAGGCGATCACCCAGTTCGCCGAATTGCGCGCGGCAATGCCTATCCGGTCACCCTTGGCGATGCCGTGCCGGTTGACCAGCCCGGCGGCGACTTCACGCGACAGGGCCAGCGTCTCCGCAAAGGTCAGCCGCAGCTCGCCATCAACGATGAATTCGCGGTCCGAGTGCTGTGTGCAATAGTGCATGAGCAGTGCCGGCACGCTGGGCGGCGCATTGCGGAACACCGTCCAGCTGCGGCCACGCACGTTCACCTGCGTGGTTTCCAGCATCGCTCCGGGCGCGGTCATCGCGTCCATGATGGCAGTGAAAGTCCGGTCGAGTTCGCTTGGCATGGCCGGTTGGCAATCCTTTCCCGCGCGCGTCCGTGTTCACAAGCGGTTCCATCGCGGGCCGCGCTGTGCCAAGACTGCTGCAACAAACATTTAGGGGTTCACGTCCTTGCTGTCACTATTGCTTGCCGCCGTTTCGCAGCCGATCAATTTCGATGATCTGGGGCTGACGCGCGGCATCGATCTCGGCTTCTTCACCCTGCGCTGGTACAGCCTCGCCTATCTGGCGGGCATCATCCTCGCCTATTGGCACACGTCTAAGGCAATCCGCACGCCGGGAGCACCACTGGCGCAGCGCCATGCCGACGACCTGTTCTTCTACTGCACCCTAGGCATCATCCTTGGCGGACGGCTGGGCTATGCAATGTTCTACGCGCCGGAGCTGCTCGCTCAGCCGGGCGAACTGATCAAGCTGTGGGAAGGCGGGATGAGTTTCCACGGCGGGCTGATGGGCGTGGTGCTGGCGTTTGCCTGGGTATCATGGCGCGGCAAGCTGAACTTCCTGCGCGTGGCGGACTATGTCTCGGTTGCGGTGCCGTTCGGTATGCTGTTCGGCCGGCTGGCCAACTTCGTCAACGGCGAGCTGTGGGGCCGGCCTGCCGGTCCCGACGTGTCCTGGGCCATTGTCTTCCCCGATGCGGGGCCGCTGGCGCGCCACCCCAGCCAGCTTTACGAAGCCGGACTGGAAGGGCTGCTGCTGCTCATCATCATGATGCTGCTGTTCTGGAAAACGCGCGCACGGTTCCGTCCGGGCCTGCTCGCCGGCACCTTCACGGCGGGCATCTCTGCCGGGCGCTTCGTGGTCGAATTCTTCCGCGAACCCGATGCCCAGCTGCGTGAATTTGCCCTGTCGACCGGGCTGTCGATGGGCCAATGGCTGACGATTCCACTGTTCCTTGTCGGCCTGTTCTTCATGGTTCGCGCGCTGGTCCGTCCGCCGCTCGGCACAGCTGAATCGCCTCCGCCAGCATGATCAGCGAGGGGGGACTCTCGGCAATTTTTGAACGCCTGATCGGACATTCCGGGCCGATCAGTGTTGCCCATTACATGGCGGAATCGAACGCGCGCTACTACGCGTCGAAGGACCCGTTCGGCGAGGACGGCGATTTCATCACTGCGCCGGAAATCAGCCAGATGTTCGGCGAACTGATCGGCCTGTGGCTGGCCGACATGTGGATCCGCGCCGGGCGTGAGGAGCCGGTCCATTACATCGAGCTTGGCCCCGGACGCGGCACCCTGGCGCGCGATGCCATGGCCTCGGCTAAGCGCTATGGCCTTACCCCGCGCGTGCATTTTGTCGAAACCTCGACCCAGCTCAAGGATATCCAGCTGGGCACTATGCCAGGCGCAATCTGGCATGATGACTTGTCGACCGTGCCCTACAATGGCCCGATCCTGCTGGTCGCCAACGAATTCCTCGATGCCCTGCCCGTGCGCCAGATGGTCAAAACGCCCGATGGCTGGCGCGAGCGGATGGTCGGTTTTCAGGATGGTCGCTTTCTGCCTGTCGCAGGTCATATGCCGATGGATCCGGCTGTGCCCGAGGCGCGCCGAAATGCCCCCGATGGCACGATTATCGAGACTTGCCCCGGCGCGGCGGCGATCATGTATGAAGTCGCCGGGCGGCTGGTCGAACAGGGCGGGGCGGCGCTTTTCATCGATTACGGGTCCGACGTCGTCCGCGATGGTTCGACGCTGCAAGCCGTGCGCAGCCACCGCAAGGTCGATCCTTTCGCCATGCCGGGCGAGGTCGATCTGACCGCCCATGTCGATTTCGCCTCGCTCGCGCCGGTCGTCGAATCGCGCGGCTGCCGCTGGCTCGGCACGGTGCCGCAGGGGCGCTGGCTGCGCGCACTGGGGATCGAGGCCCGGGCCGAGGCGCTCGCCCAATTTGCCCCGCAGCACGCCGCCGCGATCCGCTCCGCGACCGACCGTTTGATCGGTGAAGGCCAGATGGGCCTGCTGTTCAAGGTGTTCGGCATGGCCAGCCCGCGATGGCCCGATGGAGCGGGTTTCTGAAGCCCGCCCGCACCCGCTATTCGCTGATGACGCGGCTGGTGCGCGGGGTCTTGCTGGCCCTGTTCCGCTCGCAGCGCTGGACGCTTGATCCGTGGCGGCCGCGGTCGCGCAAATTTATCATCATCGGCGCGCCGCATACCAGTAACTGGGATTTCCTGTTCTTCATCGGCGCAACCGACGCACTCGGAATCCGGCCCGCATTCATGGGCAAGCACAGCCTGTTTCGCTGGCCGATGACGCGTTTCATGCGCGAAATGGGCGGCGTGCCGGTGGTCCGTTCGGCCAGCCACAACTATGTCGAACAGATGATCGACGTGTTCAATGCGCGCGACGAACTCATGCTTGTGGTGGCCCCCGAAGGCACCCGCAAGGGCGCGGCGAAGTGGAAGACCGGCTTCTATCATATGGCGCTGGGCGCCGGCGTGCCTATCGTGCCGGCCTGGGTTGACCATGCCGTGCGGCGCGGCGGGCTTGGGCCGGAGATTGTGCTCACCGGCAACAAGGCGGTCGATTTCGCCCGCATCCGCGCCTATTTCGAAGAAAAGCTGCCCGGCCATCCGCGTTGGCAAGCCATTACCGCAGGGATTGATGACGATGACTGAAATCCTTCTTACCAACGCGGCGATCATCCTCGTCACCATGCTGGCGCTGTGGCTGGCGGCGGCGAAAATCGGCGACGTGTCGTTCATCGATGCGGTCTGGGGCGGCGGTATGGCGCTTCTGGCGGCGACGGCATGGCTGCAACTGGGCGAGCCCGGACAGCGTGCCTCGCTGATTGCGGCGATGGCGGTAATCTGGGGCGCGCGGCTGGCGATCCACCTCTACACCCGCTGGCGGGCGAGCGGCGAGGACCCGCGCTATGCCAAGATCCTCGGCCCCGCGCGCGACAAGGGCCGCTATGCGCGCGGCGCGCTGACCCGCGTGTTCCTGCCGCAGGCGGTGCTACTGTGGATGACCTGTCTGCCCGCGCAAATGGGCGTGGCGGGTTCGGGCGCGGAGGCCATTGGCTCGTTGGCGATGGCAGGGGCCGCGCTGTGGCTGGTCGGCATGGTGTTCGAGACCGTGGGCGACTGGCAGCTCTCCCGCTTTCGCGCTGATCCTGCCAGCAAAGGCAAGGTGCTCGACTCCGGGTTGTGGCGCTATACCCGTCACCCCAACTACTTCGGCGATGCCTGCGTATGGTGGGGCATCTGGCTGGCGGCGAGCGAGGCCGGCTGGCCAGTGGCGCTGGGCAGCCTGATCGGCCCGGCCTTCCTGACCTTCACCCTGACCAAGTGGTCGGGCAAGCCGCTGCTGGAAAGGGGCATGGCCGACCGCCGTCCCGGTTATGCTGAATACGTTCGCAAGACCTCCGGCTTTCTGCCGTGGTTCCCGAAGAAATAAGCGTCCCGATCAGCGGTATTTCTGTCCCGGCGGGGCGTTGCGTTTCAGGGCGTTGAGATCGGGCCGGGCATCGATGGCGCGCACCTCTTGCGGCGCGGCGCGGGGCGGGACAGCCTTGAGCCAAGCCTCGAGCGCGTCGATCTCCATCATACCTTCCACCGGGTCGCGGCCCTTGGTGAAGGCATCGAAGCTATCGCCGCCTTCGGCCATGAAACGGCTGATCGTCACGCGGTAAGACTTGGCCGGATCGATCGGCGCGCCGTCAAGATTGATGGCGGTGATCCGTGAGCCGATGGCATTGCTGCGGTCATAGGTAAAGTTGAACCCGGCAGAAGGCGCGAGGACCTGTTCGGGGGCGTTGGCATCGAAGCCCTGCTCCAGCGCTTCCTTGATCTCCGCACCGGTCAGGCTGACCGTGACCAGCCGGTTGCGGAACGGCTGGACAGCGAAGAGATCGACAAAAGTCACTATGCCATCGGCGTCCGCGTTCAGAGACCGGCGGATGCCGAAGGGGTTCATGAGCGCAATCTGCGCGCCCGCGCCAGTTGTCGCGGCAAGCTGGGCATCGGCGATCAGATTGCCGAGCGGGCCGCCGGTATTGGCGAGCGGGCCGTCGAGCTTGTCGACCGGTGCGGCAATCCTGCCGACCACACGCTTTGCCACCACATCGGCAGCCTTGACGTAAGTCGCGACATAATCCGCCACGTCCTTGCGCGGTTCGAACTGCGGAAATTCCGGCCGGCTGGCGATGAAGGCGGTCGATGCCCGGTAGCCCGGCGACTGAACAATCACCTGCTGCGCCTTGCGGCTGACGACCTTGTTCGCAATCGGATCGATCTCCAGCGTGATGTCGGTCACCATCTTGCCCCACAGCCCCGCGCTGGTCAGCAGGAAGTGCTTGTCCTTGTTGATCGCACCGTACTCGCAGACATAGTCCCAATGCGTATGGCCCGAGATGACGAGGTCCACGCGGGTGTCGAGCCGGTCGAGGATCGGCTTGATCTCACCATAAAGGCCGGGGCAGCCGTTGGGCGCGGGATCGGTCGTGCGTCCTCCCTGGTGGATCACCACGACGACGGCGTCCGTCCCCTTGGCCTTGAGCGTACTGACCAGCGCATTGGCCGTATCGGCTTCGTCGGCAAAGCGGATGCCCTTCACGTTCTCCGGCTTTTGCCCGACGCCGCTGTTCTTGAGCGTCAGGCCGATAAGTCCGACCTTGACCCGCATGCGCCCCTTGCCGAAGCTGCGGATCGCATAGGCCGGCAATAGTGTGGAACCATCGTCCTTGATGGTATTGGCGGCGAGGAAGGTGAATTTCGCGCCCTTGAAGCTTTCGATCTGGCAAGGCTTGATCGCGCTGAACTGCCCGCAACCGCCCTTCTGCTTTCGCAGCAGCTCTTCCGTGCCGCTATCGAATTCGTGATTGCCCGCCGCGTTGAAATCCAGCCCGATGCGGTTCATCACCCCGATCGCTGGTTCGTCGAGGAAAGATGAGGAGCTGAACGGACTGCCGCCAATCATGTCGCCCGCCGATACGGTCAGGTGATAGCGGTACTTGGCGCGCACGGAATCGACCGCGCTGGCCAGCCATGCCGCTCCGCCGGCGGGCACCTGTATGAAGTCGCCCTTGCCGTCAGGGACCACCACCGATTGCTGCGGGGGTTCCAGCGTGCCGTGGAAGTCGTTGATCGCGGCTATGCCAACGGTAACGGTGCGCGGTGCCTTGTCCTTGGCCGCCAGCGGGCTGACGTTGGCGACCAGCGCGGCGATGATGAAGGCGGTCGTTGAGCGGATCATGCGCACCCCGGTACTTGCTGGTCGTGACCGCCTTGTGACGAATGCTTCGCGACCGGCCCTTGCCCTAAACGTCGAGGTTGGCGACGTTCAGTGCGTTTTCCTGAATGAAGTCGCGGCGCGGTTCGACGATGTCGCCCATCAGGCGGGTGAAGATCTCGTCGGTCACGTCGGCGTCCTCGACCTTCACCTGCAGCAGGATACGGTTTTCAGGATCGAGCGTGGTTTCCCAGAGCTGCTCGGCGTTCATTTCGCCAAGGCCCTTGTAGCGCGAGATCGACAGGCCCTTGCGGCCATTGGCGAGCACGGCGTCAAGCAGTTGCGAAGGCCGTGTGATCGCGCCATCGCCCGCAACGGCGCGGATCGGGGCGGCGATCTGATCGTCGCCTTCGCCGGGGTTGCCGGCATCGGCTTCGGGCTCCGGCTCAACTTCGACAGCGGTGACGCGCACCAGCCTTGCGGTGCCCGAATAGACGTCGGCCTGCTCGGCGGCGAGGCGGGCAAGCTTGCGCGCTTCAGCGCTGGCGAGAAAGCTCGCTTCGATCGGATAGACGTCGGACACGCCGCGCCACAGGCGGATGATCTGCACCGAGCCATCGTCGAGGACCTTGGCCGTCCACGTCGCTTCGCTGTCAGCGCGGCCCAGCCATTCGCCGGTCTTGGCCACGGCCGCAGCCCGCGCGGATGCTTCCATGTCTGGCTGGAGCGCGCCCGACAGGGCCAGCGCCTCGACCACGGCGGGATCGTACTTGCGCTGCACGAAGGCCATCAGCGAGCGCAGGCGCATCGCGTGTTCGACCAGTTCGGTAAGCTCTTGTCCGCCGCGTGCGCCGCCTTCGGTTTCGAGCACGCGCCCGGCGGTGCCGGCTTCGACCAGATAGCGATCGAGGGCGGCGGCGTCCTTCAGGTAGACCTCACTGCGCCCCTTGCTCACCTTGTACAGCGGCGGCTGCGCGATGAACAGGTGCCCGGCCTTGATGATTTCCGGCATCTGGCGGTGGAAAAAGGTGAGCAGCAGAGTGCGGATATGCGCGCCGTCGACGTCGGCGTCAGTCATGATCACGATCTTGTGATAGCGCAGCTTGTCCAGGTTGAATTCGTCGCGGATACCAGTGCCCATCGCCTGAATCAGCGTGCCGACTTCGCGCGAGGAAATGATCCGGTCAAACCGGGCGCGTTCAACGTTGAGGATCTTGCCGCGCAGGGGCAGGATCGCCTGATATAGGCGCTCACGGCCCTGCTTGGCCGAGCCGCCGGCGCTGTCACCTTCGACGAGGAACAGCTCGCACTTCGAAGGATCGCGCTCCTGGCAATCGGCGAGCTTGCCAGGCAGGCTGGCAATGTCCATCGCGCCTTTGCGCCGGGTCAGTTCGCGGGCCTTGCGCGCGGCTTCTCGGGCAGCGGCGGCATCAATGATCTTGTGGACCACGGCCTTGGCATTGGCGGGGTTTTCCTCAAGCCATTCGAGCATGCGGTCGGCCATCAGGCTTTCCAGCGGCTGGCGCACTTCTGAGGAGACCAGCTTGTCCTTGGTCTGCGACGAGAACTTGGGATCGGGCAGCTTGACCGAAACAATCGCGGTCAGCCCTTCGCGCATGTCATCGCCGGTCAGGTTGACCTTTTCCTTCTTCAGCAGCCCGGACTTTTCGGCATAGCTGTTGAGCGTGCGGGTCAGCGCAGCGCGGAAGGCAGCAAGGTGCGTGCCGCCATCGCGCTGCGGGATGTTGTTGGTGAAGCACAGGACATTTTCGTAATACGAATCGTTCCATTCCAGCGCGACATCGATGCCGATACCATCGCGTTCGGAACTGATGGCGATCGGGTTGGGCAGCAGCGGCTGCTTGTTGCGATCGAGGTAGCTGACGAAAGCACCGATGCCGCCTTCGTAGAACAGGTCATGTTCGACCTGCTCTTCATGGCGCTTGTCGCGCAGCAGGATGCGCACGCCCGAATTGAGGAAAGCGAGCTCGCGGTAGCGGTGCTCAAGCTTTTCGAAATCGAATTCCAGCACGTTCTTGAACGTCTCTGTCGAGGCGACGAAGGTCACGCGGGTGCCCTTCTTGCCTTCTGGCGCCGGCCCTTTAACGACCAGCGGGCCAACGGCATCGCCGTGTTCGAACCGCATCCAGTGCTCCAGCCCGTCGCGCCAGATCGTCAGTTCGAGCCATTCGGACAGGGCGTTGACCACCGAGACGCCGACACCGTGGAGGCCGCCCGAGACCTTGTAGGCGTTGTCGTCCGACGTGTTCTCGAACTTGCCGCCGGCGTGGAGCTGGGTCATGATGACCTCGGCCGCCGAGACGCCTTCTTCGGAGTGAATGCCAGTTGGAATGCCGCGGCCGTTATCCTCGACCGAGACCGAGCCATCGGGGTTCAGCTCGATCAAGACAAGGTCGCAGTGCCCCGCCAGCGCCTCGTCAATGGCGTTGTCCGACACCTCGAAAACCATGTGGTGCAGGCCCGACCCGTCGTCGGTATCGCCGATGTACATGCCGGGGCGTTTCCGCACGGCGTCGAGGCCCTTGAGAACCTTGATCTGGTCGGCGCCATAAGCGTTGGCGTTCGGGATATTTTCGGGCGTTTCAGACATGCCCGCGATATAGGTGCAGAGGCGCGGAATCGGAAGGGTTTTGTGCCTTCCATCCACAGGCGGAGACTGGCTGGTTTCGGTGCGGTCAGACCAGGCCTGCCCAGTACCATCGCGGCCGGCGTACTAGCGGAAGATTTCCGAACAGGCCGAGCCTGATCGAAAGAAGCAGACTATTCACGCTCAAACTGCCTGCCCTCAGTTTGGTCAGCAGAATTGTCATTTTTCTTCTTCCCTTTACCTTGTTAGCTGTCGGACAAGTTCTCCACCCATGGCGCATCTGCTCCATAGTGAAGGTCCAGAGAATATGTCACGATTCCGCGCGAATACAATGGCTTGCTTGCTTGCGATCCTGCCTGCGGCCGGTTTTGCGCCATTCGCTGTCGCCGCGCCGGCGCCAGCTGCGGCGGAACAGGCGGGAATCCCTGCGGGCGTCGCTCGTTTGCAGAAGATGGATCCGGGCGAGAATCCGGCCGCCTACATCGCGCTGGCTCAGGCAAATCTTGCGGAAGCAAAGTCCAGGCGCAATCCCGATCCTTTGACCATTGCGGAGCGTCAGGTCGATCTCGCCGATGGGCTTCTGGCGGGCGAACAGCTCGACGCGGTGGCAGAGAACCTTGTTGCTGCTTTGCCCGGTCTGGAATCCGGGGGTGCAAAAACCCGCAACGCCTATCTTCGTGCCTTGCTGGCCAATGGCGGGGTGCTTCACGCCAGGGGCAGCTACGCGGCAGCTGCCACCGACTTGCGCAAAGCAGTCGACGGGTTGCGGGCAAGCAGCGCCGCGCAAAGGGACAGACTGCTGGCAGAAGGCCTAGCGGCGCTCGGGCTGGCCGAGGTACAGATGGGCAAGGTCGACCCGGCAATGGGTGAGGTCGATGAGGCGCTGATTCTGCTCAAGGGCCTGAAGCCGGTCCCGGGTATCCTGCCGCAGGTCTATTCGGTAAAGGTCGAAGTGCTCAATACGGCCGGGAAGACCGCCGAGGCGCTTGAAGTGGCGCGCAAAGGCATTGCCGAAAGCGAGGCGCTGCTGAAGCCCGGCGATGCGCGGATCGCCAATCTTTATGGCAGCATGGCGACTTTGCTGGTCCAGCAGAACCGCCCGACCGAAGCGCTGGCGATTGCGCGGCGGGCTTTCGAGGGGCTTGAACTGGCGCGCGGCGGACCCACCGCGACCAGCGCTATGATCCGCGCGATTGCCTCAACCGCGTTGATCCAGGGCGGCAAGTTTGACGAGGCCGAGCCGTTCCTTGCCCAGGCGCTGCCGATCATGGATGCAAAAATGGGTGTGGCGCACCCGCAGACGCTGCAAGTGCGGGAAATCTATGCCCGCGTCCTGCAGCGCCTTGGCCGCGGGCGGGAAGCCATCGGCATCCAGCAGCAATTGCTGAAAACACGCGACGAGGCTTTGCCCAGGCTGCATGCCGACCGGATGACCGGGCGGGTCAACCTTGCGGTCATCGCCATGCGGATCGGCGAGTTCAAGATTGCCACGGCAGCGATGGACGAGGGCCTCGCCTTGCGCCGGGAAGCCGTGCCGACGGTCCATCCCGAATTTCTCGCCGAGCGGGCGCTGGCGCTGCACATCCGCGCGCTGGATGGGCAAGGCGGTGCGGCGCTGGCGAAGGAAGCCCATACGGTTTTGGGCGGACTGCGCCAGATCATGGACCTCGATCTCGATGCGCCAACGCCGAACGGTGCCCACGCCGGTATGCTCTATGTCGGCGAATCGCTGTTCCGCTCTGGCGACAAGGATGGCGCATTTCGTGCCCAGCAATGGACCGCGCGAACCAGCGTTGACGATGCCGTCGCCCTGACGCGGATAAACCGCGCCGTGGCTGGTGAGCAGGCGAGCCTAGCAGTTCTGGCGGATCGCAAGAACCTGCTCGTCCAGCGCGCCGCGATTCTCTCGTCCGTCGATGCCCAGCTGCGCGAGCCGGACGCGCAGTTCGACCTTGCCCGGGCAAACCAGCAGATGGAGGCGGTTGATGGCAAGCTGGCCAAGGCGAGCGCTTTTCTGACGGCGGCGGGCGTGCCGTTTCAGCGGTTCCGGGAATCCGGCATTGCCGAAGTCCGGCAGCGGATTGGCCGGGATGACCTGTTCGTAATGATCAGCCGGATGACTGATCGCTACATGATCACGGCGATCAGCCGGAACGGCGAATGGCAGTACCTGACCAAGCTTAACTCGCGCGAGATCGACGTGCTGGTGAACAAGATTCGCCGTTCGCTGGCGGGTGCGGGCGATCTTGCCGACTTCGACCGGGCAAGCGTTGACCAGCTCTATGGCGAACTGTTCAGCCCTGAGGTGCAGGCCGCGCTCGGCAAATCCCGGAACTTGCTGGTCAGCAGCAACGGCAAGCCTGCCGCCCTGCCGTTCGCACTGATGCCGGATCGCAAGGGCGGATCCGGGTTCCTGATCGACCGGATCCCGGTGACCCGGCTGCCGGGGGCTCCGCAGGAAAGCGCGCCAACGTCTCGTCGCCAGAACGTCCCCGGCAAGTTCGTCGGGCTTGGCGATATTGCCCAGAGTGCGCCTGCCGCCGGTAGCGGCACGCCGCGACGCGGGGCCGATGCCTTGGCGCGGCTCCCAGCGCTTCCAGGCGCTGCCGGCGAGCTGACGGAAATTGCGCGGGCTGTAGGGGACAAGACGCCGCTGATGCTGACCGGCGCGCGCGCCACCGAAGCCAATTTCAGGAACGTGAAACTGCCGCGCGGTGGGGTCCTCGCTTTTGCCACGCACGGACTTGTCTCAGGAGAAATCCCCGGCCTGCGCGAGCCTGCCCTTTTGCTTAGCGAAAGCCCCGGCGACGATGGCCTGCTGACCGCCAGCGAGATCGCCCGGCTTGACCTGCCGGCATCGTGGGTGATCCTTTCGGCCTGCAACACGGCGGCGGGATCGGGTCCCGATGCGGCCAGCTTGTCGGGCCTCGCCCAGGCTTTCATCCTTGCCGGGGCGGACCGGATCATCGCCACGCACTGGCCGGTGCGCGATGACGTGGCCAGCGCGATTACTGCCGGAACGCTGCGCTATTCGGGCAAGGGCACGTCGCCGGCCGAGGCTCTGCAACGCTCGCTTAGTGACTGGCGCAAGGGTGCCGGGGCCAAGGCGCACCCCTCGCTATGGGCGGCGTTCGAACTCGTTCGGCCCTGATCGCCGGCAAGTCGCAGCCTGACAACGGTTAGTCGCATCTGCTTCAAATGATATGTTGTAACACCTCGCGGCTTGCGCTAGTCGCAGCCGCGGAGGGGGCGTCTGTGTTTTTCATATCGTGTTTTTCATGTTGGGTTTGAGCTTTCGATGAAACGTCCCCTGCTTCTCGCTTCCGCTGCTACCTTTGCTGTCATCGCTTCGCCCGTCCAGGCGCAGGAGGTTGACGACCATCACGCGCCTGAAGAGATCGTCGTCACCGGCACCCTGATCCGGGCGCGGCAGGATGTGCTGTCTGGTGTGGCGGTGATCCAATCGCAGGAGCTTGCGCAGGCGCTGCGTCCCTCGATTGGTGAAACGCTGCAGAACCTTCCCGGCGTATCTGCGACCTCCTTCGGGCCGAGCGCCTCGCGTCCCGTCTTGCGCGGCCTCCAGGGTGAGCGCGTGCGCGTGCTGACGGACGGTATCGGTGCGATCGACGTGTCGAACACTTCGGTCGATCACGCGGTGGTGGTCAACCCACTGCTGGCGGAGCGGATCGAGGTTCTGCGCGGGCCGCAATCCCTGCTTTACGGTGCCTCGGCAATCGGCGGCGTGGTCAATGTCACTGACCGCCGATTGCCCACTAAGGTGCCCAGCGAGAAGGTGCACATCGGGGCCATTGCTAGCTATGGCTCGGCAGCCAACGAACGCTCGCTGTCCGCCAGTACGGACGTGCTGATCGCCGAGAATCTGGTTTTCCATGCCGACGGTTCATGGTCGAAGAGCGATGATCTGCGGATCGGCGGTTATGCCCTGTCGCCCGCGCTCCGGGCACAGGCGCGCGCATCCAGCCTCTTGCCGCCCGACCCTGATGCCGATGTCGATTTCGCGTCAAACGCCGCACTGGCCGGCACCTTGCCGAACACCTCGGCGCGCGCATGGACGGCCGGTGTCGGCATGACCTATGTCAATGATGGCGGGGCCATCGGTGTTGCCTACAGCCATACGGACAATATCTATGGCATTCCGGTCCGCTTCGCGACCATGCCTGGCGAAGAGCAGGAAGCACCGCGCATCGCGCTCAAGCAGGACCGCATCGATGGCCGCGCCGAAATCAACACCGAAGGCAGCCTGATCAGCAAGCTCGCCTTCCGCGTGGGCTATGCCGATTACCAGCATTCTGAGCTTGAGCCTGACGGCAGCGTCGGCACCACGTTCTATAACAAAGGCGTGGAAGCGCGCTTTGAGCTGGCCCAGGCGGATCGCGGCGGCTGGAAGGGCGTGACCGGCGCGCAGATGGTGATCCGCGATTTCGACGTGGTTGGCGACGAGGCGTTCCTACCGAAGAATTCAAGTGCGCAGGTCGGATTCTTCACGCTCCAGCAGTATGAAACGGGACCGTGGAATCTTGAAGCCGGCGCCCGCTTTGAGCACAGCCGCATCACCTCAAAGCCGCTGCCCGCACAGTCGCAGTTTTATAACGGCCGGCTGAGCTTCGACACCTTTTCCGCTGCTCTGGGTGCGATGTATGAAATCACGCCGCAGTGGAAGTTCGGCGTCAATCTGTCGCGCACCGCGCGTGCGCCGGCGGCGGAAGAGCTGCTCGCCAACGGTCCGCACGCCGGCACCGAATCCTACGAAGTCGGTGATCCCGGCCTGAAACCTGAACGCGTATGGAGCGCCGAGGCTATCCTGCGCGGGCACGGCGAGCGGTTCTCTTTCGAAACTTCGGTCTATCACAGCTGGTTTTCGAACTTCATCTACGACAACCGCACCGGCGCGGTGGTCGATGGCTTGCCCGAATACCGGCTGCAGCAGGCCAACGCGCGGTTCTATGGCTTTGAGGTGCAGGGCGATTACACGCTGGCCGAACTCGGTGACTGGAAGCTCAAGGCCGAAGCGCTGGCCGACTATGTCCATGCTGATATCGATAGCTACGGCCCCGCGCCGCGCATCCCGCCGCTGCGGATCAAGGGCGGGCTCGAACTGTCGTCATGGAAGTGGGACTTCAAGGCCAATGTCGAGCGGGTCACCGGGCAGGACCGGGTTGCGCCGAACGAGGATCCGACCCCGGGCTACACGCTTGCTAATGTCGAAGTTTCCTGGCGTCCGTGGGGCCGGGACAAGCCGCTCAGCTTGCTGCTCAGCGCGAACAACCTGTTCGATGTGAACGCGCGGCGCCACGCCAGCTTCCTCAAGGACTATGCCCCGCTGGCCGGGCGTGATGTCCGCGCGACGCTGCGGCTGGAAATCTGAAAACGAAACGGCCGCCCGGCTTGTGCCGGACGGCCGCTTCTGTGGGGAGTGCTTGCTAGAGCCGATCAAACGGCTCTAGACGCTCAGTTTCCTGTCGGTCGTGATTTCTGAATCGCCGGATGCTGCCATCCGGCTTGAAATCACTTCAGGCGAGCGTCGCGGTGAAAATGAGGCCGCTGGACATAGCAGCGACAATCACCGGCAGCACGATCGAATAGATGCTGCGCATGGGTATCTCCTGTTGCATTCGCGAACCGTGTTCGCAGTTGCAACATAACCTGACAGGTAGACATTACAAACGCAAAGGGCGCGCAAGCAGTTGCAGGAAACGCAATTGCTCAGCGTGTAGAGTTTGCGGGCAGTCTCCGCGCCCCGGCCAGGAACAGGCCCAGCGCGATCAGCGCGAAGAATGCGGCGACGAACAGCGGCATCGAAGGGAAGGGCGCAATCGCCTGTGCGCCGCTGAACTTGGCGAAAATTCCGGCGTACAGCGGCGGGCCGATGATCGACGCGATCGAGCCGATGGACTGAACTGCGCCTTGCAGCTCTCCTTGGCTCCTCGCATCGACTGCGCGGCTGTTGAGCGCTGAGATTGATGGCTGGATCAGACCCTGCAGCGCGCCGACAGTGATCGCCAGGTAGACTATCGCCGTACTCGTTGCCACTGCATAGATCACCGATGACAGGCAGACCCCGATAACCCCGGTCGCCACGGCCCACTTTTCGCCCATGCGCGGCGCGATGAAGCGCAGGCCGAAGCCCTGCACCAGCGCGCTGGTCAGCCCGACCATGCCGAGCGCCAGCCCAACCTCGCGTTGCGAGAAGCCATAGGCGGCGATGGCGAAATAGGACCAGATTGCCGGATAGACGATGTGCGACAATTGCCACACCGCCAGCGCCGCGATGAACCACAGCACCGTAGCGCTCTGTCCGCGCAGCGCCTTGAGCGCCGAAAACGCGTTGGCCTGCCGCCATCTGAATGCCCGACGATTCTCGGGCGCCAGAGTTTCCTGCAGGAAGAACAGCCCGAACAGGAAATTGGCAAAGGCCAGCGCGGCGGCGGCATAGAACGGCGCGCGCTCGCCGAATTCGGATAGGATGCCGCCAATCGCCGGCCCCGCGATAAAGCCGAAGCCGAAGGCCATGCCCATCAGGCCAAAATTTGCCGCGCGCTTTTCCGGCGGAGTGATGTCGGCAATGCAGGCATAGGCGGCGGAATAGCTCGCCCCGGTCATGCCCGCCGCCAGCCGGCCGATCACGAGCCACCACAGCGCCGGGGCCATGCCTTGCAGCACATAGTCGATGGCCATGGCCAGCACGCTGGCAAGCATCACCGGGCGGCGGCCGAACCGGTCGGACAAGTTGCCGATCACCGGCGCGAACAGGAATTGCGTCGCCGCATATCCCGCACCCAACCAGCCGGCGAAGACCGCTGCCTCGTCGATGTTCATGTCGCCCAGTTTCATGATCAGCCCCGGCAGGACCGGCATGATGATGCCGAAGCCCAACATGTCGATCAGCACGATGGCGAAGACGAAGCCCATGGTTGAGCGATGCGATGGGCCGGAAGTTGCGGGGTGGGCAGTCATGGGGTGTCCGGCGTTGGGGGGCACTCGTCGATAGCAGGCAGGGCCGCGCTGGCAATCTAGCCGGAACCAAAAAAAGGGGCCGCCCGATTGCGCGGGCGGCCCATTGGGAGGGACCTGGCGTCTGAATTCAGGTCCGTTCGGGTTCGGAAATTCGATTACATCAGCGTCAGGGCGAAGCCCAAGGTGCTGGCGAGAATTGCGAGGACGGCGCCGAGCACCGTTTCATTGCGAGTGATCATGGTTTGCTCCTGATTTCCAGCCGTTTCCGGCTTCCTTACCTACATTACTATAACCTAGGTTAGTAAATGTCAAGAGCTTTTTCGCATATGCAGCAATCGTAGCTGATGCGCGGATTTGGGGATCGCGGACACCATCGGCTGGACAGGCCGGTAAGCCGCCATTATCGGCTCTGCATGACCGTCCAGCCCTCTGATTCCGTCCTCATTGTCGACTTCGGCAGCCAGGTGACCCAGCTTATCGCGCGCCGCGTGCGTGAAGCGGGCGTCTATTCCGAGATCGCGCCGTTCAATTCGGCCGAGGAAGCCTTTCACCGGATGAAGCCGAAAGGCGTGATCCTCTCGGGCGGCCCCGCCTCGGTCACAGCCGAGGGCAGCCCCCGCGCACCGCAGGCGATTTTCGATTCTGGTCTCCCGATTCTCGCCATATGCTACGGCCAGCAGACGCTCTGCGTGCAGCTGGGCGGCAAGGTCGAAGGCGGTCACGCCGCCGAATTCGGCCGCGCCGACGTGCTGATCCACAAGGAAAGCCCGCTGTTCGACGGGTTCTGGGAAGTCGGCCAGAAGTACCCGGTGTGGATGAGCCACGGCGACCGCGTGACCGTAGCCCCGGATGGCTTCGAAGTCATCGGCACCTCGCCCAACGCGCCCTTCGCGATCTGCGTGAACGAGGCGAAGCGCTATTACACCACCATGTTCCACCCCGAAGTGGTCCACACGCCCGATGGTGCAAAGCTGATCTCAAACTTCGTGCACAAGATCTGCGGCCTGGCCGGTGACTGGACCATGGCCGAATTCCGCGCCACCAAGATCGCTGACATCCGCGCGCAGGTCGGCAAGGGCCGCGTGATCTGCGGGCTCTCGGGGGGCGTCGATTCAGCCGTGGCCGCCGTGCTGATCCATGAGGCGATCGGCGACCAGCTCCACTGCGTCTTCGTCGATCACGGCCTGCTGCGAATGAACGAGCGCCAACAGGTCGAAGAGCTGTTCCGTGGCCACTACAACATCCCGCTGGTCGTCGTTGACGCCGAAGAGCGGTTCATGAAGGGCCTTGCCGGCGTCACTGACCCGGAAAAGAAGCGAAAGTTCATCGGCGCCGAATTCATCAACGTGTTCGACGAAGAAGCAAAGAAGCTCGGCGGCGCGGACTTCCTGGCGCAAGGCACGCTCTATCCCGACGTGATCGAAAGCGTCTCCTTCACCGGCGGCCCTTCGGTGACGATCAAAAGCCACCACAACGTCGGCGGCCTGCCCGCCCGCATGAACATGGCATTGGTCGAACCCTTGCGCGAACTGTTCAAGGACGAAGTGCGCGAACTGGGCCGCGAGCTCGGCCTGCCCGAGATTTTTGTTGGCCGTCACCCCTTCCCCGGCCCGGGCCTTGCAATCCGCATCCCGGGTGAGGTTAATCACGAACGCTGCGAAATCCTGCGCAAGGCCGATGCGGTTTACCTCGAAGAGATCCGCAATGCCGGTCTCTACGACCAGATCTGGCAGGCCTTCGCCGTGTTGCTCCCGGTCCGCACCGTCGGCGTGATGGGTGATCACCGCACTTACGACAACGTCTGCGCGCTGCGTGCCGTGACCAGCACCGACGGCATGACCGCCGACATCTACCCCTTCGACGCCGCCTTCCTTAGCCGCTGCGCCACGCGCATCATCAACGAGGTCAAGGGCATCAACCGCGTGGTTTACGACTATACGTCGAAGCCGCCGGGGACCATTGAGTGGGAATAGGGCCGGCCTAAATCGCCACAAACTTCTCCGCCTCGCGGTCTTTCCGCACCTTCAGTCCGTCGAACACTTGCCCGCTCATCGCGATCCACACGCCGGGGCCGGCGGTCTGGGCGGCGGCGAAGGCCATGCCGAGGTTGAACGGGGCGTCGGTCTCGGCAAAGCGGGCCGGACTGAGTGCGCCGGTGAGGACAACTGTCTTGCCGGGAACGGCCTTAGCCAGCACCTTTGCGGTTTCGGTCATCGTGTCTGTGCCGTGAGTGACGACGATATGGGTTTCCGGCGCTTGCCTGGCGGCTGAGGCGATCAGGGCGCGGTCGGCGTCGGTCAGTTCAAGGCTGTCCTTGCGCATCAGCTCAACCATGCGGAACGGCACCGAGACGCGGGCCTCCTTGAGCAGGGCGGGGATGCCGCTGTCGACAATCTGGTATTCGGACAAGGCGTCGAAATAGGCCTTGTCGATGGTGCCGCCGGTGGTGAGGACGAGAATGGAGGTCTGGCTCATTTCCGCGCCTTAGCCGCGTGAGCGGTGAAGGACCAGCGGATGACATCTGCGGCCCACAGTGCCAGCCAGATCAGCACTGGCTGGAAGGCAAGCCGCGGCACGTGATAGCCAAGGCCCGCGCCGCCGTCGGCTTTCGCCATATCGAGCCACATATGCTGAAAATTCGCCGGCCAGACGCAGAACGAATAGAGCGCTAGCCCGATCCCGCCGGCTTTCCGTAGCGGCACTGACCACGGTTGAACCAGCGCCAGCGCCCCGGCAATCTCCGCCACGCCAGTCGCTGCCACCACGAAACCGGGAGCCGGAACCCAAGGCGGCATGATGCCGGCAAAGGGTGCGGGGGTGACCAGATGCAGTACGCCTGCGACGAAATAAAACAGGCTCAGCAGCCAGCGCCCCCAAGTCTGACCGCGCGTCACGGGGCGTTATCAGCCACCCTTCGGTACCTTGCGATAGGGCACGAAGTCATCAAGGCTGACGAAGCCGCGATACCACATGCCTGTGCGCTCGTGCAGCTTCACCACGTCGAGCCGGCACAGCTGACTGCCATGCGTTTCAGTGACCAGCACGTCATCTTCGTCGAGCGAGGAGGCCAGCCTGGGACGGTTCACGTAGATCGTGGATCCCGAATTGTACACGATCGCCGTCTTGTCGAAGATCTGCGAATCACGCGCGTTGGTCAGGCTGATGCAGGATACCGGCTTGCCCGGAACGCGGCCTTCCAGCAGTTTGGCGAGCTTTTCTTCGGACGTGAGCTTGGGCTTCTTCGCCGAAACGGCAACAGGCGAAGCCAGCACGGCCGCTGCGGTGAGAGCGAGAACGATCTTCTTCATCACGATTCTCCCGGGAATATGAATGCGATTTTTATGCCTTGCCGCCTGAACCTGCGATGAAAATCACGCCGTGCCCCCCACCGTCAAGCCCTCGACCAGCAAGGTTGGCTGGCCGACGCCGGCGGGAACGCTCTGCCCGCCCTTGCCGCAAACGCCGACTCCGTGGTCGAGCGCCATGTCATTGCCGATGCCGGTGACGCGGGTCAGGACGGTCGGCCCGTCACCGATCAGCGTCGCGCCCTTGATCGGTGCGCCCAGCTTGCCGTCCTCAACCTTGTAGGCCTCGGTGCAGGAAAACACGAACTTGCCCGACACGATATCGACCTGCCCGCCGCCAAAGCTCTTGGCGTAGATGCCGTTCTTGATCCGGCTGAGCAGTTCGGCGGGATCGTCATTGCCGCCGCGCATGAAGGTGTTGGTCATGCGCGGCATCGGCGCATGGGCATAGGATTCGCGCCGCCCGTTGCCGGTGGCGGGCACGCCCATCAGCCGCGCATTGAGCCGGTCCTGCATATAGCCCTTGAGCACGCCGTCCTCGATCAGCACGTTTTCCTGTGTTGGCGTGCCTTCATCGTCGATCGACAGCGATCCGCGCCGCGCGGCGATCGAGCCATCGTCGACCACGGTGACCCCGGGTGCGCCGACGCGCTCGCCGATGCGACCGGAGAAGGCCGAGGTGCCCTTGCGGTTGAAATCGCCCTCAAGTCCGTGGCCGACTGCTTCGTGCAGCAGCACACCGGGCCAGCCGGGGCCGAGCAGGACGGTCATTTCGCCAGCGGGAGCATCGACGGAATCGAGGTTCACGAGTGCCTGGCTCAGCGCATGGTCAATCGCCTCGTTCCACGCATCGGGCGCGAACAGGTCGTCATAGAGTTTGCGGCCGCCCATGCCGAACGAGCCGGTTTCGCGCCGGCCGTTCTGCTCGGCTACGATCGAAACGTTGAGCCGCACCAGCGGGCGCACATCGGTGGCGACAAAGCCATCGGCGCGGACAATTTCGACCACGGACCAACTGGCGAGCAGGGTGGCGCTGACTTGCGCCACGCGCGGATCACGGGCGCGGGCGACACGGTCGATCTCCTCGAGCAGTTTGACCTTGGCCTCGAACGGCACGGCATCGAGCGGCGAGGCATCGGTATAGAGGTGGCGGTTGGTCGGCTTGGGCGGCGGCGACATGCCCTGCGCGGCAGGATCGAGCAGCTTGAGCGTCTCGCCCGCGCGGCGGATGGCAGCGGCGCTGATCTCGTTGGCGTGGGCAAAGCCGGTCATCTCACCCGAAACCCCGCGCAGGCCAAACCCGGCATCGCGCGAATAATCGGCGGTTTTCAGCCGGCCATCGTCAAAGCCAAAGGCCTCGCTGGCGATGAACTGCATATAGAGTTCGCCATCATCACAGGCGCTGAGCGTGTCGCGGGTAAGCGCAAGCGCCTCGGCAGGATCAAGCTGGCGATACAGAAGTGAACGGGGATCGGTGAAGGTCATGCGAGGGATATAGGGTGGGCCGGCGCGGATGGCCAGAGAGCCGCGCGATTGGAGCGCCAGTCAACCTTGATCGGCCGCAAGTCCGTCCACTGGTGGGCATTGATTGCGCAGCAACGGTGCTGGCCCGCGTATCTGTGCCTGGTTCGGCCCTATCAGTAATCAAACCCGGACGAAGGCGAATTCCATTGAAACGACCTTGCGGACGATTTCGGCGCTCAGCGAATCGGTTGGTTCCGGGGCCAACAAGGCGAACGAGGCCAGCCAGGCCCCTATCCATTCCCGCCAGCAGGCAGAGGCCGGCTATGCCGTGGTCCGGCAGGCCATGGAAGCGATGGCATCGATCGAAAAGTCGTCGAGTGCGATTGCGCAGCTCCTGACCCTGATTGACGGCATTGCCTTCCAGACCAACCTCCTAGCGCTGAAATGCCAGGATGGAAGCGGCGCAGGCCGGCGATGCCGGCATGGGTTTTGCCGTGGTGGCCAACGAAGTGCGCGCGCTGTCACAGCGCTCGGCGGAAGCCGCGATGCAAATTAAGGAACTGGTCAACAATTCCACCAAGCAGGTTGCCGAAGGCGTGACGATGGTCACCGAAAGCGGCAAAGTGCTGGAAAGCCTGATGAGCCAAGTGGTCCATATCGCGGACCTTGTCAGCACGATCGCCCAGTCCGCCAATGCCAGTGAGCTCAACAGCGTGAAGGATTCGTTCGCCCAGATCGAAATGGCGACTCAACAGAACGCCGCAATGGTAGAGGAAAGCAACGCGGCGCTGCGCACCCTTGACGTCGAGGCGCTTGCCCTGACCCGGGCCATCGAGAAATTCAATGTCGAGCGGGAAGACCGGCCTCTGGCCCTCGTAGCCTGAACGGTCGGCCCGGCTTAGTGATGCCCGCCATCAAGCACGAACCGCTTGTCGCAGTACCCGCAGTCGACATAACCCTTTTCGTCGATTTCCAGCCAGACGCGCGGGTGGCCCAACGCGGGCGAAATCTCGCTTGCGCCATCACACTTCACGCGGGTTGAGGTGACGGTGACGGTTTCAGGGGCGATATCGGCAGGAGAGTGAGCGGCGTGTGTCATGGTGCATCCCGGGGGCAATTCGCTTGGCTTTCCCCTTTACGCAAAGCCGGGTCTGTCGCAAGAGCCGATCCATGCAAGACAGCAACCTTGGCCCCGCAATCTCGATCCGCAACCTTTCCAAGACCTATGCAGGTGGCAAGCAGGCGCTGAACGATGTTTCGTTCGATGTGCCGGCAGGGCAGATCTTCGGCCTGCTCGGACCGAACGGGGCGGGCAAGTCGACCCTGATCAACATCCTTGCGGGCCTCGTCAACAAGACCTCGGGCCATGCCTCGATCTGGGGGCATGACATTGATGCAGACCCGCGCAACGCCAAGCGGGCCATCGGCATCGTGCCGCAGGAAGTTGTCTTCGATCCGTTCTTCACCCCCGCCGAAGTGCTTGAAAATCAGGCCGGTTTCTACGGCGTGCCCAAGGCGGCGCGGCGGACGCTGGAGCTGCTCGCAGCAGTGCACTTGTCGGACAAGGCCAATGCCTATTCGCGCACGCTTTCGGGCGGCATGAAGCGGCGGCTGCTGATCGCCAAGGCGCTGGTGCACAATCCGCCGGTGATCGTGCTTGATGAACCCACCGCCGGCGTCGATGTCGAATTGCGCCGCCAGTTGTGGGAACTGGTCAGCCAGCTCAATTCCGAAGGGGTGACCGTGGTACTGACCACCCATTACCTCGAAGAGGCCGAGGAGCTGTGCGACCGCATCGCGATCATCAACCACGGCCGCGTGATTGCTGACAAGCCGACCCGCGAACTGGTCAACATGGCGCATGAAAAAGTCGTGGCGCTGACCCTTTCGGAAATGGTTGGCGCGCTGCCCACGCACCCGGCCTTTATCAAGTGCGAGGCGGAAGGTGAGCGCGGGCTGGCGATCACTTATGACACCAGCCGGATGAATGCCGGCGAAGTGCTGGCGCTGGTTCAGGCGCAGGGGCTGTCAATCATCGACGTGACAACCCGCGAGCCCGACCTTGAGGATGTCTTCGTAAGCCTGACGAGCGCAGCCGCCGGCTGATTTCCCCCCACATGGCGGCGGACTGGCGGATCACAACCAGGCCGGCTGGCCTTGGTGGTCGGGTTCCCAATCCTTGTGCCAGCGGCCAGTGCTGCGGCGGCGTTTGCCCTCACCGCAGAAGCGGCAGGTCGAAACGAAATGGGTTCCGTCCCACTTCGCGCGGTCACGGATCGGGGGGTGGCGGTTGAACCAGCACAGAGGAAATTCAGGTTTGCGCACCGGCTTGTCTCCGGGGCATGCAGGATGCACACTTTTAACCCGGACGCAGATCTGAAGGTTTCTGAAACGCTTCCATTCTGGAGGCTTTGGCGACGAACCAGAGCGGCAAAGCGGCAAGGCGCTTTTCTTGGACCGCCAATTGCGCCAAGGATCAGTGCGAGATGCAGCACGATGTGATCATTGTCGGATCCGGCGCCGCGGGGCTTACCGCAGCGCTGGCGCTGGGCCAGAACCTCAAGGTTCTCGTCCTGGCCAAGGGCGGACTTTCCGGCGGGTCAACCGCCTGGGCGCAAGGCGGGATCGCCGCCGTGCTCGATGCCGGTGATACCTTTGAGAACCACATCCGCGATACGATGGTTGCCGGGGCCGGACTCAATCGCCTCGAAACGGTTGAATTTGTCATCGAGCGCGCGCCGCACGCGATCGACCGGCTGGCGCAGCTGGGCGTGCCGTTCAACCTTGACGGCGAACACCTCCACCTGACGCGCGAGGGGGGGCATTCGCACCGCCGGATCGTCCATGTGAACGACGCCACAGGCTCAGCCGTGCAGGAGGCGCTGCTGCGCGCCTGCGAGGCCAATGCCAACATCACCCTGCTGCCGCACCGCGCCTGCGTCGACCTGATCACTGGCCGGCACGAGGAACGCTATTCAGGATCGGGCCGGGTCTGGGGCGTCTATGCGCTCGATGAATCCACCGGCAAGGTTGAGGCGCACACCGCGCGCGCCACGGTGCTGGCGACGGGCGGGGCGGGGCGCGTCTATCAGTTCTCCACCGCGCCGCGCGGGGCGACCGGCGATGGTATTGCCATGGCCTGGCGTGCCGGTGCGCGCGTCTCCAACATGGAGATGATGCAGTTCCACCCGACCTGCCTCTACAACCTGGACGTCAAGAATTTCCTGATCACCGAGGCCGTGCGCGGGGAAGGCGGGCACCTGCTCAACCCCAAGACCGGGCATCGATACATGGCCGATTACGATGAGCGGCTGGAGCTTGCCCCGCGCGATGTCGTCGCCCGCGCCAACGATGCCGAAATCAAGCGCGACGGGCTCGATTTCGTCCACCTCGACATCAGCCACCAGCCCGCCGATTTCGTGAAGACGCACTTCCCGAACATCTACGAAAAGCTGATCGGCCTTGGTATCGACATGACCAGGGAGCCGATCCCGGTGGTGCCAGCGCAGCATTACACCTGCGGCGGGATCCTCGTCGATCTGGACGGGCGGACCGACCTGCCGGGGCTCTATGCCGCGGGCGAATGCACCGAAAGCGGACTGCACGGCGCGAACCGGCTCGCCTCCAACTCGTTGCTCGAATGCTTCGTCTTTGGCGAGGCCGCGGCGGCGCATATCCTCGCCAACTGGGATGGCTTCGATGCTCCACCAAAAGTGCGCGGTTGGGATGAAAGCCGGGTGACGGACTCGGACGAAGAAGTGATCATCAAGCAGAACTGGACCGAAATCCGCCGCTTCATGTGGAACTACGTCGGCATCGTGCGCACCACCAAACGCCTCGAGCGCGCGGCGCACCGGATCAAGCTGCTGACCACCGAGGTGGAGGACTACTACGGCCATTTCCGCGTTTCGACCGACCTGATCGAACTGCGCAACCTGCTGCAATGCGCCGACCTGATTGTGCGGTCGGCCCTCGCCCGCAAGGAGAGCCGGGGGCTGCACTATACGCTGGACTATCCGCAGACCCTGAAGATCGCGCGCGATACGGTGCTGGTGCCTTAGTCCGCGAAGTAATGCTGTTCCTGCCGAAAGCGTCATCCTGAACTTGTTTCAGGATGACGCAAATCGGAAGGCGAGTGACTAACCGACCAACTCCACCTCGACAAACGCATCGTAATACCCCGCGCCGCCGCCCCAGTCGGTCGGCGCCTCATCGGTCAGCACGTTGACCCCGCGCCGCACGCCGCTGGCGTCTTCGAGGTGGCCGAAGGGCATCCAGGCGATACCGGGGCGCAGGCGGTCCGATAGGCGGCAGCGCGCGTGGACTTCGCCAAGTGCGTTGTGGACGCGCACCTTCATGCCCTCATCCAGCCCGCGCGCCTTGGCATCGGCGGGGTCGAGTTCGATGAACAGCTCGCCGGCACGTTTGCGGTGCGGGTTCATGTGGCTGTAGCCGGAATTGAGGAAGGCATGGGCCTTGCCGGTGATCAGTTGCAGCCCCGCCTCGCGCCGGATCGCGCCGACGCCGGGGAGCGGGTCCTGCCCCATAGCGGCGAGAGTGTCGGACCACAGCTCGGCCTTGCCCGTAGGTGTCGGAAAGCCGCCGTCAGCGAAAGGTCGCCAGTCCTCGGGCGCGGACAGGCGCGCATGGCCGTCATCCCATATCCGCTCGTAAGTGACGCCCTCCAGCCACGGATGCCCGCTGGCGAGCGCTGCGCGGATCATGCTTTCGTCACTGTCGTAAAGCCATGGCTCGGTCCGCCCAAGTGCCTTGGCCAGCCGGCGGAACAGCTCGGTGTTACACAATGCCTCGCCCGGTGGAGCGATCGCTGGACGATTGAGCGCGAGATACAGATGCCCCCAGGCCGGCGACAGGTCGAGATGCTCGATCTGGCTGGTCGCCGGCAAAACATAGTCGGCAAACCGCGCGGTGTCGGTGACGAACAGGTCATGCACCACAGTAAACAGGTCTTCGCGGGCGAGTCCCTGCGCGACCAGCGCCTGATTGGGGATCGTCACGGCCGGATTGGCGCCATAGACCATCAGCGCCTTGACCGGAGGGCTGAGCGCCGGGTCGCACAGGTCCTTGCCCAGATCGCGCATGTTGAGCGTGCGCGCGGGTTGCCACAGGTCGGGGCGTTCGACCGACTGCATGTCGAGCGCGGCGTAGTGCAGCGCGTGGGTCGACCGCGCAATGCCGCCGCCGCGGTGGCGAAACGCGCCGCTCAGCACCGGCAGGCACGATACGGCGCGGAACTGCATCGCGCCGTTGATGTGATGTTCGATACCGATCAGCGGGCGCAGCAGGCTCGGCTGGGTGGTGGCGTAGAGCCGGGCGAAACGCTCGATTTCCGCCACTGGCAGTCCGACAATCGGGGCCATGGCTTCAGGCGAATGGGCGGGCAGGCGCTCTACCAGCGCGTCATAACCCACGGCGTGGGTGCGGACGTAGTCTTCGTCCACCAACCCATCGCGGTGCATCACGTGCATCACCGCCATGGCAAGCGCAGCGTCGCTGCCGGGGAGCGGCTGAATATGCCAGTCAGCCTCCTGCGCGGTGCGGGTACGGACCGGATCGATGACCACGAGTGTCGCCCCGGCCTTCTGCGCGGCCTTCACTTGCGGCCAGTAATGCAGGTTGGTGACGACAGTGTTGGTGCCCCACAGCACGATCAGCTTGGCACGGGCTACATCCTCGGGATCAATGCCCGAACCCACGCCCAGCGTGGCCGTCATCCCCGCTGCGGCAACCGCACCGCAGATGTTGCGCTCCAGCCGGCTGGCGCCCAGCGCGCCGAACAGCCGCATGTCGAGCGAGGCTTGCTGGACGAGGCCCTGGACCCCGGCGGACGAATAGGGCAGGATGGCCTCAGGCCCGTGTTCGCCGATGATCGCCTGCCAGCGCGCGGCGATGTCGGCCAAGGCCTCGCCCCAGGAAACCCGTTCGAACTTTCCGGCACCCTTTGGCCCGACGCGTTTGAGCGGATGGAGCACGCGCTCCGGGTGGTAGACCTTTTCGAGGTAGTGGTTGACCTTGGCGCAGAGTGTGCCGCGCGTGAAGGGATGGTCACGGTCCCCCACCAGCGCCGTGGCGCGGCCCTGTTCCACCGTCACCACCCAGCCGCATGTATCGGGGCAATCGTGCCCGCATGCGCCTTTGACTGTGGTGGAGAGGGAGTTCATCGCTGACCTGTCTTCGCGCATTTTCGCGGCGACCATAGCCGCAGAGCGGGCCGGGGCAAACCGCCGCCGCAACCGGCAAGGGAACAAATCGTGCGAACAGGCATTTTGAGGGCAATCGTCTCGCCGGGATCGGCAAGGTCCGGCAAGCAGCAAAATGAGGAATTCGACATGAACGATCCCAACAATTCACCCGACCACGTCACGATCATCAAGGAACGCAGTTCGGGTGGCGGGGTCGTCCTCGGCATGGCCGTGGCCGTGATTCTCGCGATTTTGGCTTTCATGGTCTTCTCAGGTTCGGACAAGGCTGATCCGTCGGACGCATCGATCAAGGCAGCCGCCGAGAAGGTCGGTGCCGCTGCGGACAAGGTCGGCGATGCCGCGCAGGATGCGGCGAAGAAGGTCCAGTAGCACCCCAATACTGAGTTTTATCGCCAAGGGTCGCAGGGCCCCGGTTCCTGCAAAGGGTCCGGGGTTTTCCCTATGCCTGCGATTGCGGCCTGCGCCTGACATGCGAAAACGCCGCCCCAATGGGACGGCTGCTGGGTCTGGCGGTTGGGGTGTAGCGTGGAGCCCCCGCACTCGGCGGCGGATGAAAGCGAGAGCTCCACGTTATGTTGTGACTGCCGGCATAAAGAGGTCCGGCGCGTCGTCGGGAGGGTAAACCGACCGGGCCGGCAATTTGTTCCCTGACTTGCAAAACTCTTTGCGATTGATTCGCGGGCCTGCTTTTTGACGGGAACCCAGCGGCACTGACCTGCGTTCCCCCAGAAGCGCGACCATCCCGCCGCTGACGCCTTTCGGAGATTGCGTTTGACCACCCCGACCCGCAGCGAAGCAGAGGCCGAGCGGCTGCGCATCCTTGACCAGTATCCCCTCGACCGGTCGGACGAAAACCGGTTGAACCGCATCGCGCGGCTGGCGGCAGAGATCTGCAACGCACCTATCGGTCTGGTTTCGATCGTCGAGAAGAACCGGCAGGTCTTCATCGGACGTTCCGGTTTTGATGTCTGCGAGACGGAGCGCGAACATTCGTTCTGCGTCCATGCCATGGGCCAGACGCAAACGATGGTGGTGAACGACGCCACGCAGGACGATCGCTTTGCCACCAACCCGCTGGTCACCGGTGGTCTGGGTATCCGCTTCTATGCCGGTCAGCCGCTGGTTTCACCCGAAGGCCAGCCGCTTGGCGCGCTGTGCGTGATCGATCATGCGGCGCGTGACGGGCTTACAACACAGCAGGCTGACGCGCTCGCCACACTGGGGGAAGTGGTGATGAGCCTGCTTGAAGGGCTGCGCGCCGATGCCCGCGCGGAACTGGCGCGCAGCGAATCTCTGGTTCAGGTGGCAGAACTGGAACAGCGTTTTGCCGTTCTGGCGGATTCACTGCCGCAGCTGGTCTGGTCGACGCAGCCTGACGGACTGTCGGACTATTTCAACGGCCCCTGGTGCGATTTCACCGGCCTGCCAGCCAAGGCGAGTTATGGCACCGGCTGGCTATCGCTGCTTCACCCGGAGGACGCGCCCGTCGCCGCACAGGCATGGAGCCGCGCCGTTACCACCGGACACTCCTATGAAGTGCGCTATCGCCTGCGCCGTCATGATGGCGCCTATCGCTGGGTGATAGCGCGCGGGCTGCCGCTGTTTGATGCCAATTGCGAAGTCATGCGCTGGATCGGCACCTGCACTGACATCGACGATGAAATGGCCAATGCCGATGCGCTTGAGCTTCTCAGTCAGGAGCTGCATCACCGCATCAAGAACATCTTCGCGGTCATCGGCGGGCTGGTTTCGCTGAGCTCACGCAGCCATCCCGATGCCGCCGATTTCGCCGCCGAGCTTTATGGCCGCATCCTTGCGCTGGGCCGTGCCCATGCCTTTGTCGGCAGTCCCGGCAGCCGCAGCGATGGCACCACACACGGCGGGCTGAAAGGCATGCTGGAGGAACTGCTCTCGCCTTACATGATCGCTGGCAGCAACCGCATCACGATCACCGGCGACGAGATCGCGGTCGACGATCGCTCGGCCACGCCGCTCTCGCTGGTGTTCCATGAACTGGCGACCAATTCGGCGAAATACGGCGCACTGGGCGTGGATGAGGGAACGGTCCAGATCGCGCTCGAGGCTGGCGACACGGTTTACCTGCGCTGGATCGAGCATGGCATTGCCAAAACCGGCGAGGCCATGCCGGGCGGCTTTGGTTCGCGCCTGATCGACATGAGCATCAATCGCCAACTGGGTGGCAGCTACATCACCACCTGGGGCGATGGCAGCCTGGAACTGGTGATCAGCATTCCGTCAGGAAACGTCCAGCGGGCCTGACGGCAGTAGCTTCTGCTGGCCGGGGAAAGTCTCGGCCGCCGCGCCCTTAATTGAGCTTGTGAACGCCTTTGGGGGGATGGTTGCCGGCAATCGCCGCTTCGACTGCGGATACGACCACATCCGGGCGGAACGGCTTCTGGACATAGCCGATGGCAGTTGCCGGCGGATCGGTGATCTGCGCCGGGTTGGCGGTGACGAAGATGATCCGCGTGCCGAACTGGCTCGCCAACGCGCGCGCAACTTCATTGCCGGTCGGCCCATCGCGCAGGTTCAGGTCGACGAGGGCAACCACTGGCGCACGCTGGATCGAGTCTGCGCCCTTGCGGTCGGCTACGATGCCAAGGACATCGAACCCTCCGGAGGTGAGAATATCCTCTAGGTCGAGTGCCACGAGGAGTTCATCTTCAACGATCAGGATATCACGCATTTCAATTCTAAGCCTATAATTTCCTTACCAAAAAGCCACCATGTCAGGCAGCTTGCAGCATGAGTTGGTGGCTGCGGGTTCCGCCGTTGGCGATATGACGCATACGGGCGAACAGCAGTTCGGTTGCATTTCCTTCCATGACAAAGTCATGGCGCGAATCGGCCAGCTGGCCACCGTCGATGATGGCAGCAAGCATGGCGCGGGCGCGGCAGATGCGGCTTTTGACCGTACCCAGCGCAATGCCGCAGATCACCGAGATCTCCTCATAGGAGAAGTCGCCGATCGCGACGAGGATCAGCGCATCACGATAGGATTCCGGCATGGATTCCAGCGCGCGAAGCACGTCTGTCAGTTCGAGGCATTCTTCCTGGCCGCCCTTCGTGCGTAGGGTGCGTTCAGCCATTTCCTCGTCATACTCGCCGGTAAAGCGGGCGCGGCGGGTTTCGCTGTAGAACTGGTTGCGCAGGATGGTGAACATCCACGCCTTGAAATTGGTTCCGGCGCGGTAGCTTCCGCGGGCCGACCATGCCTTGAGCATGGCCTCCTGCGCCAGATCGTCCGCGCGTTCCGAACAGCCCGACAGCGTACGGGCGAAACCACGCAGATGCGGCGCGATACGGGTCAGGGCGGTACGGAATTCTTCGTCGCTGAGGCTGGGTGCCGGCACAATCTCAACCGTGATTTCCGGTTCGATCGTCAGGGTTGCGTGCTGTGCCAAGGGGGCCTCCTCCATCTTGTTCATGGGGGTTGAACACGGATGGAGGCGAAATGGTTCCCGGATTTGCAAGGTTACTGCATGACCATTGCGACGCTGCCGAAAGCCTCAATGCGCGGCGTGGAGCTTTGGGGTTATCTCGGCCTTGTCCTTTTCCACCGGTTTGCGGCGCGAAAAGACGCTTTCCATATAATCGCGGTCAGCCTTGTCTAGGTGCCTGGACACGGCCTCAAACAGTTCCTGCTCCTCCTCGCGGATGTGGTGCAGGTATTCCTCCTTGAGCGCGCCGAAGCGCACCAGCCATGATCCCTTGGACATATCGCGCGCCGCCAGTTCGTTTAGCAGGTCGTCGATTTCCTTGTGCTCGGCGACGGCATGGCGGCCCTGCTCGGTAATCTCCGGCTTGCGCAGTACGCTGGACCACAGGGCTTGTTCTTCGGCGGCGGCGTGTGCCTTGAGCTCGTAAGTCAGCTCTTCGAACAATGTCGCGCGTTCGGGAGTATCGCCGCTCGTCTCCGAGACCGCGGCGAGCAGTTCGCGGTGGCGGTCATGGTCTTCGATCAGGCGGCCGAAAATGCCGGGCTTGTCACGAAAGCGGGTGTCGGGCTTGCTGCCGATGCGGGCCATGGAATGCTCCTGAGAGGCGGGAAAGGCCGGCGGGGCGAATGTCCCCCGGCCATGTGCGTCAAAAAACGTTCTGGCAGCGGCGATGTTCCCTGCGATTTCACGGGAACCAATCCGGATCGGGCGCGTTTGATTGGTCGCAAAGGCCGGATTCCGGCCGCCGGGGAGTTTGTGTGACCAATCAGCGCATGATCTGGCAGGCCGGGGATCCGAAGCGGGTGCGCGTCGTTGGTTTCGACCGCCGGCTTGCCGTGAGCCCTGACCCGAAGCTTTTCCGCGCTACTCGTTTCTCTGGCCGTTCCTGCTGGACCCGCGCCCCGTCCGCGCCCTTGCCTCTACCAGCCTTAAGGCATATCCCAGTCACACAAGCTCCGGACGCATGTCCGGCAACACATCCGCGAAAGTAGCTAACAGACCATGGCATTCAGACAAATACTGGCCGAACGGCTACCCTTCCTGCGCCGCTATGCACGCGCCCTGACGGGCTCGCAGCATTCGGGCGACGCCTATGTGCGCGAACTTCTTGAAGCCGCCTTGCAGGACGAGGATCTTCGCGAGGAACTGGTGAGGGGCCGCGTCCAGCTATACCGAGCCTTCACGCGCATCTGGTCGAATGCCCATGTCGAGCTGGCCTATGGCGGAGATGTCGCGGCCCCTGAAGCCGGCGCCAATTCGCGGCTTGGCCGGATTCCGCCCGAGCATCGTCAGGCGCTGCTGCTGACCACGCTTGAGGATTTTTCCGAGGCCGAGGCTGCCGAAGTGCTCGACCTGCAGCCCGAGGAAGTCACAGCTCTGGTCATCCGCGCGGTCGAAGAGATCGAGGCGGAGAGTGCCTGCAGTGTGCTGATCATCGAGGATGAGCCGCTGATCGCGATGCAGCTGGAAGAGCTGGTTACCGATCTGGGCCACACCGTTGCCGCCACCGCGACCACGCGCACCTCTGCGACCGAGGCTTTTGCCCGTCTGCGCCCGAACCTCGTCCTCGCCGATATTCAGCTGGCCGATGCAAGTTCGGGGATCGACGCGGTTGAGGATATCCTCGCCATGGCATCGGTGCCGGTGATCTTCATTACCGCCTATCCCGAACGCCTGCTGACCGGCGAACGGCCCGAACCGACCTATCTCGTCACCAAGCCGTTCCAGGAAGAAACCGTGCGAGCCACGATCAGCCAGGCGCTGTTCTTCGGCACGACCGCGCCTCTCTAACGCCCTGCAAATTGTAACGCAGCAAATTCGAAAACTGAAACAAGGGCGCTGCCTCTTCGGGCGGCGCCCTTTTCCGTGTGGCCCATGCGGACCGGACGATCGCGGTCGTCGGTCAGGCTCGTGCGGGGATCGGTCCGGTGCGAATGGTGAATTCGCGGGGGCTGCGCAGCGGGACGACCAGCGTGCAGGTGACACCGTTGCTATCGAAGCTCAGGTCAACCGGCGCTTCGAGTTCCTGGCTGACGATCTTCTCGATCAGTTCGAGGCCGAAGCCGCGGCGGGTTGGGGCCATGACGGGCGGACCGCCCTGTTCCCGCCACGATACCGAAAGCCGGTCCGGCGAAATGATGTCCCAGGTGACCGAAACCTTGCCGTCAGGCACGCTAAGCGCGCCATATTTGGCGGCATTGGTCGCCAGTTCATGCAGCGCCAGCCCCAGCGACATGGCGTCATTGGGGGCAAGCAGGGCATCGGGGCCGAAGATTTCGGCGTGGGGGTCCTCGGGGTCGAGATAGGGTGCCAGTTCGCTCTCCACCACATCGCCGACCAGCGCATTGGTCCATTCGCGCTGCGAGAGGATGTCGTGCGTGGCGGAAAGCGCGCGCAGGCGGCCGCTCAGCCCATCGGCGAATTCGTCAATATCGCGGGTCCGGCGGCGGGTGAGCGCGACGATCGACAGGACATTGGCCAGCGTGTTCTTCACCCGATGGTTGAGCTCGCGGGTCAGCGAAGTGCGCAGCGCTGCCTGATTGGTCAGCCATTCCAGCACCTTGCGATCCTCCGCCGCGCGGCTGGTCACCAGCCAGGCCACGGCCATGACCAACAGGCTGATCAGCGTGCCCAGGCCCAGCACAAGCATCGATATCCGGGTCAGTCCCGCCCCCTGGTTGGCGGACACGACGATGGTCCACTCGCGCCCGGCGAAGTCGACCTTAGCGCGCGAGAATTCGTTTTCATTAAAAGCGCCGGGCGTTGCAGCAAGCAGTCTGGCAGGATCGGGCTCACCGTCATAAACCGCCACGCGGCCCGTGTTGCGATGCGCGCCGGTGATGGCCGTGCCAAGCAGTTCGGGAACCCGGACCGGAGTATAGATGAACCCCTTCAGTGGACCGAGCGCTTGCGCTCCTTCCTGGCGGCCATAGACCGGCAGGAATATCAGGACGCCGCTGACCGGCGGCCTTCCTGCGTCCTGGACCAATTGCACCCGGCCTGACCCGACAGGCCGGTTCAACTTTACGGCCTGTTGCATCGCCGTGCGGCGGATCTCTTCGGAATACATATCATAGCCAAGCGCGCGGATGTTATCCGCGGTGCGCGGCGCGAGCAGGGATATCACTGCCTTGTCGCCGATCGGGTCGGTCGCAGGATAAATGCGAAAGGGTGCGTCGGGGTTGAGCCGCTGCTGTTCAGCTTCAAATGCGGGGGCGCTTCCGGCAGGAACCCAGGTGGCCCAGCCCATGCCAAGCGCGCCGCGCGAGCTATGGTCTGCACTCATCTCGGCAACGAACTGCGAGAATTCGCCGTGACTGACATCCTTCGACATGCCGAAAAGCGCTGCCGCCGCCTTGAGGTATGCCGTATTCTCGGAAGCCTTGCGCTCAAGCTCTGTGGCAAGCGCAGTCACGTCGGTGTCGAGCGTCATCTTGCGCGCCACCGCATCGGCCTGCTCGATATTGAGCACGAACAGCGTAGTTATCAGCAGTCCGATCGTCAGCAAGGTTAACGGCAGGCTGCGCGGGTAACGGTGAAACAGGGCCTGTTTTTCGACCCGGGAGAGCAGCGCTTTATCCATTATCTTGCTTTTCGTACCCCCAGCGTGGCGGCGCAGCCACGGACCAGTTTCATTATGCGACAGTCCGAACTGGTAATACGGGAACCAAGCTGACGATTAATTGTTCCAAGACTTGCCGCAAATTGGCAAGCTGTTTTACTGAATTACCGCGCACTCGCTTCGCATCCGCGCCACGGAGCCATCCCTTGACAGATCATGACCCCAAACCCGCCCCCCGCGCCATGCCTCCAAGGCGTGATCCGCAGGCGAAGACTGGTAGGCAAGGAGCTGGCAAGCAAGGTTGGGCCGACGGCCTGCGCAAGCTTTACGACGGTGTCGTATCGGAACCCTTGCCGGACAGCTTCGAGGACTTGCTCAAGCGACTGGACAAGGAAGGAAATGGCTAAGCCCGCAACCGTCAAGAAAACAGCCGAAACTGTCTCGGCAACGAGCACGGTCGCCAGCCAGGATGCCGCACAGCCATTTCGCGAGGCTCTGGTCGGGCTGCTGCCGCACCTGCGCGCTTTCGCCCGCGGGCTGTGCGGTCAGGCTGAACGCGCCGACGATCTGGTTCAGGAGGCCGTGCTGCGCGCGTGGACTTCGCGCGATTCGTTCAAGCCGGGCACCAATTTCAAGGCCTGGGTGTTCACCATCACGCGCAACAACTTCCTTAACGAACTGCGCCGCTATCGCCGCGAGACGCAGCTTGACGACGGCGTGGCCGAAACCATGCTGGTGACGGCCGCCGATCAGGAAGATGCGCTGCACATGAATGACTTGCAGCGCGCGCTTGACCGGCTGCCACCCGAGCGGCGCGAAGCCCTGCTGCTGATCGGCGCGAGCGGCTTTTCCTATGAAGAGGCCGCGCAGGTCTGCGGCGTGGCCATCGGTACGATGAAGAGCCGGGTTGCGCGCGGCCGTGCGCAGCTTGGTCTGCTGCTCAACGAGGGCGCCTCGTCACCTGCAGAGTGATCGAGGCCGCCCCCATTCACGCATCAATCGCGCCAGATGCCGGTCAGGCTGGATAGGTCCAGCGTTCACCGCTGGCATAGTTGGCCGAGGCGAAGTCCCAGTTGAGCAGTTTCGCCGCGGCCGTCAGGTATGCCTTCCGATCGTTTCGGCGGTCGATGTAATAGGCGTGTTCCCAGACATCGAGGACCAGCAGCGGCGTGCCTTCGCCTTCGTCCGGCAGGCCGGCGTCATGGGTCGAAATGACCGCAAGCTCGCCGCCGCGCGACACCAGCCATACCCAGCCCGATGCGAAATGGGCTACGCCTTCCTCGATCAGCTTGGTGATCATGGCGTCATGACTGCCGAATGCAGAGGATAGGGCCTTTGTCAGTTCGGCTGAAGGCTCGGTCTTTTCCGGGCTGAGCGATGCCCAGTAGAAGCCGTGATTCCACACCTGCGCCGACTGGTTGAACAGCTTTTGGTCCTTGCCCTTGGCCGAAGCAATGATCGCTTCAAGCGGCTTGCGTTCCAGGTCGGTGCCGGCGGTCAACTCGTTGGTCTTGTCGACATAGGCCTTGTGATGCTTGCCGTGATGAAACTCGAGCGTCTCGGCAGAGATGGCGGGTTCAAGGGCGGTCTTGTCGAACGGCAGGGGCATCAGCGTGATCGGCATGGGAAACTCCGGGGGTTGGGAAATTTCATTCTGCGGACCTTAAACGAACTTGGGGGCGGTGCTTGCGCAAACCGCCCCCAGGCCCAGGTCCACCCGGATGCCGACGGGGCGGCATCGGGAATGTGGTTCAGTGCTTAACGCACGGCACCGCGGCGGAACAGGTTCACGATCGCGAGGAGCACAACCGCGCCGATGAACGACGAGATGAGCGACATCGCGCTGAACGAACCACTGGTGATCGGCGCGCCGCCGATAAGCGGGGTAATGAGGAAGCCGGCGAGCAGTGCGCCGACGATACCGACGACGACATTCAGGATGATGCCCTGCTGGCCATCAGTGCGCATTACCATGCTGGCGAGCCAGCCGATGATGCCGCCGACGATGAGAACGAGGAGAAGAGTCATGGTTGGGGTCCTTCCAAGCGTAGTGTGACTTCAAAACAGTTCAGCGCGGGTTCGGTTCCGGTCACCGGGAAACTTTTTGTGCAGCGACCCGTTGCTGCGGACATGGAACCGACCCCCCAGCAGGCAGGCGCACCGGCCTCTCCCCGCGCCGCCCTCATCGTCAATACGCACAGCCGCAAAGGTGCCGATCAGTTCGCGCAGGCACAAAGCCTGTTCGAAGCGGCGGGCTTGCCGCTGGCAGAAGCGCATGGCGTACGCGATCCCTCGCAGATGCGTTCTACCGTAGAGAAGGCGCTGGCGGATGGGGCGCAGCTGGTCATCGTCGGCGGGGGCGATGGTTCGATATCGACCACGATTGGCGCCATGATCGGCAGCAAGGCGATCTTCGCGCCGCTTCCGCTCGGCACAGCCAACAGCTTTGCGCGCGGCCTGGGGATCGGGCCGGGAATTGAAGAGGCTGTGGCAACCATTGCTGCCGGCCACTCGATCTGGGTCGACCTTGCCGAGATCGACGGCAACATGTTCGCCAATAGCGCCGGAATGGGCATGCCGCCGATGATCGGCGATACCATCCCGCCCAAGGTCAAACGCTGGTTTGGCCGTGTGGGCTATCTTGGCTGGGCGATCTACAGCCTGATCCGCTTCCGCCCTTTCCGCCTGACGCTGGAAAGCCCGGATGGCACCGAGCAATGCTGGGCGACCGAACTGCGCATGCTCAACGGGCAATATACCGGCGGCATCAAGGTGAGCGACGAGGCCCAGCTCGATGATGGCGCGATCCTGATCCAGATCGTCTCGGGCAAGAGCAAGTGGTCGCTCGCCCGCGACTGGTATCTCAGGCTGCTCGGCCTGCGTCGGCGCGAAGGCATGGCCTGCGAGATCAAGGTGAAGCAGGCTCGGATCGATGCCCGTCCTTGCCAGAAAGTGGCGATCGATGGCGAAGTGCTGGCCCGCACGCCATTCGACCTGAGCATCCACCGCCGTGCCGTGCAGGTGATCGCCCAGCACCCGGACGCCGCGCCGCAAGGCGAAGGCCTCGGCGCGGCGCTGCTTTCGGCAGCACAATCGCTGATGCCCGGGGAACCAGTGCAAGGTCTTGCGGGTTTAGGTAACAACGGGCCGCAACGGCCCCCCCAATCCGGGAGAAAAACCATGGACAAGCAGAAAATCGGCGAAGGCAATTACGAAGCCGCCGAGGAATTCCAGAACGAGCAGCACGAATTCGCCAAGTCGGGCAAGGCTGAGCAAAAGGCTCGTGAAGCCGCCGATGCGCTCGATGGCCCGGAAGCCGAAGAGCTGGAAAAGGCCCGCAAGGCTTCGGCTGACGGCCGCTCGTCCTGAATGACCGGCGCGGAGCCCTGCCATGTCTGCCCTGACCTTTGCCCTCGTGCTGCTCGGCTGTTCCGATGCCGGTGACGAGTGCCAGGCCCTGCAGACCCAACAGGCAGTCTTCGCCACTCGCGCCGAATGCACGGCCCAGATCGAACCCGCACTGATGTCCGGTATTGCGGCGCGGGCCGATTATCCCTCGGTTCTGGCGCGCTGTGAAGTCCGCACCAGCAAGGTCGTCCAGACCCCGCCCAAACATCTCATAATCAACACCGTGCGCCCTGCGCGCTGATCTTCAGGAGTAACCGATGAAAACCCTGTTCACTTCCGCCTTTGCCGGAAAGTTCGCTGATGCCGCGAGCGATATTGTCGGCACGAACCCCTTCGTCCGCCTGGGCGCAGCCGGGCTTGCCACGCGCATCGCCGCAGCCTCTCTCCCGCTCGCTTTGGTTGCGTTCGGCGCGGTGACAGTCTGGAGCCGCTATCACAAGAGCGACAAGGCCAAGACGCGGACGGGCAGTCGCCGCAAGGGCAAGAGCACTCCCTCGGCCAAGAAGGCGAGCGCCCGCACTAACCCCCAAGCCGCCGCCGCCTGATCCATCGCGAAAGGACAAGACCATGACCGATATGACCCCGGCAGACGCGATCAAGCTGGATGAAACCAGCGATCGCGCGCCCGATCCGCGCAAGCACTATGCCAGCCCCGAGGATTTGCTCGAGGATATCGACCTTAACCCCGCCGAGCGTTCCGCCCTGTTGACCCAGTGGAAGGACGAGGTGGATTCCCAGCTTGCGGCTGAGGCTGAAGGCATGAGCGCCTCTGATCCCATCCGCGCCGAAGCCGAGGCCAAGCTCGCCGGCGAGGCGCGCCGGGTCAATGAAGCCTTGCAGGCAGCCAAGCTGGCCGACTGCGCCTGATCTGGCCAAGCTGAAAAAAGAGAAGCCCGTCCTCGCAAGAGGGCGGGCTTTTTCGTGCGGCTCGGCAATGTTTGCCGGGGTCCGGAAAAGAAGACGGGGCCCCCGGTTGTTACCGAAGGCCCCGAGAGTCACACAGCCGACAGTGGGGGGGAGGGAGGGAGCGTCAGTCTGTGTTGATGATGAAACACGCCACCATCCTTCTGGGTTCCCGCCCCGCTTAAATTATTTGAAAAAATGTTTCGCGCCTTCTGCAACGCGCGCAATTGGCCGATATCAGCGCCCTGAAGTGGCTCGCCGGAGCAGCGTAAATGCCCGGCCTGGCAGCGGCGCATCGCGCAGCAGGGCGACGACGGCGCCAAGCAGGGCCGGGATCACCGCCCACCACAGCAGGTCGCGCACAAACAGGGCCACATAGCGCAAGGCATCGAACTGACCCGTGCTGGCCATCAGGCCGTCCTCCCACACCATCCGCCATGCGCCGGTCCATAGCAGGGCCAGCGCCGCGCCGGTGATCCAGCGATAGATCGGCCTGCTGGTAACGGCGATCAGCGCGGTCAGCGCCGGCATGACAAGGATCAGGTTGATCGCGCGGTAGCCGATGTTCTGGGCCGAGAAATAGCACGAGCAGCACATCAGCGCGCCGACGAGCAGGAACGAGCGCTCGCGCGGCGTCAAGCGTGCAAGATCGGCGTGGAGCCGCTGCCCCAGCCCGATGCGGAGGCCGAGGGCCAAGGCGGCGAGCGACAGGGACAGCCGCACGAGCGGATCGACCCATCGCGGCGCGCCGAACAGTTCGACCATGGTCAGACCTACCGATTTGGATCCGAACATGTCGGTGTAGAACTGCCCGATCGGGATTGAGCGCAGGACGCGGACCAGATCGCTCCATGTCGCCAGCGCCGCCAGCGCAGTGACTGCAATCGACACCGCCGTAATGACGAGGAAACGCCGGGGCTTTTCGCGCAGGGCAATGGCCATCGCACCCAGCGGATAGTACTTGAGCAGGCCGGCCAGCAGCACCAGTCCATAACCCACGCGGCGCAGGGCAAGGCGGCGGATGGTCAGCACGGCGGCCAGCGAAACCAGCGCGAAGATCACCAGATCGTTGTTGCCGCGCTCCATGGCGTAGACACTCGCGCTGGATGCGGTCGAAGCGATCATGATCACCTGCGCCTCACGCCCGCGCGCGGCGGGCAGCAGGAACAGCGAGCCAAGGAACAGCACCACCCATGACAGGCCGACCCACGGCACCCATGCCTCGGTCACCGGCATTACGGTCATTGCCATCCACAGGGGCGAATAGGTGAACACGCGAAGCTGCGGGTCGCAGGGGTTGAACACATAGGCGTCGACATCCTGCCGCAAGCAGCGGACGGCGGAGAGCACAGTGTCGGTATCGAGGAACGGGAACCAATAGGCCTTGTTACCCAGCAGCAGGTTGGCGTCGCGGTAGAAGCCGTGCGGGGCAATGCCAAAGGCGATGGCGAGGATTGCCGCGACAAGGCAGGCAGCAATCGCCGGGGCTTTGCGTTTCAGGAACATGTCAGGCGGCTGTCGAAGCTGGCTGGCGGCGCAGGCCCAATGCGAAGTCCACCATCGTCAGAGGACGGATCAGCGCCGTGGCGCAGGCGATCAGCAGGGTGACCATCCACCACCAGGCAATCTCGCGGCCGAGCCAGCCCAGGCCGAATTCGAGCACCGTGCCCAGCGTCCCGCCGGCGATGGCGGCAAAGGCCTGAATCCAGTGAAACAGCAGTTCCGCCCACAGCAATCCTATCGCCACCAGCGCCATGGCCTTGAGCGCACGCGGCGCATCGATCAGCCGCAAGGCGGTGAGCGAGGGCAGGACCAGCAGCAGGTTGATCGTGCGGTAGGATATGTTCTGCGCGCTCATGAAACAGCCGATGGTCATCAGCGCGCCGATCAGCAGGAAATCCCGCTCACGCACCGAAAGCTGCGCCATCGTCGCGCCGGTCGCCGGGCGCAGACCATAGCGGATGCCGATGGCGAGCGCCGCCAGCGTCATCACGCCGCGCAGGATCGATCCCACCGGTGCAGGCAGATTGAACAGCACCACCAGTCCCTTGCCGAAATTGGGCGCACCGAACATCTCGTAGATCGGCGATCCTTGCGGCACGATCATCCACGTTCGCACCAGATCGTGCCAGGTGACGGCGGCGGCCAGCAAGGTCACGATGATCGAGGCAGCGGTAATGGCGAAAAACCGCGCCGGCTTTTCGCGCAGCGCCGCCAGCATGACCAGCATCGGGTAGAACTTGAGCAGTCCGGCCAGCAGCCCCATCGCATAGCCAGCCAGCCGCGCGGTGGCAGAGCGGCCCATCAGCGCCGCCATCCCGGCGACCAGCGCGAAGTTGACAAGATCATTGTTGCCGCGCTCAACCGCCAGCACGGTCGCGCTGGACAGCAGGCCGATGACGATCAGGATCACCGCCTCGCGGTTGCGCCCGGCGGGCAACAGCCACAGCGCGAAGACGAACAGCGCGAAGAATGCCAGCCCCACCCATGGAATCCAGCCGATCGTCACCGGGAACCATGCCAGCACCATCCACAGCGGCGAATAGCCATAGGTCCGCGCCTCGGGATCGCAGGGGTTGAAGGCATAGACATCGGCCCCCTCGCGCAGGCAGCGCGCGGCGGACAGTACGGTATCGGTATCAAGGAAAGGCCAAGGCCAGGCCCGCACGCCCCAGGTGCCAAGCACTTGCCGGTACGTCGGCCAGCTCGCCTCAAGGTAGAGCGCGGTCATGGCGCAGAACACGATGACGGCCACGAGCGGCGGTACGGCGCGCCTTTTCAGTTCGTTCTGCACCTGCCCAAAGCACCCCTTGCCTGCCACCGCGCTATGTCACGGCGCCCCCGGATCGTAAATAGCTGTTGACGGTCGATTCTCGGTATCTAGGGGAATGCCGCAGGGTCTGGCAGACCCGCCGGAAATGGGGATCGGACGCATACGATGATTGATGGTCGCAAAGTGGCGGTCGTGCTGCCGGCATACAACGCTGCGCTCACGCTGAAGAAAACGTACGACGAAATTCCGTTCGACGTGGTCGACGACGTGATCCTCACCGACGATTGCAGCCGCGACGATACCACCGAGGTGTCGCGCGCGCTGGGCATCCATACGATCGTCCACGTCAACAACCGCGGCTACGGCGGAAACCAGAAGACCTGCTACGCCGCCGCGCTGGAACGCGGGGCGGACATCGTCATCATGCTCCACCCCGATTACCAGTACACCCCGCGTCTGGTCACTGCGATGGCCAGCATGATCGCCTCGGACCAGTTCGATGCCGTGCTGGCCAGCCGCATCCTCGGCACCGGAGCGCTCAAGGGCGGGATGCCGATGTACAAGTATGTCGCCAACCGCGCGCTGACGCTGATCCAGAACCTGCTGATGGGTCAGAAAGTGTCCGAATATCACACCGGCTACCGCGCCTTCAGCCGCAAGGTGCTGGAAACCCTGCCGCTTGAGGCTTGCTCGGACGATTTCGTGTTTGACAACCAGATGCTGGCGCAGGCCACCTGGTTCGATTTCCGCATCGGCGAGATTTCCTGCCCGACCAAATATTTCGAAGAAGCCAGCTCGATCAACTTCAAGCGCAGCTGCATCTACGGTTTCGGCGTGCTGGGCACGGCGCTGTCTTTCCGGCTGGCGAAGCTGGGATTGGCCAAGCCGGCGATCTTCCAGCTCGGCGCGGGGCAATGACGCAGCCTGACCGGCCCAGTCGCCGGCCGGGAAAAGGGACGATCATCGGCGGCGTGCTGCTGGCGATCGCCCTAGCGGCGGCGACGGTCATTTCCTACGTTCCCAAGACCCGCGCCAGCGCGCTGCGGCTGTTGACCGAGCTTAGCGCCTATCCTTCCGAACACTGGTTTGCCTTCGCCGTCGGGCAGGTGCTGATCGCGGCCTGCGGCGTGCTGCCCGCCTCGGTCATGGCGGTGATGGCGGGCGCGGCTTACGGCATGGTCAAGGGGCTGGCGATTTCGGTGGTCTGCACGCTGCTGGGCGGCTGGATCGCCTTCCTGCTGTCGCGCTCGATCCTGCGGCCGTGGATCGAACGGCTGATGGCACGCTCGAAATTCGCCGAGCGGCTGGACGAGGCGCTTGAGGGCGAGGGTTGGCACTTCGTCTTCCTGCTGCGGATTTCGCCGGTCATGCCTTTCGCACTGACCTCCTACGGCTTCGGTCTCACCCGCATCCGCCAGCGCGATTACCTGATCGGCACGCTGGCTTCGTTGCCGGCGATGGCAAGCTATGTCGGGCTGGGCGCGGCGGGCCGGCAGGGCATGGAAATGAGCCTGACGACAGCGTCCCCGATGCAATGGTTCCTGCTGGTTGTCGGCATTCTCGCGTTGCTGTTGGCGGCATGGCGCACCGGGGCCGTGGTGAAGAAGGCGATGAGAAAGTAGGGGGCACCCCATTAGGGATGTTCGCCAGCCTTGGCATCGGAATTCCCCCTGTATTTCCACGAGGCTAGCTGCTCGCAGCTTTATCCGCCAACACTTGTCAGCTTTTTCCTTGCCCTTGCCGCCGGTGACCCGCCATCTAGGAAGTGATGTTCCGCCAATACGAACTTGTTGAACGCGTCAAAGCGTATGATCCCAACGCCGACGAGGCGCTGCTGAACCGCGCCTATGTCTATACCGTACAGAAACACGGTAGCCAGAAGCGCGCCTCGGGCGATCCCTATTTCAGCCATCCGGTTGAAGTTGCCGGCCTGATGACCGAGCTCAAGCTCGATCAGGAAACCATCGTCACCGCCCTGCTCCACGACACGGTGGAGGACACGCTGGCGACCATCGAGGAAATCGAACGCCTGTTCGGTCCCGAAGTCGCGCGGCTGGTTGATGGCGTGACCAAGTTGTCGAAGATCGAGGCGATGGGCGAGAATGAGCGCGCCGCCGAAAACCTGCGCAAGTTCTTCCTGGCGATGAGCGAGGATATCCGCGTCCTGCTGGTCAAACTTGCCGACCGCCTGCACAACATGCGCACGCTGCATTTCATCAAGAGCGCGGAAAAGCGCCTGCGCATCGCGCGAGAGACGATGGATATCTATGCCCCGCTCGCCGAGCGCGTGGGCATGTACGAATATATGCGCGAAATGCAGCTGCTCGCCTTCGAGCAGCTTGAGCCCGAAGCCTACAAGCTGATCACCAACCGTCTTTCGCAGATCCGCTCGAGCGAAGGCGGGCAGGTCGATTCCATTGCGCTGGCGATCAAGCAGGCGCTGGCCGAAGGCGGGGTCAAGGTCGAGGTTTCCGGGCGCGAGAAGCATCCGTTCTCGATCTGGAAGAAAATGGGCGAACGCCACGTTTCTTTCGAACAGATCACCGACATCATGGCCTTCCGTGTGCTGACCGACAGCGAGGACGAATGCTACCGTGCGCTGGGGGTCTTGCACCGGACCTGGCACGTGCTTCCGGGCCGCTTCAAGGATTACATCTCCACCCCCAAGGCCAACGGCTACCGCTCGCTGCACTCATCTCTGATCTATGAAAACTCGATGCGCATGGAAGTGCAGATCCGCACGCATGAGATGCACCGGCTCAATGAATTCGGCCTCGCCGCGCATTGGGCCTACAAGCAGGGCAGCGTTCGTCCCGATGGCCAGGTCGGCTGGCTGCGCGACCTGATCGAAATCGTCGATGCCAGCCATGATGCCGAGGAACTGCTCGAACACACGCGCATGGCGATCTACCAGGACCGCATCTTTGCCTTCACGCCAAAAGGCGCGCTGCACCAGTTACCCAAGGGCGCGACACCGATCGATTTCGCCTATGCCGTGCACACCGATCTCGGCTCGATGGCGGTTGGCGCGAAGATCAACGGGCGGCACATGCCGCTGCGTACCAGCCTCAACAACGGCGACGTGGTGGAGATCATCAAGAGCCGCAAAGCCAGCCCGCAGCTCGGCTGGCTGAGCTTTGTCGTTACCGGCAAGGCGCGCGCGGCCATCCGCCGCGCCGTGCGCATGAAGGAGCGCGAGGAAATCGCCGCGATCGGCCGCAAGCTGTTCGACGAGATCGCTGCGCGCCTGCCCGGCAAGCTGAGCAAGAAGGCGATCAAGGATGCATTCAAGCGGCTGAAGCTGGAAGACGAGGAAGAGATGATGGTGCGGATCGGCACTGCCAAGCTCGACGACCGGCAGGTGATGGAGGCATTGGTCCCGGGAAGCACGGCCAACCTGCCTGAGCTGGAGGACTGGCCCAAGCAGGAACGCGCCATCTCGATCAAGGGGTTGACCGCTGGGATGGGCTTCCATCTCGGCGAATGTTGCCACCCGGTGCCGGGTGACCGCATCGTCGGCCTGCGCCGCAAGGGGCAAGGCGTCGAAGTTCACACGATCGATTGCCTGTCGCTGGCCGACGGGGTCGATGCCGACTGGCTCGACCTGTCATGGGGGGAGACGACGACCGGCGCGATCGGCCGCATCCGCGCCGTCCTGCACAACCGCCCAGGCACGCTGGCCGAAGTCACCGGCATCTTCGCCGGTAACCGCGCCAACATCATCCACTTGCAAATGGCCGGCCGTGACGAACTTTTCGGCACGTACGAAGTCGATCTGGAAGTCACAGACCTCGCCCACCTCGCCCGCATCATCTCGGCCCTGCGCGCCAGTGATGCTGTAGCCGAGGCGGAGCGACTCTGAGCCTTGACGGTCATCACCGTGAAACAAGTTCAGCATGATGTTGTTTTTTATTCGCCCCAGCGCTTGAACGACGGCTTGGGCAAAGGCGCGGTGCGGGCGCGTTCGTAGGCTGCGCCAGCATCCAGCACCGCCTTGTCGGCCCACTGCGCCGCGATGATTGACAGGCCGACCGGCAAGGTCTCCACCGCGCCCATCGGCACCGACAAGTGCGGGTATCCGGCGACCGCAGGCAAGCTGCCCACACCAATGCCGGGGAGCGAGGCACCCCCGGTGATGAGATCAATTGACCATGCCGGGCCTTCGGTGGGGAACACCAGCAGGCTGACCTTGTGTTTGGCCAGCAGCATGTCGATGCCTTCCTTGCCCGCCAGCCGCAGCGAATTTTCGCGCGCCTTTTTGTAGGCGGCCTCGTCAGTCAGCTTGTCGGCGGCTTCGAAGGTGTCCTGCCCGAACCAGCGCAGTTCCTGCGCCGCGTTGACCTTGTTCCACGCGATGACGTCTGCCAGACTGCGCACCGGCGGATTGCCGGGCAGCGATTGCAGCCATGCGGTAAGGTCGTGCTTGAGCTCCCAGCGCAGGACGAGGCTCTCGTCGCGGTACATGGTGCCATCGGGCTCCCAGTCGATATCGACGAGCACGGCACCGGCGCGCTTCATATCGGCCAGCGCGGTTTCGAACAGGGCCATGACGCCGGGATGATTGCCCACCCCGCGCCGCATCACGCCGATGCGGAGGCCCGCTAGGCTGGCGCTGTCGATCCCCTCGGCAAAGTCCTGCGCGTGGAGATCAGCCCGCGCCGTGGCCGGATCGCCGCCATCGACGCCAGCCATCGCGGTGAGAAGCAGCGCGGCGTCCTTCACCGTGCTGGTCATCGGTCCGGCGGTGTCCTGGCTGTGGCTGATCGGCGCGATGAAACGCCGTGAGACGAGCCCGACCGTGGGTTTCAGTCCGACAACGCCGTTGGCGCTGGCCGGGCAAGTGATCGAACCATCCGTTTCGGTGCCGATGGCGGCCCAGGCAAAGCCGGCGGCGACAGCGGCGCCGCTCCCGGCGGATGATCCGCAGGGGCTGCGATCAAGGGCGTGCGGGTTGCGTGTCTGCCCGCCGATGCCAGACCAGCCGGAAGAGGAGCGCGAGCCCCGGATATTCGCCCATTCGGACAGGTTCGTTTTGCCCAGGATCACCACGCCCGCCGCGCGCAGCTTTGCCACCAGCGGGGCATCGCGGCCGGTGACGTTGTCCTTGAGCGCAAGGCTGCCGACCGTGGTGGCCATCCGGTCCGCCGTTTCGATATTGTCCTTTATCAGCACGGTCTTGCCCGCCAGCGGTCCGGGCATAGCCTCTGCCCGGGCGGCATCGCGCAGGGCATCGGGGTTGATCGCGATCACCGCACCCACCCGCGGCCCCTGATCATCGAGCGCATCGATCCGCTGGACGTAGCCGGAAGCGTTTGCTGGGGCCGAGCTAAGGTCGGGCTTCGGGATCGAACCACAGGCCCCCAGGGCAAGAGGAAACAGCAAGGCAAGGCTTCGATTCATCTGTGCGACCCCCCATCTGTTACCAAGCTGCGGCCAAGCGGCCGAACATGCAAGGGCGGATGAATCGGTTTTGAGAGGGTTAATGCCCTTGAACATCGCGGGCGCAGCGCCGACATAGGCGCGTCAATTCATACGCCAAGATTACACCAAGCCTACAAGAGGGACTTCATGATCGACCTGTTCAACCAGCCCGGCGCGCAAGGCAGATTTTCCGTCGATCCGATCACTGGCGCGCTCGTGCCGATGGTTGTGGAGCAAACGAGCCGCGGCGAACGCAGCTTCGACATCTATTCGCGTCTGCTGCGTGAACGCATTGTCTTCATCACCGGCGAGGTGGAAGATCACATGGCTTCGCTGATTGTGGCGCAGCTGCTGTTCCTCGAAAGCGAGAATCCTTCGAAGGATATCTCCATGTACATCAACTCGCCCGGCGGCGTGGTGACGGCGGGTCTCGCGATCCACGATACCATGCAGTACATCCGCCCGCGCGTTTCCACGGTTTGCATCGGCCAGGCCTGCTCGATGGGCTCGTTCCTGCTCGCCGCGGGTGAGCCGGGCATGCGCATCGCGCTGCCGCAGGCGCGCATCATGGTGCACCAGCCTTCGGGCGGCGCGCGCGGCATGGCCAGCGACATCGAAATCCAGGCCCGCGAAATCCTGCGCCTGCGCAAGCGTCTGAACGAGCTCTATTCGAAGTTCACCGGCAAGACGGTCGCGGAAATCGATACCGCGCTCGATCGTGATACCTGGCTCGATGCCGAGGAAGCAAAGACCTTCGGGCTGGTCGACAAGGTCTTCGAAAGCCGGCCGGACAGTGATACGGTTGGCGATGCAACCGGCTCGGGCGGGGCTCCGGAATAAGGTTTGCGGGGTCTTTCCGCGAAAATAAGGCCAACGCCGCCACGGTTTTCAGCCATCTGAAAGCTTCGTGCGTTATAGGGCAGGATTGATTCTGCGGGGGGCGGAGCTAGACTCCGGCGAATCCCCCGCGATAATTCGGACGGGTCGACAGGATATAGAATGACGAAATTGAGCGGATCCGACGCGAAAAGCACTCTCTACTGCAGCTTCTGCGGTAAGTCGCAGCACGAGGTGCGCAAGCTCATTGCCGGGCCGACGGTATTCATCTGCGATGAATGCGTCGAACTGTGCAACGACATCATCCGCGAGGAAACCAAAGCCGGAATCGCTGGCAAGAAGGATGGCGGCGTACCCAGCCCCCGTGACATCTTCGAGACGCTGAACGATTATGTGATCGGCCAGGACCGCGCCAAGCGCGTGCTCTCGGTAGCGGTGCACAACCACTACAAGCGGCTCAAGCACAGCGCCAAGGGCGGCGACGTTGAGCTGTCGAAGTCGAACATCCTGCTCGTCGGGCCGACCGGTTGCGGCAAGACCCTGCTGGCGCAGACGCTCGCCAAGACCTTCGACGTGCCTTTCACCATGGCCGATGCCACCACGCTGACCGAAGCCGGCTACGTGGGTGAAGACGTTGAGAACATCATCCTCAAGCTGCTTCAGGCCAGCGACTACAATGTCGAAAAGGCACAGCACGGCATCGTCTATATCGACGAGATCGACAAGATCAGCCGCAAGGCGGAAAACCCCTCGATCACCCGCGACGTGTCGGGCGAAGGCGTGCAGCAGGCGCTGCTCAAGCTGATGGAAGGCACCACTGCCTCGGTGCCTCCGCAAGGCGGGCGCAAGCATCCGCAGCAGGAATTCCTGCAGGTGGACACCACGAACATCCTGTTCATCTGCGGCGGCGCATTTGCGGGTCTCGACAAGATCATTTCGGACCGCCTGCAGAAGCGCTCGATCGGCTTTGGCGCTCACGTGGCCGATCCGGACAAGCGCAAGGTTGGCGAACTGCTGCAAAAGGCAGAGCCGGAAGATCTCCTCAAGTTCGGCCTGATCCCCGAATTCGTCGGCCGTCTGCCGGTCATCGCCACGCTGGAAGACCTCGATATCGAGGCGCTGGTGAAGATCCTCAAGGAGCCGAAGAACGCGCTGGTCAAGCAGTACGCCAAGCTCTTCGATCTGGAAGACGTGGCGCTGACCTTCACCGACGACGCGCTTGAAGCGATCGCCAACAAGGCCATCGCCCGCAAGACCGGCGCGCGCGGCCTGCGTTCGATTGTCGAGGCTCTGCTGCTCGACACGATGTTCGACATCCCGACCGAGACCGACATTGCCGAAGTCGTGGTCGATGCCGAAGTCGTTGCCGGCCGCAAGGAACCGGTGCGCGTGCTGAAGGGCAAGGAAGAGGCGGCCTGAGCCGCCCCTTCGCTACCTATCCAATAATGTAATCAGTTAGCCGGCGGCGGGGGCGGTGCACCTTCGCCTCCGGGGCCGCCGCGTCCTTCACCGCGGCGGCGGGGCGGGATCGGGTCGCCCTTCTTGAAGCTGCGCATGACCACGCCGTCGCGCTTCATGGTCACTTCCTGAACTTCGGTCGACTTGAGCAGCCACGTGGTGCCTTGCTGAACCCAGGTGTCGTTCGATGAAGTGATGAATTCGCCCTGATGCATCACGCCGTCGCGGCCCTCGCGCTGCATCTTCATGCCGCGCGTCTGCACCACCTTGGCGCTTGGTCCTTCGACCGTCACCGAAACGATGGTGCTGTCGGACTTCATCGCGGGATCGACCGGAATCATCGCCAGCCGGGTGATCATGTCATCGGCGTCCGAGGGCTCGCCCGAAATGTCGACTGACTGGAAATCCTTGGTCAGGAATTTCTTGATCGCCTTGTCGTCGCGCTCGTCCATCGCGACCTTGAGGCCGGCGGCGCGCGCCTCGATATCGCTGCGCGCATCGGCCAGCAGCGGGGCGGAGACCAACAGCATGGTTGCGGTCAAAAGCGCTGAAACCGTCTTCTTCATCGTGGTCCTTCCAAGCGGCTCCGGAAAAGGGTAGCTGCCCCGCCCGGATTTGCCAAACCAATCGCGGCAGCGGAAAGTGCCCCGCCGTGCTTGTGCGCCATGCCGCAACCCGCCTAGCCCGGCGATGAACGCAAGGCAGGGAGCTGGGTAAATGACTGACCGCATCAAGGTATCGCGGGTGATCCACACGATCCATGCGACCACTGACATCGCCAGGTGCCGCGCGCTCTATCAGGATGCGCTTGGCGGGCTTGTCTTTGCCGAGAACTACTTCCCGGCCGAGGACAGGGACGCGGCGCTGCTCTATGTCACCAACCACATGGTCGAACCGATGGCGCCGCGCAATCCGGACGACCTGACCAAGCCTTTCGCGCGGATGGCTGCCAAGATCGGGCAGGCCTTCCATTCGTTCGAGCTCAAGGTGGCTGATGGCAAGGCGGCAAGTCAGGCCTTTCGCGATGCCGGTGCGGTGACCGCCAGCGACTATGGCTTCTTCTTTTTCGTCAAGGCGGAGAGCACCGGCGGCGTCCTGCTCGAAGTATGCGAAGTACCAATGCCCAACGATCCCTATGACCGGCGTGGCTGGGGACCAGAGGTGGGGCAGGGCCATGCCTCGGGCGTGCTGCGGCTTGATCACATCGCCAGCGTGGTGGCCGATGTCGACAAGGCTCTGCACTTCTTCAGGCAGCTTTGCGACGGCGAGGTGATTGAGGATGCGCGGACCGGATGTCCGCAGCCGGGCCGCCGCGTGTTGATCCAGCTTGGCGATACCCGGGTGGCCTTCATCCAGCCGGACGATGCCGAAGCCGGCGCACTTGGCGCGTTCCTAAGCAAGGTGCAGAACGGGATCTACGCGCTTGTCTGGCAGGTCGAGGATGCGGCAAAGGCCAGCGCGTACTTCACGGGGAAATGCAGCCTTCGCGTCACTGCGGAAGGCTGCATCTCATCGGGCTTTGCTATCGATCCGGAAGATTTCCTCGGCGCGAGGCACGAGTTCATTTCCGGCGCGATCTAGCGGACTTAGTCTGAAGATAGAGGGCGCCCTGCCCCCGAAGGGCAGGGGGAGGGGCAGGGCGCGGCGCTGTGTCGGTTATCGCAGCGCCAGGGGATCGATCAGCGCGGAATGAAGACGCCGTTGGTGACGTGGATCACGCCGTTCGATTGAAGCACGTTGGCCTGAGTTACCGTCGCCTTGTTGCCCATGGCGTCGGTGATCACGATGGCCTTGCCCATCATGCGCGCTGTCAGCTTCTGGCCCTGGACAGTGGCAAATTCAGCCTTGCCGCCGCCTGCCTTGATCATCTTGGCCAGGTCGGTCGAAAGCACGCGGCCCGCGACGACATGATAGGTCAGGATCTTGGTCAGGGTGTCCTTGTTCTCAGGCTTGACCAGCGTTTCTACCGTGCCGGCGGGCAGCTTGGCGAAAGCGGCGTTGGTCGGAGCGAACACGGTGAACGGTCCGGGGCTGGACAGCGTTTCGACGAGGCCAGCGGCCTTCACCGCGGCGACCAGCGTGGTGTGGACCTTCGAATTGACGGCGTTCTCGACGATGGTCTTCGTCGGGTACATCGGCGCGCCGCCGACGACGGGGGCCTTTGCGCTGTGGCCCATGTGATGGCCGGCCAGCGCCGGGCCGGAAACTGCGAGCGAAGTCATGCCAAGGGCGACAACGGCGCCAACAATCTTGAGGGAGAGCGACTTGCGATACATCCTGAAATCTCCTGCATTCCGCAAGGCTGGGGGCGCCTTGCATGGGGAGTTACGCAGCCGGTCCGGCTATGGATGCATCAGGTGGGAGAAAATTTTGTTGTGGAGACAATTGGCCCGGCCGGACGGCCTTGCGACCCGCCCAGCGGCTCGCGGGTGAGGGCCAGCGTTGCCCCATCGCGCAGGCGGGCAGCGAGGTCATCAGGCAAGTGCAGTCGGACCGACTTGTCCGGCGCGACGAGGCCGAGTGAGATCGTCTTGCCCTCGGGCGGAACCAGCCACAATTCGTGATCGTGCACCCCGTCGCCTGGCAGGCCGGCAGCATCGACCAGCAGGTCGCGCTGGGCGGGGAGCCATGTCACGCCGAGGCGCGCAGGGGTGGATGGCAGGGTAAAGCTCGCCACCAGCGGCGCTTCGGGGGTCTCGGGCGGGCGCGGGGCGAGGATTGGCGACAGTACCACCAGCGCCAGCGCGCAGGCGGCAATCGCCGATACCGCCGCAGCGCGCTGCCAGGTGCGCAAGCGGCGCTGAAGAACGGCGATCTGCGCACCGCCTTCGGGCCGGGCCGACAGCTCGGCGGCGATGCGGTCCCAAAGCTGTTCGGGCGGCGTTTGCGCGCCGATGGTATCGAGCATCGGGGCGAGCTGCTGCTGCCAGCTTTCAACCTGCCGGGCAAAGTCCGCGTCCGATGCAGCAAGGCCGTGCGCGGCGACCAGCTCTTCGCCGTCCAGCAGGCCGAGCGCCAGTTCGGCGGCAAGATAATCGCGTTCGGTCATGCGTCGAGACACTGCTTGAGGCGGGCGAGACCGCGCCGGACCCATGATTTTACCGTGCCCAGCGGCACGTCCTGCCGGGCGGCGAGATCGGCATAGGTTACGCCGTCGAAAAAGGCCGTGCGGATAACGCCGCGCTGCCGCTCTTCCAGCGTTTCGAGGCAGGTATGGATGCGGGCGTTCTCCTCACCGGCGAGCAGGGCATCCTCGGCCAGCGGGGCAGCGTCGGCAACGTGCTCGGCCGCTTCCAGCGGCGCGCTCGCATCGAGCCGCCGCCGCCGGCGCAGACGGTCGATCGTGCGGTTGCGCGCGAAGACGGCGAGCCAGCTCACCGGGCTCGCACGCGCCGCATCAAAGCGGCCAGCGGCATTCCACAAGTTGACGTAGACGTCCTGCAAGGCGTCCTCCGCTTCACCCCTGTCACCCGAGATACGCAGGCAGATGCCAAAAAGCTTCGCCGAAGTTGCGCGATAGACAAATTCGAGCGCCTTGCGGTCGCCCTTGGCAATGCGTGTAATCGCGTCAGCCAGCTCAATCCGCGTGGTCATGTCCGGCCTCGTGCATGCGGGCAGCATGGCACGGTCCATCGGCGGTTTCCACCTGGAACGTTGCGTGGTCGATGCTGAAATCGTGATCGAGCGCATGAGCGAGCTCATGCAGGAAGGCATCGCCGGGATGGCCGCCGGGCATGATCAGGTGCGCGGTGAGTGCGGTTTCTTTGGTGCTCATCGGCCAGATGTGCAGGTCGTGCACGGCTGTCACGCCCGGTTGGCCGGATAGCAGGGCGCGCACCTTGATGGCATCGATTCCGCGCGGCACGCCAAGCAGACCCATCTTCACCGCCTCGCGCGTCAGGCCCCAGGTTGACCAGCCGATCACCGCGACGATCAGCAGGCCGGTCAGCGTGTCTATCCAGATGTAACCGGTCCACAGGATCAGTAGGCCGGCCACCACCACCGCCGCCGAAACCGCGGCATCGCCCATCATGTGGATGAAGGCTCCGCGCAGGTTGATGTCGTGCTTGCTCCCTTTGACGAACAGCATGGCGGTGAGAGCGTTGATCGCGATGCCGATGGCGGCGACGATCATCATCGTCTGGCCGGCGACCGGTTCGGGGCTGAAGAAGCGGTGGATCGTCTCCGCCCCGATCGCGCCGATGGTCAGCATCAGCAGCGCCGAATTGGCCAGCGCAGCAAGGATCGACGAGCTCTTGTAGCCGTAAGTGAAGCGTTCCGATGCCGGTTTGGCAGACAGGCTATCCGCAGCCCAGGCGATCAACAGGCCGAGGACGTCGGACAGGTTGTGCCCGGCATCGGCCACCAGCGCCATCGATCCCGATAGAAAGCCGTAGCCCGCCTCGACGATGACGAAAGCTGTGTTGAGCGCAATCCCGATGGCAAAGGCGCGGCCGTGAGAGCCATGTCCATGCCCGTGGAGATGCCCGTGCGCATGCCCATGACTCTCCCCGTGATGATGGTGATGCGCGCCCAAAAGTTCCTCGAAATTCCGTTTCAGTCGTAACCGTTGCACAATTGCCGCAGTGCAGCAAGAATCGTTGAGCGCCTATTTGCTGAACGACGGCCAAATCAAGGGAAACATGCTCGGTTAGGTAAAATTATTACCCGAACAGGACTGTGAGGGAAAGGATATTCCAAACGCCACTTCCTGCCTACAAGACTGTCAACAGGCTGTCATCAACGGGGTGTTCAGGTGGCGCGCCGGTGCTTGTATGAGCCTGGCAGAACCGGATTTACCGCTGATTCGCAGCATATTCCGGCACGCATCTTTTGCCAACTTCCTCCTGGGGCAAATCGGGGGGCAACCGGGGTTGAAAAGCCATGCAGTTCAAGTCGTTCCTTGCCGTCACCGCGGCCACCGTTCCTTTCGCTTTCGGCCTCGCCACGCCTGCCTTCGCGCAGTCGACCGGTTCGGTGGACTTCGACAAGGAAATCATCGTCACCGGCACCCGCAGCGGCGTGCAGGAAGTTGGCGGCATTTCCGCACCTGACTCGGCCAAGGCCAAGGCGGTCCTGACGCAGGAAAACATCGCCCGCCAGAACCCCGGCCAGACCATTCTCGACACGATCAACCAGATCCCCAGCGTCTCGTTCCAGAACAACGACGCCTACGGTTCGTCGGGCGGCACGCTGAACATTCGCGGCTTTTCTTCCGACCGCGTCAGCCTCACCTTCGATGGTGTTCCGCTGAACGATTCGGGCAACTATGCGATCTACTCGAACCAGCAGATTGATCCCGAACTGATCGAGCAGGTCAACGTCAACCTTGGCACCACCGACGTCGACAGCCCGACCGCTTCGGCGGCCGGAGGCACGGTGAACTATCGCACCAAGAAGCCCGACCGTGATTTCGGCGCCATGCTCTCCGGCTCGGCCGGCGAGTATGATTTCATGCGCATCTTCGGCAAGATCGAAACCGGCGACCTCACCCCCGGCGGCATCCGCGCCTGGGTTTCGGCATCGATGGCACGCAACGATAACCCGTTCAACAATGTCGGCAAGACCGACAAGCAGCAGTACAACGCCAAGCTGTACATCCCGCTGGCGGGTGACGATTTTGTCTCGATCGCGGGCCACTACAACCAGAACCGCAACATCTTCTTCGGTTCGCTGCCGCTTCGCCTTGACACCACCCGTACGGCAACCGTCAACGGCGTAGCCAACGTAGTTGTCCCGCGCATCGTCGGCTCGCTCGCGCAGAACCGCTATCCGGCCAACGCGTCTGAGCGTGAATATCTGATCAACTACCCCTGCTCGATGGCTGTCGGGACCAATGGCGTGGCAGATAACCCTGCCGCTTCGCGCAAGCCGGATGGTTCGGTTGACACCAATGGCGACTATGGCAGCTGCGGCACCGAATTCGATCGCCGCTTCAACCCGTCGAACACCGGCAACATCCGCGTCAGCTCGCGCTTCAGTCTGGCCGACAACATCGTCCTGACCGTCGATCCGAGCTTCCAGTACGTCAAGGCCAACGGTGGCGGCACCACTACCGCTCGTGAAGGCTTCCGCGACATTAATCCTACTTCGGCCACGACCAATGCCACCGGCTACCTTGGTGGTTCACCTTACTTCGGCCGCGACATCAATGGCGACGGGGATACTCTCGATTCGGTTACCGTGCTTGCGCCTAGCCAGACTCAGACCAAGCGCTATGGCGTAATTGCAGGCCTCCGGTACGACATCAACGATGCGCACACCCTGCGCATTGCCTACACTTGGGATCGTGCCCGCCACCGCCAGACCGGTGAAGTTGGTCTGCTGCTCCAGAACGGCAACCCGGTCGATGTGTTCCCGGTCAATGCGGGTGAGGCAGACGCAACCGGCGCTATCCTGCAGAAGCGCGACCGTCTCTCGTTCGCCATCCTGCATCAGGTTTCGGGCGAATACCGCGGCGAGTTCATGGACAACCGCCTTGTCGTCACGCTTGGTGCGCGTATGCCGTTCTTCAAGCGTGACTTGACGAACAACTGCTTCACCAGCTCGGCCAGCGGTTTCGTCGAATGCTTCAGCACCAACTCCGCGCTGGCCACCTCGGCGCAGACCCTGAACCCCTATTCGGCAACGACCAACGCGACCACCGGCGCTATCAGCGTTACCGGTTGGGCAACGCCGCAGCGCCGCGTTTATAACTACAAGAAGCTGCTCCCCAGCGCCGGTTTCGTGTTCAACGCGACCGACAATGTCAGCGTCTTCGGTAACTTCAGCCAGGGCCTCTCTGTCCCGGGCACCGACAACCTGTACAACGCGTTCTACTTCCCACTTGGCACCAGCAACGCGCAGCCCAAGCCGGAAACGACCGACAACTTTGACCTTGGCGTGCGTTATCGCTCGGGTTCGGTCCAGGCGCAGATCACTGGCTATTACAACCAGTTCCACAACCGTACGGCTTCGGCCTACGATCCGGAAATCAACCAGACCGTCTATCGTAACCTTGGTGACGTGAAGAAGTACGGCCTTGAAGGTTCGTTCGCATGGCAGCCGATCGATGCGATCACGCTCTATGCCTTCGGTTCGGTGATGAAGTCGGAGATCAAGGAAGATCTGGCGATCGGTGAAAACCGCGATGGCACCCCGATCTACGCGCTGACCGCGGGCAAGCGTGAAGCTGGTGCACCCAAGTACTCCTTCGGCTTTACCGCACGCGGCACCGTCGGCCCGGTCGAGCTCGGCGTGACCGCCAAGCGCACGGGTGAACGCTACATCTACGATACCAACGAAGCGACCTTCACCGGTTCGTTCGTTCCGAACGGTGCCAAGGCCTGCACCACGGCAGCAACGCCGGTCTGCACCATCCCGGTGGCGCCGGCTGCACCGACCCAGGTCTACACCGCCACGGCAGCTGCCTATTGGCTGGTCAACCTCGATGCCCGCGTGAACCTGTCGTTCATTGGCCTCAACGAGAAGTCCTATTTCCAGATGAACGTCTACAATCTGTTCGACCAGTTCTATGTCGGCGGTTTCGGCGGCAACCTGGTACAGAACCCCTCGTTCAACCAGACCACGGGCATCGCTTCCTACGGTAACCCCGGCTTCGTCCAGATCGGCGCACCGCGCACGGTCAGCGGCACGCTGGTCTTCGCGTTCTGATAAGCGCGAACGTCAACAAAAACGGGAAGGGGCGCTTCGGCGCCCCTTCTTTTTTGTCTGGCCGGTGCGTGCCGCTCTCAGGCCGCGACCCAGAGTGGAAACTCCGCCACTTTGTCCTTCGTCGCCAGCAATGCCCGGATCCGCAGCGCGGGTTGCAGGGCGGAGAGTATCGCCGGATCGGCCGCATCCATCCCGCCGGTGAAGGCGCCAAAGGCGGGCAGCACAAGCCGGTTCTCACTGGCAACGGCGCAGGGCCGGACGATATTGCGCCCGCGCACGGAAAGCCGCAGGCGCGGGTGGAAATGGCCTGACAGTTCCGGCGCGGTTTCTCCCGTGCGGGCATGGTGGCGCAGGATCACGCCGCCAGTCTGTATCTCGCGGACCAGCGTTCCGCCTTGTCCGGGCCTCAGTCCTTCATCGTGGTTGCCGGTGATCCATGCCCAGTCGGTCGCCCGGGTGAGCGCGGCGAGCATTCCGGCGGCATGCGGTTCCAGCCGCTGCGCTCCGGCATTGTCGTGGAACGAATCGCCGAGGCAGAATACGCGCCGCGCGCCGCTTTGTCTTACGGCGAGCGCCACGCGTTCGAGCGTTTCGCGGCTGTCGTAAGGCGGGATCATCTGACCGAAGCGCGCGAAGAAGCTGCCCTTCTCCAGATGCAAGTCCGCAACCAGCAAGGCATTTTCGCGCGGCCAGAACAACGCGCCGCTGGGCAGCAGCCGCCATTCCTCACCAGCGAACGAAAAGGGAACCATGGCTTTCCCTTGCCCCAGCCGCCATCCCTTGGCAAGGGCAGGGCATGACTGACTGGACCCCCATGACTGCCCGCGCCTCGGCCTGGTTCGAGGACCTGCGCAACCAGATTTGCGCCGAATTCGAAGCCATCGAACGCGAGGCTGGCTCCGACGCCGCCTTCCAGTACGATCCGTGGAAGCGCAGCGAAGTGGACGGCGAAGTCGGCGGCGACACGGGAGGCGGCACGCGCGGCCTCATGAAGGGTAAGGTGTTCGAGAAGGTCGGTGTCAATATCTCGACCGTTGCGGGCGACCTGCAAAAGGACTTTGCCGGGACGATCAACGGCGCTTCAGCCGAACAGAACGCCTTTTCCGCCACGGGCATCAGTCTCGTCGCCCACATGGCGAACCCCCACGTGCCGGCGGTGCACATGAACACTCGGTTCCTCACCACAACCAAGGCGTGGTTCGGCGGAGGCGCAGACCTCAATCCGCCGCTTCCTTATGAGGACGACACTGAAGAGTTCCACGCCGAATTCCGCGCCGCCTGCATGAAGCACAATCCGACTTACTACGAACGCTACAAGAAGTGGGCGGACGACTATTTCTACATCCCGCATCGGCAGGTGCACCGCGGCGTCGGCGGGATCTTCTACGATCACCTCGAATGCGACGATGAAGCCGCTTGGGAGCGCAATTTCGCTTTCACGCAGGATGTCGGGCGGGCGTTCCTCGCCGTGTTCCCGCGCCTTGTGCGCCGCCGCATGGGGATGGAATTCACCCCCGCCGACAAGCGCCAGCAGCTCGCTTGGCGCGGGCGTTATGCCGAATTCAACCTCGTCTACGATCGCGGCACGCTGTTCGGGCTCAAGACCGGTGGCAATATTGATGCCATCCTGATGAGCCTGCCCCCCGAAGCGGTCTGGGAATAGGCGCGGCCCGGCGCAGTTCGGGCTGATCAGCCCCGCGTCGCGATCAACGACTTGGTCAGTCCGGCAAAGCGCTAACGCCGGAATTCCGCGTCGGTACACAGTTCGCGCAATTGCCGCCCGGTCACCAGCCGCGTGTTCTCGACGATTTGGCGGGCGAGCCGGCGATCGGTGATCCGGTCCGCAGTGGCAAAGCTGAAGCGCGTCAGCAGTTCGGTGCGCACGGCTTCTGGCATCCCCCCGGCAATTAAATTGTTCCGACCAATTGTATCGCAATGCAGCAAAGGTATGTTCAGAAATGTATCCTAACCGCCACGTCGGCGAATTGACGGCGTAGCTTGATTTGCACCGACAAACTGGACGAAGTTGCTCTGGTGAACCTGTCTGGACCTCGCCTGCCGTCGCTCGACGCCCTGCTGCGCCTGCCCGAAATGGCGGATGCGGTAGCCTTGCACGGCCATGGCGCGGCTGTCTTGGCGCTTAGGACCGTGCTGGACGACTGCCGCGCCGCCGCCGAACTGCCGTCGCCGGTGGATCTTGCGGCGCGTGCATCGGCGCGGCTTGCGGACCTGGCCCGGCCCCGGCTGCGGCGCGTGTTCAACCTGACCGGGACAGTGCTGCACACCAATCTTGGCCGCGCGGTGCTGTCTGACGCAGCGATTGCTGCGGCAACAATGGCCATGCGCGATCCCTGCGCGCTTGAATTCGACCTCGACAGCGGCGGACGCGGAGACCGCGATTCTCTGGTCGAGGGCTTGCTCTGCGAACAGACAGGTGCCGAGGCGGCAACGGTGGTGAACAACAATGCAGGGGCCGTCCTGCTGGTCCTCGCCGCCCTTGCCGCGCGGCGCGAAGTGGTGGTCAGCCGGGGCGAATTGGTAGAGATCGGCGGCGCCTTCCGCGTGCCCGACGTGATGCGCGCGGCAAACGTGAAACTGGTCGAAGTCGGCACGACCAACCGTACCCATTCGCGCGATTACGAGGCGACCATCGGCCCGCGCACGGCGGCGCTGATGAAGGTCCACGCCAGCAATTACCGGATCACCGGCTTTACCGCCGACGTACCGCGCGCCGAAGCAGCGCGAATCGCACACGACGCCGGGCTGCCGTTGATCGAGGACCTCGGCGCCGGCAGCTTGATCGACATGACAGTGTTCGACCTGCCGCCGGAACCTGTCGTGCGCGATTGCATTGCGGCCGGTGTCGACGTGGTCACCTTCAGCGGCGACAAGTTGCTCGGTGGTCCGCAGGCCGGCTTGATCGTCGGCCGCAAGGATCTGATCACGAAGATCCGCAAGCACCCATTGAAGCGCGCCCTGCGCGTATCAAAGATGACGTTGGCCGCTCTCGAGGCAACGCTGATCGCCTATCGAAGGCCCGACCTGCTGCCGCGTGACCTGCCGACGCTGCGCCACCTGACCCGGCCCATCGCTGAACTGGAAGCTATGGCCAGGCGGCTTGTTCCCCTGATTGGCGAGCGGCTCGGAAGCGCGTGGACCGCCAGCGTCGCAGCCAGCGCGGCGCAAGTGGGCAGCGGATCGCTACCCGATGCGGCGATCCCCTCTTGCGCGGTGGCATTGAGGTCAGTGAAGAATTCGGGCAGGGCGCTCGCCGCGCTCGCCGCCCGGTTGCGCGCCTTGCCGGTGCCTGTGATTGGCCGGATTCACGACAACGCGCTGCTGCTCGATCTGCGCTGCCTTGACGATGAAGCCGGCTTCGCAGCCCAGCTGGAACACTTGTAATGGCCGAAGAACCGCGCCTGACCTCGCTCAGCCATGGTGGCGGCTGCGGGTGCAAGATCGCGCCGGGCCTGCTCGAGGAAATGCTCAAGGGCACGGCAGGCCTGCCGGTACCGCCCGAACTGCTCGTCGGCATTGAAACCAGCGACGACGCGGCCATCTACCAGTTGTCGGACGACATTGCCGTGGTCGCCACCACCGACTTTTTCATGCCGATCGTCGATGATCCCTACGACTTTGGCCGCATCGCCGCGACCAATGCGATCAGTGATGTCTATGCCATGGGCGCGCGGCCGATCATGGCGCTGGCGCTGGTGGGAATGCCGGTGGGGGTGCTCAGCCCGGCAACCATCGGCCGCATCCTCGAAGGCGGAGCGGCGGCGGCGGGGGCAGCAGGAATTCCGATTGCCGGCGGGCATTCGATCGATTCTGTCGAGGCGATCTACGGACTGGTGGCGCTGGGGGTGATTCATCCGGATCGCATCCGCACCAATAGCGGCGCGCAGGCGGGTGATGTGCTCGTTCTCGGCAAGCCGCTGGGCGTTGGCGTGCTGTCAGCCGCGCTCAAGAAAGGCGCGCTGGACCAGCGCGGCTATGCGTCGATGATTGCAGCGACGACCCAGCTGAACACGCCGGGGCCTGATCTGGCGGCGATTGAGGGCGTCCATGCCATGACCGATGTGACGGGCTTCGGCCTTGCCGGCCATGCGATTGAGATGGCGCGCGGATCGGGCTGTGCAATCCGGCTCGACTGGCCCGCTGTGCCGCTGCTGCCGGGGGTGCGCGATCTGGCAGTGGCAGGGTTCGTCACGGGAGCCTCAGCGCGCAATTGGGATGGGTACGGGGCGCAAGTGAGCCTTGCAGGGCTAAGCGCCCAAGATCAGACCCTGCTGACCGATCCGCAGACCAGCGGCGGACTGCTGGTGTCCTGCGCGCCGGACGCACTCGGTGCCGTCATGGACTGTTTCACCCGCCATGGCTTCCTGTCTGCGGCAGTTATCGGACGTGTGGAAACGGCAGGCACTGCGCCGCTCCTGGCGGTTTTGGCCTAGGAGGCAGGCTTGCGCCAAGGCGGTGCCATGCCGACCACGGCTTGCCAGGCTCCGCGCATTCGCCGAATTTCGCCGCTGCGCCGGGTCACGCCGATGCGGTCGAAAAATTCGAGCAGCTGGATGATGAAATTGCGCCCGATGCCGCTGACGTCACGAAACTGGGCAGCGGTAAAGCCCGCGCCGCTACCTGCATCCAGCTCGGCGGCCAGCGCGACCAGTGCGGCGACATGATCTCGCAGCATGAACTTGCCATCCGTCACTTGCCACAAGTCGCCGTTCGTCCGGCGGCGCTGGAGCATGGCCTGAACCGCCGGTTCGCCCAAACGGTGGTCACGCGCGAGTTCGGCGGCGGTGATGGTAACCAAGGCGCGCTCCTCGGCAAGTCCGATGGCACGGCGCCAGAAGGCATTCTCTGCCTCGCTGAAGCGCGCTGAGTGGCCGGGCAGCCGTAGCAGCGCACCTGCGGTCTCGATCCGGCCCTGGGCGGAGAGATCGCCGAGCAGTCCGGCGAACAGGTCGGATGAAACCGGCTCCTCCAGCACCGCGCGGGCGGCGCTCAGAGGTAGTCCGCTCTCATCGGGATGGCGCGCGTGATGGTCTGCGAGCGCTGCGATCAAGCGATCACCCAGCGCCGCGTGACGCGCGGACGAAACGACAATCGCCCGCGACTTGCCGGCGAGCACATGGCCCTCCAGCAGCGCGGTCATCGTACTGGGGGTGAGGTTGCAGGCCTGCGCAAACCAACGCGCGTCCGGTTCAATCCCCGGCGCTGAGGCGAGTGCTGCCAGCTTGTCGGCAGGATTGGCAAGCGCCAGCGCCGCCGCGCGCCCCTCGCGTTCGGACACTGATCGCCGGTGGTTTGTCGCAAGCGGATCCAGCACCACCCCGCCGCCCAACAATTCGCGGCCAGAGGAATCGCGCAGGACAAACCGGTCACCCGAAGCCGCCTGTGTGGGCGCGTCGAGCACAAGCACGACGCTGCCCGCAACCCCCGGGTCCAGGCCCTTCTGCCGGGGCATCTGTACCCGCGCAACCAAGTCCGCCGTGCCGATGTGCAGGTGCACACGGCTGTCATGCCGCAGTGGCGCAGCGCGGTCGGCGAGGATCGTCACCCGCGCCTCGATGCGGCTTGTCGGGGCGTGAGCCACCGGGGCCACCAGCCAGTCGCCGCGGTGGATTTCGCCGATCTCAACGCCGACAAGGTTGATTGCACAGCGCTCGCCTGCGCCGATGGACTCCACCTTTCGGTCGCCGCTCTGCATACCGCGCAGACGTACCTCGCGGCCCATGGGAGACAGTAACAGCGCCTCGCCAGTCGCGGCCTGGCCGGCCAGCACTGTCCCCGTCACGACGGTCCCGGTGCCGGTGACCGAGAAGGCGCGGTCGATGGACAGGCGGAAATTCTGCTCGGGTTTGGCGCCTTTGGTTTCGCGTGCTTGACGCAGGGTCGCGCCGAGTTGCCTAATTCCGCTCCCCGTTAGCGAGGAGACCTCGAAGGTTGGTGATCTCTCCAGCGTGGTCCCGGCGAGCAATTCGGCCATGTCATGCGCAACTTCAGCCGGGCGTCCGGCATCCACCGCGTCTACCTTAGTCACGACAACCAGTCCGGAGTTCACCCCCAGCAAGTCGAGGATCCGCACATGTTCGCGCGTTTGCGGCATCACGCCGTCGTCAGCCGCGACGATCACCATGGCAAAACCCACGCCGCTCAACCCGGCGATCATGGTGCGCACAAAGCGTTCGTGCCCCGGAACATCGACAAAACCGATCATGGGTCCATCGTCGGGCCGCCAATAGGCAAAGCCCAGGTCGATCGAAATACCGCGTGCCTTTTCTTCGGGCAGGCGGTCAGTTTCAACCCCGGTCAGCGCCCTGATCAGCGAAGTCTTCCCGTGATCGACATGGCCGGCGGTGGCGACAAGCATGGGCCGGTCCTAGCACTTGTCGACGGGCCGATGCTAGCGCTTCGCGCGGTAGACGCCGCCACGCCCGCCGCCTAGGAAGGTGACGGAAGAGAAATTCCCCCGGTGGGGTGCGCGGACTTCAAATCCGTTGGGAGGCGCCCGGCGTCTCCGGCAGGTTCGACTCCTGCCTCTTCCGCCAGATGCTGCGCGCCACTGTGCCCTGGTATCCATCTTGAACCTGAATTTGTTCGGGAATTAGGACGGCGTGCGCGTGCGTATCCGTGCGTGTCCAACCCAGACAATCTCAGGCAGTAGGGTCAGGATTGGGGTCGGCAGCTGCAAGCTGCTCGCGTACATGGTGCTCGCCGGCGCAGTACGCTGCCCAAGCCATCATAAGCTCCTGCCGCTTATCGAAGGCATTGCCGCGCCGGTACGCACGCTCGGTCGCGCTTCCAACGATGTGGGCCAGGGCCATTTCGGCTACGTCGCTCTGGAACAGAGTCGCCTCACCGACCCAGTCGCGGAATGACGAGCGCAAGCCATGGATCGTGTAATGCGACATCTTCGTGCGCCGCAGACACATTTCCATCGCCATATTAGAGAGCGGCTTGCTCTCGGTCTGGCCTGGGAAGACGAATTCGTCGGTGGTCTTAAGGTCTTCGAGCAGAGCCATGACCGCCGGTAACACCGGAACCCGATGCTCGCGGCCTGCCTTCATGCGCTCCGCCGGAATGACCCAAGTCTTGGCATCGAGAACGAACTCCGACCATTTCGCCCGTAGCACTTCGGACGTGCGCGCTGCGGTCAGGATGGTCAGCTCGAGGCCCGCGCTGACAATGCCAGGAGCTGGCGAAGCTTGATCATGAAGTCAGGAACCTGGGCAAAAGGCATCGTGGCTTGGTGGTTCTGCTCATCTTTCTTCCTGCGGGGCAGGAGCAGGGCGCGGTTACCGCGCCGCGCATCGGGGTTTTCGCCGCTGCGCAGCCCGCGGGCCTTGGCGGCGTCGAGCACGCACTCGATTCGGCCGCGCACCCCATCCAGCCGTCTCGGCCTTGGTGAACCAGATTGGCTGGATGATCGCGAGGACGTCATCGACGGTAATCTGGTCAACAGGCGTATCGGCACCGTGCGGTGGCCACGGTCGGTCCGCTCATTTGTCACATAGTGCGATCGAGCTGTGCCTGACGCTGAAGGCGCTGTTCAACTTGCCGCTGCGCCAGGCGACGGGATTGGTGGCGAGCTTGCTCAAGTTGACTGATCTGGATTGGGCTGTGCCCGACTATACGACGTTGTGCCGGCGCCACAAGACGTTGCCAGTGATGCTTGGCAGGCGCCCCAGTTCGGGTGGGTTGCATATGCTGGTCGATAGCACCGGCATCAAAGTGATGGGCGAAGGTGAGTGGAAAACCCAAAAGCATGGGGCCTCATATCGTCGCCAGTGGCGCAAGGTGCATATCGGGATCGACGCGGAAACGTTGGTCATTCTGGCCATCGAAGTCACTACCAACGCAACTGGAGATGCTCCTGTCCTCCCCGATCTACTGGCGCAGATCCCACCAGGTGAGCCGATCAGCAGCGTCGGTGGGATGGTGCCTACGACGCCAAAAATGCCATGCTGCAAATGCGACGCGCTGGGCCGATGCGATCATGCCTGTTCGTCGCAATGGGCGGCCATGGAAGGAAGATCCCTGCCCGGCAGCTCGAAATCAAGCGCTGCGGGCGATCAAACTGCTCGGCCGCATGATCTGGAAGAAGTGGAGTGGATATCATCGCCGCAGCCTGGCCGAGACGAAAATGCACTGCATCAAACTGCTCAGCGGCCGCGTCATGGCCCGCACGTTTGATCGTCAGAATACCGAGCTCAAAGTCCGTGCTGCAATACTCAACCGCTTCTCACAAATCGGCACACAAAATACCATTCGTGTCGCATAGTAACATCAAATAACACCCGATTTAAGCCGCCCGGGAGTTATGCAACAAAGCCCCTCAGCAATGATCATGCCGGCGACCACAAGATAGCGGACTGGCGGTGATCTATCGCCACCTTGGCAATAATGCGAAGATCGGTGTCGGCTTCTCGGTTTCCGACTTCTCTGACGAACTGACGAACCAGAGTTATACCATCAACCGGGTCTTCGTGAACCTTTTGGGCAAATTCTCACCGAGTTCAAGAATCATTGTCGGGCGCGTGCCGCACGCCTCAAACCGGCGCGCATCCATTAGAGCCGCGCGGCAATACGGATTAGCCCCGAGGCCGGTTGCCATCTGTGCAGCACAAGAAGGCGGCTGATTCCGCTTGCCATCTGCCTGCTCGCTCGTCGCACGACATCATCTCGTTACCTGCGTTAGAGCTCCCTACATGCATTGGACCAATTTGAACCTGCATTAGGGAATTCTGGGTTATACCAAACGCCGCCGGATCTCGTTCACTCCGCCGCGGGACCACCCGTTAGCAATTGTTGCAGGCAGGAGGGCGACAAAATGCTGAGAACAGGTGTGCACAAGTGCAGATAACTCTTGTGCTTTTTATGCCTTGAACAGGATCAGAAACCGCTATAAGACCAAAAATGCGTCGCGTACTTCGTCCTCAAAAAGCGGGTCTGAAGTGCGCGAACCTGAAACAAAATGCTGCATTTTTAGGGGCCTATAATGACTAAGCAAGCATTCGAGGGTGTAAAGAAAGCCGACGACGCAAATAGTGCTCGTTTGCATGATGGGTCGGTGAAGGTGAGCCCTCATGCCCCTGCGCAGACGTTTCCGGTTGTTAATTCTTCTGTTAATTCTGCGCCTGCAGGGATGGTCAAGGCCCCGGGTGCTCAACCCGGGGTAGCATCGGGCAAGGTTGCGGCCGCTGGTAAGTCAGCGGCGTTTGTCGTTCGGGACGCGGACAAGGATTCTGCCAATCCGGACGGCCACGAAAAAGCCGCAGATGCCAAGAAGCTTGCGATGGCTGATGTTGAGTCCCTGGAAACTGCAAGGGGTTATGCCCCCGCTGAAGGCCAGGCAACTGCTTCGGATGCAGGCGGAAGTTCTTCGAGTGATGACGACGATGGCGGTAGCGCTCTTCCTCTGATTCTTGGTGGTGTCGTTCTGGCGGGCGGTATCGCCGCTCTCGCCGGTGGCGGTGGCGGTGGCGGAAGCGGTGGCGGCTCGACCCCGGCCAATACTGCTCCGGTCGTGGCGGCAACCCAGGCGGTTGCAGGCACGGAAGACAAGGCTTCAACGGTTACCGTTGCGGCGACTGACGCCAACAACGACACACTGACCTATACGGCCGGGGCTGCCGGCAAGGGCACCGTGACTGGCGGCGCTGGTGGTGTTTTTACTTACACCCCGAACGCCAATTTCAACGGCGCTGATACCTTCACGGTCACCGTCAGCGACGGCAAGGGCGGCACCGCAACCCAGACGGTCACCGTCAACGTGGCGGCTGTTAACGACGCACCGACCGCAAATGCGGCAACGGCTGCTGCAACTGAAGATGCGGCTGCAGTAACCGGCAAGGTCACGGGCGCCGACGTCGATGGCGATACGCTGACATATTCGCTCAACGCCCCGGTCGCCGGTCTGACTATTGCGACTGACGGTTCCTATTCCTTTAATCCAGCCGATGCAGCTTATCAAAGCCTGGCGGTTGGTGAAACGAAGGCAGTTGTTGCAAACTACACCGTGTCTGACGGCAAGGGTGGCACGGCAACGTCCACACTGACGGTCACTGTAACTGGTGTGAACGACGCGCCGGTTGCGAAGGCGGATGTCGGAACTGCAACCGAAGACGGTGCAATTGTCAGCGGTTCTGTTGCGACCAACGATTCTGATATCGATAACGGTGCAGCCCTTACTTACGCCGTATCTGGCACTGCTCCGGCTGGCTTCACGCTGAACACCAACGGTAGCTATACTTTTGATCCTGCCAGCTATGACAGCATTGCGGCCGGCAAGACGCAGGATGTCGTTGCCAATTATACGGTTTCGGACGGTAAGGGCGGTACCGCGACTTCTGTCCTGACCGTTACCGTTACGGGCGTTAACGATGCTCCCGTTGCTGTTGCTGCCACGGCTGCTGCAACCGAAGACGGCGCCATTGTCACCGGCAAGCTGGCTGCAACAGATGTCGATGCAGGCGATACGCTGACCTACTCGGTAGTTGGAACGGCTCCTGCCGGCCTGACGCTCAATGCTGATGGCAGCTTCAGCTTCGATCCTGCCAGCTATGACAGCCTTGCTGCCGGCAAGACGCAGGATGTGGTTGCGACCTACTTGGTCAAGGACGGCAGTGGGGCAACCTCTCAGTCGACCCTGACGGTCACGGTTACTGGCGTGAATGATGCGCCGGTCGCAGTAAACGATGCGTTTTCAGTCGCCGAAGACACCGCGATCAGCGGAACAGTCGCCAAGAACGACAGCGACGTCGACGTTGGTGACGCTCTTACCTACGCATTGACGGCTGCTGCACCTGCAGGTCTGAACTTCAGCAAGGACGGAACCTTCAGCTTCAATGCTGATGACCCATCCTATGACAAGATCGCTGCCGGCAAGACCCAGGATGTGAGCTTCAGCTACACAGTCTCGGACGGTAACGGCGGATCTTCCACCGCTACCGCCACGGTTACGGTTGTCGGTTCGAACGACGCACCGGTTGCTGTTGCTGCCAAGGATGCTGCCACCGAAGACGGTGCCATTGTCACTGGCAAGCTGGCTGCGACCGATGTCGATGCAGGCGATACACTGACCTACTCGGTAGTTGGAACGGCTCCTGCCGGCCTGACGCTCAATGCCGACGGCAGCTACAGCTTCGATCCGGCCAGCTATGACAGCCTTGCTGCCGGCAAGACGCAGGATGTGGTTGCGACCTACTTGGTCAAGGACGGCAGCGGAGCCACTTCGCAGTCGACCCTGACGATCACGGTCACCGGCATCAACGACGCACCGGTTGCTGTTGCTGCCAAGGATGCTGCCACCGAAGACGGTGCCGTTGTCACTGGCAAGCTGGCTGCGACCGATGTCGATGCAGGCGATGTGCTGACCTACTCGGTAGTTGGAACGGCTCCTGCCGGCCTGACGCTCAATGCCGACGGCAGCTACAGCTTCGATCCGGCCAGCTATGACAGCCTTGCTGCCGGCAAGACGCAGGATGTGGTTGCGACCTACTTGGTCAAGGACGGCAGCGGAGCCACTTCGCAGTCGACCCTGACGATCACGGTCACCGGTATCAACGACGCACCGGTTGCTGTTGCTGCCAAGGATGCTGCCACCGAAGACGGTGCCGTTGTCACTGGCAAGCTGGCTGCGACCGATGTCGATGCAGGCGATGTGCTGACCTACTCGGTAGTTGGAACGGCTCCTGCCGGCCTGACGCTCAATGCCGACGGCAGCTACAGCTTCGATCCGGCCAGCTATGACAGCCTTGCTGCCGGCAAGACGCAGGATGTGGTTGCGACCTACTTGGTCAAGGACGGCAGCGGAGCCACTTCGCAGTCGACCCTGACGGTCACGGTCACCGGTATCAATGACGATCCGGTTATCACGTCAGCCAGCACTGCAGCGATCGATGAAAACGTCGCCGCTGGGACCACGGTCTACACCGCCACGGCAACCGATGTGGATGTTGGCGATAGTCTGGCTTACGGCCTCACGGGCACCGATGCTTCGCTCCTGTCGATCAACGCCACCACGGGCGTTGTGACCATCAAGAGCTCGCCGAACTATGAAGCAAAGCAGAGCTATTCGTTCAACGTCACGGCATTCGACGGTATCGCTACCGTCAGCAAGGCAGTCACGCTGAACGTAAATAACCTGGTTGACGTGCTCAGCATCGATCAGGGCAATGCCAATACGCCGGTGACGATTGATGCCAGCGGTGTGCTTCCCGCAGACATTCTCGACGTGAACTATCAGTTCGACGAGAATGCCGGCCTGCCCAGCGATGTAATCATCCAGAACTTCGGTGCGAATGATTACATCCAGTTCAGCCCGAACCTCGGCAACTACAACTTCAACAACTCTGGTGGCGATCTGATCATCACACAGAACAATGGTGGCGTTGTCAGCACGATCAATATCGACAACATCCTGTCCCCCAACCTGCAGCTCGCCAATAACGAAGCAGCTGTAGAGGCTGCGCTCAACGCCGCCCTGGGAACGACAGGCGTCGATTATCTGCGCAGCCCGAGTTTCGCAGCCGTCACGCGTTCGGCCGATGTCGACAACGACAACAACTCGAACACGGAAGCATCCGCGACGGGCCCGAACCCGCTTACGCCAATCCCGGGGCTCGATGCTGCGGCGGCGGCAGTGAACTTTACCGAAAATGCCAACATCGCCAACTTTGTACGCATCAGCAACTTCGGCAGTGATGATCACATCACGGTCACGAACGCTGCCAGCGGCAGTTACAACTTTGTCGTTGAGCCCAACAATCAAGATCTGACGATCACGTTCAATAATGGAGGAACAATCAACTCGATCACGCTGGAAGGGATCTTCTCTTCGCCACCGCCATTCAATGTCGCATTCAGCAACAGTGAAACGGTCATCGAACAGTTTGTTGGTTATGATTTCTTTTCATTCGCCTGACGCTTGAACGTCACGTCAATCATCAGTTTTAAATATTCAGACGGGGAAATTTACTATGGCTAATAATCGCCTTATTGTGCAGCAGGGACAGACCGCCGGCGCTATCGGCGGCACATATGACGTTTTCGGCACCAACCTCGGTGCCGAAACCCTCACCGTGTTTGACGGCACCACCGTCAACTTCCAGGGCGACTTCTCGCGCGGCGGAGACACCATCCGCCTGACCGACGTGGCGACCGACTTCACGGTTGTCATCGCCGGCTCAAACGCAATCCTGACCAGCGTCTCCGATGGCATCACCATCGTAGTTCCCATCCCGAACGTCGGCACCCTGGGAACCACGATCATCTTCGAAAACGGCGCTGGCGACATCGTTGACAGCCGCGTTCTCGTATTCAACGGCACCAATGTCGTACTCGGTACGCAGACGCTGACGACCTCGTCGCAGGCAGTCGCCCCGAACGGCAACGGCAACAGCCAGAATTCGATCATCCTGACGGCTGGTGCTGACACCGCGCCTGGCGGCGCTGCCGACGACACCTTCATCGGGTTCAACAAGACGCTTAACGCAGGCGACAAGCTTGACGGCGGCACGGGCTTCAACACCCTCAGCCTGTCGACCGACGTGTCACTCACGGGTGTTGGCGATCCCGCCTTCACTTACGGCGGCTTCACCACGGTGAACGTGCAGCGCATCGAAGTTACCAACGACGATAACCTGCCTGTCACCCTCGATCTCTCGGGCGCCAAGGGCGTTGAGACCGTCGTGGCTCTTAACAGCTCGATGGACACAACCTTTGCGCAGATCACCGGGCTCAATACCGGCACCAACAACGATGGCAACGACATCGAGCTCAACAATGTCACCAACGGTGCACCTGCCGATCCGACTCCGGACGTTACCGTCCAGTATCAGGACAGCGTGGTCGCTGGTGCGACCACGGTTGACGTTCTGATCAAGACGAGCAACGCTGACAACCTGACGATCGGTAGCGTTTCTGACGCCAACGGCGGCATCGAAACGGTCAATATCACGAACACCGCTGGTGCGTCGACGCTCGACACGCTGGACACGGATCTGACCACGCTCAATATCCTGGCGACCCAGAACCTGACCATCGACGATGCGCTGAATAACACAGTGCGCACGATCAATGCGACCGGATCGACCGCTACGCTTGACATCGACTTCTCCGATAACGACGGAGCCGGCGAAGGTGTTACTTATACCGGCAGCGCCGGCGTCAACCTGGTTCAGGGTGGCAGCGCGGCTGATAACATCACCACTTTCGATGCCAACGACGTCATCGTTACCGATGACTCGATCGGCTTCGTAGACGGCAACGATACTGTCAACGCAGGTAACGGCAACAACACCGTAACCTCGGGGATCGGCGCTGACTCGATCACTTCGGGCACCGGCAATGACGTTATCAACGCCAACAATGGCAACAACATCGTTAACGCTGGCGATGGCCTCAACAATGTCACCACCGGCACCGGCAATGACACGATCACCACCGGCAAGGATGCCGACACGATCTCCTCTGGTAACGGAAACGACCTGATTTCGTCGGGCGACGGTGCAGACTTGATCACGATTGGGTCGGGTGAACACACAATCAATTCCGGTGCTGGCGCCGATACGGTTGTGGCTGGTGCGAACTTCGATGCCAGCACGGCAGCGGGCCCGAATATCCTCGACCAGATGGATTTCGGAGCCGACATCGATGAACTTCAGCTCAATGCTGGCGCTACCGACGCCAAGTTCACCAACGTTTCCAACCTTGAAATCCTGACGCTGACGAGCGCCGGGACGACGACCCTGAACAATGGGGTTGGCGGCAATGGCGACAGCGCTGCCCAGGCAGCTGGCATCACCACGATCAATCTCAATGCCGGTAATGACAGCGTGAATGCTGCTGATTTCACCTCGGCACTGACCATCAATGCTGCCAATGGCGGCGACGACACGGTCCAGACCGGTTCGGGCAGCGACGTGTTCAACTTGGGTGGTGCTCTGACCGACGCTGACAGCTTCAACGCCGGTGCAGGCAGCGATACGCTGAACCTTGATGGCGATGTTACTGTCACGGGCGGTGGTTTCACGGGCTTTGAAACCGTCAATCTTGATGACGACGAAGGTATTGGAGCAAACTCCTACAGCCTGACGCTTACCAACAGCAATGCGCCGAATCCCTCGACCTTGCTGACCATCAATGGGTCGGCTCTGCAGAGCGACGAAGGTGCGTTCATCAGCACCGCTGCGGTAGGTTCCTTCAACTCGAACATCACAACCGGTGCCGGTAACGATACGGTTATCTCGGGTGCGATTGGTGACGTCATCACCACCAATGGCGGTGCGGACACTGTCAACATCAAGGCTGGCGGCTTCGACAACGCGAACCTTGGCGACGGCAATGACCTTCTGCTGGCTGGCGGTGCGCTGACCACCAATGACACTGCTGTTGGCGGCGCCGGAACGGACACCGTCGACGTAGTTGACGCTGGCCGCACGATTGTTGACGCGGACTTCACCAACGTGTCGGAATTCGAAGTCCTCAACGTCGCTGAAGCACAGACCAACACCCTTGGCGCTCAGGCACAGGAAGCTGGTCTCCTGAAGATCGTTTCGACCAACGGCACCAGCGGTACGGTAATCAACGCCAGCGGTTATACCGCAGGCGTTACCGTTGATATCTCGGCAACTGGCGGCGGTCTCAACAACGACAACGTCACCACCGGTTCGGGCAATGACACTGTAATCGCCGGTGTTGGCGACCAGAGTGTTTCGCTCGGCGCGGGCGACGACCAGGTCGTTGTCGACGGTTCTGAGTTCACCTTCGCCGATACGGTTTCGGGTGGTTCGAACACTGCCGTGGGCGACTCGATTGTCCTCGACAACACGCTTGGCGGTGTCACCGCTGGCGTAAATCTCAACAACGTGACGGGCGTTGAGAACTTCCAGTTCAAGACCGATGGTAACGTTGGCGGTGGTCTATTCGAACCCAACGCCAGCACGATCACCTTCACGGGTGGCAATGTGCTGACGCAGACTGCGCTGAACATCACCGCAGCTGCACTGGCCGACACCTCTGACAGCCTCACGGTTGTTATTGATGGCGGCCAGACCGATGCTGACTTCCGCTTCAATGTCACTGGTTCGGTCGCTTCGACGACGGTCATTAAGCAGAACGTTGATACCAACAACGACATCAATTTCCAGGGTGGCACGGGCGTCGATCGCCTTGAAATCCACGGCAATGACCTCGGTTCGACCGTGACCATGGAAGGCGGCGCCGGACGTGACGTTATCGCCCAGACGGGCGGCAAGTTCACGGATGATGGTTTCGTCAATATCAACGGCGTCGAGATCCTGACCGCAACGGGCGGCGCCAAGATTGACGCAACGCTCGGAATCCGCGCTTCGGGTGCCGATCTGGATACCATTCAGGACACCAACAACAACGATCTGGTCACGCTTGATGCCCAGTTCACCAATGCTCTGACTGTTAACCTGAGCGGCGGCAACGATACGATCAACGGTGCTGCCTCGGCAGCGGTGCTGACTTTCAATGCGATCGACTCCAACCTCACGGCTGCAGATGCACTGACCGGTGGTACGACTGCAAGCGACGTCCTTAACGTTGACGCCAACAACGGCGTCGCCGATCTGACGTCGGTCACCAAGGTTGAAACGATCAACATCGTTGACAACGACAACCCCGAACCGACTGCTGCCTCCACCACCCTGATCATCGATACGCAGGTATCGGATCTCAGCTCGGGTACGGTCCAGACCATCAACGCTGGGGACCTGGATGCTTCTGAAGTCCTCAACCTCCAGGGTGCGGGCGCAGGTGCAAACCTGGCCGTCACTGGCGGTGCGGGCGCTGACATGATCACCACTGGTAAGGGTGCAGACACGGTCGTTGCCGGTGAAGGCAACAATACGGTCACCACGAACGCTGGCAATGATCTGGTCACTTCGCTGTCAGGCAATGACACGATCACCACCGGGACCGGCAACGACTCGATCGACGCAGGCAACGGCAACAACCAAGTCTTCGCTGGCCTCGACAACGACGTGGTCATGACTGGCGGCGGCAGCGACATTGTCGATGGCGGTGACGGCAACGACACCATCTCGTCGGGTGGCGGTGACGACCAGATCTATGGCGGCCTTGGCCTTGACGTGATCGACAGCGGCGCCGGTGCAGACCAGCTCCTCTATCGTGCACGTGCCGAAAGCTCGACCTCGACCGGCCGTGACACGGTAACTGGCTTCACTTCGGGTTCGGACGTCATCGACGTGCGTTATGTTGCAGAAGCCATCGCCAACTACGGTGAAGGTGCATCGATCAACTTTGCCGGAAACCTCGGCAGCTTCGGCGACGCGCAGGGTGCGACCATTGCTGGCGACGGGATCATGGACGTGGTCTATGACACCAGCACGGGCAACCTCTGGGTTGACCTGAACGATGACGGCACACTCAACGGCAACGATCTCCAGATCGTGCTTGAAGGTGTTGCTACCCTCCAGGCCAAGGACGTCCTCGACACTGCCGCTACCGGGGTGAAGATCGGCCAGACCAGCGTGGAATTCGGTGGCCCGGCTGCCGTTGGAACCTTCCTGGCTGACAACTTCGTCCTGGTAGACGAGGTTGCCGGACCTGGACCGGGTGCCTGGACCGTCGATGGCGGACTTGGCAACGATCAGGTGCAGATCGACGGTGATGACATCTCCACCTCGTCGATCACCAACGTGGAAACCGCGGTGATCAACGGTTCGGGCACCATGACCTACGCTCAGCACAACGCCTTCGGCGCTGTGGTCAGCGGTACGGGTGAACCGCAGAGCGTTAACCTGACAGGCCCTGTAGAAGCCGTGACTGGCGCTGCCACGATCGAAACCTACAACCTGCTTGGTACGGTTGATGGCATCGGCAATCCGGCCGGTGACAACTTCACGCTGGGCGCAAGCGGCCAGAACGTGAACGCTGGTTCCGGCAACGACACGATCAACTCTGGCGCAATCGAGATCGTGACCGGCAAGATCGATGGCGGGCTTGGCACCGACGTTCTGAACCTTGATACGGGCGATGACATTTCGGGCGCAGCCCTGTTCGGCATCGAAAGCACCGTGATCAACCTGTCTTCGGTCACGATGAATGCCGAACAGCATGGTTCAAACGGGCTCAACGGATCTGCCGGTCAGATTGTGGATCCGGGCGATACCTTCCCGAACACGACGGATACCATCACGATCACCACCAGCACGCTGGCGGCAGTCGCGATTGATGCCAAGAATTCGGTTGGCTTTGCTGGCACCGGCATCACCGGTGTCCCGCAGGTCGAGAACTATGTCCTTTCCAACCTTGACGACAAGTTCACGCTCGGCTCGCTGGGCCAGAACGTCAACACCGGCGGTGGCACCAACGAAATCACCACCGGCGCTAGCGACGGTCAGTACACGGGCACCATCGGTGGCTCAGGTGCCGACACGCTGACGCTGGATGCTGGTGACAACATCGGTGGCGTAAACACCGGTTTTGGTGTCTTCGGAAACGGCAACGGTGATTTGATCACTGGCGCGGCCAATGTCTCGGCGGTTGAAACTCTCAAGCTTACGACGGGTACGGTGCTCATGACCGTTGCCCAGCATGAAGGCTTCACCACTGTTATCGACACAGGCGGTGCTGATACCGTGCAGCTCACCACCGGTGGTACTGTAAACGCCGAAGTGGTTGTCGATACCTATGTTGCCGATGGAAATACCGACACTCACCTGATCGTAAACAGCGGCAATGCCGATGTTAACTTCACGTCGATTGATGGTGTCCCCGGTGATTATGACGACTCAGTCACCGTCGGCAGCTTCGCGGTGAACGGTACGTGGGCTGTCGGTGGTACCACTGACACCCTCAATGCCACGGCTGGCGGCGCTGACATCAGCGGCGTGAACACGGGTAACGCGACCACTCTCGAGATCCTCAATCTCGCTGGTGCGATCACGGCTACCGAAGCCCAGCATGATGCGTTCACCACGATCAACGCTGCGGGGGGTGCAGACTCCTTCACGCTGACCAGCAGCAACGGTAACGATAGTGTCACCGGTAACGCTGCGGTTGAAAGCTACACCCTCAACGATGCCTTCACCTTCACGCTCGGCTCGAACAAGCAGAACGTGACGGGCAACGCCGCCAACAGCCAAACCGTGATCGTTAACGGCTTGACTTTGACCGGCAACACGCTGGACGGAGGCACCGGTGCGGGCGATCCTGATACCCTGACGCTCAACACCGGCACGAACATCACTGGTGCAACGTCGATCACGGGCTTCGAGAACGTCACCGTCAACGGTGCGGTTTCGATGACCTACGCTCAGTACAATGCGCTGCTGCCCACCGGCGGAGCGGGTACCGACACGATCACTCTGATCGGTCCGGTTGCTACGATCCTGGGCCGCACCGGAATCGAGAACTACGTACTGGCCAACCTGGCTGGCAACGACTTCACGTTCCACCCCGATACGGACAGCGTCGTCACCACCGGCAGCAACAACGACATCGTTCGCAATGGTTCGGTGACCAGCTTCGCGGGTGTAACCATGGACCTTTCGGCAAACGCCGGTGGCATTGGTGACCTGCTGAGCCTGACCGGTACCGTGAACATCTCAGGCATCAATGCCGGGGCTGAAACGACTGCCGAAACGCTCGAAATCCTGACTGACGCTGTCACCACCTCGATGACAGTGGCCCAACACGAAGGATTTACCGGCTCGATCATCGCAGCTGGTGTTGCCGATACGATCGCGCTCACAACCGACGGCAAGGTCTTTGCCGAAGAAGCGATCGAAACCTACGATCTGGGTTCGAACAAGAACACGGTGGTGGTCAACGAGCTGAAGGGCGAAGTGAACATCGTCGACACCTCTGCCACGGGCGACAATGACACCGTGTTCATCGGAACCGGTGTGGTGGCCAATGGTACCTGGAACCTTAGCAACTCCAGCGACACGCTCGAAGTATCGGGTACGTCAACGAAGATCTCGGGTGTCAATGCAGGCGCGGCTACAACTGCCGAAAACCTGGTTCTCTCTGGGGTTCTCAACAACCTCACTCTGACCCAGGCCCAGCATCAGGCGTTCACCGGAACGGTGACGGCGACGGCTGGAGCGGATACGCTGATCATCTTGGGTGCAGGCGCGGTCACGGCCTTCGACAACGTGGAGAACTACAACCTCTCCAACGCGTCGAACCAGCTGACGATCAATGCCGCTGAAACCGGCGTGAATATCCTGGCCATTGGCGGCTCCAACGACACGATCATCGTTGGTGGCAACAAGGTAACCGGAAGCTGGGGCCTTGGCGCTGGTGACGATACCGTGACTGCTGCGAATGGCGCTGACATCAGCGGCGTGAACGGAGGCGGGGCTACCACCGTTGAGAACATACAGATCGCAAACAATGCCAACGTGACCATGACTGTTGTCCAGCATGAAGCTTTCGACTCGGATCTTCTGGGTGGCTTCAGCGCGATTGGCAGCAACGTGATCACCCTGACCACGGATGGCACGATCAATGCTCGTAACGAGGTTGAGGGTTACATCCTGAACGGGGACGGCGTTGGCGGAAGCACTGTCAACATCAATGACAACTTCATTGGGCCTGACAGCAACTTCGCGGTTTCGGTGACGGGTGCCGGTGGTGCTGATACGATCAACATCAATGGCAACTTCTTCTCCGGCACCCTCGTCGCTTCTGGCGCGTGGGCACTGGCAGGAGCGGATGATACCCTGGTGTTCAACAATGGCGGCCAGACTGTAGACATCTCCGGAGTAAACGCCGGCGCTGCTACGACTGCCGAAACCCTCGACATCGCGGGTAACGGCGGTGATGCGATCATGACCGTTGCCCAGCACAAGGGCTTCACCACGCTTACGACTTCGGGTGGTGGCACCAACTCGGTGACCTTGACCAACGACGGCACTGTCACGGCGTTCAACGCGATTGAGGTTTACAACCTCAACAGCGATGGTGTGGGCGGATCGACGATCAACCTCGGTACGAATGCCGGTGTAGACGTGAATGGTACCGGCGGCGCCGATACCGTGAACATCGGCGGGTTGGTCATGGGCGCCACGGCAGACTTCACCCTGAGTGGTTTGGACGATACCTTGATTGCGACCAACGGTGCTGATCTGACTCAGATCAACAACGGCAATGCAACCCAGGCTGAAACCCTGAACATCACTGATGACATCCGCCTGACGGGCACGCAGTACAACGCCTTCACCAGCGTTGTCGGTGCGGGCACTTCGGATGGTGTCACGATCTCGACTGGCGGCACTTACACTGCCGTCAACGCGATCGAACAGTATGTCCTGCAGGGTAACAGCACGATCACCTTCTCTGGCACTGACGCAATTCAGGCCGGCCAGTCGGTTGATCTTGGTACGACCCAGAGCATTGTTGCTATCACCAACACCTATACCAGCGCACTTGACGGTACGGACTCGTCGGTTGCGATCCTGAACTTCACCACCAATGACGCAATCGACGTCAATGGAGGAGCTCTGGTGACAACCAACTTGGTTGCTGCGGCCGGTGCGAATGCCAACCAGACTGCCGACATCATCGTGATCAACGGTCTGGCGCAAACCGATCTCACCGACACCACGAATGGCGGTGACGTTGAACAGGCGATTGCCCAGGCAATCGGATCGTTGACGGCAGGTACCCACCTGATCGTGCTGGAAAGCCCGAATGGTACCGGTCAGTCGGGTCTGTACCTGATCAATACGGCTGGTGTTGGTGACCTGCAGACTTCGAACTTCGATGTCGAGTTCGTCGGTCTGGTCGGCCATTCGGCAGGCTTTGACTGGACTGCCGGCAACTTCGCCTGATTAAATAGCTGCGGGCCTGGACCCTGGCCCCGCGACTCCTACTGGCCCCTGCGTTCTGCGCAGGGGCCATATTTTTCTGAAAAATACCGATAAATCCGGAGGACAGTACTATGGCTAACAATCGCTTGATCGTCTCACCCGGCGGCTCCGGTGGCGCCATCCTCGGGTCTTACGATGTGTTCGGCACAAATGCTGGCGCAGAAACCCTGACAGTTTACGACAACACGGTAGCCGTGTTCCAAGGCGATTTCGCCCGCGGCGGGGATACGATCAGATTGACCGACGCAGCCGGCGATTTCACGGTCCGCATTGCTGGATCGAACGCCGAGCTGATCAGCCTCAGTGACGGCATCGTCGTGACCGTGCCGATCGGCGCAGCAGGTGTCTCGATCAATTTCCAGACCGCTTCGAATGTCTATGCTGATGCCCGGACGCTCAAATTTGATGGAACCAATGTGGTGCTGGGCACCCAGGTCCTGACAACTACCGCCACGGCACTCGACGCCTATGCTCCGCCGCAGGGCGCGTTGGGGTTCGGCTTTGTGGGGGAAGCGCTTGAGATTGTCGAAGCCGGATCTGAGCTGTTTGATGATGCCAATCCAAAAGCGGAGCCGATATCTTCCCTTGACCTGCAGCCAGCCAATGACGTCGGCGTGGACTTCAATGTTGGATCCAGCTCGTTTGTTGTATTCCAGGATGTTGGAACTTTCGCCTGATTAGCTAGAATAAAGCTGCAAACAGATTGGCGCTGGTTAAAACCGGAAGTAGTAATCTATAGACAAGCCGATCAAGCGGTCGGCCGAGCGGGTTAAAGGTCTTGCTTTGCTGCCAAGTTTCTGAAAACGGGGACAAATTTCACGATGTCTGATTGGTCGCACGGATACAACGTCTCATTGGGCTATACCTACGGGTTCTACCGCGAAATCGCCCCTGACTGGCTGGATTTCTGCGCCCGGATCGCTGGAAATGTACCGCCTGCACGACAATCATCGGGCGCGTTCCGCTATCTTGAACTTGGTAGCGGGCAGGGTTTCGGGCTGTGCCTGCTGGCCGCAGCCAATCCCGAGGGCGAATTTGTCGGCATTGACTTCAACCCGCAGCATGTCGCCCATGCAACTGCGGTTGCGCGCTCTGCCGGGCTCGAAAATATCCGCTTCATCGAAGGCGATTTTTCCGAACTGGGGGCCAACTGGCCACAGGACCTGGGGCAGTTCGAATATGTCGTGATGCACGGTATTTATAGCTGGATTCCACTGGTGGTTCGGCTCGGGCTGGTGCGCTGCCTCGATCATGCCTGCGTACCGGGCGGGCTGGTTTACAATAGCTACAATACCAAGCCGGGCTGGGTCAGCACGATGCCGTTCCAGCATATGGCACGCCGGATGCAGATCGTCGGCGCCAGGTCAGGGCCTGATGCCATCGATGCAGCTGTGCAATTGTTTGAAAGCCTTGGCACGGAGAACAGCGCGATCTTCCGGGTTCTGCCAACACTGAAAGCACGCGTAGACACGGTAAAGACTCAGAACCGTCCTTATCTTGTGCAGGAATACCTGCATGATAATTGGCACCCGCTATGGTTTTCGGAGGTTGTCGAGGAGTTTGATACCGCCAAGCTCCAGTATGTTGGTTCCGGCACTGTCTCTGAATTGATGCTACCGGGATTGCTGGCGGCGCCGCTGCGGGATCTCATCAATTCAGAACCAGACCCTGTTTTCCGTCAGGAAGTACAGGACTGCGCGATCAATCAGAGCTTCCGCCGTGACATATTCTGTCGCGGCGGGCGCAAGGGATTCGGCCGTGGCTTTGAAGCGGCGATGGAGACGATCTTCCATCTGATTTCCGCACCGCATGAAGAGGCGCTGAAAATTAGCACAAGTTTCGGAGAGGTTTCGATCAAGCAGGAACATTTCGGTCCCGCGATCGAAGCGCTTGAATCTGGCCCGAAGACCCTCGCGGAACTGGTTGCCGTCGCCGGCATGCAGCCGCAAGGACAGGCCAGCGCAATCCAGAACATCATGCTGCTGGTTCATGCAGGAGCTCTGGCGATCGGGCGTCCCAATGCCGCAGGTAAGGAAGCGTCGCAGCGCCTTAATAAGGCCATTGCCAAAGCGGTAAGCGGTGGAGCTCCCTATGGACATCTCGCTGTGCCGGCGCTCGGCTCAGCGCTTGCCACAAGCGACATTGATTGCATGCTGCTGGATACCTGGCTGAAGAACCCCAAGGCCGATGCAGAAGCGCTGGGCAATGGTTTGAAGGAGAGGCTCGGCCGTCTTGGCCGCAGTCTCGCCCACCAGGGCCAACCACTCGAGGGAGATGCCCTGGCAGAACGCATATCGACGATGTCGAGGGCCTTCATCGAGAGTAATGTTCCGCGGTGGCGCAAGCTCGGCGCAATACCTTGATGATAAGCTGCGTTTTCGCATGAAAGTTCTGTTCGTCCATCAAAATTTTCCAGGACAGTTCAGATCCCTTGCACCAGCTCTGGTTGCCCGGGGTGATACAGTCCTGGCAATGGGAGTAAACAACTTCGCTGGATATCCTGGGATCCGGTACGTTCAGTGCCGACCAGATCGCAACACCATGACTGATGGGCACCCGTGGACAAAAGACTTCGACAGCAAGGTCATCAGAGGTCACGCCGCATTTCGTGCCGCACTCAATCTGCGCAATGAAGGTTTTGATCCGGACGTAATCATTGCCCACCCTGGTTGGGGCGAAGCTTTGTTTCTGAAATCCGTCTGGCCTGAGGCGCGGCTTGGCATTTATTGCGAGTATTTTTATTCGGCAGACGGTGCAGACATGCAGTTCGATGCGGAATTTCCCAGCGGCTCGGTTGAAGAAAATCGCAGCCGATTGCTGGTCAAGAACGCAGCGAACTTATTGCAGATGCCACAAGCTTCGGCTGCCATTGCCCCAACGCGCTGGCAGGCCGACACCTTTCCGGAGGAGTTCCGGGACCGGATTTCAGTGATCCATGACGGCATTGACACCTCTTTGGTCAAGCCTAACCCGGCTGCCGGCATTCAATTGAACAAGAGGGTTAATCTCACACGCAGCGACGAGGTGATAACCTTTGTAAATCGCAATCTTGAGCCATATCGGGGCTACCATGTTTTCATGCGGGCGCTGCCAGAGTTGCTCGCCCGGCGGCCTAATGCACATGTCATTATCATTGGCGGTGACGATGTCAGCTACGGCGCGGCTCCACCAGCTGGTCACTCCTGGAAAAATATCTTCTTGCGGGAGGTGAGCGGCAGGATTGACGCGCAGCGGGTCCACTTTCTGGGGAAAGTACCATACAAGGACTACTTGGCTGTTCTTTGCACATCGGCGGTCCACGTCTACCTGACGTATCCATTTGTACTATCCTGGAGCTTGATTGAATCAATGGCGATGGAGTGCGCGATTGTTGCGAGCGACACTGAGCCGGTTCGGGAAGTGTTAAGCGATGGCGAGCAGGGCATTCTGGTACCCTTCTTTGATGGCCGCAAGCTTGTCGATGAAGTCTGCGGTCTGCTCGACAACCCGGAGAAACGCCGATCGTTGGGTCAAGCTGCGCGTTCGCGAGCGATTGCAGAATTTGACTTGCGCTCGGTGTGCCTGCCGCAGCAATTGGGCTGGGTCGACAAATTGTTTGCGGCAGATTAGCTCTATCGTTGCATAGCTAGGTACCGTGCCCTATAGGCGCGTCACACGTCGTTTGGTCCTGTCGGATCTGGCGTACGGCAGTCAATTTGAACCGAACGCGCGCAAGTAACAGGGTTAATTGGAAGGTTATTTTATGTACTTTGAAGGATTGGGTGGCGCATCGGTTGTCAACGGCGTGCTCCGGGTCGAGACGTTCTATCGCAACGCGCGTGGTGAAGACGTCAGTAGCGGTGAATTGATCTTGCCGGCTAATCGTGTTGTTCCGGTTGTCGAAGCTCTCCAGTCGCTGATCGAGCAGATTCGCACACAGGATGGCGCTCCCGCTTCTGGCGATGCTACCGCCAAAAAGAAATAAGGTACTATCGCAGGGAATGAAGGGTTTCGGGCGCTTTATTCCGCATATAGAGATCGCGGCAGGTTTAGAGTTTGGCGAGCAGATTCTCCGTTCGATTCGGATCCGTGCTGTGTTTCCAATAACATTGGACGATTCATGATCCGACATAGACATTTCCTGGCCATGTTTGCCACGACAGCGGCGTGGTGGATGTCAGGACCTGTTCTGGCCGATCCTGGCGAGAAGTATGGCCCGCCGTCACCTGCTCAGGAGGCGATCGAGGCAAAGGTCATTGTTCCACCCAGGGAGATTCCTCCCGCCTTGGCGGCAGCGGCTGAATTGGCTGCTGACGACTACCCCACTGTGCGAAATGCAAAGGCACAGGAAAGGGCGGCTCGATCCGAACTTGGCGGCGCGAAATGGTTGCGATTTCCGAGCCTGTCGCTGGAGGCCCTTGCCGTAACAAGGGGCAATACCAGCACTTCACAAAATGGTATGGCTTTAAACGTTACAGTTGAGCAGCCTTTATTCACATTCGGGAAGATTTCTGGAACAATCGATAAGGCCGATGCGCTCCTGCTAGCGCGGCGCGCTGGCGTCGATGAAGCGATCCGGGACCTGACGCTCCGGGTGACGAATGCATACTATTCCCTCGGCTTGTCTGCGCGCCGTCAGGACGTTCTCGAAGAAAGCCTCGCACAGCACAAGACTCTGCTTTCGACGATACAGAACCGTGTTCGTCAGGAGGTTAGTCCACAGGCGGATCTTAACCTCGCTTTGTCCAGGGCTTCGGCGATTGAGCAGGAATTGTCGCAAGCAAAGGCGCAGCGCGCCATCAGCTTGAGCCAATTATTTGAATTCGTCGGTTCCGTAGGTTTCGATCCGGGCAATGTCCCGACATATGATGCGGCTCTGTCGCATCCAAGCGAAGTCGACGCAATCAATGAGGCCATCACCTGCGATCCAAAATTGCAGCGCCTTCGTGCGGAGCAGGTTGCAGCGCAGGCCGATGCAAAGGTAGCCAAAGCGTCGATCTTCCCGCAACTCCTCGGCCAGTTGACGCACAACGATATCACCGGCACCCGGGTTGGATTTGCCTTGCGTGCGCAAACTGGAGCAGGCCTGTCTCAGGTTGCCATTACGGACGCTGCACGAGCGCGGGCCGACGCTTCTGGATTCGCCATTGCGACCGCCGAACGGGAACTCCGGGACGCGCTGCAGCTGGACTTCGTTACAAATTCGTCTTCGAAGGTTCGAATCACAGCCAGTGCCCTCGCTGCCGATACCTCTGAGCTTGTAACCGAGTCCTACCGCCGACAGTTCATCGCGGGTCGCAGGACCTGGCTGGATGTGATGAATGCTGTCCGCGAAGCCACTTCAGCGAAGCTGGCGAGGACAGATGCTGAATTCGGAGCGATGGCATCGAGTGCGCGAATCCTTCTGCGGACATGCAGGTGGGAACCAAGCTCGCGTCGAAGTGCAAATCAGGACGTGAAATGATGACCCAAAAATTAGGCATACGCAGCGCCCTGGAGCATTTTGCGCATGTAAAAAGCATCGGACTGCCGCCCAATTGGGACGAAGGCATTGAAGAAGGCGCTTTGCCCGAAGGACCTGAGTCTCTGGCGCAGATTTGCGCACAGCTGGGATGGCCGCTCCCGCAATCGCTTCATTCGCGGCCGCGGGCAGATCAATTCCCGCAACTCGTTTACTATCCAGAAGTAGGTTGGGCTGTCGCCGAACAGTGGGAAAATGAAGACATGATCCGGTTGTCGGGTCTGCATCTACCGCTTCTGGCATACGACGACGGTCTGACGTTCTTCGACGTTTCCTTCCCGGACCCTCTCGTGGGGGAAAAGACCCCGCGCGCTGTCTCGATCTTCTGGCGCGCTGTCATCAAGCGCAAGCATGTTTTGCTCATGGCGACGTTGGCAACGGTAGTTGCCAACTTGGTGACGCTTGGCACATCCCTCTATTCGATGCAGTTGTTCGACCGGGTTATTCCGCTCAACAGCTATTCGACGCTTTGGGTGCTCACCGTCGGTGTGTTGGCCGCTTTGGTTATCGATTTTGTCCTCCGGACTTTGCGGGCGAACATGATCGAGCGCGAAGCCGCTGATATTGACGCGGAAGTGTCAGAGTATTTCTTTGCGCGTTCTCAGTCGATCCGTTTGGACGCCAGGCCTCCGGGCATCGGGACAATGGCCTCGCAGCTGCGCGGGTTGGAGCAAGTGCGCGCAGTTATGTCGTCGGGCTCGCTCTTCCTGCTTGCCGACTTGCCTTTCGCCCTGTTTTTTATCGTCGTGATAGCCCTTATGGGCGGCGTGGTAGCGATCGTTCCGATCATCAGCCTGCCGATCGCAATAGGCATGGCAATCGGATTGGCCCGTCTGATTCGCGACGGTACAGACCGTGCTCAGGTTAGCGGCAATCGCAAGAATGGTGTCCTGGTTGAATCGCTTGATGCAGCAGAAACAATCAAGGCTGGCCGTGGCGGTTGGTTGATGCTGGCGCGTTGGAACCGCTTGATCCGTGAAATCCATCACTATGAAGATCCTATAAAGCAGAACTCCGCGCTTGCCGGCTCGATCTTCTCCACCATGCAGCAGGTTTCATATGTGGCGATCATGGCGGTCGGTGCGTTCCAGGTTGGCAATGGCAGCATGACAACCGGTGCTCTGCTGGCGTGTTCAATCATTGCCGGCCGTGTCAACGGACCACTGATCGCAATGCTTCCGAACCTAATTGTTCAGTGGGGCTACGCGCGTTCATCGCTCAAGGCGCTCGATGGCATCTTGGCCCTGCCGCTTGACCGCACGTCAGGCGACACTGCCCTGCGGCCCGGCAATCTTTCCGGACCAATCCTGCTGGAAGGCGCTGCCTTTACCTATCCTGGCGCCAAGGATGGTCTCGCGGTTCAGCGGCTTGAGTTCAAACCCGGAGAACGCGTTGGCATCATCGGCGGGGTGGGCTCAGGCAAAACGACCTTGCTTCGAATCGTGGCTGGATTGTTCCATTCGCAAGCTGGCTCGGCAAAAATTGCCGGTATCGACGTCACCCAGCTTGCCGAGGATGTGTTGCGGCATCATATCGGATATCTTCCTCAAGACTATCGCTTGATCAATGGCAGTCTGCGCGAGAACCTCCTGATGGGCCTGCCAAGCTTTGGCGATGATGCTGTTTTGGAGGCTGCGAAGAAGACTGGCCTGATCAATCTCATTGCGGCGCACCCTCAGGGGCTCGAACTGCAGATCCAAGAAGGCGGACGAGGATTGTCGGGCGGTCAACGCAGCTTGGTCGGGCTGACGAGAATGTTGCTTGCGTCCCCCAAGGTCTGGTTGCTCGACGAACCGACGGCAAATCTTGATCAAACGACCGAGCAGGTCGTCTTGGATGCTCTTTTCGCATCGCTGCAACCAGACCAGACGCTGATTCTGGTAACGCATCGGCTTCAATTGCTGACACGTGTAAATCGGGTACTCCTCATGGCAAACGGCCGCGCCATCCTGGATGGTCCGACAATGGAAGTAATCAAGCGGCTTCAAGGGCAACCAGCCAACCAGCCCACTCCAGCGAATGTCTCGCCAATCGTCACCACAGCGGCTCGCTGATCCGTTTTGAGGCTCTGAAAATGTTCAAAATTGCGAAGACATCCAGCTGGATTATCATTACCATTGTGCTGGGCCTTGCCGGGTTGCTCGTATGGTCCATGTGGGCTGAACTGGACCAGATTACGCGGGCTCCAGGCAAAGTGATCCCGATTGGCAGGGTGCAGATCATCCAGAGCGCTGATGGAGGAGTCATCGGAGAAATCAGGGTGCGCGAAGGTGACCTGGTACGCCGCGGGGAAATCTTGGTCGTTCTCGACAAAGTCAAACTCGGCGCAGCGGTTACTGAATCCAGCTCCAAGGTCGCAGCACTAAAGAGTCAGATGGCGCGCATCAAAGCCGAGCTTTACGATCGGCCATTGGTCTTCCCGAGTGACGTCCTTCCATATACGGAGTTCGTGTCGAACCAGCAGCAGTTGTATCTGAAACGACGGGCGGCGCTGAGTTCCGATTTGTCTGCACTCCAGTCTATGCGCAGATTGATGGGAGAGGAACTGAACCTCAATTTGCCGCTTCTCAAAACCGGCGACGTTGCGAGATCCGAGATTATCCGGATGCAGAGAGGCATTGCCGATATCGATGGGCAGATTTCGGGCAAGCGCTCAAGGTACATCCAGGAGCTCCAGACGGAGTTCGCCAAGACCAACGAGGACTTGGTTACCGCCGAGCAGATCTCTGCTCAGCGCAATGATGCATTGAAGGCGACTGATCTGATCGCACCGACGGACGGGATCGTTAAAAACGTCCGTCTCACCACTGTGGGCGGCGTACTCAGGCCAGGCGACGAAGTACTGCAAATCGTCCCGACCGGCGAAAAACTTATCGTCGAGGCACAGGTTCCTCCAAGGGACATTGCATTCGTCAAGGTTGGGCAGACGGCGTCTGTCAAATTCGATGCTTATGACAGTGCCATATACGGACCTGCAAAGGGCCGTGTTACTTATGTGAGCCCTGACACGCTCACCGAACAGCGTCCAGACGGCTCGGCTAGTATCTACTACCGGGTCAATCTCGAGGTGGATATCCGTGGGTTGAAGCCGCGTAACCCAGGTGAAGTGATCTTGATTCAGCCAGGGATGACCGTAATCTCTGAAATCGTCACCGGCAAAAACACGGTCTTCAGGTATCTGACAAAGCCGATTACCAAGACGCTTTCGGAGTCGTTAGGTGAAAAGTAAATCACGACCTTGCCGCTTCGAATTTGAAGGCGCACCATCTGGTTTTCTGTTTACGAACGCCAGTTGCGAGAAGCCAAAAGAATGCAAGCTTGTGCGATGATTAAGCAGTTGATCCAGCTACAAGAGGCCAAAAGCCGAACAACACTCTATATATCCCGACGCAAGAAATCTCGCCTGGATTGAGAGGTGGCTTCTGCCATGAGCGCGCTGCGCCCGATTGGCGCATCGATCGGGCTGGCGCTGCTGATTGCTGTTCCAGTATTTGTTCGCTGCATGCGTATTATGGTGGCACCTCTAATCGGTGACCGGTCCCACTGAGTGGTGCGCAGTGATTGATAGTGCAAGATTGCGGCCGGAAATGGCTGGCCGTAGGTGGAGCGAAGCGGAACCGGAGGGCAGCCATGGCGGTGTCGCCGCGTTGTAGTCTCTGCGCCAAGCCTCGCATTTTTGGACCGCGTCATCCAGGCTGAAGAACCAGTGGGCGTTCAGGCATTCTGCCCGGAACTTCCCGTTGAAGGAATGGATGTAGGCGTTATCCGGCATGATGTAGCCGGTGCCCCAGGTCCCCGACTCAAGTGGTCGTGTAGGTTCAAGTGATCCGGGCCTCGGGGCACCGGGAGCACGCAAGTGCGGGCAGGCCGTCGCACTGACATGAACTGCGAGTTCGAGGTCGTTATCTGGCCGCCCCTGCGACTAGCCCGGATGCGCTGCGAGCGCGGATCCGTCATTGCCGTGTTGCCCGCCGCTCCCTTTTGCACTGACCAAGGAGGGAGACATGCGCATCATTGGCATGGATATTCACCGAGTTGCTGCCGAAGTGGTATCGCTGCTGGACGGGCAGCTTCACCGTATGGGGCGGATCCCCATGGCCCGGGACAGCCTGGAAGCATTTGCCCGGAAGGAACTGACGCACGATGACCACGTGATCGCCGAGGCCACGGGCAACGCCGCCGCTGTTGCTGAGGTTCTGGCGCCCTGCAGTGGCGTCAAACGGTGACAGGGCCGAACCTTGTGGCTGAAGTCGATTAAAGTATCCTGAGTTGAGGTACTTGGTTTGCGGCCTCCTCGTTGGCAGTTGATGGCCTCGAGCTACCTGACGCGATGCGGCGAGTCATTCACCGATCGAAGCGTACCCGGGGTCAGGCGGCAGACAGCTGGTTTCAGATGAGCGAAGTCAAGGCGGCAACCCGCGCCCCCCGACCCGCCTTCAATCGATGCGACGTTCCGCGACGATCGACAGGCCGTAGCCCTCCAGCGCGACCAGCGAATGGTGGGTGTTGGTCAGCAGCACCATGTCGTGCACGCCCAGTTCGGCAAGCACCTGCGCGCCGACTCCGTAGTCGCGCAGTTCCTCGATCGGGGCTTCCTGGCCGGCGCGGACCTGTTCCTTGATCTCGATGGTGCGCGACATCAGGCGCTGCATAGGGCGGTTGATGATCACGATCACCCCGGTGCCTTCGTCAGCGATGATCTTCATCGCCCGTTCGAGCAGGTGCGAACGTTCGCCGGTCTCGTTGAAGATGTCGGCGAACATCGACAGGGTGTGCATCCGGACCAGCGTGGGCTTGGTCGGATCGATGCGGCCTTTGACGATCGCCATCGTTTCGTCGCCCGTGGCCTTGTTGTAAAAGGTACAGGCCTTCCACGTCCCGCCCCATTCGCTCTGGAAATCGAGCTCGGCCTTCTTGGTGACGAGGTGATCGTGGCGGCGGCGATAGGTGATAAGATCGCGGATCGTGCCGATCTTCAGGTCATGCAGCCGGGCGAAGGCGATCAGATCGTCCAGCCGGGCCATTTCGCCATCGTCGCGCATGATCTCGCAGATCACGCCCGAGGGATTGAGGCCCGCCAGACGTGAAATATCCACCGCCGCTTCGGTGTGCCCGGCGCGCACCAGTACGCCACCCTCGCGGGCTTTCAGCGGGAAAACGTGGCCGGGCGATGTAATTTCGGCCTTGGACTTCGATCCGTCGATCGCCACCGAAATGGTGCGAGCACGATCGGCGGCGGAAATACCGGTGGTGATCCCTTCGCGCGCTTCGATCGAGACGGTGAAGGCGGTGCCAAGCGGTGTGCCGTTGACCCTTGCCATGGGTTCCAGCTCCAGCTGCTTGCAACGGTCGGAGGACAGGGCCAGACAGATCAGGCCGCTGCCGTGCTTGGCCATGAAAGTGACGCTTTCGGGCGTCGCCATCTGCGCCGGGATGATCAGGTCGCCCTCGTTCTCGCGGTCCTCGTCGTCGACCAGAATGAACATGCGGCCATTGCGCGCTTCGTCGATGATTTCCTCGATTGGTACGAGCACCGGCCGGTCGTCGTTCGCTAGGAGGAAGCGTTCGAGCTTGCCGAGCGTTTCGGCCGTAGGGTTCCAGTGCGGTTCGCCGCAATCGCGCAGGGTATTGGCGTGGAGGCCCGCTGCCCGCGCAAGGCCGGCCCGGGACATATTGCCGCTGGCGACCAGCGATGTGACGCGTTCGATGAGATCTGTGGACATAAACGCGCAAAAGCACATTTCAATGTGATTTTCAAGAGATGAATTGCCGAAAATGTCCACAGAGCGAGCGAACTTCCAAAAAGGCATCACATTACAATAGGGCTTAAGACTCTTCCGACCTGCCAAACACGCCAGCAGTGCTGCGAATCGTATCTCACCTGCACAGGGCAAGCGTCCGGTCCGCCTTGGCAGCAGAAACCCGCGTTCCTGCTAACTTGTCATTCAGCCGGGCCGTCCTACATTGGCAACGCGAAAGGACTCTCCCCCCGATGAACGAAGATCAGCCGAATCCGAACCCTTGGCTCCGCAGCCTGATGGTCTGGGGCGGAATATTCCTGGCCCTGGTGCTCGTCGTTTCAATGATGAGCCCGCGTGAGGCAGCAACCGGCCCCGCGATCGCCTATTCCGATTTCCGCGCCAAGGTGGTTGAAGGCAGCGTGTCCGAAGTGCAGGTCGCGAGCGATAAGATCACCGGCAAGTTCAAGAATGGCGACACATTCTCCACCGTGCCGATTCCGGGCGATACCTCGCTCGGCGCGCTTCTGGCTGACAAGGGCGTGAAGTTCGCCGGCAAGCCCAAGGAAGAGATGTCGGTCGTCACCTACATTCTCATTCAGGCGTTGCCGTTCCTGCTGATCATGGGCATCGCCATATTCGCGCTGCGCCAGATGCAGAAGGGCGGCGGATCGGGCGCGATGGGCTTTGGCAAGTCGAAGGCCAAGCTGCTCACCGAACGTCAGGGCCGCGTTACGTTTGACGACGTTGCCGGCATCGACGAAGCACGTGAGGAGTTGGAGGAGATCGTCGAATTCCTCAAGGACCCGCAGCGCTTTGCCAAGCTGGGCGGCAAGATCCCCAAGGGCGCGCTGCTGGTCGGCTCGCCCGGCACCGGCAAGACCCTGCTCGCCCGCGCCATCGCGGGTGAGGCGGGCGTGCCGTTCTTCACCATTTCCGGTTCGGACTTCGTCGAAATGTTCGTCGGCGTCGGCGCCAGCCGCGTGCGCGACATGTTCGAACAGGCCAAGAAGAACGCGCCGTGCATCGTCTTCATCGACGAAATCGACGCGGTCGGCCGTCACCGTGGCCACGGCCTCGGCAATTCGAATGATGAGCGCGAACAGACGCTCAACCAGTTGCTGGTTGAAATGGACGGGTTCGAGGCGAACGAAGGCATCATCATCATCGCCGCCACCAATCGCCCCGACGTGCTTGACCCGGCGCTGCTGCGCCCGGGCCGGTTCGATCGTCAGGTCGTGGTGCCGATCCCCGACATCGAAGGCCGCGAGAAGATCCTGAGCGTCCACATGAAGAAGGTGCCGCTCGCCCCCGACGTCAATTCGCGTACGATTGCGCGCGGTACGCCCGGGTTTTCAGGCGCGGATCTCGCCAACCTCGTGAACGAGGCTGCACTGCTCGCAGCGCGGCGTAACAAGCGCCTTGTCGCCATGCAGGAGTTCGAGGACGCCAAGGACAAGGTCATGATGGGCGCGGAACGCCGCTCGATGGTCATGACCGAGGACGAGAAGAAAATGACCGCCTATCACGAGGCTGGTCATGCCATCGTCTCGGTCAACGAGGAAGCGTCTGACCCGATCCACAAGGCGACGATCATCCCGCGCGGCCGCGCGCTGGGCATGGTCATGCGCCTTCCCGAGCGCGACTCCTATTCGTACCACCGTGACAAGATGCACGCGAACCTGTCGGTCGCGATGGGCGGCCGCGTCGCCGAAGAGCTGATCTTCGGGCATGACAAGGTCAGCTCGGGCGCCTCGTCGGACATCCAGTATGCCACCGGCCTTGCTCGCGCGATGGTCACCAAGTGGGGCATGTCGGACAAGCTTGGCCCGCTGCAGTATGAGGATACCCAGGAAGGCTACCTCGGTTACGGCGGCACCCAGCGTACGATGATGTCGGAAGAGACCAACAAGCTGATCGATACCGAGATCCGCGCACTGGTCGACGGCGGCCACAAGCGTGCGACCGACATCTTGAAGGCGCAGGAAGACAAGCTTCACCTGCTGGCCAAGGCCATGCTTGAATACGAGACGCTGACCGGCGACGAGATCAAGCAGTTGCTCGACAGCGGCAAGATCGATCGGCCCGAAGAGCCCAAGGGCGGCGTCGGCGTTCCGGCACCGGTGCGCGGTTCGGCGATTCCCAAGGCCGGCAAGCGCTTTGGCGGGACTGCCCCGCAAGGGGCGTGATCCTCCTGCATAGGCGCACACGAAAAGGGCCGGTCTTGCGACCGGCCCTTCTTGTTTCGGCAGTTGCCGTTCAGTTGCAGCGCAGGCTGCCGCGCTCAATCTCGCGGCCCAGCAATGCGCCGGCGCCGCCGCCGATGATGGTGCCGACGACCTGCGAACCACCGCGGTCAATCTCGCGGCCCAGCAGGGCACCAACGGCACCGCCGATAATCAGGCCGGTCGTGCCGTCATTGCGGCGGCAGTAGTAGCGACCGTCATTGCCGCGATAGATGCGGTCATTCCGGCTCAGGCGGCGGTCGGAATAATACCGCCCGTCACGGTAATAGCGGTCTGCGTAGTAGCTGTTGGCGCCCGGTTCGTAACGATTGTAGTCGTAGCGGTTCCATTTGCGCCAATCCTGCCGATTGGCCTTGGCCAGTTCGCGGCGGCATTCGCGCAGTTCGCGGTAATATTCGCGCCGCGAGTCGGTACGGCGAAGTTCACGGTTACATTCGCGCAGTTCCTGATTGTAGCGCGGGCCATTGTTGTACTGCGCCAGCGCGGTGGTCGTCGACGCCGGAATGGCGATGGCCGCCAGCGCGGCTCCCAGGACGAGCTTGTTCATTTTACCTGCTCCTTGTGATGACATTTTCAGATACAAGGTTGAAACGCATTTATCCGGTCGAGGTTTCTCGCTCCATCGCTTGCGGTGACCGGACTGGCTCTCCAGCAGCCGAGCATGTCAGTCCAGGCCGATGGCGATGATTGCCATCAGGAACGCCGTCAGCGCCGCCGCAGCGTAGACCAGGATCGCGAAGGTCCGCCAGCTCGCGCCGAAACGCGACACCGCATAGGTGTGCTTTACGTGCTTGTAGATGTGGAGCGGCGGGATGAAGGTCATGCCGATCGGAAGGATGCTGAACCACAAGGCTGACAGGCCCGTAAGCAGGCTTACCAGCAGCATCATGAAGGCCAGCGAATAGGTCACGAAGACCGTGTGATCATAGAGCCCGAAGCGCCGGCTGAAAGGAAACAGCAGCCAGAGGAACGGCACCGAAATCGGAATGAGCAGCCATGAAAATTTGTAGGCATTAGTGCGCAGCTTGTAGAGGGCCAGCTTGGGGTTGGAACTGGCTTGCCGCAGGATGTCATTGATCGCGGTGATATCGCTGTAGATGCGGGGCTTGCCAGTCGCCTTGCGCTCGCCGCCGCCGGCGATCGTCTCCTCAAGGGGGCTGTCGAGCTGTTCCATGACGGCGATGGCGCTCTGCCGGCCCTCGATCTGGCCATCGATCGCAGCGGTCGGTTTGCCCTGCCGGACAAGTTCTGCACGGTCTGCCTCAAGCCGGGCGATCTCCGCCTTGTTGGCTTCCAGCCCCGTGATCTGCTTGCCCTTGACGTTGACGTTGGTGCTGTTGCCAAAGGTGCCGCCGATATTGCTCACCACGGCGAACATCAGGAACACGCTGAACAGGAACAGCGCGATGGGCGAGACGTAGCTCGCACGCCGCCCGTCGATATATTCGCGGGTCATGCGGCCCGGTCGCAGGGCCAATGCGGGCACGGTGCGCCAGATCTTGCCCTCGAAGTGGAACACGCCGTGCAGAAGGTCGTGAAAGAACGCGCCGATGGTCTTGTGGACATGCGCGACTTGGCCGCAGGCATGGCAATGGCTGCCGATGAGCGCCGTCCCGCAGTTGAGGCAGGCCTGCTCGTGGGTGTGCCCGTCTCCCTCACCATGTGCCGGCTCAAGCGCCCGGGCGACCATTGCACCTTCGATTACTTCGCCAAGCGATTCCGCCCCGCTCATTCGCCGTCCCCTTGCCTTCGGTGCCGTTCATGGTCTTGCAAGGTTGCGCAGGTCAAGCCACCGTGCTGCAAAGTCACGAAGGGGATCGGGAATGAAGCGTATTATCACGGGCTTGACCGCTTGCTTCTTCATGGCCGCGCCGGCTCAGGCGGCACCAGGCGACATGTCGGTTGCGACCTTCGTCACCAAGGTCGACGCATTGAAGGCCAAGGGGCTGGCGGCGATGTTTTCCAGCGATGTGAAGCTGCTGCAGTCCGAGGGTCAGGCTGCCGGCGTGGCCTACTTCAACCGGCTCAAGGCCGAACGCGCGGCTGGCCGACCGAGCAGCTGCCCGCCGCAGGGCGTGAAGGTGAGCTCAGATGCCGTGATCACCCATATGAAGTCCTATGCGCCGCAAGTGCGCAGCGGCACCAACTTGCGCACCGCCATGGCGGACTTCTTCATCAAGTCCTATCCCTGCCGCTAAAAAGCAAACGGCCCGCCACCATGGGGTGACGGGCCGTTTTGAAGCCTATTGCAACGAGGGCAATCAGCCGTCGTAGTCGCCGCCAAGTGAAGTATTGCGGACCGGAGCGGCTGCGGTGATGCGCAGCGCTTCGGCCGATTGGCTGAGCGAGCCGATGTCATCAACCTCGTCGTCATCCTCGGGCAGCACGCGCTGCAGTGAATTAACCAGCGTTTCCTTGAGGATCTTGGGCACCACGGTCTGTTCCGCGATCTCCCGCAGAGCGACGACCGGGTTCTTGTCGCGGTCGCGATCGATGGTCAGTTCGGCGCCGCCCGAAATTTCGCGCGCACGCTGTGCGGCCAGCAGGACGAGGTCAAAACGGTTGGGGACCTTGTCGACACAATCTTCAACGGTAACGCGCGCCATGGGGGGCACTCCAGCAAACGAGAATCTCGGGAAGGCCGGCAGCTAGTAACGCGGGGGCGAAAAGTCAAGGAAATCGCTTGCCGCCCTGCCAGCACCCGCCAATATCGCCGCATAACGACGGACGGGGATGAGATGATCGAGCAAGGCGAATTCCGCCGCAACTGGCGGCCACTGGCGGGCGCCTTCCTTGGCATCGGCACGGCGCTGTCGCTGAACTCCTTCATCCTCTCGATTTTCGCGCCCTATTTCCTCAAGGAATTCGGCTGGACGAAGGAAGAGTGGTCGTGGGTTTCGACCGTGCAGCTGCTGGTGATCTTCTCGATTCCCGTCTCGGGGCGATTGGCGGACCGTTTCGGCGTCTGGCGCATCGCGGCGATCGGCGCGATGAGCTTTCCTTTGTTCCTCGTCGCCATCGCGCTGATGGACGGCAGCCTGACGACCTATTTCTGGCTCTACGTTGCCCAGACCATCGTCTGCTCGACCACCACCTCGACCGTCTACACCCGTGTCGTCGCGCAGACTTTCACCAAGAACCGGGGCTTGGCCATGGGCCTGGCGGGGGCCAGCGCGCCGCTGTTCGGAGCACTGGCCGCGCCTTTGGTCAGCGAATTCGTGCGGACGCAGGGGTTCAGTGCGGGCTATTTGCTGGTCGCTACCTTCTGCCTTGTCGGCGCCGTAGCTACGCTATGGCTGCTGTGGGGTGTCGAGCAGCGCCGTCCTGAAAGCGAACGCGCCCGCCGGGGCGAAGGCTGGCGCGATTACCGCGCGATCATTTCCACCCCAGCGTTCTGGGTCATGCTGCTGGCGACATACCTCGTAAACCTGCCGTTTGCCCTCGCGACGACCCAGACCAAGCTGCTTGCCGCCGAACAGGGGCTGGGCGATGCGGCGGCGGCGCTGATGATCTCGACGCTGGGGCTGTCTTCGGTCGCGGGCCGGTTCATCTTCGGCGCGGCGGTAGACCGCCTCTCGCCGCCGAGGGTGGCGGCTTTCGGCTTTGCCTTGCCGGCAATCGGGTTGCTCCTGCTCGCCTCGCCGCTTGACGGGATGCCTGTGGTCTTCGTCTCGTTCATGCTGATTGGGCTGGCGTTCGGCAGCGAGGCAGACGTCATCCCGGTGCTGGTCGTGCGCCAGTTCGGCATCCGCCTGTTCGGCACCGTGCTCGGTCTGCTGACCGCAGCGATGGGCGCGGCGATGGGCGGCGGGCACGCCATGGTCGCGCTGGTACAGCGCGCGACTGGCAGCTTCGATGCGTTTCTCTATATCGCGACTGGTGCTTCACTGGTCGGCAGCGCAATGTTCCTGCTGCTCCACCGGGGGCGCTTTGCGCCCTCAGCCGCAGTCCCGGCTCACTCGTAGCTGTAGGACTGGTCCGCCAGTTCCTCAGGCGCGAGGTCGGAAAAGCGGGTGATCCGCGCTTCGAAGCGCAGCCGAACCTTGCCCGTCGCGCCGTGGCGCTGTTTGGCGACGATCAGTTCGGCAAGGCCGGTGACCTGCTCCATCTTCTGGACCCACTTTTCCCACTTGTCGCGCACGTCGGGGGTGTCGCCATCGGCGGGCATCTTGGGCTCGGTCATCTTCATGTAGTAGTCTTCGCGGAAGACGAACCAGACCATGTCGGCGTCCTGCTCGATCGAGCCTGATTCGCGAAGGTCGGAGAGCATCGGCTTCTTGTCTTCGCGGCTTTCGACTGCGCGGCTGAGCTGTGACAGTGCGATCACCGGGACGTGCAGTTCCTTGGCCAGCGTCTTGAGTCCGCGGCTGATTTCCGAGATTTCGTTGACGCGGTTGTCGCTGGCACGGCCAGTGCCTTGGAGCAGCTGCAGGTAGTCGACGATGATCATGCCGATGTTGTGCTTGCGCTTCAGGCGGCGGGCGCGGGCGCGGAGCGCGGCGATGGTCAGCGCCGGGGTATCGTCGATGAACAACGGCAGTTCGGCGAGCCGCTGGCTGGCGAAAGACAACTGCTGGAAATCTTCGCGGCTGATCCGTCCAGTGCGCAGCGATTCGGATGAAATTCCCGAGTTTTCCGCAAGGATACGGGTGGCAAGCTGGTCGGCGCTCATTTCCAGGCTGAAGAAGGCGACGGCCGAGCCGACCGAGGCACTTTCCTCGATCCCCGCCTGAATGTCGGTCAACAGGCGATTGGCGGCGTTGAAGGCAATGTTGGTGGCGAGCGACGTCTTGCCCATGCCCGGACGGCCGGCGAGGATGATAAGGTCCGAATCGTGCAGGCCGCCGATGCGCTCGTTGATCGAGGTGAAGCCGGTTGTCTTGCCCGCGATATGGCCGCCCGAGTTCAGCGCCTTTTCGATGGCGGTGATGGCAACGCGGGTGGCATCGCCAAAGCTGGAGGCCTGACTCTGGCTCGATGCCCCTTCGGCCACGGCATAAAGCGCGGCTTCGGCCAGATTGATCTGTTCTAGCGGATCGACGCTTTCCGACGTGTCCATCGCCTTGGTGACGAGGTCGCGACCGACCGTGACCAGTTCGCGCAGCAGCGCCAGTTCGTAGATTTGCTCGGCCAGTTCCTTGGGCGCCAGCAGACCCTGCCCATCAGCGGTGAGCCGCGCGAGGTAAGTGACGCCGCCGACCGCCTTCAGCGCCTCGTCCGCCTCGAAATAGGGGCGCAGGGTGACGGGCGTGACCACGGCCTTGCGGTCAAGCAATTGCACGACGCGCTCATAGATGCGGGCGTGGATCGGCTCGAAGAAGTGATCGGGGCGCAGCGGCGTCGCCAGTTCCTCGATCACGCGGTTGTCGATCAGCACCGCACCCAAAAACGCGGCCTCGGCCTCGAGATTCGAGGGCAGGGTGCGGATGGGAGTTTCGTCGGGACGCAGGGGAATCGCTTGTTCGGCCATAGGACAGGGCAATGCGCGCAGTCCCCGCGCGCCGCAAGGGGGGCAGCGATGGTCTGCCTTGTGGATAGCGGGGATGGATATTCCCTTGCCCGCAATTGCTGCGTCTGCGAGATAATCGCAATGGCCGCACCCCGCATCTCTGCGATCGATTTCGACGAAAGCTCGCTCGTGCGCCGCAGCGCCGAGATCGAGCAGGAGCGCCGCGTCGCGATGTTCGACCTGATCGAGGACAACGTGTTCAAGCCGATTCGCGCTTTTGCCGCGGGGCACGAAGGGCCGTACCGTCTGGTGATGGCGGTGCACGACGGGCGGCTGCAGCTTGACGTATTTGCCGATGGCGGCACCGAGCTGCTCGAAAGCTTCATGCTGGGCATGGCGAAGTTCCGCCGGCCGGTTCGCGAATACTATTCGATCTGCGAGAGCTACAACAAGGCCGTTCGCCGCGCCTCGCCGCATGAGATCGAGACGATCGACATGGCGCGGCGCGGCGTGCACGACCGGGCGGCGGAAATGCTGCTTGAAAGGCTTGATGGCAAGGTCGAGACCGACTTCGCCACGGCACGCCGGCTCTTTACGCTGATCTGCGTCCTGCATATCAGGGCGTGACACGGGAACCGGGACGCATCTGAAATGGCTAAAAAGGGAGCGAGCCGCTGGCGGCTGCGATTCGCCGCGCTGGCAATTCTGCTCGCGCTGGCGGGCGGCGCCGCGCTGTGGTGGCACTTGCGCGGCTGGCAACCGTCGCGGCAGCAATGGCCGGTGCAGGGGGTCGAGGTCGGCGCTGAGGATGGCACGATCGACTGGACCGCGATGAAAACCATCGGTGTCGACTTTGCCTATGTCGATGCCTCGGCCAGCGTCTTTGCGCGCGATGCCAATTTCACCGCCAACCTTGAAGGTGCCCGCGCGGTCGGTATGCAGGTCGGCGCGGTGCATGAATATGATCCGTGCCAGCCTGCGGACAAGCAGGCGGCGAATTTCGTCACCGTCGTGCCGCGCGATTCGCGGTTGCTGCCCAGCGCTGTCTCGCTTGACCGGCTGGCCGAGAACTGCCCCGGCAAGGTGACCGAGGCTGGCGTCGAGAGCGAGCTGACCACCTTCCTCAATCAGGTCGAAACGCATACCGGCAAGCCCGTGATCCTGAAGCTCAGCGCAAAATTCCAGGACCGTTACCGAGTTGCCTCGGCGGTAAACCGAAACCTGTGGCTGGTGCGCACCCGGCTTGAGCCCGACTATGCCGGCCGGCCGTGGACGCTGTGGACGGCCAATGGCGGGCTTCAGACCGAGGCGGCGGAAAAGCCGCTTCGCTGGCTGGCCGTCCAGCGCTAGGGTGGCGCAATGATTGACCGAGATACCCTTGTCGAAGCCGCCCGCTTTGCGGCCACCCGGGCCTATGCGCCCTATTCGAACTTCCATGTCGGCGCGGCGCTGGCCTTTGCCGATGGCTCGGTGGTGATCGGGGCCAATGTCGAGAATGCCAGCTACGGCATGACGCTCTGCGCCGAGACGGTTGCCGTGGGCAAGGCGCTTTCGGAGGACTGGCGCGGTCCGCTCGAAGCCGTCGCGGTGATCGGCGGCAAGGCGGGCGAGGTTGGCGCGGGCGATCCCGTTACCCCCTGCGGCCGCTGCCGCCAGATGTTAAACGAAGTGGCCTCGCTCGGCGGCAATGACCCGCTGGTGTGGTGCGCAGGGGAGACCGAAGTGCTCGAAATGCGGCTGTCGGAATTGCTTCCACACGCATTCGGGCCGGGGGCTCTTGAATAGCGGCGACTTCCAAAGCACAATGAAACCCGAACGTCGCATTAAGCGGCGCCGGGAGAAGGCATGACCGACATCGCAGGCAAGGCCGCCGTGGTCACGGGCGGCGGATCGGGCATCGGCATGGGGTTGGCGAAGGAGCTTGGCCGCCAGGGCGCCCGTGTCGTCGCCGCCGATATCCAGCTCGCCAAGGCCGAGGCGGTCGCCGCAGCCATCCGCGATGCCGGGGGCGAGGCGATTGCCATTGCCTGCGACGTCACCGAACGCGCCTCGATCAACGCCATGCGCGATGCTGCCATTGCCGCGCTCGGCCCGGTCAGCCTTGTCTTCGCCAATGCCGGTGCGACCAGCTTTACCTCGTTGGTCGACATGACCGACGCCGACGTAGACTGGATCGTCCAGGTCAACCTGATGGGCGTGATGAACACCACCCGCGCCTTCCTGCCCGGCATGATCGCCGCGGGCGGCGGACACATCTGCGCCACCTCCTCGATGGCCGGACTGCTGCCCGGCTGGATGCCGGTCCACGTGCCCTATTCGGCGGCGAAAATGGGCATCATCGGCATGATGATGAACCTCGCCATCGAGACCCGCCCGCACAATGTCTTCACCACCATCTACTGCCCCGGCGGCGTGGCATCGGGAATGAAGGCCAACAACGGCGCTTACCGGCCTGAGAAGTTCGGCGGACCCGAACCCGTGGCCGAAGTCCAGTTTTCCGGCACTGACAAGACCCACAGCTCGATGGCATTCTTCCGCCCCGAAGACGTCGCGCCGATGGTGCTTAACGCTGTCAGCAATAACCGCCCCTTCGTCTTCGATCACGCTGACCAGCGCCGCCTGTTTGCCGAAACCTACGCCTCGGTGGTCGAGGCCTGCTACGACGACCTTGACCAATGGCACGCCCGCCACGGCGTCCCGCAAGGCAATCCGACCGGGGCCGACCTGATTGACTAGGTGTTCTCCTTTATCCTGCCGTTAACCATTCCAGCCTAAAAAAATCCGAAATCCGGCGCTCTTGCCGGGGTATTCCCGTGGGCAGGACTGGGCAAGCCAAGGCATGATCCGGACGAAGACAACGCTGATCGTCGGGGCCGGGGCCAGCCAGGAAATCCACTTGCCCTCCAGCCTTGAAGTGCTCGACCGCACTGCAGCGGCCTATGATTTCTACCGCTTCGGCGGCGAGCAGATGACGAAGGATTCGTCGGTGCTGCTGCGCCACCTGAACAAGCTGGCTGAGCGCCCGGGCAACAGCCTGGAAAAGCTTTACGAGGCCACCGAACGGCTGCGCATCTCTGCCCGGATGAGCAAGATGATCGACAGCGTGATCGAACAGAACGACGATAATCCGCTTGTTACGCTGACCGGCAAGCTGGCCCTCGCGCACTTCATCTGCCAGGGCGAAGCGCGGTCCAACCTGCGTCCCGCGCCCAAGAACCCCGGTGAACTGCCGCTGCAGGCGGGCGATTTCTGGCTGCTCGAACTGGGCAAGCTGATGACCACCGGCGTGCCGCGCAGCAAGGTCCACCAGTGCTTTGAGAACCTATCGATCATCTCGTTCAATTACGACCGGTCGATCGAACACTTCCTGCCCTATGTGCTGATCACCGCCTATGGCATGACCCTGCCCGAGGCACAGCGCACGGTTTCCGAACACCTCAAGATCGTCCACCCCTATGGCACGATCGGGCGCCTGCCATGGCAAAAGGGTGAAGGCGCTGACGTTGAATGGGGCAACGAAAACCCCTGGAACATGATCAACCTCGTCCACAACATCCGCACGCCCGGCGAGCTGGCGCGCGATAACCGGGCGACGATGGAAGTGCGCAATGCGATGCTGAAATCGCAGCGGTTGGTGTTCACCGGCTTTGGCTATCACCCGCAAAACATCGACCTGCTGGTCGATTCCACCTTCTCGCACAACCCCGAGGTGCTCTGCGGCATCCACGGCCTGACCGGCCCGGCGCAGACCACGGTGGTGCGCATGATGCGGCGCAAGCTGAACCTCGACAAGGACGACCGCCTGATGGTGATCAACGCCAAGTGCTTCGACCTGTTCCGCGACTATGGGATGATGCTGGAAAGCTGATCCACTTGCGCGAAATGCAAGTTGATGAAACACACCCGAAGTTCTGCGCGTGAATTGCCATAGAGCGAGGCCCAGATGCGCGAAAGCCGCGCTGGGGGCGCGGCTTTCGGGAGAGCATTGCTGATGCGGAACGCGCTCATCGCGCGGTCGCTGGCCGGTGGGGCATGAGGGCAAGGATCGCAGATCAGGCCCGTGTAGGAAGGTTACACCTGGCTGGGCACTATCTCCAGCGCCGAGTGAGGACTCCCCATACCCAACCCTCGCCCCCGCGCAGGCGGGGGCCCATCCTGGCGAGCCTTCAGACATAAAGTCAGGAGCAGCCGGCCACGGCAGATAGATCCCCGCCTGCGCAGGGATGACGCGGGGTTTAGGTTCTGGCGAGGGTCATGAGCTTCTGGCGAGGGTCAGGGCTTGGAGAGCACCCATTCCCCCAGCGCCGCCATGCAATCCCGCCCCAGCAAGGCCGAGCGTTCCGGGCTCCATCCTTGCGCTGCACAGGGCAAGTCAGAGTTGTCCTTGAACGGCATTTCCAGCGTCATCGACACCGCGCCGTACCGCTCGGCGAGCTGGTTGGTCGACATGGCGAGGTTGGCCTTGCCCGCCGGGGCCTTGGGATAGCCGTGGCGGGTCTGGAAATCGGGGGTGCGGCGTTCAAGGATGGCCTTGTAGCGGTCAAGCGCCTCGACCTGTCCCGGTTTCATCGATGGGATGCCTTCGAACCCGGCGATGAATACGTGGGGGATCGCCTCGTCGCCGTGGACGTCCATCGCCACATCAACGCCGGTTTCGTCCATGGAATTGCGGATCGCCAGCACTTCGGGCGAACGCTCCGCGGTGGGCTCGTGCCATTCGCGGTTGAGGTTCACGCCCACTGCATTGGTCCGCAAATGCCCGCGCCGCGACCCGTCCGGGCAGAGGTTCGGCACGACATGGATCGTGCACTTCTGGCGCAGGGTGCGGCCCCACGGATCGGCGGAATCGGTCAGGCATTCGAGCGCGCCTTCCATCCACCATTCGGCCATGGTCTCGCCGGGATGCTGGCGGGCATAGAGCCACACCTGCAAAGGGCCTTCGCCCATGTCGAGACAGTCGATCGGCTGGCCATCAAGGCTGGTGCCGAGCGTGCGGTGGGTGACGCCTTCCATGAGCGCGGCGCGGGCGATCAGGTCGTGGTGGCGCTCCATCGAATAGGGCGCGAAATAGGCGAACCAGGCGAGGTCGCCGGCGGGCGTGTGGCGGATGGTCAGGGTGCCGCCATCCTCGTCCGCGTCCCAGCTGGTGTCGGTGCGACCCCAGAACTCGCGGTCCTCGGAAAAGGCGGCGCGGTAATTCGGCCAGCCGCCGGGGTAGGCGCTCTTGCCCAGCCCGGTGATCTTGAGTTCCAGCGCGCGCCCCTTCGCGCCCGATACGCGAAAGTGGTACCACTGGAAGAATTCGCTGTCCTTGTCCTGCCGGATGGCGAGGCGGGCTGAGGTGCCGGAGGTGGACAGGACTTCGATGTTCCCGGAATCAAAGTCCGAGTGAATTTGGATGTTGGTCATTTGACCGTGATAGTCTCACCCGAATTGCCGGGGAAGCCCGCAAACAGCGCGGCGGCCATCTTTGGTGCGCCAAGCTGGGTCGAGGCGAGCGGCGAGCTGGCCTTTACCGTGAAGCTGGCACGGCCTTCCCACAAGACCTTGTCGGTCTTGCGGTCGCGGATTGCTACGGCCAGTTCGGTTTCGACCTGCTCCGGCGGCGGGCCGGACAGGTTGAGCCCGATGCCTACACCCAGCCCCGAGCCATAGGAGCCGGTCGATCCGCCGACGCCCACACTCACCGGGCCGCCGCCGCTGCGAGCGGGCTGGAAGCGCTCGCGGGCGAGGCGTACGATTGCCACTTGGCCGCCGCTGCCGGCTGTCGCATCGCCATAGCCCAGCCGCTGCAATTCGGTGCGCACCGCGCCCATGAAGCTCTGCACTTCAAGCGAATTGCCGTCAGTCCCCGTGCCTGCCTCGACGGCTATGGTGCCCTTGGCGAGCATCGATGTGTCAGGCACGTGGAAGCGGGTGACTTCGATCGGGCCGGTCGGCGCGATGCAGCCGGTAACCAACGCCAGAAGGCCAAGCGGGGCGAGCAATTTCAAGCGCATGGGCAGCGATCTCCTGAGCGCCGAATCTGCGCTTGACCCGCCCGCATTGCAAGCCTCACCGCTGCGAAAGGTGCGTTTCGCCGGGCTTGCCGGGGAACTTGTCAAACAGCGCGCCGGCCAGTTTGGTCGCCACCGCGCCTTCGGTCCACTTGTCGCTGCCGTCGCGGGTGACCATGTCGGCGCGGCCTTCCCACAGGGTCTTGCCGCTGGCGACGTCCTTGATCCGCGCTTCAAGTCGGGTGGAGACGAGCGCCTTGCGCGGCTTTGACAGGTCGATGTTGATGCCCATGCCCATCATCGTGCCGCGATTGGAAACGCCAACTTCCATCTCGCCGCTGACCGGGTTCCGCTTGCCTTCCTCGGGCATCACGACATCGCGGGTGACACGCAGTTCGACGACTTGTCCGGCGGCGGCGGCCGTGGTGGCGGTCTGATAGCCAAGGCTGGCCAGCCGGTCATCGACTGCGGCGGCATAGGGGCGCAGTTCGCTGTCGGCGAAGCCGGTGCCCGAGGGCGAGGGGATGGAAACCGCGCTGCCCTTGCCGAGCAGGTCGGCGCCGCCATCTTCGGCGACAAAGCGCGTCACTTCGACCTTGCCTTCGGCCGGGCCGGTGCTGCGGCGCAGGCGCTGGTCGGAGGGATAGGGATAACCGTGGCGACCGTCGCGCACGCCGGGGCTGCTCCAGCCGTAATCGAGATCGTTGCCGAACCGGCCCGGGCGGGCCGCTGCCGGGGCGGCAAGGCCGGCCAGCACGATGACGATCAGCGCGGCACGTGCTGCAGGGTGGCGAGTGATCATCCGGGGAGGCTCCTGAGGCAAGATGGGAAGGCCCTGTCAGCCCCGCGCTAGGCGCTACATTCTTTCGGCTGGATGAACCAGACCCGTGCCGCGCTTGTGACCTTGGCGTTACACGCGTAACCTTGTGCCATAAACAGGCGGGGAATGGGCATGGCTAGGCAGGGGAAGGCGGTCGCCTATGCGACTGCAGGTGGCGATCGCATTGAAATCCTTGATGCCTTGCGCGGGTTCGCGTTGCTCGGCATCCTGATTGCCAACCTGCCGGTGTTCACCGGGTGGTACATGATGCCGCCCGATCGGCAGGCGGCGCTGGCGGCACCGGGTGCCGGTGTGCTCTATGACCAGCTCATCAAGTTCTTCGTCGACGGCAAGTTCTACACCATTTTCTCGATGCTGTTCGGCATCGGCTTTACCCTCCAGCTCGACCGGCTGGAAAAGCGGGGCGCGGCCGGGATCGCCGTGTTCCGCCGCCGGATGCTGGTGTTGCTGGCGATAGGTTTCGTCCACATGACCTTCGTCTGGCAGGGCGATATCCTGACACTTTATGCCGCGCTCGGCCTGCTGCTGCCGCTATTCCGGCCGTGGAAGGAGCGGTCGCTGCTGATGCTCGCGCTGTTCCTGCTGGCCCTGCCGCTGGTGCTCGTGCCGTTTTGCTCCTGGGCCGGTATCGACCTTGGCCACTGGCTCGAGGAGATCGGTTTGCAGATCGTTCAGGCCGTTGGCGGACCCTTGCTCGGTTCACCTATCGATTACATGGAAAGCCGCGACTGGAGCGCCTTTGCCGCCTGGCAATTGTCCGGCCTGCCGTTCCGCATCGAGCACCTGCTGGTGACATGGCGCGTGCCAAAGGTGCTTGGCATCATGCTGCTGGGCATGGTGCTTGGCCGGCGGCTGATCGCGGGAACGCTGCTGACGGATCGCAAGCTGCTGCTACGCACGCTGGTGTTCGGCCTGCTGATCGGAACTCCCGCGAGCCTCGTCTTTGCGCTCGATCCCAAGGTCTATCAGGAACACTGGTCATCGGTGCTTGGCACGGTGCCGCTGGCGCTGGCCTATGCCGCCGGTTTCGTGCTCGCCTGGCCCAAGGCGAAGGGAGCGCTTGGCATAATGGCGCCGGTCGGGCGCATGGCGCTGACCAATTACCTTACCCATACGCTGCTTGGCGTGCTGATGCTCGGCGTGTTTTTCGGCATCGCCGGCAAGCTCGGACCACTGGAAACCACGCTGGTCGCGCTGCCGATCATCGTGTTCCAGATCGCCTTTTCGCGCTGGTGGCTGGCGCGGCATGACCAAGGCCCGATGGAACGGCTGTGGCGCTGGGGAACCTATGGCTCGGTAAAGACACGGTAATCGTTTCGCGCTAGGAGGCTGCAAGCCAATCGCTGGCTGAGAGAGTCGCATGTCCAAAGTACCCGTTCTCGTCACCGGCGGCGCCGGTTATATCGGCAGCCACGCGGTGCTGGCGCTGCTCGATGCGGGCTGGCCGGTCGCGGTGATTGACAACCTGACCACCGGCTTCCGCTTTGCCGTGCCCGATGGCGTGCCGTTCTATGAAGGCGATATCGAGGATGCCGACCTCCTCGCGCGCATCTTTGCCGAACAGGGCACGCGCGCCGTGATGCATTTCGCCGGGTCGATCATCGTGCCGGAATCGGTCGAGAACCCGCTCAAGTACTATCACAACAACACCGCGAAGAGCCGCGCGCTGGTCGCAGCCGCAGTCACCGCCGGGGTGCCGCACTTCATCTTCAGCTCCACCGCCGCGACCTATGGGGAGCCGGAAGTTTCCCCCGTTCGCGAGGATTGCCCGCAGATCCCGATCAATCCCTATGGCATGTCCAAGCTGATGACCGAGGTCATGCTCAAGGACACGGCGGCAGCCCATCCGATCAACTACTGCGCGCTGCGCTACTTCAACGTTGCCGGCGCCGATCCGCAGGCGCGCTCGGGCCAGTCGACCGCCGGGGCCACGCACCTGATCAAGGTTGCGGTCGAAGCCGCGCTCGGCAAGCGCAGCCATGTCGGCGTGTTCGGCACCGATTTCGACACGCCCGACGGCACCGGGGTGCGCGATTACATCCACGTTTCCGACCTTGCCGCCGCCCACGTTTTAGCGCTCGAAGCGCTAATCGCCGAGCCGAAGCGCTCGCTGACGATGAACTGCGGTTATGGCCGGGGCTTCTCGGTGATGGAAGTGCTCGACGCGGTCGACCGGGTGACGAACCTGACCATCGAACGCCAATTGCAGCCGCGCCGCGCCGGCGATCCCGCCGCACTGGTGTCCGACAATTCGCGCATCAAGGCGACCCTGCCGTGGGTGCCGAAGCATGCCGAGCTTGATACCATCGTCGCCCACGCGCTGGCGTGGGAGCGTAAGCTGGCAGACCTGCGCGGCTAGGTCCCGCCGGTTAATCCGGCATCGAGGCGATCCAGCGCCTCTCCATTTCTTCCCAGTGGCCTTCGCAATATTCGGGGTCGGTAGGACCCGCCACTTTCGGACAGCGCGGTGATCCGGGGGCAAGGTTGACCGTCCAGCCGTCGCCCGGCCAGACTTTCAGACGGTAATTTGGATCGGCGCGCCATTTCGCCACTTCATCCGGCCAGGCGGGGCCGTCGGCCATCAGCGCGGTGGGCCCGGAGATGAAAATAACCGCAACCATCACCTGCAAGGCCACAACCCCGCTAAAGAAGCGGGCAAGACGTCCGCGCGAAGTCGTTGCTAGAGCGATCAGCGACAGGCCGAAAAGCACATTGGGAACGAAGGAATAGCGTTCGCCAACCAAGGGAAGCAGCATCGATTGCGGGGTGGCGATGGCACCGTAATAGCTGATGGAGGCGATCACCAGTGCAGGCAGGGAGAGCCAGATCGAAGGCTGGCGCCAATTGCGCAGGCCCATGGCCAGAAGCGATCCGAACAGCAGCACGCAAGCGGCCAGTGTCACCAGCATCATCGAGCCGCCTTCGCTGCTTTTGAAAATGGCAAACCCCGCATCAGACGCGACGAAGGGACCGGCGGTCGGCAAAATCGCCTGCCGGATCAGCAACAGTGTGGAGAGCATGGCCGGATCGAAGCTGTGGCCGCGCACAGTGACCGGGAAGTAGAACAGGAGCAGCTGGATAGCTGCTCCCAAACCCAGGGCGGCGCATTCGATCATGCGCGCAGGCTGGCGCTCGACCAGGGTCCGCAGGGCCAGGAAGGGGAGAATGACGATAGCCGCCGGTCCGCACAGCGGGGCCAGCGCCAGAATGAAGAGCCGCAGCGCGCGCAAGGCTCTCGATTGCGGGATATCAAGCACCACGATCAGCGCCACGCAGATCGTCAGGTGGAACTGGCTGTGCAAGGTATGCAGCCAGACTTCATGTGCCACCGGTGCTGCGGCGATGAGCAACAAGGCGGCCGGCTTGGCAAGGCGGGGGGCGAGCCAGGCATCGCGGGCCGTGACGATCACGACGGCAGGCAGCATCTGGAAGGCCAGGGCGATAAGTGCCGTCACCCAGGGGGCCCACTCCAGCGGGATAAGGCCGCCGCCTGCCAGTGCTCTGGCAAACAGGGTTCCGCCCGAAGCCACGATGTTGAGATAGCCGCCAAGCGGGTGGAACAAGGCCTCCCACCATTCCATGTGCCAGGCATAGGCGAAGAAATAGCTGCCCTCTTCACCAAAGAACCGGCCCTTCAGGAACACATTAGGCAGGCGCAGGATCACGATCAGGGCAAAGGCCAGAAGCAGGAACCAGCTGCTGAACCCGGGACGGGATTTGCTAGACATGGCGTTGGTCATTGTCCCTTGCTGCCGGAGCGTCCGAAAGTCTTGCCGAGCAATGGGCCGATCGGCTCGGACGGGGCGCTGGCGATGTCATAGCCGATGAAGGCCAGCATGAACTGCAGCCCCATCAGGATCGGCAGGACCGCCAGCATGACCGTGCCGATGGGGGTGGCAACTCCCGCCTGCAGGTTGACGATCCAGGTTATCCCGCCAAGCAGCAGGCCGAACAGCAGCATCAGCGATCCGACGACGAGCTCGATCGAGGCAACCGAAAAATCGCGCAGGAAATAGCTGTAGGTGATGCGCTTGAAGGTGTTCACCAGGTGGCGGCCAAAGAAGTGCGGCACCATCTTCACCGGATTGAGGCTGGAATTCTCGCCATCGTAGACCGCGCGCATCGGCAGGTCGATCACGCGGGCGCGCAGCGTGCCGAGCCGGAACAGCATGTCGCTTTCAAAGAAATAGCGCCGCGCGATCTTCTCGAACGGCAGGTTCGCTGCCACTCGCGCATCGATCGCGACATAGCCGTTGTTGGGATCGAATAGCGACCAGTACCCGGTCGACAACTTGGTCATGAAGGACAGCGCCAGATTGCCCAGCAGGCGGCCTCGCGGCATGCCGCGTGCGTCCTCAGGGCTGAAGAAGCGGTTGCCCTTCACATAGTCGGCGCGGCCCGCGGCAATCGGCGCGGCGAACAGCGGGATCAGGGCCGGGTCCATCTGGCCGTCGCCGTCGATCTTGATGATGATGTCCGCGCCGTCCGCCAACGCCGCGCGCATACCGGTCAGCACCGCGCCGCCCACGCCCTGATTGGCATCGTGGCGCAGCACTTTCACGCGCGGATCGGTGCATTCGGCGGCAATCCGCTCGCCCGACTTTTCCGGGCAGCAATCGTCAACCGCATAGATCGCGGTGCATTCCGGGCCGATGCGGGCGATGACGCTCAGCACCTTGTCGGCCACGCGGTAGCACGGCAGGACGGCGGCAATGCGCAGGCTGGATGCCGCGCCCGTCATACGACGGCGTTCATGCAGTAGATCAGGTTGAAATCGGGCGAAGCGAAGCCCAGCGGCCACCATGCCTCCTTGCGGTTGGGCAAGTGATAGCGCAGGAGCTGGCGCAGGTTGTAGATCGAATTCACATGCTCGCGCGCCATGTAATAATCGTAGTCCAGTCCGGCAGCCTGCGCGCGCCGGCGCGGGCCGAAATGGCGGCCCAGTCGCCATGCCAACCCGGGATCGCAAGGCAGGATCAGCGACAGCGTGCCGCCCGGTTTCAGCACCCGCACCCATTCGGCCAGCGCGAGGTGCGGTTCCGGAATGTGTTCGAGAACGTGGGTGGCGATCAGCCGGTCAAAGGTGCCATCGGCAAAGGGCAGGGCGCCACCTTCGAGCCGTTGCAGCTCCACACCCTCACGCAGCGGCCTGGTCTGCGCTGCGGCGATCAGGTCGGCGTTCATGTCCGAGGCGATGTAGCGGTCAAAGCCGTGCCGGATCGATTGCAGGTGCACCATCGTGCCTGCGCCCACCTCAAGCACTTGTCCGAAGCGGCGGTTGGGCCCGAAATCGCGTTCAAGCAGCGCGTGGCTGCGCATCAGCACCGATCCGGCCATGTTGGCGTCATAGTTGGACTGGTCGTAATTGCCCGCCCAGGCAGCCGTCATCGCCCCGAAATCGGGAAGCGGGACAAAGCCGCGCCGTGCCGTTCCGGCTTCAATTTCACTCATCGCGCGTTCCCGCTTCCCCGCCAGCGATACATGCGCCGGGCATCTACCTGTTTGGCAAGCTTTCTGCAAACCGGCGGGGTCACTCGATTTCGGCACGGCAAAGCGGACCCTGCCGGTTGGGCCCCCGCCGGTTGGGGCTAAGTCACCCGCCCCTATCGACTTGGTTCGCGCCATGAGCCATCAGCGCTTCGCAGGCGAGCAGGCACGTTGGGCCGGGCAACATGGAGGTCGGGGCATGACGAACAACCAGGTGGCGGCGCTGCTCGGCATTTCGGCGCTGCTGGCTGCGGGACAGACCCTGTTCAAGGTCGCTGCACTGAAGCTGAAGGGCGCGGGAGAGGCGAGCGCCGACATGTTGGCGCTGGCGCTGATCCCCAGTTTCTGGCTGGCGCTGGTGCTTTATGGCCTTGGCACATTGCTGTGGATCTACATTCTGCAGACAGTGCCGCTCAGCCGCGCCTATCCGTTCATGGCGCTGGCCTTTGTCATGGTGCCGCTGCTCGCCGTGGCGTTCTTCGCCGAGCGGCTCAACCTGACCTATATCATCGGCGCCTTGCTGATTGTTGCCGGAGTGGTGGTGACCGCGCGTGCCTGATCCGGTCGCAGGAGTGTCGGCAGCGGACGCGCGGGTCCTTCGCCTGTTCACCTGGCTGGCCCCTGCGCTCTACCTGCTCTTCGCGCTTGTCACGCCGCCGTTCCAGACGCCGGACGAACAGCAGCACCTGTTCCGCGCGTGGCAACTCAGCACGTTTCAGCTCATTGGTGAGCGGCAGGGCGAGATTTCGGGTGGCTACCTGCCCGCAGGCGTGGTTCACGCCGCCGCGATCGAGCTTGGCAGCACCAAACCGCACGACAAGAAGGTATTCCAGCCAACCGGGTGGGGCGAACGCTTCGCCCGCGCCACGCCGATCGGGGCAAATGAACCGCTGGTCTTTACCAATTTTGTCGGCTCGGTGTCCTATTCGCCGGTCGGCTATGTGCCGCAAATCATGGCGGTGTGGGCGGGCAGGGCGCTTGACCTGCCGGTTGAATGGATCGTGCGGCTGGGCCGGGTGCTTAACGCCGGGCTGACTTTCGTCCTCCTGCTTTTCGCGTTGCGCGCCCTGCCGCTAGGGCGGCAGGTGCTGATGCTTATCGCCTTGCTGCCGATGACGGCGGCCTGCGCCGGATCCTTTGGGCAGGACGGTCTGGTCATCGGAGCCAGCGCCTGGCTCGTCGCGCTGTGCCTGCGCGCGGTGCTCTCAGGCGCCTGGCAGCGTGAAGACGTTGTGCCGGCCGTGCTGCTGACGTTGGTCGTCACGCTGGCCAAATTTGTCTACCTTCCGCTAGCGGGTCTTGCGTTGCTATTGACGAAGAAGGGCGGCCGCCTGCGGATTGGTTGGCCCAGTCTGATTGCCATTGCGCTTGCTGCGGCCGGGCTGCTGCTCTGGGTCATGCCCAACGGCGATCTCGTCGTGCGGTCCAAGCCGCAACTGGCGGTTCCATCCCAGCAGCTCGCCTATATGGTGCATCACCCCTGGGCGTTTCCGCAGGCGTTCGCCAGTACCTTTGACCCGCATGGGCTCTACCTGGTCCTACGGAGCCTGGGATGGTTTGCCTGGTTCAATGTCGGCCCGGTGATGTCCAGCCTTTTCCTTACCCTCCCGGCCTTGGCACTGGTGATGTGGATGGGAGACCGGCGCGCGCGCGACTTGCTACCGCTCTGGCGGGTCTGGTCGCTGGTGATCTGCGCGGGCGTGTTCGTAGTGATCGCCTTGTCGATGTATCTCGCCGCCACCCCGCTGGGTGCCCGCCACATCTACGGCGTCCAGGGCCGCTACCTGCTGCCCTTCCTGCTTCCCTTGCTGCTGTGCTTTATGCCGCCCCGGAAAAAGCCGCCGGCAGCGTGGTTGGTCAATGTGGTCGCCGGGACGTTGGTGCTGGCCAATGTCACCGCGCTTGGCGCAATTGCGCAGGCGTTTTATCGCTGATCGCTCCATCTGCCTTGACTCGGCCGCGACCCGCCACTAACGGCGCTGCTTCCAATTTCGCGGGTTCTTGCTCGCACCAACCAGATTCGCGGGCTCGACCGCACCCGAGGAAACCATGAAGATTCGCAACAGCCTCAAGTCGCTCAAGGGCCGCCACCGGGACAACCGCGTGATTCGCCGCCGTGGCCGGACCTACGTGATCAACAAGACCAACCGCCGCTTCAAGGCGCGCCAGGGTTAATTCCCTGCGGGCCGGGACCATTCCCGGCCGGTTTGTCAACGGCCCGCCTCCCAGCCGGAGCGCGGGCCGCTGTCATGTCTGGAGTGCGTGAATTGTCTGGTCATCCCGCACCTGTCGAAGCGCCCCCCGTTCAAGCGGTCGTCTTCGATGTCGGCCGTGTCCTGTTCGAATGGGACCTGCGCCACCTCTTCGCCAAACTGATCGCCGATCCGGCAGAGCTTGAATGGTTCTGTACCACTGTCGTCACCCCGGAATGGCATTTCCAGCATGACGAGGGTGTGTCGCTGTCGGTCATGGTGCCGGCGCGCAAGGCCGAATTTCCCGACCACGCCGATCTGATCGACGCCTATGCGGCGCGCTTTGGCGAATCGATCCCCGGGCCGGTCCCCGGCTCGATCGAGATCGTCGACGAACTGGCCGCGCGCGGCGTGCCGCTGTTCGCCATAACCAATTTCGGGGCGGAATTCTGGCCCGACTTCCGCGCGCGCGAACCGGTATTCCGGCACTTCCGCGATGTCATTGTCTCTGGCGACGAGAAGCTCGCCAAGCCCGACCCCGCAATCTACCACCTCGCCGAACGCCGCTTCGGCGTGCCGCGCGAAGCCATGCTGTTCATTGACGACAACGCCGCCAACATCACGTCGGCGGCGCGTCTGGGGTGGCAGGTCCACCACTTCACCGGGGGGGCTGAGGGGCTAGCGGCGGACCTGCGGTCTAGGGGCCTGATTACTTAGCGTTGCACTTGGCCAGGTCGTCGGCCGAGAATTCCTTGGCACCCGAAGCAAAGCGCGACACTTCGCCGAATTCCTTCGCCACGCGCTGGCAGGTGAGCACCGGGCGGCCGCCCGAATTTGCCGCCGTGCAGCGGTCGCCCGCGCACTTCCACAGGACATCACCGAGGATCTGCTGCTTCGGCGCAGAGAGCGGCTGAGCGAGCGTGGCGACGTTGCCGCCGCTGGCAGCAAAGGCCGGGGCAGCGGCAAACGAAACGGCGGCGACATGGGCGAAAATGGCAAGCGGGATTGCCCGCGAAAGCACGGTCTTCATCTCGGTTCTCCTGTTGCAATCGCGTCCGGGGAGGAGCGCGCAGATTTAAGTTGCGAATCGATACTTATAATGGTTAGTTGCGATATGCAACCCATTTCCGACAAAATTTCCCAAGTGCCCGACAACGCGTTACACAGCCCCATGGGCAAAGTGCGCGAACAGCTCGACGATCAGGATTGCGGCCTGCCGCTCGCGCTTGAGGCGATGGGCGATCGCTGGTGCTTCATGATCCTGCGCGCCGCATTGAACGGCGTTCAACACTTCGAGGATTTCCTCAGCGCCACCGGCATCGCCCGCAACATCCTGTCCAACCGGCTCCTGCGGCTGGTGGAAAGCGGTATTCTCCAGCGCCAGCAGATGGAGGACGATCGCCGCAAGGTCCTTTACCGCCTGACTGACAAGGGGATGGACCTGCTTCCCGCCATGCTCGCGCTGCGCCAGTGGGGCGAGAAATACGGGCTGGGTGTGCCGTCGAACCCGGTGCTGGTCGACAAGCGCGATTGCCTGCCGATCCAGCCGATCGCCGTCCACGCCCACGATGGCCGTGTGCTGGCGAAAGAAGACCTGCAGTGGCTCGATAAGGCGAACCTCGGCAAGGCTGGCGAGCCGTGCTCCGGCCCTGCCGAAGCTGACCTGCCGGGTTGGCGGGGTGACATGCTCTGCTAGGATCGGGCGCATGAACCGCCGATTCGTCCTCATCGCCGCGCCGCTCCTGCTGGCGCTCACCGCCGCCGCCCCGGCCAAGCGCCGGGCTCCGCCTCCACCGCCGCCGATCGCGGACCATGTGACGATCAACCTCGTCACCACGCTCGGCACAATCCAGATCGAACTCGATCACAAGCACGCGCCGCTGACCACGGAGAACATCCTGCGCTATGTCGACCAGCGCCGGCTCGACAATTCCTCGTTCTATCGCTCGATGCGCCTTGCCTGGGGCACGCCGCCCAACGGGCTGATTCAGGGCGGGGTGCAGATGGACCGCAAGCGCACGCTGACGCCGGTGGCGCATGAACCGACCACGCAGACGGGCCTCAAGCACAAGGCCGGCGCGGTCAGCCTCGCACGCAATGCGCCGGGTACCGGCATGGCCGAATTCTCGATCCTGCTGTCTGACCTCGAATCGCTCGACGCTGATCCGAAGGGCACTACGCCCGATGCCCAGGCCGGCTTCGCAGTGTTCGGCAAAGTCACCAGCGGTATGGACGTGGTCCGCAAGATCTGGGATTCGCCGCTGAGTGCCACAAAAGGTCAGGGCTCGATGAAGGGCTCGATGATCGACGTTCCGGTAAAGATTCTCACCGTGCGGCGGGCAGCGGTTGCGCCGGTGCCACCGCCATCCCTGCCAAAGCCCTAAAGCTCTAGCACCACCGTTACCGCATCACCCTCGCCGAGGGCCTCGGCCTTGCGCACGGATGCCTTGACGGGGAGCATCCAGCCTTCAGACTTGGACGGGAAGACCGAGGTGCGAAAGGCGCTGTCGCCGATCGTTGCGAGCACCTTCAGCGATCCGAACCCGCGCGACAGCCCCTCCATTCGCCGCATCAGCGCCGTGGCGGACAGTGCCTCGCCCGCCTCGCCATCGATGGTCATGAAGTGCCAGGTGCCGCCCGTGCCACCGGTCCAGCGCCACAGGGTGCCGGTGTGGGTGAGTATCTCCATCACCAAACTACCTCGTCATCCCCTCGCAGGCAGGGATCCATCGACGCCGGCCTGGATGGATCCCTGCCTGCGAGGGGATGACGAACTGGGTGGCTGCGAAGCGATCTCACTTCACGCGCCGCACCGGCACCGGGATGTTGCAAACGTCCGCACCGCCCGCCGGCCGGATGAAGAAGGCATCGCGCCGGTTGGCCCGCGCATCGGCGTATTGCGCGAAGCTGCCGCTCTCGGTGGAGAGGAATTCATAGGTGGGCAGGCCCGCCACTTCGTTGCCGATGCGGACCGAGCGAATCTTCGTCCGCTCCTTTGCGGTCCTGTAGAACCCCAGCGCCTCCGTCCCGCGCGGCAGCGAGGAGAGGTGCTCGATCCCTTCGATCACCCGGCCGACCACCGCGATGTTGCGATCAAGGTGGCGCGGCGCGTGGCCGATCACGGTGTAAAGCTCCGCGCCGGTGCCGGTGTCGGGCGAGAGGTTCCGACCTACGCCGACCATGCCGTAGCAGTGGACGGGCCAAGCACGAGCTTCGAAATCCAGATTATCATGAGCAACCGGCCAGCCCATAAATGGCGCCGACTGGAGTGCATAGCTGTCACCGCCAATGGCATTTCGGATCGCGAGAATATTTTCCCGTACCTTCGATTTTTCTCTTTTCGCAAAAAAGTCCCTGATTTCAGCCTCAGAAGATCCTCCAACCCACACTTTGGTCATATCTGCATGGCTGATCGTATACGCACTCTCCGGCACCTTGGCCAAACCCGCCGGTAGCGCCTTCTTCTCGGTCGCATCGCCCCACTGCACGACATAATTGTCCTGCACCCGGTTCACGCTCGTCCCGTCCCAGAACCGCGCGGCGGCGAGCTTGCGGATATTGCCGACCCAGCCTTGCGAGAACGGCGGCGGCATCAGCTGGATCACCACGCGGCGTGGCTTGCCCTCGGCGTCCGGGGCAAGGTCCATGACCAGCAGATCTGACGGCGCGATTGTCGTCCAGTCCGCCTTTGGCGCAGCTGCGACGATCTCCGACGGGGCGAGCGCGGGGGCCGGCTTGTCCTGCGCACCGATGGGTGCGGCGGCGATCAGGGCGAGGGTGAGGGCGGTGAAGGTCTTCTGCATGCCGCGCATCCTGCCAGCATCGCGCTTGATTGCAACCAGGCCCACCCCCGACCCCTCCCGCAAGCGGGAAGGGAGCGAGACTTGTCCGAACCGCAGGTGAGGCTAGTCGAAGCGGGGTGGGCCACTCACCGCGAGCTTTCCTCCAGCCCGTGCATGTCCGCATCAGACAGGCCAAAATGATGCCCGACCTCATGAATCAGCACATGGCTCACCAGATGCTCCAGCGTCTCATCCCCGCGCGCAATCCATTCATCGAGGATGGGGGAGCGGAACAGCCGGATGCGGTCCGGCATCACGCCGCTGACGGCGAGGAACTTCTCGCCCACCGGCACGCCTTCGTAGATCCCGGTCAGGTCATAGGGATCATCAACGCCCAGCCCTGCCAGCGTCGCCTCGTCAGGAAAGTCCTCCACCACCAACCGCACCCCGTTCAGGTGGGCGCGAAAGGCATCGGGCAAGTCCTCGATGGCTTTACGGGCGATGGCATCAATCTCGTCCAGCGAGGGCGGCAGGGCAAAGGTTCGGTTCATGGCTCAAAGATAGGAAGCAAAGCCCCCACCGCAACGCTTGCGCATCGCCGCCCATAAAGCTAGGGCGCGCCTTCCAGTGCATGCGGAGCGGTGGCCGAGTGGTCGAAGGCGCTCGCCTGGAAAGTGAGTATACGTCAAAAGCGTATCGAGGGTTCGAATCCCTCCCGCTCCGCCACGCAGTCTGTCTCTGACATGAGAGCGTCCGACTTCCGCTCAATTTCGCGCTGTTCTGCGTACTCTGGCAGTACATTCCGTACCAAGAGAGAAACTCACGGCACCGATTTGCCTTGATCCCGGCGCTCATTCTCTGCGGTCTGTGTCGGTGGTACGTTTTTGCATATCTCTTCAAAACGGTCATCGCCGAGCATGGTCAACGATTTCAGCTGGCTGATGAACGTCGTCCTGCCTGGGCCAATTCCGGGCGACACATTCCGTGTTACAACCCGATAAACAGGGAAAAGTCGAAAAAGTACACGGAAACGAGGCGGTCGCCGGGCTAAATCGCCTGATTTGTGTGAAGTTCGCTGGAGGTCATAGAGGATTGGAACACGGAAAAAATTGGTGGCTATCACGGACCCGAAAATGCGGGGTCCCGCTGAATAAAATTCAAAGGCAGGTTACGAGGCGCTTGCTTTTCCGAAGGCACGTGTCCATTTTGGCTCGACATTGACCTGATACGGTGCGGCGCCAAGCGTCGTGCATGTGGGCCCCAAGCTTCCTGGGGTCAGGTCTTGCTTTCCGATCGGGGGCAGGACTTGGCGCGCGCTGACCTCCTCCGTCGGATGACCGACAGGAGGAAGCGAGCATGGCCAAGGACATCTGTAAAACGACAAAGCTGAAGAAACTGCTGCAAGAGACTTCGGCACAACGCCGTTCGTCAAACCAGGCCGCGAAGGACGTTGAGGCAGCCCGCCATATGCCGGGTCGGAATGATTTGCAGCCGAGGCTTCAAACGCTTTCCAGTCCGATAGATGCGCTCACGGTATCGGCGAACCGAACGCGCGAGACGACGCCCCAACTGCTCGAAAGCTTGATCCGGTCGATAAAGAAGTTCGGCATGATTACCCCGATCCTGATCGACCAGGATAATGTTATCGTTGCCGGGCATGCGATCTGGGAAGCGGCCCGAAAACTTGGCCTCGAAGAGATCGAGTGCCGTGTCATCGACCATCTCGATCCAATTGAGCGAGAGGCACTCGCGCTGGCGCTTAATCGCATCGGTGAGATCGGCAAATTTGATCTCGTCAAACTCCGCGAGAGGATTATCACCATCGAGTCCCACGGGATCGAGCTGATTTCGACGGGCTTCACTCTGCCTGAAATCGATCAGATCAAGTTCGTGCCGCTCGTTGAAGGGGCTGGGGAAGAGTCTGAGGCTGAGATTGAGGCTGAGACCCGCACAAGCCGGCTCGGGGATATGTTCAGGCTTGGCAGAAACAGGCTGCAATGCGGCGATGCACTCGACGAACGGTCGTATCGGCGCGTCCTTGGCGGCAGCCTCGCCCATGCGATATTCAGTGACCCCCCTTATAACTGCAAGATCGAAGGCTTCGTCGGCGGTCTCGGCAAGCACAAGCATGAGGATTTCATCAAATTTGCAGGTAAAGAGAGCGCTGAAGAATTTGCCATGTTCCTGGCCACCTATTTGCAGCTTTGCCGCACGTTCAGCAGTCCCGGCGCTGTTGTATTCGCCTGTATGGACTGGCGGCAGATCGAACTGCTTTTGACAGCTGGTAGCGAGGCCGGCCTTCATCGGATCAATATGGCGGTCTGGAACAAGGGCTCGGGCGGGATGGGCGGCCTGTACCGTTCGGCCCACGAACTTATCACGGTCTTCTGCAATGGCAAAACGCCGATAACCAACAATGTCGAGCTTGGCGTCCACGGACGTGACCGCACAAATGTCTGGACCTATGCAGGTGCGAACAGGCGGGGTTCATCTGCCAGTCTCGCCTTGGCCGATCACCCAACCCCGAAGCCCGTCGAACTCGTTGTCGATGCACTTCTCGATGTTACCCGACCGGGAGATTCAGTTCTCGATCCTTTCATGGGTTCCGGGACAACAATCATAGCTTGCGAGCAATGCGACCGGGTGGGTTACGGCATCGAACTCGATCCAAAATATGTCGACCGCGCGATTAACCGCTGGGAGGCGCTGACCGGCGAAAACGCGGTGCACATCGATAGTGGACTGACCTTTGCCGAACTGCTGGAGCAGCGCGCTGAGCATCAGGTGGAGATTGGAGATGTCTAAATCCGGCCCGCCTTCAAAGCCGTCCAAGCCCGTGAAGTCCGACCAATCGTCCAAATGGGGCAAAGGCAAAACCGACCCGGATAGCTGGTGGCAAAAGGGTGGACCGTCCCCCAACCCGAAAGGCCGACCGAAGGGATCAAAGAACCAGAAAACCCTCTACAAGGAGGCGTTCGAGGTGAAAATCACAGCGCAGGTGGATGGCCAGCCGAAGACCATGACCAAAAAGGAGCTGGCCTATCATCAGCTTGCTCAAAAGTCCGCTAGCGGCGACCTCAACGCATTCAAGATACAAAAGGAACTCGACGAGAAATTCGACCCTCCAGAAGTAGCGCTTCCGTCTCCAGAGGAATCGGCCGCAGACCAAGCGACGTTCGAGGCCTGGCTGGCCCTGCGCGAGAAATTCAAAGTATTCAAGAAAGCGCCGGATTCATAACGTGACTGATGCGCTTGACCTTCAACGGATCGTCGACGGCTTATGTCGAAGCGATTTTCGCTCGTTCGCGATCCGTGCTTTCCCCGTGATCGAATCGCGTCAGCTCGACCAATCAGCCCATATCGATATCATCTGTCGGCTTCTCGAAAAGGTATATGCTGGCACGGTGCGGCGCGCCCTCGTCTGCATCCCGCCACGCTACCTGAAAACTTATCTGATATCGCTCGCCTATACCGCGTGGCTGCTCGGCAAGAACCCTGCGGCACGTATTATCTGCGTTTCATATGGTGCGCAGCTGACTGAGAAGTTCAGTGCCGATACGCTGCGATTGATGCGCTCGTCCTGGTATCGGCGCATATTTCCGGGAACTGTCCTCGATCCGAAGAAGCAGACTGTTACCGAGATAGGTACAACTGCGGGCGGCTACCGTTTTGCAACTTCGATCGGAGCTACGCTCACAGGTCGTGGTGCCGACATCATCATCATCGACGATCCGCTCAAGGCTAATGAGGCGCATTCCCCTACGGCTCGCCAAAACTGTGTCGATTGGTTCAACTCTTCGATTCATACCCGCTTCGACAATCCGAAAGAGGGTAAAATCATTGCCGTAGCCCAGCGCCTCCATGCCGAAGATTTGCCGGGCCATCTTATCGAGATAGGAAGTTGGGAAACCTTGGTACTGCCCGCGATCAATCCTGTGCAGCAGAACTATGACATCGTCGCCGATGGTTTGAAGGCCAGGTTTGACGCAGGCCGCATCCTTCAGCCTTCGCGCCACGACGAGATGGATCTGGCCCTGCTCAAGAAGGAAATGGGCGAGCACGATTTCGAAGCCCAGTTCAATCAGCGGCCCATTCTCCCTGGCGGCGCGATTTTCAAGAACTCCTGGATCAATCGCGATGACAAGCGGCCCGGGCCCGAAAAAATCGAGGCAATAATCCAGAGCTGGGATACCGCATATCAGGGCGATGAAACAAACTCCTACACGGTTTGCACAACGTGGGCGAAATGCCCGGACGGTTACCATTTGCTGGACGTTTGGCGCGATCGCCCGGCCTTCTCCGATCTCCTGAAACAGGTCTATGCCCTGAAGGCCAAGTGGAACGCGACAATCGTTATCGTTGAAAAGGCGGCGAGCGGCATCAGCTTGATTGAGGAGATCAACAAGGATGGGCTAGTCCTGTGGCTGCTCTATAAAGGCCCTGCAAAGGGCAAGGTCGAACGTGCCGAACAGCAGTCCGTCAAGTTTGAGCAAGGCCTGGTGTGGCTGCCCCGGGAAGCCGACTGGCTGCCGGCTTATGAGTCCGAGCTCTTTCAGTTTCCGCACTCAAAATTCAACGATCAGGTTGACTCAACGGTGCAACTTTTGTCAGCGACCGACGCTCACACGTTTCACCACCGGCTCAAGATGTTGGCTTGAAGCGCGGCCAGCATGATTGCCCTACGCGCTACAGAAACATTTTCAGCAGTGGTCGTCGTACCCAGAACTGCTCGACTTGCTGCAACTTCCAAGCCATTGCCAAGCACATGCGCACAAGCATTTCACACCCGCTGGAGATCGCTTCGGTTCGGCCCGCTCCCGGCTTTGGCCGGGTGGGGATCACGTTTTGCCCGGGCAAACAGCAGCCCTCCGCGTTGACGGGTTCGTGGCAGCGTGACCTCAAGCTCGATGTCGAGGCGATTGCTGACTTTGGTGCCGCCGCGGTGGTCACGCTGATCGAAGATCATGAGTTCGAAGAGCTTGCGGTTCGAGGCCTGGGCGATGAGGTGCGCCGGCAACATATGGAGTGGGTGCACCTCCCGATTGCCGACATGGGAACGCCGAGCTCTGCGTTCGAACGGCGATGGTGCGAAGCAAGCCCTGGCTTGCATGCACGGCTGCGGGATGGGTTCGACGTCGTGGTTCACTGCAAGGGCGGGCTCGGGCGGGCAGGAACGATCGCTGCGCGGCTGCTGGTCGAACTGGGAATGTCGCCGACCCATGCAATCGCGCAGGTGCGGGATGTCCGCCCCGGCGCTCTCGAAACGCAAGAGCAGATGCAATATGTCCATCGTCTGCCAGGGCCGGTTGCCGGGCCGACGCCGCGGACAGATGACGAAGCTATCCGCGATCGCGCCGTCGGTGCATTACTCGGCCTTGCAGTAGGCGACGCGCTTGGCACCACACTCGAGTTCAAGGGCCGCGACACCTACCCCCCGCTTACCGATATTGTCGGCGGCGGCCCGTTCAGTCTCAAGCCCGGGCAGTGGACCGATGATACAGCTATGGCGCTCGCGCTCGCCGAGAGCCTCGCGCACTGCGATCCGTTCAGTCCAACTGACCTGATGCATCGGTTCGTGGCCTGGCGGCGAGAGGGCGAGTACTCCTGCACCGGCTCATGTTTCGACATCGGGGTTACAACGTCTGCCGCACTTGGCCGCTTTGAGCGGACCGGGGATCCGTTCGCCGGTTCGATTGACCCCCAAACTGCCGGTAACGGTTCGCTCATGCGCCTCGCGCCGGTCGCAATCCGCTATTGGCGCGACCACTCCATTTTGCGGCAGGTGGCCATCGACCAGAGCCGCACCACGCATGGCGCGCCTGAGGCTGTGAGCGCATGCGCGGCATATGCGGGCATGCTGGCCGATGCGATCGCCGGGGTGCCGCGCGAAGGCGTGCTGTCGCAGCAAAGCGACGGCTATGCTGGCTCTGTGGCAAAAGTCGTGCGCGGCTCCTGGCGCGGCAAGGCGCGAACTTCGGTGCGCTCGGGCGGCTATGTGGTTGAATCGCTCGAAGCTGCGTTATGGGCGATCGGACGGACCAGCGACTTTCGCGGCGCGGTGCTGACCGCAGCAAATCTGGGTGACGACGCAGACACCACCGCGGCTATTGCGGGGCAGCTCGCAGGCGCGCTGTATGGCGCCGATGCAATCCCCCGCGAATGGCTGGAAAAGCTTGCCTGGCGGGAGCGGCTCGAGAAGCTCGCCGCCACGCTGTTTGACTGCAGCATGACGCCGGACTGAGCTAGTCTTCCCGATTTGCACCAGGCGCAAAACGAGCGGGCTGCTGCTGCTCGAATCAACGGGCCGCTGAGTAGACTTCAGCTCACCTGTTACCTCAACGGGCCGCCCTCATCCTGCCAATGCCAGAAACGCGCGAGGGATCGGTTGCCCGCGTTGATCGAACAGGTGCCGACTAATCACGTCCCGCAGATTTGCAGACATCCACCCGGGCGTAAGCGCCATGATCACATAGGTGCGGTCTTCGACTTCGGTCTCTTCGGCGACCAGATGTGAATTGGCCCGGCGCAGGGTGCGCAGGACCTTATGGAAGCACTGGACGCCTTGCGCGTAACCCAGGTTGAGGAAGCGGAGCTCGAACCGGCGTTGTCCGAGCGGGTCAATTCCATCGACCCGTATCGGCGAATGGTAGGGTTGATCGCCGTATCCCGGGTACATGGTCAGTCCGTACCACGAGTCCCGCTCGAGCGTGAACCGGAGTGCCGATGACGCGGGTTCAGCCATGGGTTACTCGCTCAGCGCTGTCGGCATTGGCGTCATTGACCGAACGGATCACGGTTTCGATCGCGGCAACGAAGTCGTCGTGATGCGCCGGCAGCAGCTGCCCGATCCGGGGCGCCGACCTGCCCTTGACGGCCACGAAGCTGTTGCCAGGTTCGTCGATCACCGCGCCGCCAACCAGCGAAGCAAGCGTCGCGAAGTACTGCCGCCAAATCCTGTCGGGGAGGCTCCAGGCCGCGGGGTTCGCCCAGAACTGGCCGTTCTTGGCGATGTAGCCGAAGTTGATCGGCTTCTCGCAGTCCGCAAGGTCGGCCTTGAGATTGAGACTGGCCTTGAGGTCGGCGTAGACACCCAGCGGCTCAAGAGCGGCCAGGAAAGTGCGGATCGCCGATGGCAAGGCCGGGTCCTGTTCGGCAAGCTTCTCCCAGAACTGGGCCATGCTGATCGACTGGGCCTTCTGCGGGGCATCCTGCGGTACCGGTTCGATGACCGCTCTGCCCCGCTCGAGCCGGACAATCCCGCGCTCGATCATCACCGTCTTGGCAAGCGTGCTTGGAATCGCGAGGATGTCGCCGGTCTCGTTGTTGCGCCATGTCGCCAGCTCAACCAGTGCGAACGTAAAATGCGCTCCGGCGTGGCTTTGCAGCAGGCCACTCAGCGCCTCGGTCTCGCTGCGGATTCCATCGCCCAGAACAATCGCCAGCATCCGTCCGCGCTGAAGATTGAGCGAGACGGCATCGATGAAGGCTGGCTCGTCGAGCGCTTCGGGATTGTCAGCAACAAGGTCGTAGAGCCGTTCAGGCGCCGATTGACCGCGCGCGACCGCAGCCTCGAAGGCTTCAAACGACATCGACGTCAGCGCAGCTACATAGTCGAGCACCTGCCCCACGACCTCGCGGCGCATCTGGCTGTTGCGCCACAGCTTGGTCTCGATCAGCACGATGTCGCCGGTGGGCGTGAGGTAAAGGTTGTCGATGATGCCATGCCCGCAAGGGACCTCCCGGGCCGCGGCAATCAGTTCGCCAAACCCGGGCTCGATGTCCGGGATCGGCAGGATCGCGGGATGGAGGTGGATCAGTTCCTGCAGCCAGCTCTCGGTGAAGGTCCCGTTGCCCAGGTGAATGCGCTCGAGGGGGGAGCGGAGGTTGTCCGCCCTCACCAGAACCGGAACTGCCAGTGACCTTGCCATGGCGACAGCTGTGCTCGAAGTGCGTGGGGCAGTCCAGTCAAAATGAGACTTATAAGTCGTGGGCTGATCAGCCGCACTGCATGATCCCTGCGCGGTATGGACATCCGCGTGCGCATTGGCTGGAACGTGAGGCGCCTGCGCGCAGAACTGGGCATCACGCAGGAAGATTTTGCCACCGATAGCGGGTTCGATCGCGGCTATATCAGCGGTGTCGAACGCGGCGTGCGCAATCCCTCGGCCCTGGTGCTGGCTCGCATCGCAGGCGCGCTTCAGGTTGATCCGGCGGACCTGCTCGACAGCGCGAAGGCGGCGGCCTTTGCCAGGGCCTCCCGGCGCCAGTAGCACTGCGCGTGCCGGCTACCGTGTCAGCGCATCCAGCACGATCATCATCGCTTCGGTATCACGGCGGCAATAGTCGAGCAGGGCGCCTTGCAGAAATTCCTGACGCTCGGGCTGTGTGGCGGGATCGATTGCTTCGAGATAGCCCGCCTGGGCATCGGTACCGGACCTGACCTCGACCAGGCTGCTGTAGCCTTCCGGGTCGAGCGTAGGCAGCACGCTCTTCAGTGACCAGCTGCCCATCATGTCGCGGTGGTAGTAATGGCGCCGCGCTACTGGCAAAGGGTCGACCAACCGCTCGGCCAGGCTGGTCAGGGCGGGGGCCAGGTCAGGGAATAGAGCGGCGAGTTCCAGAAGGCGGCTATGCTCGAACCCGGCGTGCCATGCGATCACCGCCCGCCATGCCCATGCTGCGGTGGACACATGACCATCATCGACACCTTCGCCCGCTGGTGCCAGGCACGCGCGCCGCCATCACCGACGCCGCCACTCCGGGAGAACGCGCCATGATCCGGCATGGCTTAGCCTGCATGACGGTCGCGCCCATGGCGCATCGGCCGATGCCCCCGCGCGTGCCTGTCCCGGGATTGAACACGGCGCAGCGCATACTGGGCCGCAAGGCCAACGCCGCTGGCGGTCTGACGCCGGGCAAAATCACGCTGATCCAACCAATGATGGCACTACCGGCGCGGCAACGCTTACCAGCCAGGACCATCCCAAAGCCTATTTACCCATAGACCAGTGCGTGGGGCCCGCGGGTTCCTGCACTGGAGGCTTTCGTACGCAAGCGCCCGAAACCCTTCACAGACCCAGTCGTTCAGATCAGCTAGGGCGAACGTCTGCTCCTGACCGAAGCTGCCGATGGAGCGCTCCGAAGCAGACCATCAGGAAGGCGCCCCCATCCCGGCCATTCCGGGCCCGCTCCGCCGATCATGAAGTTGCCGTTCGTTCATCTTGTTGAAGTGGCGGGGAAGCACGGCCGACATTGAGCACTTTTCTGCCCCACTGCCTTACTCATCAAAATCCCGGAGGCGCTCGTCGATGCAACAGAATGGGAAATTGGGGTTGCGCGGAATAGATTCGATCAGGCTTGGAGTGGCCGAGTCTAGGCCGTCTCCCTTGCGCGTCCCCCGGGGACAACTCCGCGTGGAAATCAAGAAGCCGTTGGACATACTGCGAGAAATGTCGCTAGATCGCTGAGCAAATCAAGAGGGATCCTGCCCGATTAGGCAGAGGCGGACTGCGCTGAGGTAATGAGAACTAGTAAAGAGGCCTTCCATTTCGTCGACCTCTTCGCTGGGCTGGGGGGGTTCCACGTCGCCCTCAATGAGTTGGAGGGGCGTGGTGTGTTCGCTGCAGAGAGGGAGCCCAAACTGAAGGCGCTCTATAAGTTCAACTTCGGCGTCGACGCTTGGGGTGACCTTAATGAGTTGAGCAGCGACCAAATAATATCTCTCAACGTGCCAGATCACCACGTCCTTACCGCGGGTTTCCCTTGCCAACCTTTCTCTAAAGCAGGAGACCAGTTGGGCTTTAAGGACACAAGTCAGGGCAATCTCTTCTTCAAGGTGCACGACATTTTGCGCGTCAAGAGGCCACCACACTTCATCTTGGAGAATGTGCCTAATATCCTCAAGCACGACGGCGGCCGCACCAGTATCACGATCATTCGCCTGTTGGAGGAGCTTGGCTACTCCGTCGCAGTAGAGCACTTCTCCCCCCACGATTTCGGCATCCCACAGGTACGAGACCGCGCATACTTCGTAGGATCACTTCAGGGGCTCGATCATTTTGAGTGGCCAGCGAAGCATAAAGGTTCAACCGAAATCCAGTGGGTGCTGAGTCAGAGAGGGCATTCCGGGCGCGCCATCCCCGAACAGACACTGCGTGCCATTGACATGTGGGGCGACTTCCTGCGCCGCTCACCGACTTCGCTGAAGTTGCCTTCTTTCCCGATCTGGTCGATGGAGTTTGGGGCAACCTATCCCTTCCAGGACGAGACTCCAGCAGGGGTTTGGGTTCGCAGACCTGTGCGGGGTCTTAGTCGGATGGGTTTCAAGGGCAGCTTCGGCCAGTCCCTTGACTGCGCGCTCGACGAACAAACTGCGAGGATACCTAGCCACGCTAACCGCCCGGCCGATTTGAATTTCCCGCAGTGGAAGCGGACTTTTATCAGGCAAAATCGCGAGTTTTACCAGGCAAACCGCCACTGGATTGATCCCTGGATCGCAAGATGGAGCCCACAAAGCTTCCCGTCTAGCTTTCAGAAGATGGAGTGGAATGCGCAGGGTGAGGACCGTGACATTGACAACTTCGTACTACAGGTGCGTGCGTCAGGACTGCGAGTCAAGCGTCCCACCACCTCCCCAAGTCTCATCGCCTTCACGCAGACCCAAGTGCCCATTCTCGGTGCTAACCTCGCCGGCGAACGCCGTTACATGACACCAGCCGAATGCGCTGAGCTTCAGAGTCTCGGAGGTATCCAGCTGCCCGCGTCCGACATCGACGCGTACAAGGCCTTGGGGAATGCAGTGAACGCTCGCGTTGTCAAAGCAATAGCTGAACGGTTGTTGCAAGGGCTCATCCGGCCTCCCTCGAGCATCACCTCTGACCTCGAACCGTTAAGAGCTGCTGAATGACTGATCACATCGAACATGAAAACGACTGCGACGAGGAAGACCCGCGGGGCCTTTTCCTAGAAAGCATTGCCGAAGGGCTGGCAACTCTCTCCGAGGCTTCTGACACGCCGAACGGCGTTGATCCCGTTTCGTCAATTTTCAGCAGCGATGACGTCGACTTTACCTCGGACGCGTGGATGAACAAAATCGCTGAGGTTCAAGGCTGGCTGAGCCTAAGCGAGGACCTTCCAATAACAGGCGGCGAACGATTCCTTCAGGCACTAATCGATGAATTCGACCTAGAACCCAACGACCTCCTTGCTCCCGGAGGTGCCAACCCGCCGCTCAGTCTTTGCGCGCTCGAGCGCCTTAACGAGCGCGTGGATGCAGCCGTACGGCTTCAGAAGAATTATCTTGAAGAACTTGAGACCAAGGGCACTAACCGCGGAAGCGCTACCCAGTCGTGGGCGGACGCGTGGGCCGAGATCGACGCGGGCGACGAAGCGGTGACCCCGGAGCCGGTCACGGCAAAGGCGGCAGTATGGCCGATCTTCCAACTTACCAAGAAGCCCCCAAACCTGACGCCGTCGTACCAGCGTGGTGACGTATGGGCTAATGGCGACAGGCAGTCCCTGATGGAGTCCATCCTGCGTGGTGTTCCTTTGCCATCCGTCATTCTGCTGCGAACCGGACCATCTACGCCGCATGAGGTGGTCGACGGCAAGCAGAGGCTCACGGCCATCCTCCGGTTTGTGGGAAAGCACCCCGTCGCTAAGCAGAAGGTTGCAGAGGTCACCGCTCGGCACAAAGATAAAAAATTCAACGATGAAGGACGTCTTGATGACCAGGGCAAGAGGGATCTGACAGATCTATTCGATGACGATTACCCTGCGTTTCGCCGTGCTTGGAAAGCGCTAGAAGGTAGCCCACTCAAATCCACAGATGAGAACGAATATTACTTCCCATTCAAGCTGCGAACGACCGGAGACGGCGGGCTGGTTGGCCCCTACCTCGAACCTCTCCGGGGAAAGTACTACACGCAGATTAAGGGTCGGGAGATCAACGTCGCTAATCAGCAAATTGTCGTCGAAGCGTTATTCGAGGACCCGGTGGACTACACCGTTCCCGTCATTGAATATACTCAGGCCAGCCAAGCCCAAATCCATGAGGTCTTTCGCCTCTACAACAAGCAGGGCGTACACTTGAATGCTGAGGAGATCCGGAACGCCGTCTACCACGAGGTCGAACTTACTCGCGCGACCCTTGCCGCCGCCGGCGACGCCGACCCAAACACTGATGTCGCCAAAATTTCCAAATCGCTTGCCGGTATTGACAATCTTGGCCGCCTAGGTGCCGCGCTAACGGACTACGGTTTTGGGGGCACACGCTACAAACGCACTAAGGTTCTCGCTTGGGTCATCTCGGTCTTAGTGCACGACAGCAAGGAGGTCACCACAGAGGGCATCAAAGAGAAAGACTTGGCATCGACTAGCCGCAACATCGACGATTTGCTTAAGGCTATTCAGAAGAATGGTTCGCATCCCCTAACCCAATCATCGACGTTAACCAGGCTGTTCTCGCTGCTGCTAAAGGCTGTGGAACTCCACTCATCGCACGATGAGTTGTGGTCTGATCGCTTCAAGGATGGCGGCAAGGGAGCCAAGTGGCAGGAACTCCAACTCGTAGGTTCCCTCGTTGGCATTACCATGGCCTTGGCGGCCTCGCCAGACGACATCGAGGGCCGCATCGAGGCCAATGCAGATGCTATCCGAACGGCGAGCGAGGAATCCGCGGACTGGCAACGCCCCGAAAAGACGCAGACCAAAACCCAGTGGGACTACATCGCCAAAATCACCACAAGTCTCCTCGAAATACTGGGACTGGACCCTGATCAAGCAGCTGAGGCAATACGTCTGCAGTTCGGGACCTCCGGCTACGCATCGTTGCAGCGGATGCGCATCAAGCCGAAAAGTTGAAAGCGGTGCCAGGACATTCCCAACTCGTCGAGAACGTCTACTTCAATCCACCCTCTCCCCAAGAAGCGGACTCATGGTGGGAGAGGTACAAGGCTCAACTCGTCGGATTGACTGACACAGCGCGTGCTTCAGTTGAAGCGGACTCTCGCTACATTCTGAAGTACGGGATATTGGTAACCGACACCGCTAAGCCCGAAGAGTGGGCATTCCGCCGCTCGCGCACGGGACTTGTCATGGGTTCGGTCCAGTCTGGCAAAACTGCTTCTATGCTGGGTGTCTCAGCCTTGGCCATCGACAACGGCCTCGACATAATCGTCGTACTCGCCGGGACCCGCCTCTCCTTGTGGCGCCAGACCTATGAGAGGCTGGCGCAGCAATTGGACTCGGGCGTGGACAATGCACAGAAGATTAAGCGCCGCCTGCTATGCCCTAAGCGTGGCATTGCTCTGTCAGAACAGACCCACCCGCTGAGAACCACTTATCGTTTGCCGTCGGCAGAGGTTCGAACACGGCTGATTCAGGGCAGGCCTCTTATCATCGTGGCAATGAAGCAGACTGACCATTTGCATGCCTTGGGAGCAAGCCTCCGCGACAACGTTTTCAAAGAGATTAAGGAGCTTGGTCGCCCCGTCCACATGCTCGTACTTGACGACGAGGCCGACGATGGCTCGATTCTCGATGCCAACGTTGAGGCCTCGCAGGACCCCATTTACGGCAGTCTAAAGCAGATCCCACGTGCAATCGCCAACCTCTGGGATCCTCCTCAAGGGTCGCCTGAAAATCTGTTTTCGACCTACATCGCCTACACGGCGACTCCCCAAGCCAACCTTCTTCAGGAGGATCACAACCCCTTGGCGCCACGAGACTTCCTGATCTCTCTTCGCACGCCACTCGACGTCGGCCATCCAGTAGATACAGCCAACCCTGGCAGTCTCAATGCCCCTCGATCATCGACTTACCCCGAGGCCGCGGGGATCCGTTCTTGCTACACCGGCGGCGAGGTATTCTACCGCCGCGCAGAGGCGGCAAAACTGTGCGTGCCCACCACCAACTCCGTGCAGCAGGACCTCGCCGACGCCGTCCGAGCGTTCTTGGTGGCGGGCGCCATCCGCCTAAACCGTTCTGGCAGGCTCGGCCCAGCGTCCGCACTCGCAAAGCAGTTCGACACCAAGGAAGAAGCCCTCGCTAACGCGGCTTTGCCCCACTCGATGTTGTATCATCCTTCTGCGGCAATCCAGCATCACTTTCTGGGTGCTGAGGACCTCCTGCTCTGGGCGGGAATTCAGGATCGAGCGAAGGCTCGAAATATGCTCGAAGCGGGAGATGCCAGGCTTCCGCACACGTTGGTGGAACAACTACTGGCAGACCCCGACCCGTGGGCGCAATGGCTTGAAAAGTATCGCGCCTCCGCCAGAGTAATCGAGGAAGAGTTCGACGTCCTCCCACCGGCAAGTTTCCCGGACTGGCAGACGGTTGAAGACCTATTAGTCAGGGAGGTGATCCCCGGAACCAGGATCGCCGTAGTCAACAGCGACCCTAACGCTGACGATCGCCCCGTCTACACACCGATCCAGGATGCAGAGACCGGAAAATGGAGAGCAGCTCGCGACCTCTGCACGATCTTCGTCTCAGGGAATGTCATGGCCCGGGGACTGACACTGGAAGGGATGACTACGGCGTTGTTTCAGCGTTCATCGGCCAATCCGCTGGCAGACACCCAGATGCAGATGCAACGCTGGTTCGGCTACCGCGGGTCATATATCGAGCTGTGCCGTGTCTTCGCCTCCAGCGATCAGCTCTCCCTCTTCCGTGACTATCACGATGTCGATGAAGCGGTTCGAACGGCCATCACCGAGCGCATGATGACCGGCGCCCCTAAACCTACCGTCTTGCAGGGCCTCAATTTCGAAGCCACAGGCAAGATTGCAGGCGTGGGCAACCTTCCAATATCACCAGGCGCACGCCCCTTCATTACAGTCATCAATGATAGCGGACAGCAGGATCCTAATGTAAAAATCGTGGCTGAACTCTTCGCCCGGCCGTCCAGCGACCTCACTGTCGCTAAAGTGCTGCGGGGCCGGATCCTCGATGTTCCGCTCGAACTGACCGAGGCCGCCGACGTCTTGGATCGCCTCACTTTCGCGCATTATCGGCCCGGGAGCGAGGGGTTTCATGCAGACATCTGGAGTGGTATCGAAGCCCGCGCAAACGCCGTGGCCACACTGGCCGATGCACCTCTCTATCGCCCTCCAGTGAGGAATGGTAGGGGAGACCAGCCAAGGCGAACCTGTCCTTATGCCATCGCCGCCTACCTTAGACTTTGGTCGGTCAGCCTCACTCGGTCGATCACGGGCCTATTCGTCACCGGCCAGCCCGGCGATCGATGGTCCTATGCCGACCTTGCGCGCAAGAACGCTGAGCAGCCACGGTTTTGGGTCGGCATTCGTTACGGAGATGGCGCCAGCGTATCCAAAGGTCCGTTGGCACAGCTCCCATTTAACATACGCACCACTACAAAGAGGGTGGTCGGAGGCGAACTCAAGACCACTTGGGGTGCGAGTGACCCCAACGCCGGCCCGACCCAGTATCGCGGTGACGTCTACTTCGACTACTACCACCGTCACGCTGGCGTGCCGTCGAGCAACAACACTGGGTGGCGCCCCAGCGGCTCCGATGGTCAAATCCTCTTCTACGTCAATCAACATTCGAACGATGAACACCCCACGGTCGCAGTGGGTGTCTGTCTCCCTGCGGGAGGTCCAGAGCAGTTTTCAGCCACCCGTGCTGGGGCAACCAGCGTTTAGAAGGACCCCCATGACCAGCTACGAAGCAGTCTTAGACCAGATCAACGTCGTTCCAGCGGGCACATTCGGAGATGACCGAACCATAACTTGGTTGACTGATGCGAAGGTGGTCGGGATCGCTCGGAATAGTCGCGGTCACTTGGAACTGTTCCTTGCAGGCGACGAGTTAAGGCCCCGGACCGACATAGTGAAGACTGCGATGCACTACCACTCCTGGCACCGTGACAGCCAGCCTCCGCTGAACGCCAACCGCATTTGCTTACCCGCGCTGGGGCATTTCGACCCGGTCGGTGCGTTTATTGCCGCTGAACTGCTGCGCGAGAAGGCTGACGTTAATTTAGAGCGCGCCTTTGCCGTCACCGAGCCGCTGATCGAACTCGCCATTAATCGCATGGAGATCTCCGAGAACGCGATCCTCGGTCTCGTCGGGGAACTGCTTCTACTCGACGCTCTTTGCCGCCGCGCGGCCGATCCTCAGGTCGGACCAATCGTTCAGGCTTGGGATGGCTGGCGCCGCTCGGCAAGGGACTTCACATGGGAAGGCACGGGCGTAGAGATAAAAACCACTACTCGTGCCGCCTCAAGTCACGACATCCATGGCGTCCACCAAATTGAGCCTACCCCTGCCAGTGATGACGACTCCGGGGAAGCGCGCCTGCTCCTCGTCAGCATCGGTCTGTGCCAAGCAGATCTAAATGCGCCTGCTTTGTCGATCCCTTCCTTGGTGGAGAGCATACTTGAGCGTCTCAAAGCCGCCGGGGCGAGCGGCTTGGTCGACGAGTTTCTAACGCGCGTGTCTGTGTACGGCGCGGAGTCGGGCACTGGATACGAGCATGCCACGATGGTCAACGAGGCACCGTTCACGACTACATTTAGCGTGACCTTTGTTCGCGGGTACGACATGACAGACTCGGCCGTCCAGGTCCTGCGTCGCGATGACCTCATAATCTATCAACATGTGGATGCCCAGTCGGTCAACTTCCGCGTGGAACTTCCCGCGACGATCAGCTTGGACAACCCCATCGTAGGTGCCAGACGCGTAGTGGAGGCGATCCTGAGCCTGAACAATTAGGCGCAAGATACGTTGATTTGGTTGCGGCTTCCGAGGTTGCCTGATTCAAGCTCCCGAACTTCGGGCCTACGGCAAGAGCGACTGGGACTGTCAGAAGGGTGGTACCTCTGGCGAAATATGCGGTGCAGGGTAGGGGAAGCGGATGCTCCGAACCAAGAACCCTGTAAGCCCGTTTCGGTATTGACCCAAAAATTGAATGCTAGAGGCAACATAACGACCCGTTGTAGCACTGCCAGCCCTACGAAGACCTATCCTGCGGCGTGCATGTCTCGACCGCGTAAACGACCCTGTACCCGACAAACGGCATTGCCGACGTGACTAAAGCCGAAGGCGCAGACGACCTTGCTCACACCAACTGCGAGACCCAATCGCAGATCGCATAACGGCGTCTTTAATCCCCCTTGACCAAGCCACGATTAAACGACAGCACCCTTTTGAGCCGAGCTGGGCTGCCCCCACCCGTCGCGGAAGGTGAGCAGGCAGCCCAGACTAAGTTCACTCGGTCCGCAGATAGACCTTCGCCTCGCAGGAGGGATCCATGAGATTGCCCACACCTGATGACAAATCCCACTGGATCAAACGGCTTGAGGGGCCCGGCGGCCCAACGCGCGCGCGCATGATTCGATCGTGGAAGACCCGGCGCTCACGGTAGGACCTGCAGCGCATGTTAAATATACCTGGTTCGAACCCGGCAGCTAGCAGGAGGCGTTTCATTTCGTTCTGCTGGACCTCAGGCGCTTCGCCCAATTCATCAGGATATTTTTCGCGCCAGGTAAGGGCGACGTACTCGAAGGAAGCCCCCTCTTTTTGGAGCGTGGTGAGTAACGCGACGAGCGCGCGGCGGGCGCGGTCGTCCTTGAGCAAGAAGGGATCGTCGATCTCAAGTCGCACGGTGTTGTCTAGCGTGGCCGCGAAAGTTTCGGTCAGATTGCGGGGCGTTCCGGCTGGATAGTCCCACACGCGAACATTACCCAGAATGCTGGTCAAAGCGTTTTTGACTAGCTGCCCAGCCTTCAGCACATCAATGAGATGGGCGACGACTTCGTGCTCAAGATTGGCTGCGATATACGGTGTATTTCCGAGTAGACCCGCCAAAAGCGGCTGATCGCCTTCGTCGTTCCAAAGTGCCATCGCTCCATCGCTGCTCTGTGCGAAGAGCTTCGGAAGATCGGGCATGAAGCGGTCAGATGGCAGCCTGAATACTGTCAGCTGACCGGCCTTTTCGAGCTTGGCCAGAATTTCGACTGCCTCGAGATCTGCCGTGCCTAGTTCTGAAAGCGACAGGGGAAGTTTCCCGGCTGCGGCGATAAATATGCGGCGTGCAGGGTCTCGCTCGGCGAGGTCACGGATCAGACGTGCCGTGGCTCGAGCAGACTCGGCATCGTCAGTTCCGGCAATTCGCGTGGCAAAGAACACGATCTGCTGCGCGCCCGACAAGCGCGAGGCGAGTCCGGCCAGTGACGGGTCGGTCCATTCGACCGCGCCGGGCGGCAGGTCGTCGCGGCCTCCTGGCTCGGACAAAAGCGCGCGTAGCCATTCGAGCACGGGTACGCGGTCGAGGTGTTCCCAGAAGGTCTGGTTGCTGTAGTCACTTAGGCACTGGCGACAGGCACTCGCGCATTTCGCTGGGCAGTCGAGCAGCTTGATCGCGCTTTCGACCAGGTTCGCCATGGACAGGGCTCCGCCTTCGGCAAGCCGGCGAACGTAGCCCGCGCCGCCCGGTACGGTGTCATAAAGAACAGCAACCGGGCGGCCCGCATCGACCTGCATCGTTGCGGCAAGGTCACGTGCGTCGGCATCCAGTCTGCGGGCGGCCGCCATGCGGAGCGCTTCGCCAAGTGTCCGAGTGAACCGTTCCTGGTACGCGGCGGCTTCGTCAGCATCTTGTGGCGGTATTGGAACCGGTGCCGAGAAGCGGAAGGCGCGGACATCGGTTTCGAAGATATGGCCTAGGTTGATCGGACTCCGCAACTCGTCGGCAGAGCACCTGCTGCCATTGCGCGGGTCGTTGTGGACCGCCTTGACCTTTTTGAAGCGGTTGGCGGGCTCTGCCGCCTGGGCGTGTTCGCAGCGCGGACACCGATGATAGCCCGCGCCACGCGGTCCCTTGTTCAGAACGAACAACTGGCCGCGCGCAGTATTCTCGCCCTTCAAGGGGCGCGCTGGGGCAAAGAACGTCGTGACCTTGGTCGGCAGGTCTGTCGGCACGAACTGATTGGCAGGTGCCGTAGTCACCAACCGCGCTTCCTCCGCAGAACGTTGGCGCACCCGCGACGCGGCCGGATCGCGGCCGTGCTTGGCATCGATCGAGGTCAGGAATGCCTTTGGCTCGATGAAGGAGGTCGCCTTTGCGAGATTGCTGCTTCCGCATTGTTCGCAGGCTACCGGGAGATCGTCTTTGAAACGCCGGATGGCGACATGGCCGCAGTCGTCACAGACTTGCGCGAGCTGTTCGGGCATGAAGTCGTTAGGATAGCGCACGATCCCGGCGCTGACCCAGATGCGGCCCCCCGCCACGACTTCAGCACCAGGAGCGTATTCACTGATGCCAAGAACAGCAGGGCGATCGAGCTGAACTGCTTCGTCGCCTCCGCCGAAGGGCGTTGCTTGCTTGCCGCTTTGCTGAATGACTTCCAGCCGGACGCTGTGGACGGGGAAACTGTAGGTCGGGATGACGGCCGCGCGGGAGAGTGCGTTGATCAGGAACTGGTCGAGCAGGCGCTCCTGTTCCTTGCCGAGCTTGAAGGCGTAACCATCATTCTTCGCCTCGCGTGCATCTTCGAGGCGTTCGTCGAGCGTCTGCCAGCGACTGGCATAGTCGTCTGCAAAACTGTCGAGCTTTTCGCAGGTGTGTGCTGAGAGTTCGAGCCCAGAGAGGCCGATTGCGCGCTGGTTGAGAGGGAGATGTTCGCGCAGTCGTTCGGCCTCGGCGAGCGCCTCCCGACCGGATGGTGATTCCAGAAACGCAAGGAGACCCTCGCTGAAGGCGCGCCGTCCGGCGATATCGAGACGTTCGCCGAAAAGATCCTTGAGCCGGGGGGTGCCGCTGCCGCGGGAATCCTTGAGCGCATGACCCAGAAATGCGGCCAGAACGACAGACACCTGATGGCGGCGGAAGAAGTCAGGATTGTCGAGTGCAACGTAGGGTACGCCCGCGCTGCGGCTCAGGTAGTCGTCGAATTCACGGAACTGTTCCTGATCATAGTTCCCGTTGCGCGCTACGGTCAGTGCGACCGGTGCCGCCTGCGCGCGTCGTCCGGCGCGGCCGGCACGCTGCTGATAGTTGGAAATGGATGGCGGGACATTGGCGCAGACGATCGCCTCGAGATCGCCGAGGTCGACGCCCATTTCCATTGTGGTGGTGCAGCTCAGAAGATTGAGACGACCGTCACGGAAGCGATCTTCAATCTGCTCGCGCATCGCCGTTCCAATCATTGCGCTGTGTTCGCGAGCGATGGCTGCCTGCGACGGATGGTCGCGGTAGCGCCGAACGTAATGGTTTTGGGTTTCGAAGGTGCGGCGTTCGGGAGCCGAAAGATGCTTGAGCGAACCGCCGCACTGCCACGATGCGCATTTGTTCTCGACCGACCGGATCGAACGCCCGCCACACCGCGTGCAGCGATAGAGGGGGTGATCGGCGCCTGGGGTGAATGTGATCACACCAGGGTCAAGCGCCTGCCCGTCGCCAAAACTGCGAAGCAGGCGGGCCCTGGTGGCCCCGTTCCAGAAGGCCTCGAGTACGGCGAGCCCGTCGCCGCGGCTAAGACCTGTTCCGTTTTCGAGAAGCCACGAGAAGCGATTGGGGCGCTGGGTCTGGGGGATGAGACCAACCATTGCCAGAGTGGTTTTCGGCTTGATCTTTACCAGCACACGGTGCGCTTGATTGAGGCCGTCGCCCCACACCGAAGCGTCGGTAAGGTCAAGCTCTTCGCCGAGGTTGCTGATGAGCCGTTGCCGGCGAATGATGTCGAGGAACAGTGAAACGAGTTCCGAGGCATAGCCTGCAGTCGCGGGAACAGCGTGAACGATTTCTCGAGCAACAGTTTCGACGGCTTTGCGGTCGTATTCGACATGAACAAGGCCGAGCGTTTCGAGCGCGCTGCGCAGGCCACCGCTGCGACAGAATTCGGCGGCAACCCAGTTAAGGAGCTTAGCTTTGGCGCGCCGAGAAGAGAGCGGGTCAAGCGTGCCGGGCTCGATGACGTCGAATGCCCATTCACCGCGACCTTTGAGAATTTTGAACACCTCTGCGACGAGATCGTCGAGCGCCATCGGATCTTCATCAAGCGCGAGTGCACCAACAATGGCGGACCTGATGGCACCGTCGCGGCTGGTTCGTTCGAAGAACGGCGCAAAGAATGCCGCGTCCTGGCGGTTGTCTGAGAAGACAATGGTCCGCCGGCCTTCCATCGGTAGCGGCTCGCCGGGCTCTGCCTGTCGGGGCAGCGCTTCAATCAGCTGCTGGGCGGCAACAGCAACGAAGGCCTGGTCGCCGGGATGCAGACTAGTGATTGGTTCGCGAAAGCGACCGCCCCTTTCGCCGCAGGCAAGACATGATTTGAGCCGCGGCTGGCGGTCGTCGCTCATGTCCAGCTCGGTCTTGAACAGTGTGACCAGCCCATCGCCTGCGGTGCCCCGAAGCTGTCCGGTTGCGGGATCGACGTGAACCCATTCGCCGGCGGGCGCTTCATCCTCGTCGGCTTCGTCCTCGAGCGCGGCGACCTGCGAGAGCAGCCGGATTACGGCTCGCTTGGAGCCGGGCTTTGGCTTGGCATTGAGTGCGCGAGCAGTTTCCCAGGCTTCGAGGTAAGGCTCCCCGCAGTTTCGGCAAACCAGCAGCGAATAGTAGGGTCGACCTTCCGGGTCCTGATATGAGCGTTGCGCCCTGAAATCGGCCCACGGTTCAGTACCTTCGGCGAGCCGCACGACGCCGCCTTCGATGCCGTTGGCCGCGAGGTGAAAGCGTGCAGGCAGAAGCGGGAACTCGGCCGAACTGCGCCGCGCCATGACGCCCAGACCGACGACACCGCGCAATGCCGCCGATTCTAACGCGACATCGGCGTCAGGGAAAAGTTGGTGAGCGATGGTTTCAAAAGGCTGGAGGCGATCCTTCAGCTGCGCGGCGAGCCTGGCTATCTCCTCGTAGCCGATCGCTAGATTGAACAGTGCCTGCGCGAGCGGAATGGTATCGTCCGGCAGAGCGAACTCAGCTGCACCCGATCCAGCGCATGTGCTGTTCCAGTCAGCAACGGTGGCGCCGTGGGGTAGCTGGCTGATTGCCTCTGCCAGGCCGCGCCAGGCTTCGGCTGGCGCGCGCTTTTGGTCACGCGTCTCCGCCAACGCGGTGTGAAGGACGCGCTTTCCTGTGATTACCGCGTCATCGGGGGCTGGAAATGGCTCACCGAAGAGGTTCTGCGCAAAAGTGACCAGTTCGGGCCGGCGTGTTTGATCAAGGCTGGCACTGGTGCCGATGGCACGAACCTGACCTTCGCTGATGCCAAGCCGAGTCTTCAGCTTGCGCAGTAGGAAGGCGACCTCGATAGCCTGCGCACCAGCGTAACTGTGCACTTCGTCAAGGACAATGAAGCGGAGATCGGCATTGGCGAAGAGACCGGCGTTGCGCGGAAGCAGTAGCAGGTGCTCGAGCATCGCATAGTTGGTGACCAGAATCTGCGGCGGGGTTTCGAGCATCTCTGCGCGTGAGAGAAGCCAGCTACGCGAAATATGATCATTCAGGCCCAGCGCCTCGGTTAGCGTCGGGTTCTGGAGAAGCCTCTTTTCCTCCTCTTCGCGGGCTGTGCCCGAACGGATCTGCCCTGTGAAGCGTCCGAACGTGATGCCGGGATCACCGAGCTCGCGGAGTAGTAGCCGGGCAATACGATAGTAGAGCTGATCGTTGGCTAGTGCGTTGAGCGGGTAGACGAGGACTGCCTTGACCCCGGGCTGATGCCGGTCGGGCGAACGCAGCAGGGCATCGACGAGAGGGTAGAGAAACGCTTCGGTCTTGCCCGACCCCGTGCCTGTGGCGACGAGGTAGTTGTCCGACACAGCACGCAGGATTGCCCTCTCCTGATGCCGGTGCAGCCGGCGCTCATACAGGTGCTGATGACCGCTATCGATCATGCGGCTCCAGGCTGGATCGAGGGCGCCATCCTCAACCAGCTCACCGATCGAGCGCCCTTTCTCGAAGTCCGGCAGACTCTCGAGGTATGGGCCCTTGACCATCGTTCTGCCGGCCTGCTGGATCGCCTCGCGAACGCGCGCTGCTAGCCGCGGGGCACGTTCGTCGGAAATTGGCACCGCCGATGCCGTATACCGCCCAAGCGTTTCCCGAAGAGTATCGCGCAGCTTGAGTGGATCGAGATCGCTCATGTATCTTGTCTTTCTGTCATACGGACCAATTCCCAAAGGAGCAGGTAAAAGGCGGTCAGTTCGGGCGCGAGGCGGAGTAGAAGCCCGATGTCCTCGAGGAGCATTTCGCGCGCCGAGGAGGTCCGTTGGCTAAGGTCGCGCAGGAATGCGGCAAACGTGTTGAAACGCCACGCCTTCGCCGCCGCCGAGAGAAACGGTGCTACGCCGTGCACCAACTGACATCGGTCGCCAAGTAGTTCAGAGATCGGGACCGCTTCGTCCTTGTGATCGCGGGACATCGCTGTGACCATCCTGTTGAGGCGCAGCATGCGTTCGTGGTTCGAGGTGTCGTCGGGCACCGCGAGTTGAAAGCGATCGATAAAGCGATCGACGCACCACTCATGGTGCCAATCACTCAAGCGGCCCTCGGAAGGTCGCCAGAGTGATGGGCTAGCCTTCGGCTGCGCCATCAGCTTGCGTGTGCCGATCAGTCTGGAGAATGAGAAGTCTCGCAGACGCGCTGATTTTCGTTCGGCCTCCTGCCAGTTGGCAAAGCCAAGAAAGAACAGAGGATCGACGAGCAGAACCTCGCTGGCTTCGCGGACGCGCTCGATCGAGGCAAGGCGATGAAGCTGCTCCAATTCTTCGGTGCCGTCGCCCTCTACTCCGAAGGCGTGGAAGTGAACCGCGTCGAGCGACAGCAGTTCGGGAGCAATCTCGACCGGATGTCGAAGCGGAACCCACGTGGACGCTTGGCCAGCGGGTAGCGGCCGGCCCCATCCGCGCAGTAGTTCTTCGGTGCGTCCGCGCTCCACCAGCGCCATTCCGGCCTCGCGCCATGCGGGCACAATCGGTTTGACGAGATCCCAGGTCTCTGGTGCCACGCAGCGCGCAAGCAGGTCGTTGGCGGCAAGGTACGCGCTCGTCGAGGGAATCGACGGATGCCCATCGGTCAGGAAGAGAAACGCATCACCGCGCATATTGCGCAGTTCGCGGTAGCGTTCCTCGCCTTCAATGCGCACAGACAGTTCGCCGACACGGCAGCAGTCAGCCAATTGGTCATCGATCACCAGCGTCAGGTCGCTTCCGGTTGCACTGCGTCCGCCGTATTCTACGGAACCCCAGAATTTCGGGCTGTGATTGCCGTCGGCGGGCCGCCTGCCTAGCGGCGCAACCCATTGGCAAGTATCTTCGCCATCGAGACCTTCGAGAGTCAGGCGCACCGCGTCGATTGGCACATCGAACTGCGCGCGAATCCTGAGACACCTATCGCGTGCACTATGCTCGACCGTAAAGTTTTCTGGCTCAGTTGATAGACCGAGTTCGGCAAGTGTCTCTGCGCGGCGGGCATCCCCATTCGGTAAGTAGAGAATGCGGTTGTCCGAGCCCGAGTGCGCAAGAGCGGCCAGATCGAGACGGCGGACCCCACTTGAACCAAAGCTGGATTCCTCTGCGCGCCCGCGGATGATCAATTTGGCGGCTGGATCGTCGGTGCGGATGACTAGACGATCCGTCGATTTGCGGAGAACAGTGATCCGAGCGCCCATGGGATGTGGCCGCTCGCGTCCATATTCATCGACGATACTAACCGAGCGTCCTGGGCGCGACAGGGCAAAGACGATGATCCGGTTGCCTTCGGAAACCGCGATGCGCGCGTTGCGCCATGGCGTTGACGCATCGAGACCGACCCGCTGATCTCCGACGGCGATGTTTTCTGATTGGTCGGCAACGAGGTTAGGTGGAATTGGTCCATCAAATGCAAAGCCGTCAAGACCTGCTAGGCCGGGCCAGACCCATTGGCTTGAGCGAACCAATGCGCGGCCGCCCTGACCGAGCGTGATTGCCAACGATAACTGTCCGATGGGACCGCTGCGGGGCAGCAGCGCGCCCAGGTCAATCGGCGCGTTGTCTTCTTCGAGGTCCAGCGAGATCGGTTGGGCCAGTGCCGGATGGTCGATGCACAACGCAGCCTTCTCGGGCATTCCACCGGGGAACCGAATATGGACTAGCTTGGGATGGGTGAATAGGCCGCCACCTGGTCCGCTGGCGATACGGACCGCGTCGAACGCAAGATTGGGACGCGAGGGCGGGGTTAGATGATAGCTGTTGCCGCCTGCGGCTACGTTGAGCCGTTCGCCCAGTGATGCGAACAGAATATGCGCCTGATTGCTCACCTGGAGGCTGGTCTCGCCACCGGCAGAGATTTCGCTGCGGCTCGCCAAGGCAACTTCGCGTGCGTCAACCGAGAGACTGGCCCCATCTGAAGAAAGGCAGCCGAGGAGAACGCCGCTGTCGGCATCGAAAACGGCGATACTCTCGAGTGTCGGCAGGAATGTTAGGTCAGTCCCTGGCTCGTCGTCGCCGTTGGCGATCGAGGCGTAGACCCGCGCCGGCCACGGGGCGGGCAATTCCCATGAACGGCCAGCGGCGACCGACCGCGTTCGAGTGCCGACTTGGACGTTAATCGAGGCGCCATCCGGAGCCACAATGGCCGGAATGGAATCTACTAGCGCAATACGCGCCCTGACCTCGGTCGACCGACCGCCGATTCCCCCTTTTGCTTCGATATCGGCGATCGCTGTCGCCATGCCCTTCGCCAAAGGCCAAGTGACGTCACCACGCCGGGCGCGTGCGAAGCAGCCTGCATGAAACGCGCTCTCGTCCCAGACCATGATGTTCTGAAGTCGCGAGAGACCAAGAGCAAAAGCCTGGGTCGACCTGACTTCCCACATGTTGAGACGCTGGGTGTCTTCGTCTGGCGGTGATCCAAATGATGCTTCCGCCTTGAGAAACGCCCGCACCAGCGCAGGTAGCTGGGATCGCGCTGCCCCGGCCTGACAGACATAGGAGTCGGCGAGGAAATTGGTTTTTCGCGGAGGAAGTACCAAGCCGAAGCGCCTGGCGGCGCGGCGGAAAGCTATTACCAGCTCCTGCCGCTCTGCCTGGTCAATGGGACCGGTAGCAAAGGCGGCTGCGATGTGAGGGTATATCTGGCTGGTCACAATGCCATCGCCGCTGCCGCTTCGATACTGGCGTGCGAGGTCCGAGGCGAGAAGCCACGCGCCTGCGGCGGGGAACCTTGTCAGCGCCTGGGCGATGTTTGATGCTCTGCCTTTTGCAAATGCACGAAGGCCGTTCCGGACTTTGGCCTCGTCAGCTTCGGTCAGGCTGACATGAACAATAAAGGGTGAGGCATCGGCCGCAGTCAGTCGTCGTCGTATGTACAGTTCGACGCTGGTCAGGGGAATGTGCCAGTGCGGCAACGCCACTGGCGCAGAGTTGTCCATTTATTCCCCCGTTTGCGTTCGATGCTCTCATGGTAAACAATCACAAAAATCTAATTAAAGCCAAAATTTTAGAGTCCTCTATCTGGGAGGAACCCCTCCGACTTCAGTCGGATACTGGCTTCAGCCTACGAATCGCGTGGTAGCCTGTAACCTCGGGAAAAGCGGAAGCCGCCGAAGGCGTGAAGCTTCCGCTTTTCCCGAGGTTACAGGCTATGGCGTATCGGTCCGGTTGTCACACAACTTTCCATCATCGCTACCATCTCGTTTGGGCGCCGAAGTACCGGTACAAAGTGCTGATCGGTGAACCGCTTCGCGAGGCTCGCGACAGAAGCTTGCGATCGCTGTCGCTCGCCTCGAATGGCGTGCGTGGTCTTGGCGCTGCCATGTAGAACCTGTCCCATAAATCCCTCCGATGTGACGAAGATAAATCTACACCATCACATGCTGGGACCAAACACCTAGGCCGGCCGTCATATGGATCGGCTGCGCGCCAATGAACGCGCGTATTGAAACTGGGCGTGTCGGCAAGGAGGGCTGTCGACACGCCCAACGTGACATGCCAAGACGCATTCCAATAGCTAGAAGCTTTTATATATTATGCTTAATCAAAAGGCGCTTAAATCCTACCTTGCCTTAGCGAAGGCTAGGCGTGAAGCCGGAAGCCCAAGCGGCATCCCTGTGGAAGTGAGTGTCTCGCTCGCTGACGCATTGTCTTTTCTGGCCGTTCAGGATGACACTTACAAAGGCGCAGCAATTATTCGGGCCAAAGACCAGATTGCCGATCCCGCTCTGTCCGATATCGTTACACTCTGCGTACGGTTTGGTAGCCTTCTGGCTCCTGTTCGCAATTTGATGATGGCAACCTCCGGCTTCGCTCTCAATGAAATCAGGACGCCTATTCATGATGATGCCGAGGTCGACCGAAAGAGATCCATGGTTGGAACCTGTCTATGGGTTTGTGATAAATTTCACTGGCCGCTTTCAAAGACCGGTGCCCCGTTATCCCCGCTGATGCAGATCAACCTGCGAGAGTTACATTCCCCGCTCATGGCAGAGGCGGATTTTCCAGCCTTGCTTGTGCAAGTTTGGGGAGATCAAATTACCCCAGTGGTTCGCACTATCCCCCTATCGGAGATAGAAGGTTCGGCCTCTGATGGGTCAATCCCAGACTGGGAAAATGAGCACTTGTATTACGGCGTGACGGAAGAGGCGTCGGGATCGGCCAAGGATATCCAAGCAAGCTCAGGTCAAATCCTTTATGGCGAATATATCGGAATTGGGCCAGCCGACTCCTTTGCAGTAAGTCGTGACATTTTTTCTTTCGAAACGGTAAGATATGAAATTGAAATCCTTTCCGAGAATTCACAGTTTTCCGGACAGGATGCTCAAACCGATATCTCAGAATTGATAGATTATCTTAGTGATCGTTTCGAGGCGGCGATGGCTAAGTACGAACAATCGGATAGATCGGTCAGCGACAAAGATGGATACTTTTTTGGCGACACCAAACTGCGCCAATCCGATTATAGTAGTTGGTTTAACGATCACGGAGCTTGGCATGGCGGTGGCTGGAAGACGCTTTATCAGCCGTGCAACAAAGGAGATGCGCTTCCAGGCCTTTCTATCTTTTGGGATGGAGAGATGGCCCTATTCTGGCGGATCAAGGATGGAACGTTCGAGTTTTGCGCCGAAGCGGATCGCTGACCCCAGAAACGGCGATGATGGCATGGCGCCGTTTTAAATCTTGCACTCAACGCAGACCACCCAGTTTGGCGGGGGCCTTCAGCGGCGAACTGGGAATATATGGACGACACTGTGTCGGGGGCATTGCCGCACTGCAACCTGCCTAGCCGCATTTGCGAACCACCCAAATGCCCACGGTAACGACTAGGACAAAGAACAGCAAAATTGGGCTCTGCAGGATCTCCTCGAACATCAGCTTGAACGCATAAAGGATCAACGCGATCAAGAAACCGAGAAAGATGATGTGGATCGGCCAGAGATCCTTGTCGTTCATGAGACCACGACCTCGATGGAGTTGGTCCCCCGACCGGTAAGCGGCACCATAAATCTCCCGAAATCCGGCTCACCTCCTTCACGCGGTAATGCCCCAACAAATCGGATTTGACCGCTTCCGAGCAACGCAGCAGGAAGATCGATCCGGGCTGCACTGTCGTGGTTTCCGCCCAAGTTTACCACTTGCAGTGATGGTCGGCGCGCCGTTGCAGCCCGCAAGAAGCTGAACAGGCGCCGCATCGCGTTAATTGGCGGGTTCGCGACATCGTACACGTCCTCAGTGACCAGCAAGACATCGGCTGCATGCTCATCAATGCGATCCAGCAGCCAGGCCAAACAAGCGTCGTGCTTATACTCCCGCGGATGCCCGGCGAACTCGTGCCCGAAGTGCCAATCCGATGTTTGGATTACGGTCATGGGGGGCGGGGCCATCAAACTTGCTTTCGCGTAACATGCGTGAAGGGGCTGCTAGGGGTGCGCATCAGCCGCAGCTCCACTCAAAGGAAAAATCGAAGTTGCCGGATTTGTTAGGGGCATAGAAAATCTGGGCATTGCCGCAATCGCCCCACATGAACATGCCGCCGGATGTCCTTCACCACCCGCTCAGCAGGGGCCTTGGCGGGCGATTTTTTCAAGGAGTGTTGGGACTTCATCTTCGTTCCTTCGTCACTACGACGAAGCCTCAACACTCCTTAATTCACAACCTCAAATCTGTGCCATTGGTGCTGACGGGGAACAGTCGCCAATCGGTGCCCCGGCTCAATTTGCGTGTATGTGCTCTTGGCAGGATAACTCCAGTGCAAGTGGTCAGCAGCAGAACTAAAGACCTCGATCTCGCGGGCCTGCTCCATACTGAATGGGCAATTTTCGGCCGCAAAGGCTCTATCAATTGAGCGGCAAAATTGTTCTGCCCGCTTAACAAGTGCACGCTCTTTCGCTGACATCTTAGGGCAAACTTGGATCACTCGAAGGGTATTTCCTCTCCATTGTCGTCCTGAGTTGCCTCCACCTTCGATGAGTTAGCGACATGGCTGACTATCTTGCTGGGGATTGCAACTTGGATCAGCTGGACAAGATCCTCGAGCGTGCTGACGGTAAAGGGGATCCCGCTACGAAATTTCGTCTCGATAACGTCGAGTTCAGTTTGATCAATTTTTCCAACGATACGGCGGCTGATGTCCTGAAGCATTGCCAGGCTATCGAGATAGCCGTGCGGTGCATCTGGATCATCGTTTTGCCATGCCTCTTGCCAATTGGAGTGGTCAGAAAGTTCAGTCTCATCGAAATCACTAGCCGCGATGCTGACCTTGCCCTGGTCCGATGAAACCCAAACCCCTTGAAACTTCATTGCCGTCCCTTTCATTCATGCCGCCAGCGAGTCGATATCTGACCCTAGTTGGGGACAACAGAGCTTGTCTCGAATCATTTTCTGCGACCTCTTTTTGTTCCCTTACGTCAGCAAAACATTGGCGGCATGGCCCCAGTTTAAATCTTGCACTAACAACGTATGGCCCGCCCTGTTTGCAAGTAGGATTTTACGGTGTTCTGACAAGTCTGCGCCAACGTATACGGTCTCGTGAGTTTGCTCACGGCCAAGATGGAGATCCGCGCGTCAGGAGCCTCATAATCAACTTGGAATCGAAGTTCCATTGTTAGTGCCGGGCTTCCCAACGCCGTTCGACTGTCAGGCCATCTTTGCGATCCTTCCTGCAGCCGGTGCAGGATGTTGAGCACATGGGTCTTGGTGGGAACCCCTGCCTCCAGAGCCAGCTCAACCGCGCATAGAACAGCCTGTTCATCGTGCTGCAGCACCAGCGCCAGGATCTCGACCATCTCGCGATCCCCGCCGGAGTGCCTCAGCAGATGGCCCTGGAGCTGCCTGAACGCATCGGGCATCTCGGTGAACGGTGCTCCGTTACGCAGGGCGCCAGGCTTGCGCTGGATCACCGCCAGGTAATGCCGCCAGTCATAGACGATCCGCCCCGGCAGATGATGGGATCGTGCGATGATCCGGCCATGCGTTGCTGCTGCGCCCAGTCGGCCTCGCCGCAGACTGACAGGAGTTTCAGTGTGGTGAGGTCCGCTGGCTGCCGTCCCTCGACAATCGCCTCGACCAGCGCTGGTGCAAGGAATGCAACCCGGGTGACGCGGGTGGCGTACGACGGCGTCACTCCCTCCCGTTCCGCCAGCGCGCCGATGGTGATCCGCTCGCGGCGCAGGATGTCCCAGTAGCGCCGGGCCTGGACGATCAGGCGGACGAGCGATTCCGCCGGGGGCGAGGTGACCGCGGCTCCGCCATGGTCGACCAGCTTCAGCATCTGGCCCGAGCGGCGAATATGCACCGGGGCCTCGCTGGTCACTGTCACGGGATCGACGGGCGCGCGGGCGAGCCCGAGCGCCTGCGCCACGGCGGCCGCGTCGAGCGAGATGGATACGCTGTGGTCGGCCACAGTGACCTTTGCCAGGAGCGGCGCGATGGCATCGCGGGTTCCCCCACGGACTTTCACGGCGAGCTGATCGGCGCGTTCGTGGAGCATTCGCCAGTCCGCGAGAGGAGAGGAAGGGCAGATCCGCTCCGCCAGCGACAGCGGATCGGAGCACAACTCCGCAATGTGTCCGGTGACCAGCTGCTCGAGGGCCTGCGCGGGGATCCGCATGCCCGTGTCAGCATCACCGTGGTGATGCCGCTCGCTGACATAGTAGTGGTAGCGCCGGGTTCCTTTCGAGGTGTGCACCGCGATCAGCCGGTTCCCATCTGCATCGACCAGCTTGTCCGCCAGCAACGCCTTCCTTGCATTGCGGACCCGGTGCGTGCCCTGCACATGATCCGTCAGCTGCGCCTGCACCGCCTCCCACTCCTCGCGCCCCAGCAGGGCCGGATGCTGGCCGGGGAAGACCTTGCCGTGATGCACGATGTTGCCGGCGTAGACCGGGTTGCGCAGGATCGAATAGAGCTGTCCGCGCGAGAACGCGGCACCGCCGAAGCTCTTGCCTTTCTGGGAGGAGCGCAGAGGGGTCAGGATGCCCTCACCGATCAGCCAGTCCGACAGCGCCCGCACCGTGCCGAGCTCCCGGTAGCGGCGGTGGATCAGGCGCACGAGCGGGGCATGTTCCTCTTCAATCGCCAGCGTGCGGCCATCGGGCCGGTAGCCGAGCGGCGGGGTGCCGCCCATCCACATGCCGCGCGCCTTGGAGGCGGCGATCTTGTCGCGGATGCGCTCGGCCGTGACCTCGCGCTCGAACTGCGCGAAGCTGAGCAGCATGTTGAGCGTGAGCCGCCCCATGGAGGTGGTGGTGTTGAAGGACTGGGTCACCGAGACGAACGAGGTTCCGGCGGCATCGAACCGTTCGACCAGCTTCGAGAAGTCGAGCAGCGAGCGGGTCAGCCGGTCGACCTTGTAGACCACGACGATGTCGATCAGCCCTCGATCGATATCGGCGAGCAGTCGCTGCAGGCCGGGCCGATCGAGGGTGCCCCCCGAAATCCCGCCATCGTCGTAGCGTGCGGCAAGCTCGCTCCAGCCCTCGCTTGCCTGGCTCCTGATATAGGCGGCGCAGGCCTCGCGCTGGGCATCGAGGCTGTTGAAGTCCTGCTCGAGGCCCTCCTCGCTCGATTTGCGGGTGTAGATCGCGCAGCGCACCGCGTTCATGCCGCGAGCTTCTTCCTGAGCCCGAAGAACGCCGGGCCCGACCAGCGCGTTCCGGTGATCGCGCGCGCCACTTCGCTCAGCGAGCGGTACCCGGCACCGTTCCAGCGGACGACCTTGTCCTCGCCCACGGTGACGACATGCACCGTCCCCTGCCATTCGCGGACCAGCCGCGTCCCCGGGCCCGCGGCTGAGGTGCGGGTCTTGCGCGCACCCAGCTGCATGAGGCGCTGCTGAACACCGCGCTGCAGGCCGCCCTGCGACTTCGCCTGGTGCTCCCATGCGAGGGCATGGCGCAGGATGCTCGGCGAGACACGCGGGGGCGGCTCGCCAGTGACGCGCTGCCATGCCCGGCGCAGCTCCTCGGCGGACATGTCGTCGAGGCCTGCCAGCGGGTCGGGAAACGCCATCAGGCTGCGCCCGCGATGCGGTAGCAGGTGTCCTCGCCGCGCTTGCTGCGTTCGATCCCGTGGCCCTTCTTGCGCAGGCCGGTGAGCGCCGCGCGGGTGGAGTGCGCAAGCCAGCCGGTCGCGGCCATCAGCTCGGCGAGCGTGGCGCCATCCTCACGGCGCAGCAACGCGAGCACGGCGTCGGTCTTGCCGGGCTGTTTGATCTTCACTGCTGGCGGCGAGAGAGGTGGGCTGTCCGCGGTCGGCGGCGTGGCCAGGGTCTGTGCGGCGGGCTGCTGTGGTTCGGGCTCGCGGGCCATGCGGCGTGGGCGCTTCGATGCAGGCTGAGTCATGGTTTCGGTCATGGGTGGTTCCTCTGATGCGAAGCGGCACCGTGCCGCTCCCACCACCCACAGCCCTGCCGATCTGGATCGGTCAGGGCAGCGGCCCTCGCTCAGGGTCCGCGATTCATGAGCATGACCAATGCTCGGTTCGGGTGCGAAGTCGAATGGTTTGTGGCGGCACATTCAGACTAATTGCACACAATTTCGGCACCGGAGGTTAGCACGGCCCGCAACCTCTTATGTGGGAAAATATCAAGCTAGGCACATTGCACTCGCTAACGACGGGCAAGACTGCCCTTCAGATTAACTGGATGCGATAAAAGCATTAGTAGAACTTGCCTGCGGGCGGGCGGGATCGTTTGTATTGTCGTCACTCGAGTACCACTGCTCGAATTCGTAGGGCGAGGGGAGATGTGCCAAGATGGCTGTAGTCTTTATCAGCGGAGCGTCACGCGGGCTGGGAAATGCGCTGGCGGCAGAATATGCCGCGCGCGGCGACAAAGTATATTGCGGCGTGCGCTCGGCGCGCCGGTCGCGGGTATTCCTGTCGAACTTAACGTGACTGATAATGACAGCGTGGCACGAGCCGTCGCGGCGGCTCTGTCATGTCTGGACGGCGCCCTGCGATCAAGGGTGATATTTAGAGTCTCGCTTGGTGGAGCAACCCCTCCGACTTCCAGTCGGATACTGGCTTCAGCCATAGACTCGCGCGATAGCCTGTAACCTCGGGAAAAAGGGAACCGCCGAAGGCGATGAAGTTCCCTTTTTCCCGAGGTTACAGGCTATGGGCTACAAGAGCGGTTGTCACACGACATTTCATCATCGCTACCATCTCGTCTGGGCACCCAAGTACCGGTACAAGGTGCTCATCGGCGATGTGCGCCTCAGGGTGCGCGAGATCATCAAGCAGGTCTGCGATGAAATGGGCGTGACCATCGTCAACGGTGCCCTATCGCGGGATCACGTCCATATGTTCGTCGAAATCCCACCGCATGTCTCGGTCAGTGACTTCGTGCGCCGGGCCAAGGGGCGTTCGTCGCGCAAAATCCAGCAGGAATTCGAGCACATCCGTAAACGCTACTGGGGCCAACGCTTCTGGCAACGAGGCTACTTCTCGACGACATCCGGCAACATTACCGATGACATCATCATGCGTTACCTGGACCGACATACCCACAAGGACGGCTTCAGCCCCTCCGCCTGATCCTACCGGCGTCAGCCGGTCAGTGCTTCAGTTAGGCGACGGTCGCGGGTGCGGTCATGTCTCCGGCCTTTGCGCGTGGGATTGATCCACTGGCCCTGATGTTTGTCCGCTGATCTGCTGGCCTCATTCAGAGGGACGCGCTTCCCTGCGCAGACAGAGCCTCAGGCTTGGCAGATTATGTCCGGTTATGTCGCATCACCTCATGGTCACCCGAGATTATGGAGCGCTATACAAGGTGCGAAGTTTACCTTCAGGCCTTGGCAGCGCGATAGGATGTGCCGTTCGTCATGACCGCATAGGCGATGCGGGCAAGCTTGTTGGCGGTGGCAACCGCGACCAGCTTGAACGGCTTGGTTTCCATCAGCTTTTGCGCCCAGCAGCGGAGTGGATCGGTATGCCGCGCGCGATGGAAGAGTACCGCGTGTGCACCCACGACCAGTAGCTTTCTGAGATAGGCATTCCCCATCTTGGTGATCCGCCCGAGCCGGGGTTTCCCGCCCGACGAGTTCTGTCGTGGCACCAGGCCTAGGAACGCAGCAAACTGCCGTGGCCCCGAGAAGCTGGATGGATCACCCACGCTTGCGACCAGGGCCGAGGCGGTGACCGGACCGATGCCCGGAATCGACATCAGCGCATTCGCAACCGGATCGGCCTTCGCCAGCCTGGCGATGGCAGCATCGGACTCCTTAATCTCGGCATCGAGCTGTTCGAGCTGTGTGACCAGCGGCAACAGGGCAGTGACCACGGCTTGCGGGATGGATGCATCACCTTCGCGCAGGAGGCCGGCGAGCGCGCGCCCATGAACTGGTCCTTGTGCGGCAATGATCCCGATCTCGGCCAAATGCCCACGCAACCCGTTGAGGATCTGCGTCCGCTGCCGCACCAGCATCTCGCGGACCTTGTGATGCATCAGTACCGCTTGGTTATCGATGGACCGAACCTTGACGAAGCGCATCGTGGGCCGCGTCACCGCCTCGCAGATCGCCGCCGCATCTGCCGCATCGTTCTTTTGGCGTTTGACATAGGGCTTTACATAGGCCGGCGGCATCAGGCGGACATCGTGCCCCAGCGCCATAAGTTCGCGGCCCCAATGATGCGCTGAGCTGCAGGCTTCCACGCCAACCAGGCACGCTGGCAGCGACGCGAAAAACGATAGAAGATCGCGCCGCCGCACCTCCTGTGCGAGGACAAGCTGGCCCTGGCCATCAACGGCGTGGATGAAGAACACATGCTTGGCCAAGTCGAGGCCAACCGTGGTGACAGACGACAAGTCGATTGGTAATTTACCCATGGACGGTGCTCCTGTGCTGATCGCTTTGACAACGACCAGAGACTGGCAGCGGGTTCTCCCGAATCAACTGCCAAACAGAGCGCCGTCCACACCATCAGGGCAATGTGGCACGCGGTGCATTGCGCTGATATCCAGCGCGCATGAGCCGCAAATCCAGAGCCAAGCCGCCCAGTCCGTTCCGCTACTTCAACTCATCGCCCGAGGTGATCCGCCTCGTGGTGATGATGTATGTTCGCTTCCCGCTATCGCTGCGCAATGTCGAGGACTTGCTTTTCGAACGAGGCATCGACCTTTGCTATGAGACCGTGCGAATGTGGTGGAACCGGTTCGGCCCGTTGTTTGCCGCAGATATACGGCGCCAGCGGGTAAGCCGGATGAAGGGCTTCCGGCAGTGGCGCTGGCACCTTGACGAGGTCTACGTGAAGATCAACGGCGAGATGCATTACCTCTGGCGCGCGGTCGACCAGGAAGGCGAAATCCTCGAGAGTTTCGTGACCAAAAGGCGGGACAAGGAAGCGGCCCTGACGTTCATGAAGAAGGCATTGAAACGCCACGGATCGCCCGAGGCGATCACCACCGATGGGCTGGCTTCATACAAGGCTGCGATGAAGGTGCTGGGCAACACCGACAAGCAGGAGATTGGCCGTTGGGCCAACAACCGGGTCGAGAACAGTCACTTGCCGTTCCGACGACGGAAGCGGGCGATGCTCCGGTTTCGACAGATGAAGTCATTACAGAAGTCCGCCTCGGTTCACGCCGGTCTCCCCAACCACTTTAACCAGGAATGCCACCTCATCGATCGAAAAACCTACAAGGCTCGCCGCTCGGCCGCACTGGACGAGTGGCAGTCGCTCATGGGCTGAACACTTGCACACAAAGCCCAAGCCGTGCGAAATGGAGACGAGTTGCGATTAGACTGACAGTGCTGATTCGCACAATGCGGTAATCTGCCTCACTGATACAGAAGAAGCAGTATTGACGATCCAAACGGGATGCCTGTTACAGCTTTCCGAAGGGAGCTAGCTGCAATTCCCGACATCTATATGCTGATGCGATTGGGTCAATTGTGAGCTGCACACCAAACCTTGACCACCCGTCTGGGCTTGATCCAGCGTTCCGACGTCAGGGGTGATTGCTTACCATGACGTTTGTTTGACGGTATGACAAAGTGTCTGGGGCGTTGGTCAAGGCGAGATCGGCCGGCAGGTCGACATCGGAGGCGAGACCATGTGGGCGAATGGTGCTGAACCGCAAGGAAGCCGAATCGGTCGCAGCGTGGTGGCGGGTGAGGCTGTCCGGTCCGAACGCAAAGGCAATTAGACCAGGCCGCCTTAGCAGAAGGGCATTGGTTCCACTGCCGGCGATGTCCGTGGCGGCGACCACATCTGCCTGATCCAGCGCATCTAGCAGAGCAGCGATGTCGCTGGGCGTGAGCACCGGCAAGTCGGCGCTGAGTACCAGCAAAGGTAGTTCCGGATCACATAGCGCGGTGGCCTGTTCAAGAGCGGGGTTGAGCCCGCTGCTTTCCTCCCGAACCGGCCGTGCGCCGCGTTGCTCGGCAAGGTTGAGCAGAAATGGGCTGCGGCTTACCACGTAAACCTGAGCAGTCGGAACACTGGCGACCGCGATATCCAGCACATGCCTGAACATGCGCTCGACGAGCGCAGCGCGGGCGTGCGGACTGAGCACCGAGGCTAGCCGGCTTTTACCTTCCTCCGGCGGACGCACAGGGATGACGATGCTGCACGTCACCGTTAGGGATTCGCTGGCGAGCTGTCCCTGGCAGTCATGGATTGTGCTCGCGCTTGGTGTCACTGGCGCGGCAGCCCCGTGAGGCGGATGCCCGCGCCCGGCACCTTGTAGCGGCGGTTGAGCGCGATCAGCACGCTGGTCAAGCCTTCCGCGACGACCGAGTTGCATAAGGGGCCGGCGTTCCACGCGACTAGGCCGATCTCGTGAGCGAGCTCCACGACCTCTTCGGCCGCTGCCGGATCGTCGGCGCAGACCAGAACGTCGCATTCGACGTCCACGTCGAGCTTGGTCAGGTGGTGGGCGGAGATGTTCTGGAACGCCGAGACTACGCGCACGCCTGCGCCGAGCAGCTTCTGCACGGCTTCCACGGCGCTCCCGCCCTCGGGGAGCTGGACGCGGGATACCTTTGGCGGGACCAGCGGCACGGTGACGTCGATCAGGATCTTGCCAGCAAGTGCCGGGGCAACTTCCTGCACGGTCGCCTGCTGGCCCGAGAACGGGACCGAGAGCACGACGATATCCGCCGCGGCGGCGGCATCGAGGTTGGCAAGGCCGCGCACCTTGGCGGTATCGCCCAAAGTCGAGCGCATTTCGGCCGCGCCTTCCTCGGCGCGCTCGGCGGTGCGGCTGCCGATGATCACCATGTGACCGGCATGGGCCCAGCGCAGCGCCAGCCCGCCGCCTTCCTTGCCGGTGCCACCAAGCACGGCGATGGTCTTCTTGTCAGACATTCAACGGTTCCTTTTCGCTTCGCCGCCGGGGCGGGGTGAGGATCACGGGTGTGAGCGGTGCGGCTTGCCGCCCGCGCGCCAGGGTGAGGTCATCGACCGCGCCGTAAAGCGTGGTGCGCTGTTTCGGCGTGCGCCCCGCCGCACGGATCAGTTCTTCCATCTCGCTGGGCGGCAGTTCCTGCCCGTGAGCGGCGCCGGCCGCGCGGCTGATGCTTTCGTCCATCAGTGTGCCACCAAGGTCGTTCGCCCCTCCGGCCAGACAGGCCTTGACCCCCTCGGTCCCGAGCTTGACCCAGCTGACCTGGATCGAGGTGAGGTGCGGGTGCAGCGCCAGTCGGGCGACCGCATGCATCAATCGCACCTCGCGGAAGGTCGGGCCGCGGCGGCATTCGCCTTTCAGGCCCATCGGCGATTCCATCGGTACGAACGGCAGTGGCACGAATTCGGTGAACCCGCGGGTGCGCTGCTGCAACTCGCGGATCGCTATCAGGTGCCGCGCCCAGTGGCGCGGATTGTCGACATGGCCGAACATGATCGTCGCTGTTGTGCGCAGGCCGACGCGGTGCGCCGCCTTGATCGTATCGAGCCATTCGGCGGTGTTGAGCTTGTCGGGGCAGATCACGTCGCGCACTTCGTCGTCGAGAATCTCGGCAGCGGTGCCTGGGAGCGAACCGAGCCCGGCGTCCTTGAGCAGAGTGAGGTAGTCCTCGAGCCCGAGGCCGAGGGTCTGCGCGCCGTGGCGCACCTCGAGCGGCGAGAAGGCGTGGATGTGGATGCTCGGCTGTGCTGCCTTCACCGCGCGCAGCAGGCCCAAGTACGTCTCACCAGTGTAAGACGGATGGATGCCGCCCTGCATGCACACCTCGGTGCCGCCGCGCGCTACTGCTTCGGTCACCCGGCGGGCGACTTCACTCATGGCGAGGTCGTAGGGCGCGCCGCGCAAGCTTTCTGCGCCGCGCCCTTTGGAAAACGCGCAGAAGCTGCACTTGTAGGCGCAGATGTTGGTATAGTTGAGGTTGCGGTTGACGACGAAGGTGACCTCGTCGCCGTTGACCGCGCGGCGCAATGCGTTTGCCGATGCGCAGATATGTTCGACGTCCGCTCCGCGCGCGTGGAAAAGCGCTTCGATCTCGTCCTCGTCGATGCCCTGACCGGATACCGCCCTGGCGACGATCCGGTTAATGCGCGGGTTAACCTGGCCGGAAATCGGCTCGGGCTGAATGGGCAGGTGCTGGCCGGGGGACCATGTATCCTGCCGCGCATATCCGGCCGAGTCCGACTGCGCGAGCAAGGCTCGGCGCGGCGCAATGTCCTGCCATGGTGCTTTAAGAAATGCTGGATAGGCCGGCAACCGAGCCACCAGCCGCCGCCCGGCAGCTTCGGTCGCAGCGCGCAGCTTGTCGACGGCGGGCCACGGGCGTTCGGGGTTAACGTGATCCGGGGTCACCGGCGAGACACCTCCCCAGTCGTTGATCCCGGCTTCCAGCAAGCGCGGGAACGAGGCGTCGGACAGGTTCGGCGGTGCCTGCAGCGACACATCTGCCGGCAGGATCAGCCGCGCTGCCGCGATCGTCCACAGCAGTTCGTCGAGCGAAGGTTCTTGCGCGTCTGCCATCGGGGTGCGGGGCTTGGCGCGAAAGTTCTGGACGATCACTTCCTGGATATGACCGTACTCAAGATGCAACTCGCGGATTGCCAGCAGCGCCTTGATCCGTTCGGCGCGAGTCTCGCCGATGCCGATGAGCAGCCCGGTGGTGAATGGGACCTTGAGTTCGCCGGCTAATCGGATCGCCGCCAGCCTGACGGCCGGCACCTTGTCGGGCGAGCGATAGTGCGGGCCGCCCTTGTCGCCAAGCCGGTCGGCAACCGTCTCCAGCATTAGCCCCTGTGAACCCGAGACAGCCTTGAGCCGGGTCATCTCGTCGCGGGTCATGATCCCGGCGTTGACGTGCGGGATCAGCCCAGTGCCCTCCAGCACCAGCCGGCACATCGCTTCGAGATAGTCGATGGTCGTGGCGTATCCCAGCTCGGCCAGTTCGCGGCGGGCGCTGTCAAAGCGCAGTTCCGGCTTATCGCCCAGCGTGAACAGCGCCTCGGCGCAGCCGGCGGATGCACCCTCGCGGGCCACCGCCAATACTTCGGCGGGGGTCATGTAAGCGCGCTGGCCAGGGCGAGGGCGGGAGAACGTGCAGTAGTGGCACAAATCGCGGCATAGCTGGGTGAGCGGAATGAACACCTTGGGCGACCAGCTCTGGTGCTGACCGAATGCTTCGTCGCGAAGTGCGGAAGCTCGCGCCATCATGGTCGATAAGGGGGCGGAAGAACCGAGCAATATGTTAACCTCGTGAATAGAACGACTGGCTATCTGCTTCGAACTTCAGCAGCGAACTCGCGATGCGGAAGTCGGGGCCAAAGCTTGAGCGGTAACGTTCGAGCCCCGCAACGATTGACGAGACGCCCACTTCGCTAGCCCACCAGAGCGGTCCGCCTGTCCACCTGGGCCAGCCAAATCCGAGCATCCATACCACGTCGATGTCGGAGGGGCGTTGGGCAATGCCTTCTTCGAGGATCAGTGCAGCCTCGTTTATCATGACGTAGACTGTGCGGACGATGATCTCATCGTCGGAGATCGTGCGCCGCTCGATCGCCGCATCGTTTCGAAACTGTTCGACGATCGAGCCCACCTCGGTCGACGGTACTGGCTTTCTCCGATCATCGTAATCGTAGTACCCAGCACTGCTTTTCTGGCCAAGACGCCCACGTGCGCACAGCGCATCATTGAGATTCTCAATTCGGTTCACGTCGCGGTGCCATCCGATATCGACTCCAGCAAGATCGATCATCTGCAGAGGGCCCATAGGCAAGCCAAGGCGCGTGCTGACTTCATCAATCTGGGTGATGGCGGCGCCTTCAAGAAGTAGCTGCTTTGCTTGTTCCAATCTGGGAAGCAGCATGCGGTTGCCAATGAATCCGTGACACACCCCCGAAAGCACCGGGACTTTGCCAATGCGTTGTGTGATCTTCATGCATGTCGCCAGCACTTCATTGCTGGTCTGGTCGCCCCGGATCACCTCCACAAGCTTCATCACATTGGCGGGTGAGAAGAAGTGAAGCCCAACAACCGCCTCTGGGCGTGCCGTCGCCGAAGCCATTTCGTTGATGTCGAGGAATGAAGTGTTCGACGCCAGAATGGCATTCGGTTTTGCGAGCGCATCGAGCCTGCGGAAGATATCCAGCTTCACAGACATATCTTCGAATACGGCTTCAATGATGAGATCGCATTGCCCGAGATCATCGAATGCAAGGGAAGGGTTTAGCAGGTCTGTCGCCTTTGCCCGCTGATCCTCTGTAAGCCTGCCCTTGCTCACGCTTGTCGCAAGAATCCGGGCAATTCCATCTGCGCCGCGCTGCAAGGGTGCCGCGTTGGTTTCAACCAAAGTAACCGGGATGCCAGCAAGCAAAAAGTTGATCGCAATGCCTGAACCCATCGTGCCAGCGCCGATCACGCCGACGCGCTCGACCGAATGCCTTTCTATTTTAGCTGGAAGGCCTTCTATCTTGGCGGCCTTGCGCTCGGCAAAAAAGACGTGCTGCAATGCACGCGCCTGATCGCTTTGTAGGAGCTCTTCGAAAAGTGCCGCTTCCCGAGCCATGCCTTCCATAAAGGGCAGTTCCGCCGCAGCATGGATTGCAGCGGCACATGCCTGAACGCTGTCGAAGTGACTTTGCAGGTGCGGCGCTAAATGCGCGTCGAGATCGGAAGGTATCGCCGGCGGCGGAAGATCGCAGGTGCGCCGCACCCCTGTCAGTGATCCTGCAAATTCGAGCGCCTCGACGATGACTGCGTCATCGTCGGCGAGGCGGTCGACCAAGCCAAGCGAAAGGGCCTTCTCTGCTGAGACGCCGGTCCCCGTCGCTATCATGTTAATCGCTGCGTTCATGCCGATTAGCCGGGGAAGGCGCTGGGTTCCGCCAGCCCCTGGCAGCAGACCCAGTTGCACTTCAGGCAGCGCCAAATTGGCATTTCTTGCTGCAATCCGATAGTGACATCCCAAAGCCAGTTCGAGCCCGCCGCCAAGACACTGGCCGTGGATGACTGCGATCACCGGCTTGGAGCAACTTTCAATCCGGTCGATCAGTGTAGGGAGTCTGGGGGCATCTTCCGGCTTTTTGAATTCATTAATATCCGCGCCCGCGGAAAACAATCTTCCGGCGGCGCGGATCAAAATCGCACTTACCTTTCCGTCCTGTTCGGCACGGGCAATAGCATCGAGCAATTCTCCAACAAGCGAAACGCCTAGCGCGTTGACCGGAGGGTTATCGATTACGATCTGTGCGATGGCATCTGTCTGAGCATATGTGATCATGATGAAATCTGCATTCCGTTAGAGCGCGCGCATGATTCTGGATATTCAGACAGGCATTACCTTGCCGAGGACTTCCTCGACTGCGCACGAATAGCTTTCACCTGGGACACCTTCAGTATCTGCGGTCCACAGAATGAACCTGTCGATGCCCAGGTCACGAATGGCCAGAATGCGTTCGACGCATACTGCCGGATCTCCGATCAGGCCGAACTTATCGATGAATTCTGGGTCCAAGGACTCCGACTGCTTGCTGGCGTTCTGTCCGTGGTTCTTCATGTCGTAAGTCGATGCAACGCGCTCGAGGTTTGCGCGCTCCGCATCAGTCACGGGACCGACAACCTTCTTATTCATGACGGAAAATCGGCTCATTGAGGCGACCATGCCTTGCGACAGATTGCGCGCCAACTCGTGGTCGGGGTGCGGGTAGCAGGGGATGTAGGCACCGAATTTTAGTTCCGCCGGGTCACGACCAATCCGGTCGAGCTCTTCCCGGGCGGTAGCAATCGCCCACTTCAGTCGCTCCAAGTTTGCCCCGAGAGCAAACCCTATGCGGTCAGCATGACGAGCGGCAACGGCGATCACTTTGGGTCCGGTAGCGGCTACCTCTAGTTCGGGAGCGACGTAGTCATCCGGAAGCCATTTGAGCGGGCTGGCCTCCGGCGTTTCGCCGATAGCCAATTTGCTGAAATCCTTCTTCTCGGCGAGAAACGCTGCGCCATCTTCGGCTGAAACCGCTTTGCCGTGCAGGTAGGCCCGGATCGTGGCAAGTGCATTTTCAAAAATTCCGAGCGAGACGGGCGGCGCACCGATATACGCAAGCGATGAATCGCCGCGTCCAATACTAAGCGTCATTCGGCCGCCAGACACCGTCTGAACAGCCGCAGCCGCGCTGGCAACAACCGAAGGATGACGCGTCGCAGTATTGCTGGTCCCGGTCGCAAGTTTCAAATTGCTGGTGGACGCGGCACACCAGGCCAGCGTCGAAAAAGCCTCGCCCGCGAGAACCTGGGAGTCGGGGAAAGCTCCGCCGCTCCAACCATCCTTCTCCAGTCGCTGGGCGCGCTTCGCGACCATCCTTGGATCTTGACTGCTGCCTGGGGCGGTAAGAGTGGTCCACAGTTCAAAAGATTTGGTCATGGTACGGGCCTTCCTCAACAATTTGGATTAAGCGGTGACGAGACAGGGTATCGCGCGGGCAAAGTCACAGCACCTCGAACAATCCTGCGGCGCCCATGCCGCCGCCAATGCACATTGTGATGACGACATGGCGCGCTCCTCGCCGTTTGCCTTCGATCAGGGCGTGACCGGTCATCCGGGCACCACTCATCCCATAAGGGTGACCGATCGAAATCGCGCCGCCGTTGACGTTTAGTAGCTCGTCAGGAATGCCAAGAGTATCGCGGCAATGGAGCAGTTGCACGGCGAAGGCTTCATTGAGTTCCCAGAGGCCGATATCATCAATTTTGAGTCCGAAGCGTTCGAGCAGCTTGGGTATGGCGAAGACTGGCCCGATTCCCATTTCGTCAGGTCGTGTGCCGGCGACGGCCATGCCAACATAGCGCCCAAGTGGTGTCAGGCCGCGACGCTCAGCAATTTTTTCTTCCATCAGAACACATGCTGAGGAACCGTCGGAGAGCTGGCTCGCATTGCCCGCCGTGACGATTCCGCCAGGAAGCACCGACTTCAGCCCAGCGAGGCTTTCGAGCGAAGTTTCAGGACGACTCCCTTCGTCCTTGCTTAGCGAAACCTCGACTTCGGACACCTCCTTTGTCAGCTTGTCGGTCTGGTGCATGGTCGCAGTCACCGCAACGATTTCCTCATCGAACTTGCCGGCCGCCTGTGCGGCAGCGGTGCGATGCTGGGACTGAAGCGCGTATTCGTCGCAAGCTTCACGACTGATGCCATAGCGCGCGCCGACAACTTCGGCTGTCTGCAGCATCGGCATATAGATGTCAGGGTGATCACGCTGCAATTCGGGGTCTGTCGTTGCGCGCATCTCCGGGGTTTGAATGAGGCTGATCGATTCCAGGCCGCCGCCGATGGTGATGTCCATCTGGTCGCAAACAATCTGCTTGGCGGCTGTGGCGATGGCCATCAGCCCGGACGCGCATTGACGATCGAGCGACATGCCCGATACGACGTCCGGCAGGCCGGCGCGCAGCAGGGCCAGTCGGGCAACGTTGGTTGCCGCGTGGCCCTGCTGGAGTGCCGCACCAAATACGACATCATCGACGGCACCAGGTTCGATCCCAGCGCGCTCGACCGCAGCCCTGATCGAATGGGCACCGAGAGTTGGCGCGGGCAGTGCATTGAAGGCACCGCGGTACGCGCGGCCGATCGGGGTGCGGGCAGTTGAAACGATCACGGCGGAACGCATAAGTAAGCTCCATTCAGAAATTCGAGCGATGGCCGATCTGGTCAGGCCAGCAGTGCCTCGTCAGTTACACGGTAAAGCAGCGCCGCGCCCGATTGAGCGGCAGAACGTAGCCCGAGAGCCTCGGGGACGATGCAATCGAGATAGAAGCGTGCGGCGGCCAGTTTGCCGGCTATGAAGTCCGGAGAATCGCCAGTATTCTTCACCAACTGGGCCTGACGGGCCATCAGCCAGCCTGCGGTCAGTACCGAGACCATGCTCATGAACGGATAACTCCCGGCCAAGCGATCATTGACCGGCGCGTCGATCATCCAGCCCGCAACATCCTCTACCGCATCCGCCAGGGCGGACAGTGTAGAGGAGTTCAGGTTGTCAGACCTGATTTCCGCGACCAGGCTCGCCAGCCCTGCGCCGCCGTCAACGACAAGCTTCCTCCCAACCAGATCGGCAGCCTGAATGCCGTTCGTGCCTTCGTAAATCGGCATGATACAGGCGTCGCGGTAATGCTGGGCCGCGCCGGTCTCCTCAATGTAGCCCATTCCGCCATGGATCTGCACGCCCAGTGCCGAAACTTCGCAACCGACATCCGAGCCATAGGATTTGACGAGCGGGGTCAACAGGTCTGCTCGCGCCTGCGCTCGGGCGTCGCCAAGGACTGTACGGTCAATTTGTCCTGCTGCGTAATAGAGCAAGCCGCGAGCGGCCTGTGTCAGTGCATTCATTCGCAGCACCATGCGGCGGACGTCCGGGTGGCCAATGATTGCCACTGGTTCTGCACCAGAGCTGCGGTCGGCTCGCGGTGACTGCACTCGGTCCCGGGCATAGGCAAGCGCGCGCTGCCGTGCCCGTTCCGCCACTTGGACACCCTGATTTCCGACGTTGATCCGGGCATTGTTCATCATTGTGAACATTGCCCGGAGCCCGCCATTTTCCTCGCCTAGAAGTTCGCCCAGACAATCGTCGTTATCGCCGTAGGACATAACGCAGGTGGGTGATGCGTGGAGACCCAGTTTGTGCTCGATAGACACGCAGTGAACATCGTTAGTGCTGGCCGGATTCCCAGCGGTATCCATTCGCTGGCGCGGCACGATAAAAAGGGAAATTCCTTTTGACCCAGCCGGTGCCCCCGGAGTGCGGGCTAGTACCAGATGGATAATGTTTTCAGTGAGATCGTGCTCGCCGAACGAGATAAAGATCTTCTGGCCCTTGATGCGGTAGCGGCCATCGCCCGCAGGTGTTGCCAAGGTTCGCAATGCGCCGACATCCGATCCCGCCTGGGGTTCGGTGAGGTTCATCGTGCCCGACCATTCGCCACTGACCAGCTTTGGAAGCCAACGTGCCTTTTGTTCGAGGGAACCATGAGTTTCGATCGCTTCTACCGCGCCGGCCGTGAGCATCGGACCGGCTGCGAAGCCAAGATTGGCGGCACTCAGCGTTTCCAGCACCAGAGTGGCTAGGCTGAACGGCAGACCCAGTCCGCCGTATGCGGCCGGCGCGGCGATGGTCCCCCAACCACTCTCGATAAAGCCCGCATATGCTGCACGGAAGCCTCCGGGCATGATGACCTTACCATCTGACCACCGAGGGCCCGGATCATCCCCAATGCGGAGCAGGGGGGCGAATTCTCCTTCGGCAAAGGCCGCGCTGCCCTCGACGATTGCCTCAATCAGGTCGTCGGCAAGGCCGGGGAAGCGCTCATCGCCAATCAGATCGTGGACCTTGGCAATGTGTCGCAGAAGTAAGCGCTGCTCGGCAGTCGGAACGGAAAATGTCATGACAATGCCCTCCCGCCAGCCTACTTTCGTGTGCCGAGGAGATTACGCGCGATGACCCATTTGTGGATTTCGGTTGCGCCGTCGTAAACCCGCATTGTGCGCAGTTTCGCCTGCATCAGTTGGAGCGGCATTTCTTTCGTCATGCCCATGCCGCCAAAAGCCTGCATGGCCTGGTCGACAACGGTGTAGGCCATTTCGGTGGCATACCACTTGATCATGCTGATCTCGGAACGCACGTCTTGGCCGTTGTCGAGCTTCCACGCGCATTCGTAGGTCATCAGTCGTGCGGCATGGATTTTGGTGGCAGCCTCGGCTACCCAAAACTGTATCGCCTGGCGTTCTGATAACGGTGATCCGAAAGTCGTGCGTTGCGGTGCATACTCCACGAGCATATCCAGTGCGCGCTGCGCCATTCCGATTGACCACGCGGCCATCTGGATGCGCCGCGTGCCGAGGCGGGTCTGCATCGGCGCAAAGCCTTGGCCTTCGACCCCCAGGAGCTTCCAGCCTTCGACGCGGCAATCGTCCAGTGCGATTTCATAGGTCGACTGGCCGCCAAGCATGGGAATACGGCGCAACACGTTGAAGCCGGGTGTGTTCCGATCGACTAGGAACGCGCTCATGCCGCCGCGTGCGCCCTTTTCCGGGTCCGTCACTGCCATCACGATCGTGAAGTCTGCCTCGTCGGCGTAAGTGATCCAGATCTTACGGCCGTTGATGATCCAGTCGTCGCCATCGCGGACCGCGCGCGTTTTTAACATGGCAGGATCGGAACCAGCGCCGGGCTCCGAAATTCCGATGGCTGACTTTGTTTTTCCAGCTGCCAGAGGCACAAGATAAGCTTCGCGCTGACGATCGTCGACAGTGGCAATAAGCATGCGCAGGTTAGGGGAATCTGGCGGGAGCACGTAAGGAGTAACGGTGTATCCGATGGCTTCCTCGATACCGACCATTGCGACCATCGGCAGATCAGCGCCGCCCATGCTCTCCGGCGCATCAAGGCCGAAAAGGCCAAGTTCGAGCGCTTTGGTATCGAGCGCGGCCTGCTCTTCCTTGGTGACGTACATTTCCTTGCCGGACGCCTCGCGATCCATAACGGCCGTTTCAAGCGGCATCATGAAATCGCGGACGAACTTCGTCACGAGGTCCTTCACCATCTGGTGTTCCTCGCTTAGTTCGAAGTGCATGGCCGATCCTTTCCCATCGTTGGCATCCTCGCCGAATATCCGAACGTCTTGATTCGTCGGCTCGGGCGTCACCGCTCACAAAGCAATTTATTTGATGATCGTCAAGTTAGTGCTTGACAGATTTGGCGTGTGTCCGCCTAAAATGCATGGTGAAGGCCGCTGATTGCGCGACGTAGATCACGCGAAACGGCACTGTTGGCATAGGAGTTGGATAAATGCAGGAAGCGTGGATTATCGATGCTTGCCGCACACCTCGGGGTATCGGAAAGATCGGCAAGGGCGGACTTGCCGAAATCCACCCGCAGCAAGTTGGTGCAGCTGTTTTGCGGGCGCTGGCTGAGCGTACCGGCATTGACACTGCAGATGTGGACGACATCATCTGGGGCAACGGTCAGCAATCTGGCAAGCAAGGCAACGACCTCGGCAGGATGGCGGCGCTGGATGCAGGCTACGATCCTCGTGCCAGCGGGGTGACGATTCACCGATTCTGCGGATCGAGCCTGACCGCGGTCGGCCTTTGCGCCGCTAAGATCATGGCTGGAATGGAGGATCTCAATATTGCAGGTGGTACCGAGCTGATGTCCTATCGCAAGCTGGTCCCCCGCGACCCTGCTGTTCCGGCGTTGCCGGATGCCGGCAACACGCGTCTGCGGAGCCGGCACCCGCAGACGAACCAGGGGCTCTGCGCCGACGCGATTGCGACACTGGAAGGCATTGATCGCGAAACGCTCGACGAACTAGCGTATCAGAGCCAGCAGCGGACAGCGCGGGCAATTGCCGAGGGCCGATTCGATCGCTCACTGATTTCTGTCAATCATGAGAACGGTAGTCTGGCACTCGACCACGAGGAGTATCCCAGACCGCAAACCACGCGCGAAGGATTGGCAGGACTGACCCCGTCTTTTATCGATATGGCGAAAACGGCGTTTGACAGCAGTGGGATGACCTTCGAGGACCTCATTTTGCAAGTCTATCCGGACCTCAAGCTCAACCATGTTCACCACGCCGGCAATTCATCGGGCGTTGTGGACGGAGCAGGGGGATTGCTATTGGCGTCACCCGATTATGCTCGTGCCCACGGGCTTTTGCCACGCGCGCGTGTAGTAGCCATGGCAGAACTCGGCGACTGTCCCACGCTCATGCTCAATGCCCCGGTACCGGCAACGAGGAAAGTGCTCAAGAAAGCCGGGCTGACGCCTGCGGACATCGATCTGTGGGAGGTCAACGAAGCGTTCGCCGTGGTGCCAGAGAAGTTCATTCGTGATCTTTCGCTCGATCGCAATAAGGTAAACGTCAATGGCGGGGGCATCTCGCTCGGCCACCCAATCGGTGCGACGGGAGTTATGCTTGTCGGAACTTTGCTCGATGAACTTGAGCGACAGGACCTCAAGCGCGGCCTTGTGACGATGTGCGCTGCGGGCGGCATGGCCCCCGCGTTGATTATCGAGCGCGTCTGACTAACGACAGGGGACTAGTTGGTCACCTGGCCGAGTGCACTGCTTGCTTCTGTTCGGAATATTTGCCCAATAGCAGTAAACATGGCCCACCGATCAGGAACATCACCGCTGCCGCAGCAAAGCCGACACCATAGTCGCCAGTTTGATCGTAAACTGCGGAAAAGGCCATGGGCGCTGTGCCGCCGGCAAGAGCTACGGCCGCATAGAGATAGGAATAGGTGCGCGCGAACATGTGCGGCTTGAAATAGCGTGAAGTCAGAAAGGCCATCAAATCCAGTTCGGCCCCGGTCGCAGCACCAATCAGGATGGCTGCGAAAATCGCGACCGGGAATGTCGGCTCCATCATGAGGAGAAAGCAGCCAATGGCGGGAGGCGTCAGGAACAGCGCGCCAATCGCTGGTGCCCAAAAGCGGTCTGACAGATACCCGACGAGCAGCCGCCCGATGATCATCGATAACGCCAATATCCCTTGTGCGATCGCTGCCCGCTCGGCCGTGATACCGCCATCGGTCAGCGCCGGAATGAAGTTGGGGATTATGCCTACAACTGAAAAATAGACGCAGAACACTGATACCAGAATGACCCAGTAGCGATAATTGAGGAATATCTCGATGGCGCGAACAGGTGGGGGCAGATCCGCCGACGCAGCCGTCCCGCCTTTAGGCTTCGCCATGTTTTCATGTGGCCGGAACAGCAGGAAGATGATCGGCAATGCGATGAGAAGTGGAAAGGCCGCCAGAGTAATGTATCCGGTCCGCCAGCCATAGGTAGCGATGGTCCAGACAAGCAGTGGCGGCAGGATGATGCCCGAAGCGCCAGTACCGGAAAGGGCGATCGCCAGTGCCAGCCCGCGTCGCCTGTCAAAGCGGGCCGCGATAGCCCGCGACCAGACGATAAAGCCGCATCCTGAACCTACCAGCGCCGCGGTTGCATAGCCGACATAGAATAAAACAAGGCTGTTCGCCTGCGAGACGAGGACAAAGCCCACCCCAGTGCCTGCCATGCCGAGCAGTGCAAGCCAACGCATAGGCATGCGCTCGAGCAACACACCGGTCAGGACGACACCGATGGCACTCACGCCTTGCCCAAAGAACAGAGATGCCTGAATTGCGGTCCGGCTCCAACCCATCTCGGCTTCGATCGGCTTGATGAACGGACCGATTGAATGCGTTGCGATTGTCGCCATGCAAAAGGCGCAGCCGAATATCGATGAAATCAACAGACCCCAGTTCTGTCTAAACTCACCGGACCTCTCAGGTGTGGCTTCAAGCGGCGGGTGGGTCAAAAGTTCTCTCCAGATACCGTTTTATTGTGTTGAGAGGGCCGATTGTTACCGTCAGGCGCATTCATGCGCAGCCGCTTACGGGCTGGCATGTCCAACGTCTTCGCTGTACGCTTCGAGCACCCCGTCGGCGAGTAGCTTCTCGATCTTCGCGTTGTCGAAACCAAATAATTCTTGGGCTATAATAATGCTATGTTCGCCCTGCATTGGCGCAGGATTTTGGTGCGGCAACGAGAGTCTTTCTGCGTTAACGACGAGATTTTCGGCGTAGAAGAACTCATCGATTTTGGGATGCGAAACCTGTCGCAGAAATTCGCGTTCGCGGTAATAAGGGTGCTGCGGCAGGTCAGCCACCCGCAACATCGGCGCCGCGGGAACCCCCTCGGTCTGCAAAGCTAGCGCGGCGTCGTCCGCCGTCCGGTCGGCAAGCCATTCTTTTAGACCAGCATTGATGAAATCAATTTCGGCAAGCCGCCCGTGACGGCCGAACAGCGCCTGATTCTTGGCTAAATCGTTGCGGCCGATGACGCGGCAAAGCGCTTGCCAGTCCATATTGTCTCGAACGGTGATGACGCACCATTCGTCTTCTCCGGCGCAGGGAAATACCCCCCATGGGGCATCTGGCTGCGAAAATTTCTCCACCGTATGACCGCGCTCTCTTGCCGATATGCAGGCAATCTCTGTAGCCATGTGCCCAAGCATGACCTCAGCTTGGGCGATGCTTATCGTGCCGCCTCGGCCCGTTTCAAGGCGGCGTAGAAGAAGAGCGAGTACGCCGGCGGCGCCAATCCGGCCACAGACATGATCGGGGTAAACCGTCAGCGCATCGCTGAAGCTCGTCGGGTCGTCGGGGTAACGCCATTGCAGGCTTAATCCCGCTGCAGCCCGCACCAATGGCCCAAAGCCCATCCGTCGGCTTTCGGGTCCAGTCGGTCCGAACGCGGAACTGTCGACGATGATCAGCTTTGGATTGCGGGCGAGCAGGGCCTTGGGCGCCAGACCAAGCGATTCGAGCGTCCCCGGCTTGAAGTTGGACAGGATCACGTCGGCCTTCGCGGCGAGATCGTGAAATAGCGCCTTGCCCTCATCAGAGCGCAGATTGAGGCCCAGGCTGCGTTGGTTGCGGTGGCCGACAGCAAAACTTACGCTGATCGGCTCGCCGCGAGTCTGGCGGCTGCCGTCGGGAAAACTGGCGTTCTCAATCTTGATGACATCCGCGCCGAGGTCTGCGAGTAAGCGCCCTGTTTCGGCACCGACCACTATAACTCCAAGGTCAAGCACCCGTAGTCCTGCCAAGGGGAGCTTGCCAGCAAGGCCGGAGTCGCCGGCGGAATGTGTAGTTCGGGCCGGCCAGCCTCGAGCAATAATGTCCTGACCGCTTCCCGCAGTCGGCGGTGGGCCGGCAAGGCCTGCACGCTTCCCGTCGAACTCGATAATTCCGTTGGGAACTGTAACCGTCACACTGCTGACTAGTTCGACTTCCACCAAGGCGGCTCGACTTGTGAACTGGGAAGCGGACAGCGCCTGATCGAGCGAGAGGACAGGCGAGAGCGGCACTCCGCGCTTTTGCGCTTCAGCTTGCAGTTCTGCGCTGGACTTTCCAGCGAACAGCGCCGCTATGCGGGGGATCAGGGTTTTTGATTTGTAGCGTGCCCGCAGCGTGTTGAACGCCGGATCGGCGAATTCCTCGGGCCGGCCCAACCAATCGAACATCGCCCGCCACTGACGTGGAGCCAGCATGCATATGCGGACATAACCATCGGCACAGGCGATTATCGGGTACTGAAATCGCGCTTCCGGCCTGCCGCGTGGAAGCTTGCTTGCCGGTACGCCTTGCGCGGCGCTGCCCGAACTACCGTAGCCGGGGTCGAGCGCCGCTGCCGCGCCATCGAGAAGCGAGAGGTCAAGCCAGTCTCCTCTACCCTGCACTAGACTTGAATAGCGCGCGGCAAGGACCGCAAGTAGGCCTTGGCTAGCCGCGCATTGTAACCCTAGCTCTCCCGGGGGAAGCAAAGGCTCCCGCCCTGGCAAGCCAGAGCGCGAAAGTTCACCGCTCATCGCATGCAGAACCGGATCAGTCGCCTGCCACTCTGTGAAACTTGTTGTCGCTCCAAACCCGCTAAGGGACAGGACGACCAGCGCAGGATTGGTGCGGCGCATTGCTTCGATATCGAATGGCCTGAAGCGGTCGCGGCGCACTCCGAAGTCCTCAATCAGGATGTCGGCCGTGCTCGCTAATAGCTCGAACTCGGCCTTGTCGGCTGGTTGGTTGAGGTCCAGCGCGACCGAATCCTTGCCGAGATTGGCGACGGTGAAGGAGAGCGAAATGTCTGCGATGCGAGGCTCGGCAAGCCTGTCGGCGGCACCTGAACGCGGCTCGATGCGAACGACGGTGGCGCCCCATTCTGCCAACGTGCGCCCTATCGATCCTAGCGATCCCTCGACGAGGTCGAGTACGCGCAGTCCCTTTAAAGGAAGGCTGTTGACTGCGCTGTTCACGACGCGACCCCGCGCGGTGCAGCAGCTGCGCACATGAGCGGAGTCCAGTGAGCAAGCCCATCGGGCTGGAGAGTCACTGTCCCGGCCACCCCCACTGCGTTGCGATCAGATGACTGCAAAAGCGCCAAGGTGTCGCGATCTTCTGCTGGGACGCTGGCCATCGTCCTCTCTCCTGCGGGTGTGCGTAGGACGAGAGTTCCTTGCAGCGGCTCGCCGTCGCGTGCGTACTTGACCGTGAATGCCTCAATTGCGGCCGGCCCAGAATAGGCTTCGCGAACTGCGGGTGATGGACCGCGCAGCGCATCGGCTTGTGCCTGCACTGATGGATCGGACGACAAGACATGTTCCGGTGGTTGGGTTCCAAGCAGGACGGCGTGATGCTTGGTAACGTATCCTCCCTGACCGTAGAGCAGACCGATAGCCCCACGGTTAGTTCGCAATGCGCGGACCATCGCACAGATCGCATGGCTCATGTAGTTGTGGAGCGGTCCACCGAAAAAGGTCAGTCCCCCTGCCACGCTCGGCACGGCCTCTTCGGGATCGATGGCTAGAAACCGCAAGGCCATCTTGGGCACGACAGGGAAGCAACTGTAGAGTTCCATGTACGAGACCGCCGCAACACCGCCTGCCCGCTCGATCACGGTGCCGAGTACTGCCTCCTGAGCTGCGCTGCGGTCATAGCGGTCGCGGTGAAGGAAATCGTCCGGCTCGTTCGCTGCGGCTCCGCCTATAACGTAGACTAGCCGTTCCTCGGCGATACCTGCCGCGCGAGCCTCCGCGAGTGTGGTGACTATAAAGGCAGCCGCCTGGTTGACGGATGGGTTAGCAACCATCAACTTTGGATATGGCCAATTTATTAAACGGTTATCGGAGTCAATGGTGCTGATCTTTTCTGCGCTGGGTGCGTCGGAGATCCAGGCGAATGGGTTGACGCTCGCTACTTTTGCATAGCGTTCCCACAAACGCGCTGACTCAGTGTGAGCAGCAGCTGGAGTTTGGTTCCAAGCGGCTTGGCTCGCTGTCTCGTACAACGGATAGATACGTGAGGGTTCGAGCATGTCGTAACGCTCGGCAAGCGGGCTGCGAACGGTCGACAGACCAGGGAACTCGACTGAGTCGGCGGGCGCAGGCATTGGTGTCCATGGCAATTCAATGCGGGCCCTGCGCGCTCGCGTTCGCGCGTTTGTGGCTTCGCCGCCGATGATGGCGCAGGCCTTGTGCTCGCCGCTGATCACCCTCAGCGCGGCTTCGTGCAGCAGCCGGACTGGTGTCTCCCCGCCGCGCCGACTGTTCACGGCATGAGCCGGGGCGATACCGAGGCGCGCGCAGATGTCACGAACCGGATCGTGATATCGCCAACTGGTCAAGGCTACGAGGTTGATTGAATCGAGCCGCTTGAGCCAGCCATCGCCTGCATCTTCGCCAGCCTCGCGGAGCGCGCGCGCGATGAGCTCGGTCGGCTCAGGCACTTGCGCCGGGTCGCGATTGTGATCGGTCACCTCACCGATACCAACGATAACGGCAATTTGTTGCGGGGGCAGCATCTCCGTCGATTCTCCACTCTTAGGAGCCTGGGCTCAGTGCTGCCCTGCGCCTTTGCGCCAAGTCGGGCTGGCTCTCAGGTGAAAACTGATCGCAGCATATTTGAAGCTCGTCAAGTATATGCTTGACAGCCGGCGCCGCCTGCGATCAATTGGCAATGACAAAAGTGAAAGCAGTCTATGGATCGCTGGGAATTCGGCGGCTGCTGATAGGTGAATAGAAGTTTTCCGGGCCAGCCCACCCGGTTTCGGAAAAAACGCCGAGGAACCAGACGCATGATAGATCCGATCCTTCTCGAGGTGCTGCGCTGCAAATTCGAGGCTATCGCAGATGATGGCGCTCGTACGATCATCCGCAACGCGATCAGCCCGGTCGTTGCCGAATCGAAGGATTGCTCCTGCGCGATTTATAGCGCGGAAGGCGACCTGATCGTGGGCGGCGGGAAGGTGCAGATCGCATTTCACATTGGAGGCAAGGGCATCCGTGTGATCAAGGAGCGTCACGGCGACACGGTGGCGGAAGGCGACGTATTCCTGGTCAACGATCCTTATAACGGCGGCGGGCTCCATGCTCAGGATGTGATCGTCCACATCCCCGTCTTTCTAGATGGGCGTCTGGCGGCCTGGGTGGGCGCTTCCGCTCATATGATGGACATGGGCGGAATGGTTCCCGGCTCGTTCTCGACTTCGGCCACGGAAGTCTACCAGGAAGCGTTCCGCATGCCGCCGGTGCGGCTCTATCGCCGCGGCGAGGTGCAGGATGACATCTGGGCGATCCTGCGCAACAACGTCCGCCTTCCTGACGTGGTCGAGATGGACATGCGCTCGCTGATCGCCGGCGCCACGGTGGTTTGCAACCAGGTGCTGCGCGTTATCGAAGATTACAGCGAAGATGTCTTCCGGGAAGCTGTCAAAGCGTTGTCGGATCTCACCGAGGCTGAAGTGCGCCGCCGCGTGGCCGAGCTGGAACCCGGTGTCTACTCGACACGCAGTTGGACCGAATGGACCGACGAATTTTATCTCGTGCCTTGCGCCCTCAATGTTGAAAATGGGCGTTTGATTTTCGATTTTCGGGGCGCGTCGCCTCAAACAAAACACTACTTCAATTCCAAGCCGGACGTCATCAAAAGCATTCTTGGCGTCGGGCTTGCACCGTATCTCGCGCGAGGGCTCCCATTCAATGAGGGGCTGTTTCGCGCATTCGAAGTAATAACAGACCCGGGCTCCATTCTGGACGCTCAGCCCCCAGCACCGATTGGCGGGCCCCATCTTGAAGTTGGCCAGAACGCCATGGAAGTGGGCATCCGCGCGCTTAATTTAGCAATCGCTGCGTCCCCGGATGCGCGCGCGCACAGCCACTTGTCGGGCCCGCCCTCCAGCTCAGGCTCGGCGTTGCACACGCTTTCGGGCCTTGGTCTGAAGGGTGAGCCGCAGAGCTGGATCATGCTCGAGGGTGCACTGGGTGGAGCTTCTGCGGCGCATGATCGCGACGGCATCGAGTTTTCTCGAGAGCTTGTTGGCAACGGGCAGTTGATTGATTTGGTTGATGTCGAGGTTTTGGAGTCCTGGTATCCGATCAAGTTCGAAGGGCGGCAGCTGCGTTCTGGCACGGGCGGGGCTGGCGAGTTTTGTTCCGGACGCCCCACGTCCTTCGCGTTTACGGTGGATGGGACAAACGAACTGAGCCTGACGATCATGGGCAATCGCGAGCGTTTGCCGATCGCCGGATCAGCCGGTGGATTGCCGGGCAACATAACCAGATTTACTGTTCGCCGTTCAGCGGATGGGAGCGTCGAGCCACTGGCCTGCCACCAGGATGGTATCCATCTCGCGCAAGGCGATACGCTGATGTTAAGCGTAAGCAACGGCGGGGGATGGGGCGATCCGCTCCTGCGCGATCCCGCGCTGGTGGCGCGCGATGTTGCACGCGGGCTATTTTCGGCAGAGGAAGCGGTGCGGGTCTATGGCGTCGTCGTGGCCGATGAGTTGGCGACTGAGGCCAAGCGCGAAGAAATACTGGCGGAGCGACTCGGCGCAGCGGAATCGGCGCCACGGCCGCTGTCTTGGACGCCAGACTTGCTTGCAGCAGCGGAAGGTTTCAATGGGCCGATTGCGGCAGGCGTTGAACAGCGTGGATCAGTCGCGGTCAGCAGCCGTTCGGGTTCGCCCTTGGCACTAAGTCCGGACAATTGGATGGATGGCTGCCCGAGAATTCACAACTTCACCACGACGCATCCTGATGTCGATATTGTCGCTTACCTTGATCCAGCAACCGGCCATTTGCTCTTGGTAGATGTGGTGCCGGTGGGGACGGGTTATAGTTCGTCCTCGGTGCCAAATCGGTGGGTGGAACCGGCCTTAACGTTGGAGGCGACCGAGTAAGGGTCCGCCCATAATCGCCGAGTTGGGTGGCTGTCGCGGCTTATGTCGGACAGTTTTCCGGCTGACGGGTGAGTTTCTGCCGAGATAATACTTGCAGTGTGTCAAGTTTGTGTTGACCAGCGACGATTTCTGATTATTCAATTCGCTTAGACTAAAACGGAAGGGGTGCCTGGGTCGACGAGCCTCCAATGCCTTGGGGATGGACGTATCGTCGGGGCTGGCGGCTGCTGTCGCTGCATCTTTCTTCCGCGGAGTTGTGATTTGTTCGGCGACTCGCAGCACATTTGTTGTGTCGAAGGGGGCTGGCTATCCGGACCGGGAGTAATGTTTTGCGTAAAGCTGCTAGCCCTGACGCATACCGCGACAGTTCCATCACCACCTCAGGTTTCGTGATCGGCATCGACGTAGGTGGCACATTTACCGACGCAGTGTGCAGCGACGGTGAAACCACCTGGCGCGCCAAGTCTCCGACCAATCCGGCACGCTTCAGTGACGGCGTGATGGGTGCTTGCGCTATGCTAGCGCAACAGGCTGGCCTGACGCTGGGCGATTTAATGTCGCGCGTTGTCCGCTTTGGCCTTGGCACCACCGCGGTTACCAACGTGCTTGCGACCAAGCGGGGGCGTACGGTGGGTCTGTTGACAACGAAAGGGTTTGAATTTCACCTCCACGCCATGCGCAACCACCGCGATGTCCAAGGCGGGTGGATCGAACGCTTTTGGATGCCGATGGAGCCGGAGGCAGTGCGAGGCATTGACGAACGGGTCGATCGCTACGGGCAAGTTTTGAAACCGCTTATCGCGGACGAAGTCATTGCGGCAGCAGCCGACCTTATCAAGCGCAATGACGTGAATGCCTTCGCCGTCTCCTATCTTTGGTCGTTTCGTAATCCTGCCCACGAAGAACAGACAGTTGCCCTGCTAAGGGCGAAGTATCCGTCGATGCCGGTCTACAGCGGTGCAGAGCTGCGTCCCATCATGCGCGAGTATGAGCGGACAACTTTGGCTGTTCTGAACGCTTTTGCCGCAGACGCTCTAGATGGCATCGAGGAACTGGAGGAGCAACTGAAGGACCTTGGGCTTACCTGTCCGATGCTTTTGCTGCATTCGGGCGGCGGTGCGATCAGCGCCGAAGAAGCCCGGCACACCCCACTCGCACTGGCTTCTTCAGGGCCCGCCGCCGGTTCAGTTGCTGCTGGTGAGATCGCGGTTGTGGCCGGCCTGCCTGATGCGATCTGCTGCGACATGGGCGGGACGAGCATCGACGTGGCTGTGGTGACGAACGGCATTCCGGAGCGCCGCCATACTGCCGATATCGGTGGCATCGTTACGGGGCAGTCGGCGATCGACGTGGAGTCGGTGGGCGCTGGCGGCGGTTCGATCGCGTGGATCGATGATCGTGGCCTCCTTCGGGTGGGGCCTCAGTCCGCCCGAGCAACGCCAGGTCCAGTCTGCTATGGCCGTGGTGGCACCGAAGCGACGGTTACCGATGCAATGGTTTTGCTTGGCTACATCGATCCGGCCTCGTTTAACCGCGGCGGCATGACATTGGATGTCGAAGGTGCCAGGGCAGCCTGCGCGCGCCTGGGTGAGCGGCTCGGAATGGATGCGATGGGTATCGCCCATGGCATACGTGAAATCGCGCTCGCTGAAATGAGCAAAGCGATGCGAGCTCGAATCTCCTCTGGCGGGCTGGATGCCCGCCGCTATGGGGTCATCGCTTTTGGCGGCTCCGGCTCGTTGTTTGCTACAGCCATGGCCAAGGAGCTCGAATTGCCTTGGGTGCTTACGCCAGCCTTGGCTTCGGTGCTTTCAGCCTATGGCGCGGCCACTGCTGATATTCGGCGTGAGCGTGCGCGGGCGGTCGACGAACTGCTGCCGCTTGAGTCGGACCACGCCACCACGGTGTTGAAGGACCTGATGGAGCGCGCCGAGGAAGATCTCGTCGCCCAGAACGTTACTCCGGCAAACCGATCTTTGTTGTGCGAGGCTGAAGTCCGATTTCATCGTCAGAACGCATCGCTGACGTTAACGATCGAGGGAGACATCGATTCCGACGATTTGGCGACCCGATTCCGAACCAGCTACGCGAAAAATTTTGGTGTCAGCAGCCTTACGGCGAACACACCTATCGAGCTCTCCACTTTACGGGTGACGGGCGTCGGCAAGACTATTCGCGCGGTGCTCCCGCAATCGCCGCATGTCGAAGCGGGAGGCGGGTTGAATGCGATCGGCAGTCGAGACATTTATCTCGATCCCGACCATCCGACGGCCGTTCCAGTTTATGCGGCGGTCGATTTCCGCACAGGGCACCGCTTGGAAGGTCCGGCACTGGTCGATGTTGGTGATACGACGTTGTGGGCGCCAGCGGGAACGAGCGTTGAGCTGATCGCGGGCGGAACGCTCAAGACGACGATCGCCTCACGAGGTTGAGGAGGGTTAAAAAGGTGAGCCAAATGGTGGGGCTGACATGCTGAGCATCCCGCTCGGGAATATTCCCGGCTATCATGCAGGTCGGCTGGGCCATGCTGCCGTTGCTGTCCGGATTGGCGAGGCCACAATAAGCTGGGGCGAACTCGACGCCCGTTCCACGCGACGGGCACACTCCTTGTTGGCCCGTGGTGTGTCGCAAGGCGACATGGTGACCTTGGCGCTCGATAACAGCGTGGCATTTTTCGAGTGGACATTCGCTGTATGGAAACTTGGCGCGGTTCCGCATATGGTGTCCTGGCGAATCCCGGATGGCGAGTTGGGTGCCATGCTGGAGCTGGCGCGGCCGGTGGCGGTCATCGCAACCGACTACGAACGGCTAGCGCATCTTGGCGCGCTCCCGCCTCAATGGGGACTGACCGAAGGAAGCGACGACCCTTTACCCGAGGCGGTTTCGCCTTACTGGAAGGCGATGTCATCGGGAGGATCGACCGGTCGGCCGAAGATCATAGTCGATCATAGGCCTGGAGTTCATGTCATCGGTTCGACGTACCTCCAGGTCTCCGAAGGCGAAGTCGTGTTGAACCCGGGGCCCCTTTATCATAACGCGCCGTTCTCGATGGCGCACAATGCCCTGTTCAAGGGGAACCCCCTCATCACCATGGCCCGCTTCGATGCCGAGGAGACGCTGCGGCTGATCGACCGCTGGGGAGTTGCGAGCGTCAATTTCGTGCCGACGATGATGCTGCGTATCTGGCGGCTGAACGACGAGGTGAAGGCGCGGTACGACGTATCGTCGCTGCGCAATGTCTGGCACATGGCGGCACCCATGCCCGCGTGGCTGAAGAAGTCCTGGATCGGGTGGCTTGGGGCCGAAAAGATCAACGAGGCCTATGCCGGGACGGAGGCGGTTGGAGCGACGACCATCAACGGCGTCGAATGGCTTGCCCACGAAGGTTCAGTCGGCCGCCCGCGCAATTGCGAGTTACGTGTCCGCGACGAAGCCGGGGCTGACGTTCCGGTCGGTACGGTAGGTGAGATATGGCTTAAGCCCACTGTCGTGAACAAGGGATATCACTATCTCGGGGCCACCCAACCCACCGGGCAAAGAGGTTTCGAGTCTCTCGGCGATTACGGCTGGTTGGACGCCGACGGTTACCTCTACTTGGCTGACAGGCGCACCGACCTGATCATTTCAGGTGGGTCGAACATATTCCCCGCAGAAGTGGAAAGCGCGATCATGGAACACCCGGCGGTCGACGTCGCCGTGGTGATCGGGCTTCCCAACGACGATCTTGGAGCTTCGGTTCACGCGATCGTCCGACTGCGCAGCAATTGCAAAACGACGCTTAACAGCGCGGATTTGCTCGAATTTCTGCGTGGCCGGCTGGTGACCTACAAACTACCGCGCAGCATTGAATTTACCGATGACCCCATGCGTGACGACGCCGGAAAGGTCCGCAGATCGCAGTTGCGAGAACAGCGGATCGACAGCTCGAACGAGGAACGCAATGCCGCCGCCAGGTCGGCTGCCAAGGAGAAATCATGAAACTCGGTTCGGATATTACGGCGGTCATCACGGGCGGTGCCAGTGGCCTCGGCGAGGCGACTGCACGCCGACTTGCCAGCCGTGGGGTCAAGGTTGCACTGTTCGATCTCAACACTGAGCGCGGCGAGGCTCTGGCAAAGGAACTGGGCGGTGTCTTCTGCTCGGTTGATGTCTCCTCGTCGCCATCGGTGGACGCGGGTTTCGCCAAAGCGCGCGCGGCGATTGGACAGGAGCGCATTCTGGTCAATTGTGCTGGCGTGGGTAGCGGCAAGTCCAAAACGGCTTCGCGCGACCGTGAGACTGGCGAGATCCGTGAGTATCCTCTCGATAATTTCGAACAGATTGTGCAGATCAATCTGATCGGTACCTTCCGCTGTATCACCAAGAGCGCCGCGGGCATGCTTACGCTCGATCCGCTCGAGGACGGGGATCGAGGAGTCATCGTGAACACCGCTTCCGTCGCTGCGGAGGATGGCCAGATCGGTCAGGTCGGCTACTCGGCCTCCAAGGCCGGCGTTGTCGGCATGACCCTGAACATAGCCCGCGACCTGTCGCGCGACGGGATCAGGGTCAATACTATCTTGCCTGGCCTTTTTGAAACACCGCTGTTTGCGCGCGCTAGCCAAGAGGCGGTCGCCAAGCTTTCTGCCTCCGTGCCTTTCCCCAGCCGACTTGGTTACCCGGACGAATTTGCACAACTGGCAGAAACCATGATCACGTGTGGTTATTTCAACGGCGAGGACGTTCGGCTTGACGGGGCCATCCGCATGGCACCGCGCTGATAACCGAACCAGATAGGTTGCAGAAGGCGGTGGCGGATATGGATAAGCGCATCGAAGAACTGTTGGATAAGCAGGCGCTCCATGAGAACCTGATGACCTATTGTCGTGGCATCGACCGAATGGATTTGGAGTTGATGAAATCAACTTACTGGCCCGACGGAACCGACGATCACGGTCGCTTCGTGGGGAACGCACATGAATGGTGCCATGTAGGTCTCAAGTCGCGGGAAGTGCTGGTGAGCTGCAACCATCACGTGAGCAACGTGCTGATTGAACTCGCTGGCGACCGGGCAAAGCGCGAGAGTATGTTCATCGTCGTTACGACATATAAGGATGACTCAAATCACCAGTTTCTAGGTGGCCGATATCGCGACCTTTGCGAGAAGCGGGGCGGTGAGTGGCGGGTGCTTAATCGCACCTGCATCTGGGACTGGAATCGAAAGATCGTGGCCGAACCTGGTTGGGATATCATGCAAGCCCCGGAAATGTCCAACTGGGGACAGTTTCACCCGAGCGATCCGATCTATGCCGCTGATTGGAGCGCGATCGAACCAACCTCGGCGGCAGCTTCGGGCCGTCCGGAGGTCGACCGCGGATAGATAGCCAACCGGATTGTATCGGTAACTTGTGGAGTTGGACGGTCGGTCGTCGTCGGAGCCGATTGGTCAGACGCCCTTGGATGGTCCCCAAAGGAAGACTGTTGCATCGTCCGGAATGACGGTGGAGTGCCAGGCACTGGCGCACCACACGTGAAGTTTGGGCGCCATGAAGCTCGGATCGTCGAGGGTGCCAGCCTTGATGAAACGAACGTCGGGGCGAGATGGAAGAGCGGTGAACAGCGAGGAGCCGCAGTGGTTGCAGAAATGGCGTGCAACCTCGGCCCCGCTGTCGCCACGATCTTGATAGACGGTGGTCTGACCTTGCACCAGCAGAGCCACGGTCGGAACGACGAGTAGTACCGAAAAGGCCGTGCCGGACTGCCGCTGACAGTTACGACAGTGGCACACGGCTTGGCTCATCGGGACATCCGCTAAGCCGTAGCGAACGTCCCCGCAAAGGCAGCCTCCGGTTAGGAGGCTCACTCCGCTGCTTCGGACATGAGCGACTTGGTGTAGGTGTCCTGACCCGAACGAAACACCCGTCCCGGGGTCATGCCGGTATAGGAGCCGCCCGTGGTGATCGGCCTGCCGTTGACGATAACGTAGTCGAAGCCATGAGCCGGAGTGTAGAGTCGGCGACCGCCGGCGGGCAGATCCTTGCGCAATTCCGTTTTTCCCACACCAACGGTGTCGAGATCAAACACGACGATGTCTGCCCACGCGCCTATCGTAAGCACACCGCGATCACGCAGTCCCATAAATTCGGCCGGACGCTGTGTGAAGGCGTTGATTGCCTCTTCCAAGCTGATGAAGCCGTATTTGCGAACTGCATTTTCGAGGAATCGGGTCCCATGTGAATAAGAATCGATCATGTCGACGTGGGCTCCGCCATCGTCGCCGCCCCAGATGCCGCGATCGTCGCGGACATATTCGACGAGCTCCTGCCAGGCTTCCCTGCTCTCGTCGATCAGGGCCATCGGCATCAGTAGTGTTGCCAACTGATCCTCGACGACGATGTCCATCAGTGCGTCAAAATCGCTCTTGCCCTGTTCGCGGGCGATTTCGCTCGTCATGCGGCCGACAAAAACGGCATTGGCCGGCGAATCGACGTTCGCGATCTTCAAGTTGCCCCACACCAGCCGCGAACGGAAATATTCAGCCGCGCCGAGCGCATCGAGCTCCATTGTCCGGCGTATTTCTCGATCTTTGAACCGCTCGAGGCGTTCAGCGGGCGAGCACGCGAAGAGCGAAGGCCAAATGCCTGGCAACTGATCCAACGTGTGGCCGGTGAGAAAATTCATGTGCAGAGAGGTCGGCATCGACATCACCTGCAGCCGGACATCGGCGCCCATTTTTCGGGCCACATCCACGCTGGCTAGTTTTTCCATCTGCCTTTCGCGCGATTGCGAATTGGGGAAGATTGCCGGCCAGCTAAAAGGACGCTTTGCCGCCAGCGAAACTTCGGCAAGGCGCCGCGCGTCCTCCAAAGAGGGGTTGCCGGACACGCCGCCGACATATCCGGCGAAGGTGCCTTCAAATTCGGACACGACCGACATGAGCTCGAGCAGTTCTTCGTGCGAGGCATAAAAGGACGGCACGTGATCGGCGTGATGGTCTGTATGGGTTTCTGCATGGCTCGACGAGAAGCCGAGCGACCCTTCTTTGAGTGCGTGACGGAGCAACACCTTCATCTGCTCCATCTCGTCCGTCGATGGGGTTCCACCGACGGCCCTCTCACCCATTACATAAGCGCGGAGCGTGGAATGTCCGGTCATGAAGCCGACATTGACACCGACCTTGCCATCGAAATGAGCCAGCATCTCAGCCGTCGTGGACCAGTTGGCGTTCAACGCTTCGTCGAGGCTTTCGAGCGGCACGCCTTCAACCTTGCCGAACATCGGCACCAGATAGTCCTTAGATGCCGGGCTAAGCGGGGCGAGGGTGAAGCCGCAGTTTCCGCAAATGACGGTCGTCACTCCGTGCAAGGAGTGCGGGGCCGCATAGGGATCCCAAGTGAGTTGCGCGTCATAATGGGTGTGGGTGTCGATGAAGCCCGGCGTCACGAATCGGCCGGTGGCGTCGATCACCTCGCGGGAACGCGGTTGGCTTGAGCCTATGTAAGCTATCTTCCCGTCGCGCACACCAATGTTTCCATTGAAAGCAGGGGCGCCAGTTCCATCGACGATCGAGCCTCCTCGGATCAAGAGATCTAATTCAGCCATCTTGTCTCCTGGGTTGTGAGGTCAGCCGCCCATGCGGCAGGGTCCCCAGCATCGCAACATACTTGCTAGCGGTCAAGGAATAGCTTGACGTTTTGCAAGCCGAATGGCAGTGGGTTCGCCGAGCAAAATTTCGGAGAAGCGATCGGGAGCGTTCTGACCGGTTGCAGCCGATAGGGAGAGGGAGGATTTTTACATGAAGAAGCTGACTATGGCGCGCCTGTTTGCGGCTGCCAGCATGGTTTCGCTGGCTATTTCGGGCAACAGCGCCAGCGCCCAGACGGCCGCTCCAGAAGGTGAGGAGGCCAATGGCATTGCGGACATCGTGGTGACCGCGCAAAAGCGCTCCGAAAGCAGCCAGACTGTCCCTGCCTCGATCACTGCGCTCGACGACAAAGCCTTGGACCTGCGGCAAATAAGCAGCGTTTCCGACTTGCAAGGCCAGGTTCCATCCCTCGTGGTCGGCGAACTGTTCGGCACCAATCTTATCACTCTTCGTGGGATCAGCACCGGCCAAACCAGCGGGTCAGAGGACCCTTCGGTCGCGACCCACATCAACGGCGCGTATCAACCGCGTTCGCGCAGCATCGATGTCGCAATGGTCGACCTGCAGCGGGTCGAAGTTCTTTCAGGTCCGCAGGGCACCCTTTATGGACGCAACGCCACCGGCGGCGCGGTCAATTACGTTCTGCGCGGTCCAAGTGATACGTTTGAAGGCGAACTCACCGGCCGCGCTGCCAACTATGAGCGATTTGGTATCTCGGGCAGTGTCTCGGGCCCGATCGGTGACAGCGTAGGAATCAGAGTTACTGGCCTCTACGACAATCAGGCGGAAGGTTTCTCACGGGTTCTCAATGCCAACGCGCCGAAGGATCGACTGGAAGAAAACCGTGTTTACGGCGGGCGGGTTGTCGTTGAAGCCAAGCCAAGCGATCGCGTGACGATCACGGTGGAGGGTATTGGCCTAAATACCAAATCATCGACCGCATTCTTCCCATTCGGGCAGTCGATCGCGCCTGCAATCAATGCTGCGGTTCAGCCACAAACCTATCTGGCTCATGAGATTTATACAGATGAGAATGCTCAGCTAAACAGCCAGTACTACCAAGGCATTGCGACTATCAACGCGGAGCTTTCAGACAACGTTTCGATCAAGTCGATCAGTGCCTATCAAGATTACCATCAATTGATGGTTATCGACTCTGATGGCAGTGCCACTTCGCCAAAACTGCGAACAGCAACGAATCAAGTCACCGACTCGCAAACGTTCACGCAGGAGTTTAATGTAAATACTAAGTTGATTGATGGGCGTCTGAATTCAATATTTGGCTTTTTCTATTTTCATGACGACATCGATCTTCAGACAGACCTGACAACGTTCCGATCATTCAGCGCGGCTACTGGCAGTCTTAATCCGTTTACCAGCGTACTCAGCTTCCATACTTTTCAGAAGGCACGATCGTACGCGTTTTTCACCGATCATACTTTCTCGGTGACCGATAGCATCCGTTTGATCGCGGGTCTTCGTTACAATCATGACGAAAAGACTGCACAACAGTCGTTTTTCTTCAATGGTAACCCTGTGCTTGCCCCCACGACAATAAACAAGATTGTGTTCGAATCCTGGACTCCCCGTTTTGGCTTCCAAGTAGATGTCGCTCCACGTGTAATGCTTTATGGAACGTATTCTAAGGGATTTAAGTCCGGAGGATTTGCGTCCAACGTCAATGCCGTAAATCCCTTTAATCCAGAGAAAATCAGCGGCGGCGAAATCGGGGTCAAGAGCGAACTTGCTGATCGGCGGATCAGACTGAACCTTTCCGGTTACTACTACGATTACAGCGATCTTCAGGTGCAGAATGCGGTGCTCGTAAACGGCATCCCGAGCTTTAGGGTTCGGAACGCCGCGAAATCGCGGATATATGGTGTTGAAGCTCAGCTTCAGGCCATGCTCTCCGATAACTTCAAGCTCGATATCGCCGGAATGGTCCAGAGCGCCAAGTATACTGACTTCTCCACCTGCAACAATACGCTGGTGGTGGGGACGTGCACCGCAGCTGCTAACACTACCTTGATCAATCTCAAGGGTAACTGGCTGAACCGGGCGCCAAACTACACTGTGAATGTCGGCCTGGAATATAAAACCGAAGTGGGGTCAGCTGGCGAGCTCACCCTGCGCGGTGAGTCCCTGTTCAGCGGCACCGTGCATTTCGATGAGTTTGCCTCTGCCCTAGTGACGCAAAAGGCATATAGCCTGCAGAACTTCTATGTGTCGTTCACTCCGACGAGCGACCGGTTCACGCTCCGTGCCTATGTGAAGAACATTGGTGATACCGATTACAAGACGTCCGGCTTTTTCCAGACGGCCACGCTGCAGCAGGCCGGAAACTGGGGGGCACCGCGGACGTTTGGAGCCGAAGCAACGATTCGTTTCTAATTTGCGGCTCGGCATGAGTTTCGCACTCGGCTCATAGCCATGGGGTGCCTGGTCGATCGGCTAGGCACCCCTTAGGCTTGGCGAGGCGTTTGAAGACGGAGCCGACAATGACATTTGATGATGATTTCACCCTTACTATCGGTGGTAAGTCTGTCTCCACGCGGGCCTACGTTCCGGTCCTCAATCCCGCTACAGAAGAGGCTTTTGCGAAGGCTCCGGCGGCAGATGCAGGGACACTTGATGCGGCAGTCACAGCTGCTCGTGCAGCTTTTCCGGGCTGGCGCGACACAGCGCTCAAAGAACGTCGGCGCCTGCTGCTGGCATTGGCCGATGCAATTGAGCAGAACAGCGACGATTTTGGCCGGCTGTTCACACGCGAGCAGGGGCGCCCGATAAAACTGGCGGTGCGAGAAATTGTTACTGGCGCGAATTGGCTACGCTCGGTTGCATCGCAAGATTTGCCAATTGACCTCGTCGAAGACAGCGAAGCCAGGCGTGTCGAAGTGCACCACGTGCCGCTCGGTGTTGTCGCGGCTATCGTTCCATGGAATTTCCCATTTTTGCTGGCAATCTGGAAAATTGCGCCAGCGTTGCTGACGGGAAATACGGTGGTCCTGAAGCCGTCGCCGTACACCCCGCTATGTGCGCTCAAGCTTGGCGAACTTTCGAGACAGATACTCCCGCCCGGTGTGTTCAACGTGCTGTCCGGTGACGATGCATTGGGGCCGTTGATGTCCTCGCATAAGGGGTTTGCAAAAATCTCATTCACCGGATCGACTGCCACCGGTAAGCGGGTGATGGCCGCCGCCGCCAACGATCTTAAGCGCATTACCCTTGAGCTGGGCGGCAACGATGCCGCAATCGTCTTGGCTGACGCCGATCCCGAGGTCGTTGCTGACGCTATGTTTGCGGGCGCCTTTTTTAACACTGCACAAGTTTGTATCGCGACCAAGCGGCTTTATATTCACAATGACATATATGATGCGGTGCGCGACCGGTTGCACGCACTTGCTGAGCAGGCGATAGTCGGCGATGGCAGCAGGGATGACGTCACCCATGGCCCGGTGCAGAACCTCGCGCAGTTCCGTCGCGTGCAGAGCTTGATCGCAGACGCTGAATCCACCGGCCTTACACTACTACGGGGGAGCAGAGTGCCCGAAGGGGCGGGCTATTTCCTTCCGCTCACGATCGTTGACAACCCGCCCGAAGATTCCGCTGTGGTTCAGGAAGAGGCTTTCGGTCCGATCCTGCCCTTGATGCGGTTCACTGACGTGGACGAAGTCATCGCCCGCGCCAACGATTGCGATTATGGATTGGCTGGCTCGGTCTGGTCGCGCGATATCGCTCGCGCACTCGATGTAGCAAAGCGCATGGATACAGGATCTATTTGGATTAACCAGAACCGCCAAGTCGCTGCACATGTTCCGTTCTCTGGCTTCAAGCAATCTGGTTTTGGCGTCGAGAACGGGCGTCAAGGACTTCTGGAGTTCACCCAGACAAAGGCGATCTACATACCGAAATGATGGCAATTCTACTTGGATGAGATCAATTGAAATAGGCCGGTTGGTAACCTTGGAGCGCTCCCTCGAGGCCTTGGGTAGATCAGGCTACGTAGCACCACCCCAGCCACTAGGATTCTGGCCTTTGGCGAGCAAAAGGTAGGAACTAATGAACGTGCGCAGTATCGTCGTGACCGGAGGCTTCGGCTGTCTAGGTCGTGTGGTGGCGGCTTCCTTCGCCGCAAGAGGTGACAAGGTGGCGCGGATCGATTTTGCGCCTTCGGCACCGGACGTGATCGAAGGTGCAATTGACCTTGGGGGAATTGACCTTGTTGATGCAGCCGCAGTTGACACAGCCGTTGCGGCTGTGACGGCGGAACTTGGTGGTATCGATGTGCTGGTAAACATTGCTGGCGGGTTTACTTGGGAAACTTTGGCTGAGGGTAGCATCGATAGCTGGGAAAGGATGTTCGCAATGAATGTCCGTTCGGCTGCGACAATCACCAAGGCGTCGCTTCCGGCAATCACGCGGAGCAAGGCGGGCCGGATCATCAACATCGGAGCAGCTTCTGCCGTTCAGGCGGTATCTGGCATGGGTGCCTATGCAGCATCAAAGGCTGGCGTGCACCGATTGACTGAGGCACTAGCGCAAGAACTGGCGGGCAGCTCAGTTACCGTGAATGCGATCTTACCCAGCATCATCGACACGCCTGGCAACCGCGCCGACATGTCCGATGCTGATCGCAGCAATTGGGTTCAACCACAAGCGATTGCCGACGTGATCTTGTTCCTTGCGTCGCCTGCCGCCCGTTCGATCAGCGGGGCCCTGATTCCCGTCACGCGTGGCCAGCCACACTAAATGCCATTGGGCATGTAGTGATTGCACGATTGCCCAGCATTTTGATAGCTCGTGGGCCGTTTGTGCAGGTGAACGTAGTGCAAAACTGTCAGCCAGTGTCTTCTCCATTCTGAGGCGAGAGCACTACATAACACTTGCTTCAGTCGGTGGCGCGACAACGCTCCATCGCTTGTCTGGCTAAAATTGCGAGGCGTGGGAAATTAGCAGCGCGTTCGCTCGCCTCTTCAGAGACTGCGTTGCCACGCAGCACGCGACCCTTGATGCCGTGAAAGATAGCGGCCAAGCGAAACAAGTTGAAAGCGATATAGTACTCCCAATCGGGGATTCCATCTCGCCCGGTGCGTCTGCAATAAGCTGCCACATATTCAGGCTCGGTCGGGAGACCTAATTCATGTGGATCCAGCCCGCCAATCCCAGCTACAATATCGCCCGGCATCCGATACATCATTGCATGATATGCGAAATCGGCAAGGGGGTGGCCTAGGGTCGCCAGTTCCCAGTCAAGGATCGCGATCACCTCGGGCCGAGACGGATGGAAGATCATGTTGTCACAGCGGAAGTCGCCGTGAACAATCCGTGTCTCTTCGCCAGCGGGGATCGCGCTTGGCAGCCATTCAACCAGCTCGTCCATATTCGCATCGCGGCCGGCGAGCGTGTCTTCACGGTACTGCCCGCTCCAGCGGGCGATCTGACGCTCGAAATAGTTGCCGGCGCGACCAAACTCGGCAAGTCCTACGGCGTAGGGATCAACGCTATGTAGCGCCGCCATCGCCGCGTTCATTGCATCAAAATAGGCGGCACGGTCATGCTTCGCGATTTCGCCAAAAGCCGCATCCCAGAAGATTCGGCCTTCGACCATTCCCATGATGAAAAAGGGCGTGCCGATCACGTCTGGATCTTCGCAGACGGCGATGATTGGCGGGACTGGCACCGGCGTGTCGGACAGTCCTGTCATAACACGTGCCTCACGCAAAACGTCATGCGCCCCTTTCAGCAGCGGTCCAGGTGGCTTGCGCCGCAAGACATAGCGACCCTTTTGCGTGGTGAGCCGGTATGTCGGATTGGATTGGCCACCGCTAAACTGATCGACTTGAACGGGGCCGTCGAAGCCATCAACATTTGCCGTGAGCCAAGCGTCGAGAGCAGTTTCGTCTAATCCCATTCCGGCGCGTACCGGCGTTGTCGCCGCATCAGCCACGTGATGATTTCCATTCGCGCTTGATCTTCTTGGCGAGGCTCCACTTATGGACCTCGGTTGGTCCGTCGTAGATGCGGAACGCGCGGACCTCGCGGAAAACCTGTTCCACAATGGTGTCGCCCGAGACCCCGGTTCCGCCCATCACTTGGACGCAGCGATCGGCGATCCGCATTAGCGCTTCTGATACGGCAACTTTTGCCATCGAACTTTCGGATGTTCCAAGATTGCCAGTATCCAATACGCTTGCGCACCAATCGATCATCAATTCGGCTTGGCGCAAATCGATCATATTCTCTGCCAGCATGAAGCCGACGCCTTCGTGATCGATCAGTGACTTGCCAAAAGCTTGGCGACGGCATGCATAATCTGTCGCGATCTCATGCGCGCGAACGCAGCTACCTAGCCAGCGCATGCAATGAGACAAGCGGGCAGGGGAGAGGCGCACTTGGGCATACTTGAACCCTTCTCCGGGCTCTCCCAGCATCTGGGTGGCGGGTACTCGCAAGTTCTCGATTGCGACTACGGCGTGTCCGCCGGGCATCGAACTGTCGATGGTATCCAACACTCTCTCGATCCGGATTGCCGGGTCAGGAAGGTCAACCAGGAACATGCAGGCGCCTTCCGTGGACTTGGCCATGACGATACCGACCTTCGCATCCTGGGCGCCCGTGATGAACGCCTTGCGGCCGTTGATCACCCAATGGTTGCCCTCGGGCTCACAGGCGGTCAGCATCATCGAAGGGTCGGAACCCGCGCCATTGTCTTCTGCCGGCTCGGTCATGAAGAACGCGGAGCGTGCGTTGCCCTCGATCACCGGCCTCAGAAAACGCACTTTCTGTTCGGGTGATGCGACATGCCCGAGCAGGTACATATTGCCCTCGTCGGGCGCCATCGTGTTGCAGGCGACCGGGCCGAGTGGTGACAAGCCAGAGCGGATCAGTACATGCGCCGTCTCGCGCTGGGTCAGGTGCTGACCGTCTCCTAGAATGTGCGGGGTCAGCACACCGGCATCGCGCGCCAATGCTCTGAGCTCGTTCACCAGCTCCTCAGATGGGCCGTGTGCTGCACAACGTGGATCCCTTTCGTAGGGAATTACAATATCCCTTACAAAGCGCTCAACGCGTTCTCCTATGGCTAGTGCGCGATCAGTCGTGGTCATAGTGATTGTCCGTCATCGAGGTCGATCACCGATCCGGTCATACCCGCAGCGGCATTCGAACAAAGGTAGAGCATCATTGCGTCGAGTGTCTCGACAGGCTGAAGTCGGCGGCGCGGGAAGGTTGCGATTTGCGACAGGCCCCGATCGGAGGAAAACCATTCTCGGGAGATTTCGGTGGCGATGTAACCTGGTTGGATCACGTTCACGTTGATCCCCATTCGCACCCACTCCCGGGCGAAATTGCGGCCGAGATGCGCAACTCCAGCCTTCGTTGCTGCATATGCGGACTCGCCTTGGCCCGTGAGCCGAGCGGTGATGGAGCCGATGATCACGATGCGGCCTTCGTTGCTGCTGCCTTCGCGACGATCAATCAAGCGCTTCGCACCTTCCCGAACGGTAAGGTAAACCCCGGTGAGATTGGTGGCGATCAAGCCAGTGAGAGTGGCAGCAGGTAGGGCGGTGGAGTGTCCCGGCGCCGAAACGCCGGCGTTGGCAATTATCGTATCCACGGTGCCGAAGCGGGCTTCGGCGCTGTTATATGCTTCGATCACTGACTGTTCGTCCGTAACATCGAGCCGGACGGCGTGCGCACTCTCACCGATCTCGGCGACAAGTGCCTGCAGTTTGTCGAGACGCCGCGCTCCGAGAACGACGTTTGCCCCCCGGACTGCGCAAAGCCGCGTGAAATGGGTCCCAAGCCCTGATGAGGCGCCTGTGATAAAAACGGTTCGCCCAGCTAGATCCGACATGATCATCGCCCCTGCCAATTGGGCAAGCGCTTCTCCGCGAAAGCGCGAGGGCCTTCGCGAGCATCGGCCGAGGCCATGACTCCGGCGCCTTCACGTTTATTGGCTGCCCAGAAATCGCCCTCCGATGCAATCTTCCCATCGGCGATGCCTTTAGCAATCCGCTTGCTCGCCTGCACCGAAAGTGGTGCGTTGGCAGCGATTTTGTGAGCTATCGCCATCGCCGTCGGCATCAGTTCGGCCAAAGGTACGACACGGTTCGCGAAACCCATCTCGAGTGCTCGCTGGGCGGAGAAGCTGTCCCCGGTCAGGAGAAACTCCATGGCAATTTTTTGTGGCAGTTGTTGCGCTAACCGGAACGCACCGCCGGCAGCAGCGAAGATCCCTCGCTTTACCTCTGGTAGGCCAAATTCGGCGTGATCTGCTGCGATCAAGAGGTCGCAGGCAAGCGCCAACTCGGTGCCTCCACCTAATGCAAAGCCGTTGACCGCGGCGATAATCGGTTTGCTGATCGGATGGCGGACAAAGCCCGCCCAACCCCAGCGCTTCTGTTCGGGATCGTCGGGCCAGTTGCTTTCCCCGCGTGCAGTGGCCTTCAGATCCGTGCCCGCGCAGAACGCCTTTTCACCTGCCCCGGTCAGCACAACCACTCTGATGGCTGGATCACATTCCGCCAGTTCAAGCGCCTTTCCGAGTCCGGTGTGCACCGCGGCGTTGACGGCGTTCCGCGCGTCGGGTCGATTGATCGTTACGATCAAAATGTTAGCCTGCCGCTCGACCAAGACCGCTTGTTGCAGATCTTCCATTCTAATCCTCACTCGGCGTGATTGCGGCCATAAAGTCATCGTCCGGTCGCATGCCGTAAGCCGCGGTCGTCCGGTTCGTCATGTTGAACAGCCCGATGATCTCGATGACATAATAAATTGTCTCATCGTCGATCCCGGCATCGCGGAGGGAATGCATATCAGCCTGTTCGATCTGTCCGGGATGGCTGGTCAGCTTTACGCAGAAGTCTGCTATCGCTCGTTCCCGCGTTGACAACGCTACCTGGCGGTAATTGATGCTGATCCGCCGGGCCCGTCCATGGTCGCCTATATGCTTCCCTAGCAGGTGGGTGTGGACGATCAGACAGGTAATGCAGTGGTTCACGGACGAGACGACAACGCCGATGAATTCCCGCTCGGCCAAAGTCAGGCGGCCATATTCGGGGTCAAAGAATACCGGAAGCGCAAACGCACCAGTCCTCGCCCGTCCTTGCTGCTCGTAGGAGGACAGGATGGCTATAGAATAACGTTCGGGGACGGGCAGTCCTTCGAGGCTTGCGGGATCGACTTCGAACCCCTTTCGCGGGGGCAGCCAACCGTAAGCGTCGGGTGTAACAAAGTCTGGGCACAAAGTCGTCTGTTCTGTCATGATCGGCTCCGAGTCTATGTCTGATGGGAGGGCTGGTCAGTTCGCCAACTCGATAACGATCTTGCCGAAGTGGCTTCCGCTTTCGAGATGGTTCAGAGCTTCCCGGAATTCGGAGAACGGGAAAACGGAATCGATCACCGGAAGCGTTCCTGTGGCGTCCATCGCATCCAGAAGCGCTTGGAAGGAGAGGCGGGGGCCAATCGAGATAGCCTTCAAGTTCACCGACCGCATCTGAATTGAAATAGGCGGAATACCGCCCCCCATCCCGGTCACATAACCGACAAGCCCGATCTCGCCACCAAGTCGGGTGCAGGCGATCGAATGGTTGATTGTGCCTGCTCCGCCGATTTCGATAACCTTGTGGACGCCCTTGCCGTCGGTGAGTTCGAGTATGCTGTGCTCCCAGTCCGGAGTATCGCGGTAGTTGACCACGGCCTCTGCGCCGAGAGCCAAAAGCTTCTCCGCCTTTTCTTCGGTTGACGTCAGCGCGAGGACACGAGCGCCAAACATCCGGGCAATTTGCAGGCCGAACAGCGAAACCCCGCCCGTGCCCTGGATCAGCACCGTTTGGCCAGGCGTCAGAGGTGCCGCGACGTGAAGAGCAGACCAGGCCGAAACAGCCGCGCACGGCAAGGAGGCCGCTTCGATATAGGAAAGGCTTTCTGGCAAGGGGATGACGGCACGCTCTTCAACTCTCACAAATTCCGCAAGCATCCCGTCGATAGTCGTCCCGATGCTGTTTGCGCGGTACTCGGACATCATCGGACCAGCTACCCAGTCGCAGCTACAGTTGGCGGTGACCCGGTCGCCAACCTTTACCCGAGTGACATCCGCACCGACAGCGACAACATCTCCGGCTCCGTCGGAGAGTGGGACGACCCTGTGGGCAAGCGGGCCGGGATAGGTTCCCTTTGCGATGATCGTGTCGCGGAAGTTGAGCGAAGCGGCGCGTACCCTGATCAGTACATCGCGGCGCCCGATCTCGGGCGCCGCTTCCTCGCAAATTTCAAGATCTTCGTACCGTCCCGGATTGGTGACGCGTATCGCTTTCATGGGTTTTCCTATCTGGGACGTGTCGGATGCGGCTGCTCAACCAACGGCTTCCAGGAGAGGTCCTTCGGTGGTCTTGGCACCAAGCTTGATATCGACAGTGTAGCTGTCTTTGCCGGCGCGCAGCACCTGGCCCGGCTTTGCCCATGTGTATTCGCCTTCGGCAATGATCGGTATTCCATTGACGATGACGTAATCAATTCCCTTCGCGCCGGTGTACAGACGCTCGCCGTTGGCAGGAAAATCGGCACGGACTTCGACCGGTGTCACCGCCACGTTTTCCAAATCCATCAAAATCAGATCTGCATGGTTGCCGACGGCGATGGTCCCGCGATTACGGAGGCCGATGAACCGCGCCGGCACCTGAGTGAAATTGTGGATGGCTTCCTCTATCGGCATTAACCCATGGCGATTGACTGCGTTCTCGATAAAGCGCGTGCTGTGGGAATAAGCTTCCAGAACGTCGATGTGGGCACCCCCATCATCGCCGCCCCACAAGGTGCGGCTGTCGCGCATGCAGCGGACAATGTCCTTCCAGATTGCCAGTTCGTCGACGTTTGGATCTCGGGGAACGAACACCGTCTCGAGATTGTCAGCGACGACCATCTCCATGATGATCTGAAATGCGCTGCGGCCTTCTTCCTTGGCGATCTCGCCCATCAAGCGGCCGACATATTTCTCATACTGCGGTGATTTGACGGTCTGAACTTCGTAATTGTTGAATGCTGCGCGATATTGCCCGTTCGCACCAGGTGGAAGCTTGCCAGCATCTTCTTCTAGTTGGGTCCGCAATTCCGGATCGGCAAAGGCTGCAACGCGGCCTGCATGGTCCTTGCGATAGACGTCCTTCCAGACACCTGGGAACATATCAAAGCCAAGGCCGTTCTTGAAGCTGATGTATACGCCGACCGGGCAGGATGGAGCCTGCACTCGAAGCTCCGCACCCATTTCGCGCGCAACATCGGTTGCCGCCATTTTGGCGTCCATCATGTCTTCGCCGTGCAGACCTGGCACCAAAAGTGGCCACGCAAAAGTACGGTTTGCGGCGAGACCGACTTCGGCCATCTTGCGCATCGCCTCAGCGTCAGGTTTGAAGCCGGTGAGGACATAGCCCGCCATTGTGCCTTCGTATCCGTCGATGACGGACATCAGTTCCAGCAGTTCTTCGTGCGACGAATGCAACGACGGCACGTCCTCGCCCTCGTGGTCAACATGAGTCTCGATATGGCTCGACGAGAAACCCATAGCGCCCTCTTCGAGCGACTGACGAAGCTGCGCCTTCATTGAGTCGATATCATCACGCGACGCGTGCGAGTCGTGCGCGCGATCCTTCATGGCATTCACTCGCAAGGTAGAATGACCAACCATAAAGCCGACATTGACGCCAACCTGCCCATCAAAACTTGCAAGCATCTCACCAGTGCTGTTCCAGTTAACCTTTGCACCCTGAACCAGGGTTTCATGCGGAATGCCCTCCACCTTTGCCAGCATCGGCACGAGGTAATCCAGCGATCCCGGCGACAACGGCGAGAGCGCGAAGCCGCAATTTCCACAAATATAGGTTGTCACCCCATGCGCACTGTGAGGCCTCAGCCACGGGTCCCAGGTAATCTGCGCATCGTAATGGGTGTGGGTGTCAATGAAGCCGGGAGCCAGCAGCCGTCCGCTCGCCTCGATTGTGTTGGCCGCCTTTTGCTCGTCTGCGCCAACATACGCGATTCTTCCATCCTTGATCGCGACATTGCCGGATACAGCTGGTGCACCCGTACCATCGACGATTTTCGCACCACGAATTAGCAGGTCAAACATTGCAGGTCCTCCTCTCGTCGCGGCACGGCATCAAAGCCGGCTCCCGACTCAACTAACTTGACATGCTGCAAGTTTTATCACCTTAATGTCAGGGCGGCAATAGGGTAGAGCTCAAGGCTCCGGACACGTGTCGTCGGTCAGCCGCACCTACCAAAGGGCGGAAATTCCGAGCTACGGCAGTTCGGGGATGGAGAGATTGATGTCCAATTTCGAGGGTTTGATTTCCGTTGCTTTTGACAGCCACGTTGCCTTGGTCGAACTGCAGCATCCCCCGCACAATTTTGTGAATGCAACCGTGTTGGGCCACTTGGCTGATTGCTTCGAAGAACTGGACAGCAATCCTGAGGTCCGTTGTCTCGTCCTGGCTGCGCAGGGCAAAGTGTTCTGCGCGGGAGCGGATTTCTCCAATGATGAAGGCAGTGGAAATACGGCGAGGCGCTTTTACGCTTCTGCCGCTCGCATATTTGCGACCCGCAAACCTATCGTGGCGGCGGTCCAGGGCGCGGCGATCGGAGCTGGGTTGGGCCTTGCATTGGTTGCCGACTTTCGTATCGCGGCACCAGAGGCGCGCTTCGCCGCCAATTTTGTTAAACTAGGAATCCATCCTGGATTTGGCCTTACGCACACGCTGCCCCGACTTATCGGGCAGCAATGCGCCTCGCTTCTGCTTTACACCGGACGGCGCATTGGAGGGGCGGAAGCCGTACGTATCGGCTTGGCGGACTCCTTGGCAGAGGGCGGGCAACTCCGCCAAACCGCTATTGCACTAGCACACGAAATAGCAGAAAATGCGCCGCTTGCGGTGATGGCAACAAGATCGACGATCCGGAAAGGGCTTGTCGAGGCAGTAATCGCACAAACCGCTCACGAGGCGAGTGAACAGGAGCGCCTTTTTCTAACAGACGATTACGCTGAAGGATTGCGTGCGGTTTCGGAGAGGCGGCCAGGAAATTTCAACGGTCGCTAGATTTCCTGAGTATCCACCAAGCTCTGTTGTGCTGGCAATAGAGAAGCCTGATCGCCTGCGCGTTTGCGAATTGCTATTTGCCCGCGCAAAAGCTCAATAAACGATGAAATAATCGCGTTGAATTCCCCCGTTGTCTCTGAGTCACGGTCCAGCAGTCTCCTGTCGACATGACCGCGCACGAAGTCGTAGCAGACTTGCGCAATTGCATCGGCATCGACTCCGCGCCGAATATGGCCGCTGACTTTTCCCGCCAGGATCGTTTGCCGAAAGATATTCAACGTTTGATTCCGGCGGGCACGGTACAGATCGCTGAGATGCGTCGAAAATGGCGCTTCACCGGCCATCCGCAAGTAGGCCGTAAACGTCGTCAAGTCGCGGTCCGCGATTGTCGCGATATACATTATCTGTTTTGCCAGTCGATCAAAGGCGTTCGGCGATTCATCAAGCGCTAACAGTTCATCTGAGAGATTGCCGATGATATGCGTGGCCATAGCATCGAGGAGACCATCCTTGTTGCCAAAATAGAAATTCACCAACTCGTGACTGCACTTGGCACGTTTACCAACGTCATGCAGGGAAAAACGATCAAATCCCTTCTCAATCAGTAGATCGATGGTTGCTCCAAGTATCCGAGCCTTAGATTCGTCCCGTCGCTCTGCCTGTGTTCGCCTCGGAGATTTCATCGAAATAATGCCTCTTTTCTCGTCAGTGACTAATCACGAACCCCACATCAGAAAACCTGCCGGGACGCAAACGCTCTGTCCGTCATCAGCGCCTTTGGGCGCTGCACAAGCTATGCGCGAATGCATTCGGTGCACATTGGTCGGTGGTGCGACAACGCAAAGCTACCTACACCTAACCGGCAAATGTTTTCAACCTGCAAGTAAGATACTTGAGGGGTGGCAAGGAACGTGCTCTAAGATTCGCATGGCATGGTCAAAATTCGTGTGGTCGAACCGTGACGGCCTTGTGGAGTTTGCACTTAGTCCGAGCACAGAGGTCCGAAGTCGACTGATTGGAGTTGATCGTGAATGACGGTGATGGAGATCGGATCGTCAACACCTTTTGCCGCGTATGCGAACCAATGTGCGCGCTTGTCGCAACGGTGCGCGATGGCCAGCTGACTTCGCTGATCGGCGATAAGAACAGCCCCTATTCGCATGGCCATTTCTGCAAAAAAGCCACTGGCGCCGTTGAGGTGATGTACGATGCAGATCGCATTACACAACCTCAAAAGCGGGTTGGGAAGCCGGGCGAATTCGCGCCGGTGTCGTGGTCCGAAGCTATGTCAGATATCGCGGCTAAGCTGTCAGACATTAGAAATCGTCATGGCCCGAGTGCTTTTGCAACGTTTCTGGGGCAGCCGCCCACTAACGGCTTTGCTACTGCTGTTTGGTTTTCGGCTTTCAAGCGAGTATTTCACACGAAATGGAATTATAGCGTCAACGCTGAAGACGCTGCCTCTCTGCTTATGGCCAGCGAGTTGCTTTACGGATCTGCATTGCTCTACCCCCGACCCGATCTATGGAGAACCGATTTTGCGATCATAATTGGTGCAAACCCAATGGTATCGCATGGCTCGGTTTGCACGGAGCCACTGATGCGTGATGCTTTGCAGAGCGTGATCAAGCGCGGTGGCCGAGTTGTTGTAATTGATCCGCGTCGCAGCGAAACGGCCCAACTGTTCGAGCATGTTGCGGTCAACGCAGGTACCGACGCCTGGCTAATGATGGCACTTCTCAATGAGATTATCGCAAATGGCTGGATTGATTTCGGATTTGTCAGTGAACACTGCGACGGACTGAATGAGCTTGCCGAGTTGGTCGATCCATTCACGGCTGAGCGGGCGTCAGGGGAATGTGGAGTGTCTGCCGAGGTCATCCGCAATCTGGCCCGCGATTTTGCCCAGGCAGGTTCGGCGACGGTTTATGGCCGGACGGGTACCTGTACGCAGCAGTTTGGCACGTTGAACAACATGCTGCAAAGTCTCCTTTGCATCGTGACGGGCAATCTGGATCGGCCCGGCGGAGCGCTTTTTACGTGGACCAGCCTTGGTTTGAATTCCTTTCCTGCTACTCGAGAGGCGACAGTGCGCAGCCGCGTCGGCGGCCTGCCGGCGCTCGGAGGCATGCTACCTTCGCGCTGCCTCGTCGATGATGTCATGACACCCGGCGAGGACCAAGTACGCGCCCTGCTTATGCTCGGCGGCAATCCGGTTCATTCAAGTGGCGCAGCTGGATTAGGTTTTGCCGATGCACTTGAAGAATTGGAACTCCACTTCTCATTAGACATATACATGAACGAAACGAACCGCCACGCGCACTATATTTTGCCGGTGGCGACAATGTTCGAACGAGCGGATATTCCCTACAAATACTTGGCCAATATGCTCAGGCCAGCCATGTTTGCCACGGAGGCAGTGGTGAAGCCGCGGGGTAACGTGCGCGAAGAATGGGAGATACTGAACGAGCTTTGCCGTAGGGCGGGACTGGGCGGTGCTTACAACAACCGTTGGCTTCGCTGCCTGTCCGCATTTGGTCTGGCCGTTAAGCCGAAGATGATGATGGATTGGTTGGTTCGAACGAGTGTAAGCGGGGACCGATATGGGCTGCGCCGGAATGGATTGTCCTTGCGAAAGCTCCTCCGGAAGTTTCCGAGCGGGAAAAGCCTGAGCGATGAATTGCCAACTGGGATGCTGGCAGATGCCATCTGCACGCCTGATCGAAAAATAAAGTTGGCAGCGGCTGAGTTCAAATCCGAGGTGCAGCGACTACTCGATCAGAAGGCGTCTGCAGGTTTCCCATTCCGCCTTACGGGAATGCGCGAAATGCTGTCGATGAACACGTGGCTTCACAATGTCCCGTCATGCATGACTCCAAAGCGGCGACATCAGCTCCACATCAATCCGCTCGATGCCAGCCGTCTTTCAATCGCCGAAGGCCAAATGGTAACTGTCAGATCCCCTGCAGGAACGGTCCGCGTACCGGCGAAAATTTCGGACAGAATGAAAGAAGGCAATGTCGCCCTGCCGCATGGTTGGGGTCACAGCGGGGGGTGGAAACGAGCAAACGCCGTGCCCGGCGTGAATTCAAATATTCTGGCCGCGAAGAACTCCGGCGAGATCGAGCCGCTGGCTGGCATGTCGATATTAAATGGCATCCCGGTAGCCATCGAACTTTGATTACTATTGAGTTCGGGATGAGGTGGCGTCCGTTAACACGGCACTGTCAGAGCAAACGCACCGACTGGCGAGCACCGAAATAGATCGCTAGCGGCAGGACATGCCCCGCCCTCGCAAACCGGCCAGCCCGTTCCGCTACTTCAACTCATCGCCCGAGGTGATCCGCCTCGTGGTCATGATGTATGTTCGCTTCCCGCTATCGCTGCGCAATGTCGAGGACATGCTGTTCGAGCGCGGGATCGACCTCTGCCACGAGACAGTACGACACTGGTGGAACCGTTTCGGGCCGATGTTCGCCGGCGACATCCGCCGGCAGCGGGTGAGCCGGATGAAGGGCTTTCGCCAGTGGCGCTGGCACCTCGACGAGATGTACGTGAAGCTGAATGGCGAGATGGTCTACCTGTGGCGTGCGGTCGACCAGGAAGGCGAGATCCTCGAGAGCTACATCACCAAAACACGCGACAAGGAAGCCGCTCTGACCTTCATGAAGAAGGCGCTGAAGCGCCACGGATCGCCGGAAAAGATCACCACCGACGGGCTGCGCTCATACCGTGCGGCGATGAATGAGCTCGGCAATACCGACAGGCAGGAGATCGGCCGCTGGGCCAACAATCGCGTCGAGAACAGCCACCTCTCGTTCCGACGACGAGAGCGAGCGATGCTCCGCTTCAGGCGAATGAAGACACTGCAGAAGTTCGCCTCGGTCCACGCCAACGTCCACAACCACTTCAACCAGGAACGCCACCTCGTCGATCGCCAGACCTACAAGGAACGCCGCTCGGCCGCACTGGCCGAGTGGCAGTCCCTCATGAGCTGAGCCCACGTCCCCAAAGCCGAGGCTGCGCGAAACGGAGACGAGTTGCGATTAGACTGACAGCACTTTCGTGGCCCATCACGACGATCAGCGGCACCTGCAACTGGGTGACGGCAAATTCGAGACTCCCGAGCGCCGTGGCGCAAAGCGTGTTGCCGGCGTTGCGGACAATGAACAGTTCGCCCAGCCCGCGTTCGAACAGCAGTTCGGGTGGAACGCGGGAATCCGAGCAGCTGAGATAGGCCGCGAACGGCCTCTGGGCAGCGGCCAGGTGGAGCCGGTGCAGCCGGTCCATCGGTGGATTGTAAGGTGCGTCGGACAGAAACCGGCGGTTGCCTTCCTTGAGCAGTTCGAGCGCTTCGAGCGGGGTAATGTGTGGCTGATCGTCCATGTTCGGCATCCTTAGCCGTCGCGGCCATCAAGGCGCGGGCGCAGGTAGATCAGGGCGTTGCGGATCAACCAGGGCAGCAGGCCGATTGCAAAGATGAGCGCGGCGACCACCAGCAGCCAGCCGGGCTCAGCCTGAATTGCGGACATGATCCGCGCGGCTGCGGCCAGCTGGACTCCGGCAAAAGCCAGCCAGGCCAGTGGGACCATGGCCAGCGGGCGTCCGGAGTGACCGTGCGTGACGCGGGTCACCATGGCCACCAGCAGGCTTGCTGCAAAGCCCAGGGCCAACGCGTGGGTCGGGGCGAGGCCCAGCGGCAGGCCAAAGGAGGCCATTGCGGCGAGCGCAAAGCCAAGCGGGGCCCAGGCAAAGCCCCAGATCAGCACCAGCATAAGCCCAGGCGCCGGGCCGCGCGGCCACCATTTCCATGCCATCAGGCCGGTGCAGGCGGCCAGCCCGGCGCAGGCCAGCGCGGACAGGTCCGGGACCAGCGCAAGTTCCCCCGCGATCCGCGCGGCCAGGAGCGCCCATACTGCCCCCAGCAGCCAGTCAGGCCGCCAGCTCTGATATCCCTTTACAACGTTGCCAGCGAAAAAGGGCACCATGCGATGTGCAACGGTTAGGAAAACTGGCAGGATGAAACCGTTCAGGCCCAGCACATTGCCCCAGCGCAGCAGGCGGGGATCGCCAGCGATTAGGAATGCGCAGACCAGCAACAGGGCGCCAAGGCCGATCGTCAGCGCGGCGAGTGCCGACACGGCGTGCCAGCAGGGCGGCTTGTCCGATCGCCTGTTTGCCCGGACCACTGCGGCCAGCACCACTAAACCGAGCGCCCAGGATGCGGCGCAGATTAGAAAGCCGATCCGGACCGGCGTGTTTGCCCCGGTCCACAGGCCGATGGCACTGGCCGTCATGCCGATCGCGAGTCCGCCAGAAACCGGCCCGAACTGGCGCGCGATCAAGTCAGGCTGGCTCATCCAGCGCGGAAACACAGTCAGCAGAAATCCGAAGATGAAGGCCGGATAGGTCTGCAGCAGCAGCGCAGGGGCGTGCAGCAGGGCGGCGGGCAGGCTTCCGGCTGGCGGCTTCGGCCAGCCAAAGTGGAGCGCGGCCAGCTGCATCGGCCACCACAGCGCCATGGCGGCCAGACCCAGACTGCCGGCAAGGAATGCCAGCCGGTGCGGCGCAGCAAACAGGATCGGGGCGGGGCTGGTCATCAGATCAGCCCATGGGCCCCGCCCATTGCCCCCAGCACAGTGACCAGGGCGAGGGCGGACAGCAGCCGGTGCACTGTCACCATCCGGGCGAAGTCGGCCTCTGGCGTGGCGGATTGGGCCATGCGGCGGTGCAGAAACAGCGGTTCGAGCAAGAACAGCATGACAGCAAAGACGGTCCACAGCGCCAGCATCGCATGCATCCACCAGAAAGCAGGATCGGCAAAGCGGCTCCACAGGTCCGCCTGATAAGTCATCCAGAAGCCGCTCGCCCCCGCCAGCAACACCCAGAACTTTGCCTGCGGGGCAAAGCCCTGTTCGATGCGGTGGAACGCGGCAAGCCGGGCCGCCGGTGCCTCGCTACGGGAAATGGCCGGCATGACGATCAGCGTGACGAACCAGACCCCGCCGATCCAGCCGACAATCGCGGCGACATGGAGGCAGCGGGCCAGAGTGTAGAGAGCAAAGTCCATGGGCCTGCCTTGCGCGGGAACAGCCAATCATTCGTTGATGAAAGTCAATTACAAGTGCCGCTGACAAGCGGAAATGGCCAACATGAATCAAGCAGTTTGCCGCACGGCCCTGACGCTCGCCGCATTGCTGGCCAGCACTGCCGCTCTCGCCGAGACGCAGGCGGTAACGCCCTATGCCGATATTCGCTACCGGCTGGAACTGGTCGATCAGGACGGTCTGGCCGAACAGGCCGCAGCCTCGACGTTGCGGGTCAGGGCCGGGGTCAAGACCGCCGAATGGCATGGTTTGAGTGCCGTGGTCGAAGGCGAGGCGATCGCGGTGCTGGGCGAGACCAGCTATAACGATACGGTCAACGGCAAGACCGCATATCCCGTTGTGGCCGACCCTTCCGACATATCGCTCAACCAGGCCTACCTGCGCTGGCGGCCAAAGGCCGAACTGGAACTGGTCGGCGGGCGACAGGCAGTCAATTTCGACAACCAGCGCTGGATCGGTTCGGTCGGCTGGCGGCAGAACGATCAGACGCTCGATGCCGTCCGGGTCACCGCCAAGCCGGCCAGGGGCGCCAGTCTGGATTACCTGTATGCCTGGCGGGTCAACCGGGTGTTCGGCCCGGATTCGCCGCAGGGCATCTGGCGCGACACGGACATTCACGGGGTCCGTGCGGCCTATGCCATCAAGGACGTCGGCACGCTCTCGGCCTATGGCTACTGGCTGGAGGTACCTTCCCAACCATCCAGCAGCAGCCGCACTGTGGGTGTGCGGATGGCTGGCGAGCTGCCGGTCGGAGGAGAGGGGACGTTCCTCTACGCGGTCGAATATGCTCGCCAGCACGATCACGGGGCCAACCCGCGCCGCTTCGCGCTCGATTACTGGCTGGTTGAGCCGGGGGTGAAAATCGGCCCGGCATCGCTCAAGGCCGGTTACGAGCGGCTGGAGGGCAATGGCACGGTTGGCCTGCAAACCCCGCTGGCGACGCTGCATGCCTTCAACGGCTGGGCTGACAAGTTCTTGTCCACCCCGGCAAGCGGCTTGCGCGATTTCTACCTCGATGCAGCCTACAAGGTGCCGGGGAAAGGGCCATTGGCCGGCCTGACGCTCCGTGCGGTGTGGCACGAGTACGGATCGACCACTGGCGGGATCGCCTATGGCCGGGAATGGAACGCGCTGGCCAGCTATCCACTGGGCAAGCGCTTCACCCTGACCGCGAAGCTGGCCCGTTACGAGGCCGATGGCTTTGCCACCGATACCACCAAGCTGTGGTTCCAGATCGAGACGAAGCTCTGATCAGCACTGGTCGTCGGGCACCGGGTCCGGGCGGGAGAAGGCTTCGAGCGCGGCGCGATCGGTTATCGTGATCTGCGCAGCGCTGACCGTAATGCCGTGCCCGCAGAGCACGCCGAAGGCGCGCGACAGGTTTTCCGGGGTCATCCCCAGCAGCGAGGCGAGCAGACGCTTTTCAGCCTTCAGTTGAAGCTTGCCGGTCCGGCCCTGCCTGCGCTCATGTTGCAGGATCAGGTTGCCCAGCCGCTCGGCAGACTGGCGCAGCTTCATGTCGGTCAGCGCGCGGACCATGTCGCGATAGGCATGGGCCAGTTCGCGCATGGTCGCCTGCATCAGCGCCGGATCGTCCTTCACCAGTTCACGGATCAGCGCCGCCGGGACCAGCAGGATCCGGGACGGCGCCAATGTGCGCGCCGACATGAGATAGGGCTGGTCGGTGACGACCGCAGCGAGGATGAAGCTGGTGACCGGCTCGACGATCCGCATGGTCGTGTCGCGCCCGGCGCTGTGGGCATAGAGTTCGACCAGCCCATCGACCAGAACGTGCAGAAAATCGGGATGCTGGCCCAGTTCGAACAGCGTTAGCTGCGGCGGAAAGACCTGCAGGAACGATCCGGAGAAGATCCGCTCGCGTTGGGCCTCCTGCATTTCCCGGAACAGGGGCAGATTCGCGATTTCGGGTCTTTCGCCGGGGCGCACGCAGCAGGCATCCTTGTTGGGGTGAACGCGTCCTAGCACCCCGCTTGATGTGCATCAATCGCAGGCTTGATCTGGATTGGGCGATCCGGCGCTACAGATCAGGCGGTTTGACGATTGTTCGGCCGCATCGGCCTTTCTTGATCCTGATCAAGCTTTTCCCCGCAGCGTTCGGCAGGTTCGCCGACATTCAACCCACAACAGGGAACACGCCGCCATGCCACTGTCGCAAACAGTCAGCACCGGACAACAGAACAAGGCCCTTGGCCTCAGCACATTTGCCTTCACCGTCTGCTTCGCGGTCTGGACGATCTTTGCGATCATCGGGATCGAGATCAAGGCGGAGCTGGGGTTGAATGACACCCAGTTCGGCCTGCTGGTCGGCACCCCGATCCTCACCGGATCGCTGGTCCGCCTGTTCCTGGGGGTCTGGACCGACCAGTATGGCGGGCGGATCGTCTTTCCGCTGACCATGCTGGCATCGGCGGTATCAACCGTGCTGCTTAGCCAGGCGGACAGCTATATCCTGATGCTGCTGGCGGCGCTGGGGCTGGGTCTGGCCGGCGGCGGGTTCGCGGTTGGTGTGGCCTATGTTTCCAAGTGGTACCCGCAGCAAAAGCAGGGCTCCGCGCTGGGCTTCTTTGGCATGGGCAATGTCGGGGCGGCGGTGACCAAGTTTGCCGCGCCCTTCGTCATGGTGGCGATGGGCTGGCAAGCGGTGGCGCAGATCTGGGCCGTGGCGCTGGCGATCACGGCCGTGCTGTTCTTCCTGTTTGCCAAGGATGATCCCGAACTGGCCGCGCGCAAGATCAGCGGCGAAAAGCCCAAGGGCCTGAAAGAGCAGCTTGAACCGCTCAAGAACGAGCAGGTCTGGCGCTTTTCGCTGTATTATTTCTTCGTCTTCGGGGCTTTCGTTGCGCTGGCGCTGTGGCTGCCCAAGTACCTGATCGGGGTCTACGGCGTGGACATCAAGGTCGCCGGGATGCTGGCTGCGACCTTCAGCCTCTCGGCCTCGGTGTTCCGGGCCTATGGCGGGATCCTGTCGGACCGCTATGGTGCGAGGCGGATCATGTACGCCACCTTCGGCGTGTCGATGCTGTGCCTGTTCATGCTGTCCTATCCGGCGACGGACTATACCATTCACGGGATCAAGGGCGACATCCGGTTCTCCACCTCGATGAGCCTGGTGCCGTTCGTCATCACGATCTTCGTGCTCGGCTTCTTCATGTCGCTGGGCAAGGCGGCGGTCTACAAGCACATCCCGGTCTATTATCCCGATCACGTCGGTTCGGTAGGCGGGCTGGTCGGTCTGGTCGGCGGGCTTGGCGGCTTCGTGCTACCGATCGTGTTCGGCGCGGTGAGCGACCTTACCGGCATCTGGACCAGCTGCTTCATGGTGCTCTTCGCGCTGGTCGCTGTCGCGCTGGGCTGGATGCACATCGCTATTCGGCAGATGGAGCAAAAGGCGAGCGGCATCGACGTGCGCAGCCTGCCGCAGTTCCCGGAAATGGCCTCGATCCACGACGAGAAGAAGCACGGGCGGATCGAGCCATCCAAGATCCTGACCGACTGGAGGCCAGAGGATTCGGCTTTCTGGGAGGAAACCGGCCAGCGCATTGCCAATCGCAACCTGTACATCTCGATCCCGGCGCTGTTGCTGGCCTTCGCGGTGTGGATGGTCTGGTCCGTGGTCGTGGCGAAGCTACCCCTCATCGGCTTCGACTATACCACGGACCAGCTGTTCTGGCTTGCCGCGCTGCCCGGCTTGTCGGGCGCGACGTTCCGGATCTTCTACAGCTTCATGGTGCCGATCTTTGGCGGACGGCTGTGGACCACGCTGTCCACCGCGTCGCTGCTGATCCCGGCCTTCGGGATCGGCTATGCGGTGCAGAACCCGGATACGCCTTATTTCATCTTCCTGGTCCTGGCGCTGCTGTGCGGCTTTGGCGGCGGCAACTTTGCCTCGTCGATGTCGAACATCGGGTTCTTCTTCCCCAAGGCGCAGAAAGGCAACGCGCTGGCGCTCAACGCTGGCCTCGGCAACCTGGGCGTTTCGGTGATGCAGTTCGCGGTGCCGCTGGTCATCACGGCGGGCGTGTTCGGCGCTCTGGGCGGCGAGGCGCGCGCGGCCAGCGACGGCAGCCAGCTGTGGCTGCAGAACGCCGGCTTCATCTGGGTGCCGTTCATCATCGCCAGCACCCTGCTCGCCTGGTTCGGGATGCACGACATCGCCGATGCCAAGGCCAGCTTTGCCGAACAGGCGGTCATTTTCCAGCGTAAGCATAACTGGCTGATGTGCTGGCTCTACACCGGCACGTTCGGCTCGTTCATCGGCTTTTCCGCCGGTCTGCCGCTGCTCGCCAAGAGCCAGTTCCCCGACGTCAACGTGCTGAAGTACGTGTTCCTTGGCCCGCTGGTCGGCGCCATCAGCCGCGCCGCGACCGGCTGGGTGGCCGATCGCTGGGGCGGGGCGCGGGTGACGTTCTGGGTGTTCATCGGCATGATCGTGGGCGCGCTGGGCGTGATCCACTTCCTTGAAGCCAAGGACTTCAACGGCTTCCTTGGCGCCTTCGTCTTCATGTTCTTTGTCACCGGGGTGGGCAATGCCTCCACCTTCCAGATGATCCCCGCGATCATGCGCCAGGAAGTACCGCGGCTGATGCCTGAGCTCGACGCCGCCCAGCGCACCCGCCAGGCGGAGAAGGAATCGGCGGCCATCGTCGGCTTCACTTCGGCGATCGCGGCTTATGGCGCCTTCTTCATCCCGCGCGCCTTCGGGATGTCGATCTCGTCCACCGGATCGCCGATGGCGGCGCTCTATGGCTTCATCCTGTTCTACGCCAGCTGCGCGGCGCTGACATGGTGGGCCTACACCCGCAAGGGCAGCCTGCTCCACGATATCGAGCGCGGCCGCGCCCCCACTGCCCCAATTGCCCAAGGAGCCCCCGCATGAGCCATCTGCTCGACCGCCTGACTTTCTTCCGCCATAAGAAGGAGCAATTCTCCGACGGCCACGGGGTCACCACCGCCGAAGCGCGCGACTGGGAGGATAGCTATCGCAAGCGCTGGCAGCACGACAAGATCGTGCGCAGCACCCACGGGGTGAACTGCACCGGATCGTGCAGCTGGAAGATCTACGTCAAGGGCGGGATCATCACCTGGGAAACCCAGCAGACCGACTACCCCCGCACTCGGCCCGAGCTGCCCAACCATGAACCCCGCGGCTGTCCGCGTGGTGCCAGCTACAGCTGGTACATCTATTCGGCTCAGCGACTGAAGTATCCGCTGATCCGCAAGCGGCTGGTCAAGCTGTGGCGCGCGGCGCGAGCCACCCTGCCGCCAGTTGCCGCCTGGGCCTCGATCCAGAACGATCCGGCGAAGCGCAAGAGCTATACCGCGATCCGCGGTCACGGCGGCTTCGTCCGCTCGACCTGGGACGAAGTGAACGAGATCATCGCGGCGGCCAATGCCTATACCGCCAAGCAATGGGGTCCGGACCGGGTGATCGGGTTCTCCCCGATCCCGGCGATGTCGATGGTCAGCTATGCTGCGGGATCGCGCTATCTGTCGCTGCTCGGCGGCACCTGCATGAGCTTCTATGACTGGTACTGCGATCTGCCGCCGGCCAGCCCGATGACATGGGGCGAGCAGACCGACGTTCCTGAAAGCGCTGACTGGTACAATGCCGGCTTCCTGATGTTGTGGGGATCGAACGTGCCGCAGACGCGCACCCCCGATGCCCACTTCATGACCGAGGCGCGCTATCGCGGGGCCAAGGTCGCCGTGGTCAGCCCCGACTATGCCGAGGCGACCAAGTTCGCCGATCTGTGGCTCAACCCCAAGCAGGGTACCGACGCGGCGCTGGCCATGGCCATGGGCCACGTCATCCTGCGCGAGTTCCACCTTGACCGGCAGGTGCCCTATTTCGAGGACTATTGCCGCCGCTATTCCGACATGCCGATGCTGGTCCGCCTGATCGAACAGGACGGTAGGCTGGTGCCCGAACGCCTGCTGCGCGCCAGCGACTTCGAGGGCGATCTGGGCGAAAAGAACCACCCCGAATGGAAATCCGTCGCCATCGACGAAGCCCGCGACGAAGTGGTCGCGCCGACGGGTTCGGCCGGATTCCGCTGGGGCGACAAGGGCAAGTGGAACCTTGAGGAAAAGGACGGCAAGGGCGCCGAGGTCAAGCTGCGGATGACCGCGATTCTCGACAAGGACCACGACGAGGTGGTCGAGGTGGCCTTCCCCTATTTCGGCAACCGCGAGCATGACCACTTCCAGGGCACCGATCACCCCGACGTGCTGCCGAAGCGCGTGCCGGTGCGGCAGCTGGAACTGAAGGAGGGCCGCACTTTCGTGGCCACCGTGTTCGATCTGCTGTGTGCCAACTACGGCCTCGACCGGGGTCTGGGCGGAGACTTCGTAGCCCGCGAATTCAGCGATTCCGCGCCCTACACCCCGGCCTGGGCAGAAAAGATCACCGGGGTTCCTGCCGACGCGATCATTACCGCCGCGCGCGAATTCGCGGCCAATGCCGAAGCCACCAATGGCAAGTCGATGGTGATCCTGGGGGCCGGTCTGAACCACTGGTACCACATGGACATGAATTACCGCGGGATCATCAACCTGCTGGTGATGTGCGGCTGCGTCGGCCAGTCGGGTGGCGGCTGGTCGCACTATGTGGGCCAAGAAAAGCTTCGCCCGCAGACCGGCTGGCTACCGCTGGCCTTCGGGCTCGACTGGAGCCGCCCGCCGCGGCAGATGAACTCCACCAGCTTCTTTTACGCCCACACCGACCAGTGGCGTTACGAGACGCTGGGCGCGGGCGAAATCCTCTCCCCCACCGCGCCCAAGGGTGACTGGGACGCCAGCCTGATCGATTACAACGTGCGGGCCGAACGAATGGGCTGGCTGCCATCGGCCCCTCAGCTCAAGACCAACCCACTGGACGTGGGCAAGGCGGCCAAGGCCAGCGGCATGGAGCCGAAGGACTACGTCTCGCAGGCGCTCAAGGCCGGGGATCTGGAACTGTCCTGCCTGGACCCGGATGACGAGGCCAACTGGCCGCGCAACATGTTCGTCTGGCGTTCAAACCTGCTGGGTTCCTCCGGCAAGGGGCACGAGTATTTCCTCAAGCACCTGCTGGGCACGGCGCACGGCGTACAGGGCAAGGACCTGGGCGAAATGGGCCATCAAAAGCCCAAGGATGTGAAATGGCACGACGAAGCGCCGAAGGGGAAGCTGGACCTGCTGGTCACGCTCGACTTCCGGATGTCGACCACTTGCGTCTATTCCGACATCGTCCTGCCCACCGCCAGCTGGTACGAAAAGGACGACCTCAACACCTCGGACATGCACCCTTTCATCCACCCGCTTTCGGCTGCGGTGGACCCGGTGTGGGAATCGAAGAGCGACTGGGACATCTACAAGGGGATCGCCAAGACCTTCTCTGAGATCGCGCCCGAAGTGCTGGGGGTGGAACAGGACCTGGTCATGGTCCCGATCCAGCATGACACCCCCGGCGAAATTGCCCAGCCCTTCGATGTGGCTGACTGGGGACAGGGTGAGGTCGAGCCGATTCCCGGCAAAACCATGGCCAATGTCGTGCTGGTGGAGCGGGATTATCCGAACCTCTACAAGCGCTTCACCGCACTTGGTCCGCTGATGGACAAGCTGGGCAACGGCGGCAAAGGCATGTCCTGGGAAACCGGGCATGAGGTCGAGGGGCTGCGCAGGCTCAACGGCACGGTCAGCGAAGACGGGCCGACCAAGGGCATGGCCCGGATCGACACCGCCATCGACGCAGCCGAAGTGCTGCTGATGCTGGCGCCGGAAACCAACGGCGAAGTGGCCGTAAAGGCGTGGGAATCGCTGTCGACCTTTACGGGCCGCGAACACGCCCATCTGGCGCTGCCCAAGCAGGACGAGAAGATCCGCTTCCGAGACATCCAGGCCCAGCCGCGCAAGATCATCTCATCCCCGATCTGGTCGGGCCTCGAAAGCGAGCATGTCTGCTACAACGCTGGCTACACCAACGTCCACGAACTGATCCCCTGGCGCACCCTGACGGGCCGGCAGCAGCTCTATCAGGACCACAAGTGGATGCGGGCATTTGGCGAGGCGCTGTGCGTCTATCGCCCGCCGATCGATACCAAGGCGGTGAAGCCTATGCTCGATCAGGCGGCCGGGCAGAAGCACGTCATCCTGAACTTCATCACCCCGCACCAGAAATGGGGCATCCATTCCACCTATACCGACAACCAGCTGATGCTGACCCTGTCACGCGGTGGACCGATCGTGTGGATGAGCGAGGTGGATGCCGCGAAGGCGGGACTGGTCGACAATGACTGGGTCGAAACCTTCAACGCCAACGGTGCGCTGGTGGCCCGCGTGGTCGTCTCGCAGCGGATGAAGGAAGGCACCCTGTTCATGTACCATGCGCAGGAAAAGATCGTGAACGTGCCGGGATCGCCGCTGACCGGCCAGCGCGGGGGGATTCACAATTCCGTGACCCGTGCGATCCTGAAGCCGACCCACATGATCGGCGGCTACGTCCAGCAGGCCTACGGCTTCAATTATTACGGCACCGTGGGTTCCAACCGCGACGAATACGTCATCGTCCGCAAGCTTGAAAAGGTCGACTGGCTCGAAGGGCCGCTCGGCGCAGAGGAGACCGCAGCATGAAAGTCCGCGCGCAAATCGGCAAGGTTCTGAACCTTGACAAGTGCATCGGCTGCCACACCTGCTCGGTCACCTGCAAAAACGTGTGGACCAGCCGCGAAGGCATGGAATACGCTTGGTTCAACAACGTCGAGACCAAGCCGGGGATCGGCTATCCCAAGGACTGGGAAAATCAGAAGCGCTGGAACGGCGGCTGGGTCCGCACGCCTTCGGGTTCGATCCGCCCGAAGATGGGCGGCAAGTGGCGGCTTCTGGCTAAGATCTTCGCCAACCCCGACCTGCCGGAGATCGACGACTATTACGAACCGTTCACCTTCGATTACGGCCACCTGCAAACCGCCGGGGAAAGCAAGGCCTTCCCCACCGCCCGTCCGCGCAGCCTGATTTCGGGCCAGCGGATGGAGAAGATCGAGGGTGGCCCGAACTGGGAGGAAATCCTTGGCGGAGAATTCTCCAAGCGCTCGGCCGATTACAACTTCGAAGGGGTGCAGAAGGAGATCTACGGCCAGTTCGAAAACACCTTCATGATGTACCTGCCCCGGCTGTGCGAACACTGCCTGAACCCCACTTGCGTCGCGGCCTGCCCCTCCGGTTCGATCTACAAGCGGGAAGAGGACGGGATCGTCCTGATCGATCAGGAAAAGTGCCGGGGCTGGCGCATGTGCGTCTCGGGCTGTCCGTACAAGAAGATCTACTTCAACTGGAAGACCGGCAAGAGCGAGAAGTGCATCTTCTGCTATCCCCGGATCGAGGCGGGTGAGCCGACGGTGTGCAGCGAAACCTGCGTCGGGCGCATCCGCTATCTGGGTGTGATGCTGTATGACGCCGACCGGATCGAGGAAGCAGCCAGCGCCGAACACGTCGAGGACCTCTATCAGGCCCAGCTCGACATCTTCCTGGACCCGAACGATCCGGCGGTGATCGAGCAGGCCCGCAAGGACGGCGTCCCCGAAGCCTGGCTGGAGGCCGCGCGCCACTCGCCCGTGTGGAAGATGGCGATGGAATGGAAGGTCGCTTTCCCGCTCCACCCTGAATACCGCACCCTGCCGATGGTCTGGTACGTGCCGCCGCTTTCGCCAATCAACGCTGCGGCCAGCGCGGGCAAGATTTCCGCGCGCAATGGCATGCCCGATGTCCGCAGCTTGCGGATCCCGGTCAAGTACCTCGCCAACCTGCTGACCGCGGGCAAGGAAGCCCCCGTGGTCGATGCGCTGGAACGGATGCTGGCGATGCGCGGCTACATGCGGGCCAAGACGGTGGACGGCGTGGTTGACGAGGGCATCGCTCGCGAAGTCGGCCTGACCGCTGCCCAGATCGAGGAAATGTACCATGTGATGGCCATCGCCAATTACGAGGACCGCTTCGTCATCCCGACTGGCCACCGCGAGGATGTGGAGGACATGTATGCCGAAAAGAGCAGCTGCGGCTTCTCCTTCGGCAACGGCTGTTCGGGCGGGTCGAGCGAGACCAACCTGTTCGGCGCCCCGGCCCGCAAGAAACTCCAGACTCCGACGGAGGTGTTCTGATGCGCCTGACCCTTCGCATCCTGTCCGCCTTGCTGCGCTACCCCGACGAGGCCGTGCAGCAGGCCGCGCCCGAACTGGCCGGTGTGCTGGCTGAAGACGGCCTGATGTCGCCCGAACAGCGCGCGTCTTTGCAGCCATTGCTGGACGCGCTGGCTAGCACCGACCTGCTCGATGCTCAGGAACGCTATGTCGGCCTGTTCGACCGGGGCAGGGCGGTATCGCTTCACCTGTTCGAGCACGTTCACGGCGAAAGCCGTGACCGGGGGCAGGCAATGGTCGATCTGCGCGACCGGTACGAGGCGCAGGGGCTGGAAATCACGGCCAAGGAACTGCCCGATTACCTGCCGCTGTTCCTTGAATACCTCTCGGTCCTTCCGCCGGGCCAGGCGGCAGAGGAACTGGCCCAGCCGGGGGTGATCCTCTCCGCCCTCGCGCAGCGGCTGGAAGAGCGGGACACCCCCTATGCTGCGCCGATGCGGATTCTGGCCGATCTGGCGGGAGCGGGCGGCGAGGCGTTCGAGATCGCCCCGGCGGATGATCCTGATGACCTCGCCGCGCTCGATGCCGCGTGGGAGGAGGAGCAGATTCGCTTCGACGCCCCCGTGGCACCCAGCACCGCAGACTGTCCGCAGGTCGCCGGAATGGTTGACCGCATGCTTGCCCAGGAACCTGTGAGGAGCCAAGCTCATGGCTGAATTCATCCATCACCTGCTGTTCGGGATCTATCCCTACATCGCGCTGGCCGTCCTCGCGGTGGGGTCGGTGATCCGCTATGATCGCGAACCCTATTCCTGGCGGGCCGGATCGAGCCAGCTCTTGCGCCGCAAGCAGTTGATCGTCGGTTCGGTCTTGTTCCACCTTGGCGTGCTGATGATCTTCGCTGGTCACGTGGTGGGCCTGTTGACCCCGATTGCCGTGTTCGACGCGCTGGGGATCAGCCACGGGGCCAAGCAATTGCTGGCAATTGTCGCGGGCGGTTTTGCCGGGGTGCTGGGGATCGTCGGGGCCACCCTGCTGATCCACCGCCGCTTCTTCGACCCGCGCGTCCGCGCCGCGTCCAGCTTTGCCGACAACATGATCATCGTTCTGCTGTGGGCGCAGCTGGCGCTTGGCCTCGCCACGATCCCGCTGTCGATGCAGCATCTCGACGGGCATGAAATGGTCAAGTTCATGAACTGGGCGCAGGGCATCTTTACCTTCCGCTCCGGCGCGGCGGACCAGATCGCCGACGTGGCGCTGGTGTTCAAGCTGCACCTGTTCATGGGCCTGACGATCCTGCTGCTGTTTCCCTTCACCCGCCTGGTCCACATGCTGAGCGCCCCGGTGCGCTACGTCTGGCGCCCGGGGTACCAGGTGGTTCGCTCGCGGAAGCTGGCCCGATGATCGCCGAACCAGTCATCGTCGGCGGGCGGGAAATCACCGCCGAGGCCATTGCCGCCGAAGCCCAGCATCACCCCGCCCCCGATGCCGCAGCGGCGTGGAATGCAGCGGCGGAAGCTTTGGCCGTTCGCCAGTTGCTGCTGGACGAAGCGGACCGGCTGGGCATCCCGGCTGAGGACCGCTATGACGCGGAGGGCCGTCCGCTGACTGAGGAGGATGGCCGGATCGATGCCCTGCTGGAGCAGGAAGTGCGCGTCCCTCAGGCCGACGAAGCCGCATGCCGCCGCTACTATGACACGCACCGCGCCCGCTTCGCCTCACCCGTGCTGGTCGAAGCGGCGCATATCCTGATCGAGGCCGACCCGGCGGACGCATTCGCCATGGGCCTTGCCACCGGTGATGCCCGCACCCTGATCCGCGAACTGCAGGCCGAGCCGGAACGCTTTGCCGAAATCGCCCGCAAACGCTCTGCCTGCCCCTCGGGCCAGCAGGGCGGCAACCTGGGGCAGGTTGGCCCGGGCCAGATGGTCAAGCCGTTCGAGGAAGCGCTGTTCGCCCTGCCGGAAAACGCGCTCTGTCCGCAGCCGGTAAAGACCCGCTTCGGCGTTCACGTCATCCGTTCGGGGCGCCGGGCCGAGGGGCGGCAACTGCCGTTCGAGGCGGTGCAGGAAGCCATCTCCGGCTATCTTGAAGAGGCCAGCTATCGCCGTGCTGTGGCCCAGTACATTGCGATCCTGGCCGGACAGGCAGGAGTCAGCGGGGTCGCCATAGCCGGGGCAGAAGGGGCCATGGTGCAATAGCATGGCCCAACAGCTCACCGATGGCCACGGCCGCCGCTTTGAATACCTGCGCCTGTCGTTGACCGATGTGTGCAACTTCCGTTGTTCCTATTGCCTGCCCGACGGCTATCGCAAGCAAGCGGGCCTGCCGGCCAGTCTGACGGTCAGGGAAACAGGGCGGCTTATCGCGGCCTTCGCGCGGCTGGGCCTGTGGAAAGTGCGGCTGACCGGGGGTGAGCCCAGCCTGCGTCCGGAACTGCTGGACATTGCCCGCACGGTCGCCGCCACGCCGGGAATTCGCAAGCTGGCGATGACCACCAATGGCTATCGGCTGGCAAGCCGCGCAGCCGACTATGCGGCGGCCGGGATCACGGCGCTGAACGTAAGTGTCGATTCGCTTGATCCGGCCCGCTTCGCCGCGATCACCGGGCATGACCGGCTGGACGAGGTGCTGGACGGGATCGCTGCCGCGCGGCTGGCCGGGATCGCCTCGATCAAGCTCAACAGCGTGCTGATGCGCGGGGTCAACGATGACGAACTGGAAGGCTTCATCGCCTTCGTCCAGCGGCACGATCTCTCGCTGCGCTTCATCGAGGTGATGCGGACCAATGACAACCCGGACTTCTTCGCGCAGCACCATCTGGCCGGGGCAGAGATTGCTGCGCGGCTGGAAAGTCTCGGCTGGCGGCCGCTCCCGCGCGAGGCCGGGGCCGGGCCTGCGGTGGACTATGCCCGGCCGGGTGAGCCAGGCCGGATCGGAATCATCGCGCCCTATTCGAAGGATTTCTGCGCAAGCTGCAACCGCCTGCGGGTTTCGGCGCGCGGCAAGCTGCACCTCTGCCTGTTCGGCGATCACGGGATCGACCTGCGCCCGCTGCTGGCCAGCGATGACCAGATCGAACTGCTGACCGCCCGCATCGCTGCGCTGACCGCCACCAAGGCCCCGGCGCATCGCCTGCACGCTGGCGATAGCGGCGCGACCCCGCACCTGGCCTCGATCGGAGGGTAACCATGCCTGGAATTGATGCTGAGCTGCCGTTCCATCCGCTCGGCATGGCGGTACTGACGATTTCGGACACCCGCAGCCTCGCCACCGACACTTCCGGCGCGCTGCTGGCCGACCGGCTGGTTGCCGCCGGGCACAGCCTGCATGACCGCGCCATCGTGACCGACGATATTGCCGCGATCCGCGGCCAGATCGAAGCCTGGCTGCAGCGTTCCGACATCGAGATCATCCTGACCACCGGCGGGACCGGCTTTTCCCCGCGCGACAACACGCCCGAAGCCGTCAGGCCGCTGCTGCGCCGCGAAATGGACGGCTTCTCGGTCGCCTTCCACCAGAAGAGCCTGCAAACGGTAGGCGTCGCCTCGATGCAGTCGCGCGCCTTTGCCGGGCAGGCCGGGGATGCCTTCATCTTCTGCGTGCCGGGATCGACCGGGGCCTGCCGCGATGCCTGGGACGGGCTGCTGGAGCTGGAATTCGACAGCCGCCACAAGCCCTGTTCGATCGCCGGAGCCCTGCCGCGGCTGCGGGATGTGTGTGCATGATCGATTTCGACGAGGCGCTTGCGCTGCTGGCGGACAATGTCAGGCCGCTCGGCTGCGAGCAGGTTGAACTTGTCGCAGCACACGGCCGGGTCCTTGCCGAAGACGTTCATGCTGCCGTCTCTTCGCCGCGCCGGGCGGTCTCGGCAATGGATGGCTTTGCCCTGCGCGATGCCGATGCCGGAGTCGGAGCCCGCCTGCGGATCAACGGCAAGAGTTTTCCCGGCTCTGTGTTGCCGCCTGCGCTTTCGGCTGGGGAATGCGTGCGGATATTCACCGGCGCCGCGCTGCCCGACGGCGCCGATCGCGTGATCATGCAAGAGAACTGCGCGGCAGACGGTGCCGTGATGACGATCGTGGACGCGTACGGTCCCGGCTGGCACGTGCGCCATGCGGCAAGCGATTTTGCTGAAGGAGACTTGCTCCTTAAGCCCGGCACTTTGCTTGATCCGCGCGCAATCGTGGCCTTGGCGGGAGCGGACCGAGCTGCCGTGCAGGTCGCCAAGCGCCCACGGGTGGCCATCATCGCCACCGGGGATGAGCTGGCACCTCCTGGAAGCGCGCGTGACAATGTCCTGAAGATCCCTGAATCGGTATCCTTTGGAGTGGCTGCGTTGGTCGAAGAATATGGAGGCACTATCGAGGCCAGGCTTGGTGGCTCGGACGATCTTTTGACGCTTCGGCAGTTGGCCGACAAGGCTCTCGCCATTGCCAACGTCGTGGTTGTAACCGGGGGCGCATCAGTTGGCGAGCGCGACTTCGCCAAAGTTATGTTTGCCGAGCAAGAGCTTGAACTGCTGTTTTCGAAGGTTGCGATCAAGCCCGGGAAACCGGTGTGGGTCGGGCGGTCGCAGGGACGGTGGGTGGTTGGCCTCCCTGGCAATCCCGGCTCTGCAATGGTCACCGCGCGCCTGTTCCTTGCTCCGCTGCTGGGAATGCTGCAGGGGCGACCGGTTGAAGATGTGCTGGACTGGGTGCCACTCCCGGCAGCACAGGCATTTCCGATTCCGGAAGGCCGAACCACATTCGTCCGCGCAGCCCTCTCCAAGTCGGGCCTGGTGCCGCTCGCAAATCAGGATTCCTCGGCCCAGGCTCCACTGGGCAAGGCAAGATGGCTGGTGCGGCGCGATCCCGCGGGGAAGGCTTCCCATTGCGACGAACGGATGCTGGCGCTCGCATTCTAGGCGGGGTTCCTGACCTCAGAAATGCGATGTCTGATGAGCCGACGCTGATTTCACTTTTCGCGGTTGCAGCAACCATCTGCGGTCACTTACGCGATTGAGCTCGGAGGGACTTTGGCAACGCGGGGCAATCAAAAGCAACGATTGGAAGAGCGAGGGGGGCAAGTGTGGGGGGAGAGCTCACGCTTTATGAAAATACCTCTCGTGATCAATATTATAAACGAAACCTCTTGCGCCCTCCCGCTCCGCCAGCGACCCCCGCACCAGTCTCTGTGAACAGGGTCTCCGCGGGTTCTGTCAGACGGATTGGTAGGGCGGACGGACGAGTGCTAGCGGGTCTGGAATGAGCCGCAAATCCAAAGCGAAGCCGTATAGTCCCTTCCGGTATTTCCACTCCTCGCCCGAAGTGATCCGCTTGGTGGTCCTGATGTATGTGCGGTTCCCGCTGTCGCTGCGGAACGTGGAGGACTTGCTCTTCGAGCGCGGAATTGACCTTTGCCACGAAACCGTGCGGCACTGGTGGAATCGCTTCGGACCGATGTTCGCCGCGGATATTCGTCGGCAGCGAGTAAGCCGGATGCGCGGCTTCCGCCATTGGAAGTGGCCTCTTGATGAGGTGTACGTGAAGATCAACGGCGAGACGCACTACCTGTGGCGCGCAGTCGATCACGAAGGCGAGGTTCTCGAAAGTTTTGTCACGAAAAAGCGGGACAAATCCGCGGCTTTGCGATTCATGAAGAAAGCGCTGAAGCGCCACGGCCAGCCCGAAGCCATCGTCACAGACGGCCTCCGATCGTACCCTGCGGCGATGCGTGAACTGGGCAATCTGGAGCGGCGCGAGATGGGCCGGCACCTTAACAATCGGGTTGAGAACTCACACCTTCGCCACCTCGTTGATCGACAAACCTACCCCGAACGTCGCTCGGCCGCATTGGCCAAGTGGCAATCACTTGTGGCCTGAAGCTGCGCAACCTGGGGGTCGCTCCGCCTGTCGGAGGCTGGTTGCGGTCCGACTGACAGCACCGCCAGCGACCGTCCGCTTCTGTTCATCCTTGACCGATTTCTGACGGAAAAGCTGGGTCCCTACCCGTTCGATGTTCGTTGTTGTTCGCACTGAATCGCCCTAATCCGCAGCAGCTTTTAGGGTTGATGTTAGGGTTACCGCTGCGCGATTGCGGGTTCAACGAGCCAAGGGCCGCCGGATCAACCCGGGGCCAGTGGAGTTACTGAATTCGGAAATTTCGAAATTTGTGGGATTTAATGATCCCTGTCTGGGCGATCGGTTGAATGGGAAAAGCGCGTGGTACACTTCCGAGTGCAGAAGGTGTGCACCTGATCCTAAACCCACCATCAACGGGCAAAGCCACTCCGTTTATGTAACTGGCTCTACCATGCGCGGGTCTCTTTCCTGACCCGCCAGGTCAGACAAACGCTGGATGTCTGCTCCGGATGAGAGCCGCCGTCAAACACGCCACTTTAGAAGGGCAGGATTGTCCCGAGGCTGTGTAAAAACGCCTGAATATGCTATGGTTCTCTCGCGTTTTGGGAGGCTTTGGAATGGCTCGTTTCGTCCAAGGGGAATACCGTCGGCAGGACTATTTGCTGCCAGCATCGCTCGATGATTACGTGTCGGAAGACAACCCGGTTCGGGGAATGAAGGGCAGCTCACAGGATGCCGTGCTGGAGCATTGAACGTCTGCAAAGTTCGCGAATTTGGTTGCAAATGCGGCCTCCAACTAATCAGCAATGTGCGTCATCTCGAGTTCGAGTTCCAACCGAGGTTGCACCATTCCATTTATGCGCCATCATATCGCATATCTTGACGTCCTCTCTACCTAGCTGTTATGTGCTCGGGTCAAGGTTCCACCAGCGCGCGTAATCATATTCTCGCGCTGGTCTGACGGGGAGAGAACTGGATGCCCGGTACGGGAGTCGATCGCCGCAACAAGTTTGCGTTGCGAAGTTTGGCGCTGGCTGCAGCGACGGGAGTGGCAGCACTTTCCGTCCTGACAATCGGACCCGTTGGACCGCTTTCCGCGCAAACAGCCGTCTCAAGCGAGAACCCTTCAGGGACAATCGGTTTGCGCCGCCTAAACGAGGCGCAATACAGCCGCAGCATTGAGCAGGTCTTTGGTCCCGGCATTACGATTCCGGGGCGCTTCGAACCATCGCTGCGCGAAAAGGGCTTGCTGGCGATCGGTGACGCCCATGTAACGGTGACAGGCTCCGGCTTTGAGCAGAACGAACTGCGTGCACGGCAGATCGCGGCGCAGGCGTTCAAGGAAAAGCGCGTCGCGTTGGCTTGCGACGGCGCGTCGACCGCTTTTGACCTCGCCTGTGCGCAGACTTTCATCCGCGATCTTGGCCGCCACCTTTACCGACGCCCGCTGACCGAAGCCGAAGTGGCCTCCATAACCGGCCTTGCTCGCACAGCAGCGGACAAGAGCGGGTCGATGGCGCGCGGGCTTCAGGCCGCGCTGGAACGCATGCTGGTGTCCCCCAACTTCATCTTCCGCATTGAACGGACGGTGGCGGACCCAGCCGCGCCGGGCGTGCGGCGGCTGGATGATTACTCGCTGGCGACGCGGATCAGCTTCCTGCTGTGGGATGCCCCGCCGGACAAGACGCTGCTCGAAGCCGTGGCACGCGGCGACCTGCGTGATCCAGCGAAGACCAGCCGCCTGATCGATGCGATGCTGGCGTCTCCCCGCTTCGAGCTGGGCACGCGTGCCTTCTTCTCGGACATGTTCGGCTATGATCAGTTCCAGGGCCTCGCCAAGGATCAGGCGATCTATCCAAAGTTCAACTCATCGCTTGCCCGCGACGCGCAGGAGCAGACGCTGCGGACCATCGTTGATCTGTTGCTGACGAACCGGGGCGATTACCGAGACCTGTTCACCACCCGCAAGACTTTCATGACCCGCAGTCTCGGCGCGCTTTATCGGGTGCCAGTGCCGGCGACTGCCTTTGATGGCTGGGCGCCCTATACCTTCCCGGCGAACGAACCACGCAGCGGCATCCTCAGCCTCGCCGGCTTCCTCATGCTGGATCCGACGCATGAGGGGCGTAGCTCGCCGACCATCCGGGGCAAGAGCGTACGCGAGCTGCTGCTGTGCCAGATGGTGCCGCAGCCGCCCGCCAACGTGAACTTCCAGCTGGTTCAGGACGTGTCGAATCCGCTCTACCGCACGGCGCGGCAACGGCTGACCGTGCATCAGGAAAGCCCAGCCTGCGCCGGTTGCCACAAGCTGACGGATCCGATCGGACTTTCGCTCGAGAATTACGATGCGGTCGGCAATTACCGCACGCACGAGAACAGCGCACTGATCGATGCATCGGGCACCTTCGAGGGCAAACCCTACGTCGGCCTGCTCGGCCTAGCGGGGCGGCTGCGCGAGAGCGAGGCGGTACCCAGCTGCTTGGTGCGCCGGGCGTTCGAATATGGGGTGGGGCGTGAGGCGGCGGAGGCGGATACGGCAGTGCTCGAGCAATCGGCGGCGCGCTTCGCGGCAGGTGGTTATCGGTTCCCTGCACTGATGAAGAGCCTCGCGATGAGCGATGCGATCCGCGCGGTCGCGCCGCCATCACCGGGCAGAACGGCAGCCAGAAATGCAGGTCAGGTAGAAGGAAAATCACGATGAGCAGGTGGTCCAGGCGCAGTTTGCTGCAAGGAATGTTGCGCGGGGCGAGCGTGGCCGTGGCGCTGCCGCTGTTCGACATGTTCCTTGACGGCAATGGCGAGGCGCTGGCCAGCGGCGCGCCGATCCCGACCCGGTTCGGCACGTGGTTCTGGGGCTGCGGGGTCAATACGGCGCGCTGGTTCCCTACCAAGCTCGGCATGGATTACGACCTGAAGCCGGAGCTTTCGCCGATTGGTGATCTGCGTAGCAAGGTGTCTGTATTCTCCAATTTCAACTGCGTGCTCGATGGCAAACCGAACCTTGTTCACTGGTCGGGCGTCATGGCCACCATGTCAGGCGCGGCACCGCTGACCGGGGGTGTCACCGGCGGCACAAGCCAGTTGCCAACGCTTGATTGCCTGATCTCCGATCACATCGGCGGCAATACCCGTTTCCGCTCGCTCGAACTGGCCTGCACCGGGCAGTCGAATGTCAGCTACTCGATGCGCGCCGGTTCGACTGTAAACCCCAGCGAGGTCGATCCGGTCCAGCTCTATCGCCGTATGTTCGGCACTGAGTTTCGCGATCCAAACAAGGCGGAATTCACGCCGGATCCCGAAGTCATGCTCCGGCAAAGCGTGCTGAGTTCGGTCAAGGACGAGCGCGAGGACCTGATGCGCTCGCTGGGAGCGGCAGACCGGCAGCGTGCCGACCAGTATTTCACGTCCGTCAGGCAAGTTGAACAGCAGCTCGGCAAGCTGCTCGAAAAGCCGGAACCGGCGCAGGCCTGCGTGCTGCCGACCGAACCCGGCAAGCGCGAGCTGGGGCCGACGTGGGACGTCGCTACGCGCACGCACGACTTGCTGGGGCAGTTGCTGGTGATGGCGCTCGCCTGCAACCAGACGCGAGTGTTCAACATGGCCTTGTCCAACGCGGGATCGAACCTGCGCAAGCCCGGTGATCCGGTCGCTTTCCACGAACTGACGCACGAAGAGCCGGTCGATGAAAAGCTTGGCTACCAGCCCAAGGCGACGTTCTTCATCGAGCGCAGCATGGAAACGCTCGCCTCGATGCTCAAGATGATGGACGGGGTGAAGGAAGGGGCGGGGACCCTGCTCGACAACAGCCTGGTTTTGGCCACGTCCGAAAGCAATTTCGCCAAGATCCACTCGGTCGACAACCTGCCAATTCTCGTTGCCGGGTCGGCTGGCGGGCGTTGGAAGCAGGGGCAGCACATCAGCGGCAATGGCGATCCCAGCTCGCGTGTAGGTCTGACCATCCAGCAGGTCATGGGCATGCCGGTCACCGAATGGGGCGATGGCGCGATGAAGACGAGCAAGCCGATTTCGGAGGTTATGGCATGAAGCGCCTTGGAATGAACCTGTTGGCGGCGGGGCTGCTGGTAGCTGGCTTGCCGGTTGCCGCAAATGCCCAAGCCCCAGCCGCACCGGCCATTTCGCCCGAAGGCATGGTCGGCCCCGCGCTCTACGTTACCGACCCGGCGCGCTCGCTCAAGTTCTACACCGAAGGGCTCGGCATGAAGCTGCGGATGCGCTTCGGCCCGGCGGACCGTCCGGACATAGTGGTGGGTTTCGGCCCCAACCCGGCGGAGGCCGGCATCATGCTGATCACCGACAAGTCGGGTCCGATCCGCTCGATTGCCCATGCCCACGGCTTTGACCGGATCGCGCTGCGCATGCCTGATCTGGCAGGGCTTGCCGTGCGGCTTGAGATGCTGGGATTCAAGGCAGGCGAGATCAAGCTGGTCCACGGTTCGATCCGCATGATGATGGTGACCGATCCGGACGGCTACCGGCTCGAACTCATCGAAACACCCGGGAAGCCCGCGTCGTGATCGGCGCCCGTTCCGCAGCCTCGATTGCGCTGGCGGCAGGCCTTTTCGCCAGCACGCCCGCGTGGGCCGATTACATCGGTCCCAGCTATGTCGAGATTCCCGGAGTCGATGGCGGTGCGCGCCACCCCGTCTTCCGGAACTGGGTGCAGGCCGAGGCGAATTACTGGACAAGCCACCCGGCGCGGCGCGAGATCAGGGGCATTTCCGGCAAGGAGAGCGGGCTCAAGTTTACCGGTCCGACATCACCGGCCAGTGGGCCTTCCATGCTGGCCCTTTCCGTGGCGAAGACCAGCCCGGCACTGGCTCGGCTCATGGAAATCTGCCGCAGCGGCACGGTTCTTCCGCAAGTCAGCTATGCCGAGTCCGCCGACCTCGCCCGACATATTCAGGAGCACGGCCCGCGCCCTGCGGACGTTCCCGAATTCTATCGCTACACGCTCAGCAACGTTCGCCTGTCGTGCCCCGTTGCCGAAGGCGCACCCGAACAGGCATTTGCCCTGAAGTTCGAGGGCATCACCCGGATCAATCATGCGCCGCAGCCAAAGCCCCGGGTCATCACGACGAAGCCGGCCACCTTGCCGCCTGCGCCCAAGGGCGGAGAAAGCCGGACCTTCCTTGTTTCCTGGTTCGCGCCGATCGCCGATGCCAATGATCGGCAGTGCCCGCAGATGAACCGCAAGCCGACTCAGGAAGAATATTACGCACTAATGTCGCCTGGGCGAGCGGCGCAGCAGAAGGCTGCCCTGGCCAGCAAGGGCGGCGCCAACACCGTAGTCCTGCCCTATCGCGGCCCGGACGAGATGAACGTCATCCTGCTCCCCGGTATCGTTGCCGATCCCGGCCATGTCGCCCCGCAGGCAGACATCGTTCGCGGGTTCGATCTGGACGGCAACGACGGCACGGCCCCGTTCCCGGCAAGTACCCGGCCGCACCCGAACTATACCTCTCCCGATGGGCGCAAGGGCATCGATAACCAGCTTTTCACCGTGCAGGGCTGCATCGCCGGCTGGCGCCGCAATGGCTTCCTGCCGATGATCGGCAACGAACTGCGCCGCGCCGGCGGCCTGTCGATGCTGGTCGATGTCAGCGGCGTCGAAGACTGGCGCAATGACGACGATGTCGCGGTGACCTTGCTCTACAGCGCCGATCCGATGAAGCGCGATGGCAGCTCCAAGATCGTCCTGCCGGATTACTCGTTCCGGGTGAATGCCAATCCCGAGTTCTCGCAAAGTTTCGCGCGCTTTCGCGGCAAGATCGTGAATGGCGTGCTGACCACCAGCGCCCATCCGAAAGTCACGATGCACGAAGGGCCGGCCACCACCTGGACTCTGGCCGAAGCGAGGATGCGGATAGAGTTCGGCGAGGACGGCACGATGAAGGCCGTGCTGGGCGGTTACCGCGATTGGCGCAAATATATCTCGTCGGCCTTCTTCCAGGCTTCCGACTACGAGAACACCATCGGCTTCAACAGTCCGGGAATGTACAACGCCGTGCGCCGCGCCGCCGATGGGTTGAAGGATCCCGCTACCGGAGAATACACCGGAATTTCGGCGACCTATGAAATCGAAGGCATCCCGGCGTTCATTCCGCCCGAAGACCGGCAGGCGCTGGGCAAGGGCGGGCAGTTAAAGGCACAGAAGTAGCTTTGCAAAGCCGCGTCAGCTTGGGCATAGGAAACTGATGCATTCAAGCCGCGCGCAAGAGAGGATGTCGAAGCCCGACGATGCCCGCGCGCTGCGGTCACGGCAAGCGTTGCGCAATGGTCTGCTAGAACTGCTGGGCGAGCGCCCGCTGCACGAAATCACCATTCGCGATATTACCGGCCGGGCGGGGGTCAGCTATCCGGTGTTCTTCCGCCGCTATGGCAGCAAGGAAGAACTGCTCGCCGAAGTCGCCGCCGAGGAAGTGCGTAACCTCATGGCGCGCACCTATCCGGTGCTCGAAGCCGAAGGACCGGACGCCAGCCTTGGCGCGATTTGCGCGCATATTCAGGCGAACCGGGCGCTGTGGACTTCGCTGCTCACCACCGGCGCCGCGCCGGCCATGCGCGAAGAATTTGCCCGCCTCTCAGCCGAATACGGGGTCACCGGGCCGCGCGCCAATCCGTGGCTGCCGGTGCCGCTGGCCTCGGCTTTCGTCAGCGCAGGTATTTTCGAGATCCTCGTCTGGTGGCTGGCGCAGCCCGAGGACTATCCCGTGCAGAACGTCATCGCTTTCCTCAATCACCTCGTCGTGCAGCCGACCATCTTTGCCAAAGAGATCACGCTAGTGTGATTGAAGCTGGCGCGCGCGCCCCTCAATCGTCGCCGTCGCAGCCGTCCTCATGCGCCATCCAGTGAACGAAGCGGTGCAGCGGATACATCGCATCGTGCGGGTTACCGATGGTTGAAGGCCCTGCCTCTCCCAGCCTGACCGTCCGCTGCGCGCCGCCACTGGCCAGATGGTCGCGCAGCTGCGGGATGCGGCTGAAGGGCCAGACGCCGACGGTCTGCGTGGCGACATTAACGTATTTCATCGCCTGCATCAGGTCATCGACGCGGACGACATTCGCGGTCTTGCGCAGGGGGTGGAAGTCCACCGGCTCGTCAGAGCGGATGGCAATACCGCGCCCATCTGAGGCACCGAACACGGCATAGTCCTCGTCCATCAGGCGCAGGGTGTCGATTTCTTCCTTGAGCGCCATGTCGAGCGGACGCGGCTCGCCTTCGCCGCTCCGGTCGATCCGCAACCGTTCGGCCAGCGCGCGGGCGTAGCGGTCGGCCTGGTCCTGATCCGCCTCGATGAATGTGAAGCGGCTGCACACGCAGGCTTCCTGATTGAGGATCGAGACGTCCCGGGCATTGAGTTCGGCGGCCTGGGCCAGCGATTCCTCGTCGGCAAACGCCTCGCGCCCGACCATCGAGATCGATGTCTTGGGATCGAACGACACCAGTTGAAAGCCCGGGCCGATGTACTTCATGACATTGCCAATGGCGTCCCCGCCGCCCCAGGCGACCAGCTTGTCGAAATACTGCGGGCGGTAAAGCACGCGCTCGACGGCCTCATCACCGCCACGCCAGTAAACGGCTGACATGGAACGCAGGACCGGATGATCGGGATCAACCTCGGCCATTATCTGCAGGAACATGACAGTGGTGAACGGATCGGCGGACGGCATCTTGAACAGGTTGACCGCCTTGACCAGCGCCCCCTGCGCCAGCGAGCGGATGCCCATGCCGGGCGAATTGCCGGGCAGCACGTGGATCAGCCGCGGGGGATAGGCACGGACAAAGCTGCGGCGCCCGGTGTGGTCGGCCTGCGGCACCCATTCATCGAGCGCCTTGGGGTTGGCGAAATTCTTCTCCACCACTTCCATCATCGATTGGCGGTCGAGATAGGAGGCAGCTTCGCGGATGGCTCCGGCGACCACGGCATGCGGTTGAAGGCTGACCCGCGCCATGCGCTCGATGCATGCCTCGACCGCCGGGTTGCCTTTGGCCAGCAGCTTCTGTCCGGCTTCGGTGAGGAAATCCATGATCTCGGCCAGCGATACATTGAGCAGCGGCGGCAGTTCGGTGCGCGGATGGACCAGCTCGTTCAGGTGCAACTCGGGCGTGGCAATGGCGACGCCAAGGTCGCGCGACCGATGGATCGTGTCCTGCCCTTCAACCAGCTTGCCGCGAACGAAAAACGGAGCCGGCTGCAGCGTGTCTTGGATGTCCATGTCAGGCTTCCTCGCAGGGCGTCTTCAGGTCAGGCCGCGAACGTAGGCATCAACCGTGCCGGCGCAGCCGATCTTGTCGTCGCCTTCGAGATCGGCGTAGCGGACGATTGAATCGCGGATCGACGGCGAGGCGGCTCCGCAGGCGCAGGGGCTGAAATCGACCTCGATCTGATCGCCCGAAATGACCCCGCCCCAGCGTCCGTCCATCGACAGGTCAAAGAACGCCGCGCGGCCTTGAACCTCGCCTTGGTCAACTGGCAGCAACGTACTGCCTTCCTTGTCGAGCGGCAGGCAAACCAGCCATGCCGGCACGTGATAGCGCCCGCCGGCCTGACAGCGCGGCATCGATGTCTGGATCTCCTGCATGCCGTACATCTGGTATGTATAGGTTGGCGAGAGATTGAAGGTTTCGTAGATGAATTCCTTGTAGTCGGCCGGCACCTGCGCGCGCTTCAGCCCGCCGCCAAGGAAAACGCCGTTTTCCGGGTTGAAGTCCTTGCCGGAAAAGCCCCGGCTGCGCACTTCGGCGGCCAGTTGGTACAGCGGCCCCCACATGGCCATGATCATCAGGCGGTCGCCGCGGCGCGCGAGGATGTCGTCGGTCGCCCGCCCCAAGGCGCTGTCCAGCGCGGCCTGGCGCTGGGCGGATTCGCGTTCGTATTCGGCGATCTCTTCGGGCAGCGCAGAACCATCGGCCATGGCCTTGCGCAGCGCAATCATGCGAGAGATTGAACCAACGGTGATCGGCGCAGCGTCCGAGGGCGGGGCCAGCTTGGAAAAATCGGCGAAAGCACCAATCAGCGCCGTGCCCGTGGCCGTATTGCGCGGTGAATGTGCCGTCGCGCCAAAGCTCGCGACGGTACGTTTGTCGCCGGCGCGGATGGCCGAACCCCACTGGACCGCCTCCACGCCTTCACGGGCGGCAAAATCGAGATCGGCGCGACTTGCGTTAAGCACTGCTGGCTTGCCGGTCGTGCCGCTCGAGCAGGACACGAAATGGCCAGCATCACCGCAAGCGTTGACCCAGTCGTCCATGTCGGCAACTTCGCTGAGATCGACGGTGTCGGTCGGATAGGCCGAGACCGTCCCCAGCCAGCGGGTCAGCCGGTCCCAGCGCTTGTCGGCCAGGAAGGACTCGGGATAGCTCTTGTAGGCGGTGTGCGGCAGCAGCAGCGGCACAACGTCTTCAAGACTGCGAATTTCTGTGATGCCAGCTTCATCAGCGCGCAGGCGCAGCAGCTTGATCCGATCAACCGCAGACTGAAACCGCTCGTTCAGTGCGGCGATTTGCGTCTCGCGCAGATCAAGCGCCGAAACATCAAAACCGGTTCGCAACGGCATGTGCGTCAACAGGCGCTCAACGTTCTCTCCCACGGCGTTCTCTCCCTGATTCGTTGGGGACAGCTTAGAGAGGTATTTACGTTATACAATGGAATATATAATGGTGCCGCTAATCAAGCAGGAGAGCAGGAATGGCGAACTACGGAAAGCCCTCGATAACAACGCAATATGTGCGGCAAGACGGGCGCACTGCCGTTGTCACCGGTACAGGCGGACTTGGCTTCGAGGTGGCCGCGAAGCTCGCCGACCTCGGCGCGCGCGTGATAATCGCCGGTCGCAATGTCCAGAAGGGGCATGAGGCCGTGGCCGGGATCGCTGCGGCAGTCCCGGGCGCTGACCTGCGCTTCGAAGTGCTCGACCTTGCCGCGCTGGCTTCTGTCAAAGACTTCACCGGGCGGATGATCGCACAAGGCGGCTCGATCGACCTATTGGTCAATAATGCCGGGATCATGTCGCCGCCCCAGCGTCGGGTTTCGGCCGACGGCTTCGAAGCGCAGTTCGCCACTAACCACCTCGGCCACTTCGCGCTGACAGCGAGATTGTTGCCGCTGTTGCAGAAGTCCGGCTCGGCAAGGGTGGTGAGCGTGACCAGCATTGCCCATCGCTATGGCCGGATGGACTTCGATGATTTGCAGAGTGAGCGCAAATATCAGCCGGGGGTTGTCTATTGTCGCTCTAAACTCGCCGTGGCGCTTTTCGCCCGCACCTTGCACCAGCGCGCCCGGGCACAGGGCTGGGCGCTGGCCAGCATGGCGGCCCATCCCGGGTTCGCCGGAACGAACCTGTTCGCGGCTGAAGGCGGGCCGAAGAGCTTCATGACTCTGCTGTCGACCCGCCTGCTCGTTCCCCTGCTCGGGCACTCAGCTGCGGCCGGGGCTGATCCGATCCTGCACGCCAGCCTGTCGCCGCACGCTGGGAGTGGACGGCTTTATGGACCTACCGGCTTTCTGGAGATGAAAGGCGCGACGGGCGAATGCCCGTTCGGAGCCGGCGCACTCGATGATGAGGCCGGTGAGCGGCTGTGGCAGCTTTCCGAGGAACTGGCGGGGGTATCCTTCGGCGCGTATCTCAGCTGATTATTGCCCGCTATCGGGCACTATGCAGTTGCCCTTAACCACCGCAAGACCATCGCCGCCCTTGCCGGTAGGAATGCGGCGCAGCACTTTGCCGGCGCGCAGGTCTACTTCGGCAATCTGATCGCTGCCGGTTTCCGCGACATAGGCTATGCGCGAATTGTTGCTGATGGCGAGCGTCACCTGCATCGCCTTTACCGATCCGCTCAGCTTGATCGTCCGCAACGGGCGCCGAGTCCGGACATCGAACAGGGTGAGGGTGCCTGACTGGAAGTTCGATGCCACGGCAGTCTTGCCGTCTGGGGTCATGGCGAGGCGAATGGCGAAGGGGTCGGTGGGCAGCGTTGAGGCAACGGTGCCGGTGGCCAGATCGATCACGCGCACACGCGGGCCTGAATGGTCACCAACCCAGAGTTCCTTGCCGTCGCGGGTGATCGCGATGGCCTCGGGATTTCCGCCGGTGGCTATATCGCGCAGTTTAACCATGCGATTCAGTTCGATGACGGTCACCGATCCCGACAGGATATTGGCCACATAGGCGCGCCGTCCATCGGGTGAGACTGCCAGCATGTGCGAGCCGCGCTGACCTGTCGCAACCGAGGCAAAGCTGCCGTCACGAGGATCGACCAGCGCAACCGAATTGCTGCGATCGAAGGTCACTGCAATATTGCCGGCCGAAAGCCAGGTGATGCCGTGCGGCCCGGCATTGGGCGCAAGGTCGATGCGGCGAATCAGTCGCTGCTCGCGGATATTGAACAGGTCGATTGATGTGCCGCCATAAGCGACGACAGCGGCTTGCCTGCCATCCGGGGAAATCGCAATTTCGTGCGGGGCCTTGCCTGTGCTGACCCGGGCGCAGAGCTTGCCCGATTTCAGGGAGATGAAGCTGACGGTATCTTCGCCCTTGTTGCCAACGATCAGCACATCTGCAGATGCGGGGCCGCTCACCAGCGCTGCAAACAGAAGCCCGTAGGCGAGGTTCTTCAGGCGCATGCCGTATCTCCCAAACTCTAAGATGCCGTTCGCATCCTGAAACACTGGTGGGCTGACTGTGAGCGCAGGCTTGCACACATACCTGTTTCTGCGCCAGAGCAGGCCCATGTCCGAAATAGCTCGCCCTCGCCGTGGAATAAGCGATAGTGTGTCGCATAACCGTCCGACGCCGTCATCGTCAAGGTCGAAGGACCTGCGTGCGGTGCGGTCTGGGCAGGCGCTGCGTGAGGCGCTATTGGCACTGTTGCCGAACACGGCATTTGACCAGATTACCGTTCGCGACATCTGCAATCAGGCCGGCATCCACTACGCCACCTTCTTTCGCCACTATGAAACGAAAGAGGCGCTGCTCAACGATATTGCCAAAGAGCAGATCCGCGAGCTCAACAACCTCACGCTCGCCATCCGCGAGGCTGACAGTTACGAGGCCGGGTTCCGGGCGCTGTGCCAATTCGTTGCGGACCACCGGACCCTATGGGCGATCCTGCTAAACGGCGGCGCTGCCTCGGCCATGCGCGAGGAGTGGCTGCACCAGTCGCAACTGGTGGCCGCGCAGGAACCGCAAGTAAACAGCTGGCTACCGAAAGAGCTCGGCACGATCTGCGCCGCCACGCTGATTGCCGAAACTCTGGCTTGGTGGGTCGCCCAGCCCGAAGGCGCCTACAGCGTCGAAGCCGTGGCACAGATCCTTTACCGCCTGCTCGTCACCTCGGTCATCAGCCCCGATTGACCGCGGCGGGTCCTTCTCTCTCCACAACGACATTGCACCCTTCCGACTTATGCGCCATATTGGCGCATAAGTATTGTAGCGGAGCTTACTTGCCCGGATGATTCCGGACACGGCCGGCCCGCGCGCCGGGAGATTGCAGAGTGACCAAGCTTGAAGACCGCGACTATTTCACCGACTCCGAAATTGCCCGTGAACCCTATGCGTTTTTCGATGCCGTTGCCCAGCACGGCCCGGTCTATCAGCCCGACGGCCGCGATTACCTGATCGTCACCGGGTTCGACGAGGCGGTGGAGATATTCAACAACCACCGCGATTTCTCGGCGATCATCGGCCTTGCCGGAGCTGCCGCCCCGCTGCCGTTCGTACCGCAAGGGCCGGACATTACCGATCAGATCGAAGCGCACCGGTCGCAGTTTCTCGGCGGCGATCTCGTCGTGAACCTTGATGACGATGCTCATACCCGGCTGCGGGGATTCATGAACCGGCTGTTCACGCCCTCGCGGCTCAAGGCGAACGAGGAATTCATCGCGGCCTATTCGCAGCAGATGATCCGCCGGGTAGTCAGCCAGGGCCAATGTGACCTGATCAAGGAAATCGCGACACCCTTCGTCACCATCGTCATCGCCGACTTGCTCGGCGTTCCGGAAGAGGATCGCGACACCTTCATGACGATGATCGAGGCTTCGCCCGCCCCCGGCAATCTCGACAGCAGTCTGAACGACCTATCGCGCACCGATCATCCGATGCTGGCTATGGCGGGCTATTTCGCACGCTACATCATGGAGCGTCAGGCCGCCCCGCGTGAGGATATCCTCTCGGAACTCGCCCATGCCGAATATTCCGACGGCACCAAGCCGACCATGGTGGACCTGATCTCGCTCGGCACCTTCATGTTCGGCGCAGGTCAGGATACGAGCGCGAAGCTGCTGGGCAATGCGGTGCGCTATATCGTCGACGTGCCGGGCCTGCAGGACAAGCTGCGCGCCGATCCCTCGCTGATCCCCGCGATGATCGAGGAAGTGCTGCGGCTGGAAGGATCGACCAAGCAGACCGCCCGGCTGGTCCGCCGCGATACCCGCATCGGTGACCGCGATGTGAAAGCGGGCACGCGGATACTGCTCGCCATTTCAGCCGCGAACCGGGATGCTGGTCGTTGGCAGGAGCCTGATGCGTTCAATCTGGACCGGCCCAGGATCAAGGAACACGTCGCCTTTGGCCGCGGCAAGCATACCTGCGCGGGGGCGCCGCTTGCACGCGTGGAAGTGCGCGTCATTCTGGAGCAGTTGCTCAAGCAGACTTCGCTTATCGAGATCGATGAAGGGCATCACGGACGGCCGGGTAAACGCACTTTCGAATTCGAACCCAGCTTCATCATTCGCGGACTTTCCCATCTGCATGTCCGGTTCACACCGACGGAGGCCGCAGGGTGAGCGGCGTGTTTACTGGCCAGTCCGCCCTTGTCTGCGGCGGGGCGGGCGGGCTCGGCGGCGCGACTGCGCGCCGGCTCGTCGAACTGGGCATGGGCGTGGTCATCTTCGAGCCCGATTCCGACCGGGCAAGCGCTTTTGCGACCGACCTTGGCACGCGGGCCGTCGCCGTTGCCGGAAGCCATGGCGATAATGAAGCGATCCACCGCGCGATCGGTGAAGCGCGCCGGATTGGCGACTTTCGCGTTTGCGTGAATGCCGCCGGGGTGGCGATCAACTCACCCGCCATGGCTGATGCCAGCGGTGTGCCGCATGGGATGGATGTGTTCCGCGAGATGATCGACCTGCATCTGGTGGGGCCGTTCAATGTCTCTCGCCTGTGCGCCGCTGCCTTTGCCGCCAATGAACCGGACAGCGATGGCGGGCGCGGCCTGATCGTCAACACGGCCTCGACCGCTGCCTATGATGGGCAAGCGCGGCAGGTTGCCTATGCGGCGGCCAAGGGCGCGATCGTCAGCATGACGACAGCTATGGCACGTGATCTTGCGGAGATCGGCGTGCGGGCAAATGCGATCGCGCCCGGCCCGATCCTCACGCCTCGTCTCGCCGCCGCACCTGATTCCATCAAGGCGGCGCTCACCGCCAATGTCGCCTTTCCCAAGCGGTTCGGCCATGCCGACGAATATGCTAGCCTGGTCGAGGCGATGATCCGCACGCCATTTCTCAACGGACAGACGATCCGGCTGGATGGCGGCCTCTCGACGCCGCTGACAACGTTCGCAGCGTCTCCTCGGGGCTGAGGAATAACCAAACTGCCCGGCCCAGCCACCTATGCAATATTGTGTTGCATAAAACGTCGTGCAGATTTATGCGTCACCACACAGCATAAAAATTCTGTCGAGCAACAACTGCCGGCAATTTCGAGGGAGGGGAAATATGCGAGTTTTGCGTTCCATGGCGCTGGCGGGGATCAGCCTGCTGGCCATTTCAGCTCCGGCATTTGGCCAGACGGCCGATAATTCGGAAGACGAAGGTTTCAACGACGATACCATCATCGTCCAGGCCCGCCGCCGCGATGAAAGCGTGCAGGACGTGCCGCTGGTGGTCAACGCGGTCACCTCGGAGCAGCTCGGCAAGTTGAACATCCGCGACGTACGCGAAATCACGTCGGTTGTTCCGGGTCTGTCGCTGGTGTCGAACTCGAACGGTATCGGCTCGTCCTCGTCGATGCGCGGCGTCAATCATGACGTCAACGTGTCAGGCAACAACGGCACGATCCAGTATTACGTCAACAACTCTCCGGCCAGCTCCAACCTTGCGCTGCAGGCGATCTTCGACATCAGCATGATCTCGGTGGAACGTGGCCCTCAGGGTACGCTGCGCGGCCGTTCGACCCCGTCGGGTGCGATCAATATCGACTGGCGCAAGCCCAACATGAGCGAGCCCGGCGCGTCGATTTCGCTGACCGGTGGCTCGGGCCACACGCGCAACGTCCAGTTCGGCGTCGGCGTGCCGATCATCAAGGACATGCTCGCCATCCGCGTCGCTGGTTTGGTCGACGAAAATCAGGGCAACCGCGTGTTTAGCGTCAACAACACGACTCTACCAAAGGTCAAGACTGAAGCCATCCGCGCCTCGGCGGCCTTTGAGCCTACCGACTGGTTCAAGGCCGGCGTGACCTATCAGGGCATGCGCTTCAAGGCGCTGCAGTACGATCAGGTGGAGTCAATGAGCCAGGTCGTCTCCGGCTTTGCCCTGCCGGCCGCCCAGCAGTCGATCACTGCAAACATCGCGCCCTTCGGCGTGCCTTCACTCGGCACATCGCCTGCAGGTAATTACGGTACGATCACCCTCGCGGACCGCAAGGCCGTGATGTTCACGCCCCGCTATGTCGAGACCAACTTCCAGTTCTGGCAGTGGAATGCGGAAGTCAACTTTGCCGGGCAGCGGCTGATCTATGTCGGATCGGACACCCAGACGCAGTTCCACCCGACAACCAATTCGGACCCGGGTGCGATCTGGCCGACGCTGGTGCTGCAGCAGGATACTAGAACCTCAAGCAGCGACCGCACGCATGAAATCCGCCTGCAGAACGACGAGCGCGTGGCCGGAATCTTCGATTATGTGATCGGCTACTTCAATCAGAAGGGCGGTTCGACGACCGAACTGACGTCGCAGACCGTGCTTGAGGGCTATGCGCCGATCTTCGCGGGTTCGGGCAACCTCCAGTTGTTCAAGGTGGCCAACATCGTCAACGCGACGCCGATCTATCTGGCGCCGGGTACCGGCAAGGAATCGTCGTTCTTCGGCAACATCACCGCGCACATTGGCGAGGCGACCGAAATCTCGGGCGGTCTGCGCCGGATCAATTTCAAGAACAATGCGCTGGGTCTTTACATCAGCTGTACCCCGGCCACATTTGCGGCTGGCTCGTGCACGGTCACGCCGAACACCAACAACAACTACGACATCAACAAGACCGTCTACAGTGCATCGATACGCCACAAGTTTACCGATGACATCATGGTCTATGCCGCCACGGGCAGCTCGGCGCGTCCGCCGGTGCGCGCGATCGGCAACTTCTCGATCGCTTACTCGCCGCTCGAGCTGATCCACACGACCTTTGGTGCGGAAACTTCGAAGTCCTATGAAGTCGGCTTCAAAACGGCCTGGATGGACCGCAAGGTTCGCTTCAACGCGACCTATTATCATCAGGACTTCCAGAACTACCCGTACCGGGCTGCCGGCGCGGGCGTCTATTACGTCAACATCAACAGCAGCAACCAGGCCAACCGTTCGCGCTTCAACTTCATCAGCGCGGTGCCGGTGAAGGTTGACGGTGTGGAAGCCGAACTGGCGCTCAATCCGATGGATGGCCTCAGCATCGGCACCACGCTGAACTGGTCAAAGAGCGTGATCGACAAGTCGGCGAAGATTGCCTGCACCGACGTCAACAAGGACGGCATTCCCGATACCGCCGTGCCGACCCTCGCCCAGATGCAGGCTGCTTATGGCACCGAGCACCTGGCGCAGTGCGGCGCGCAGGGTTCGGCCACCTTCCTGCCTGAATGGAGCGGCACGGTGCAGGCGGAATACAACGCCAAGCTGACCGACGGCCTCGATGGCTATGTCCGCGGGCTGTTCGCCTGGAAGGGTTCCACCCGTGGTGATGAGTTCAACGCCTACGACGACGTTGGCACTTACGGCCTGCTCAACCTCTACGCGGGCCTGCGCGCGCCGGACGGTTCGTGGGAAGTCGGTGGCTACGTCAAGAACGTCGGCAACGTGACGCGGCTGGCATCGGGCGACGGTTCGCCGCTCGACAGCTCGACCACGCTGCTGCGCGTTTCGCCGGGCAACCCGCTGCCGTTCGGTTCGCAGACTTACTCAAGCTACTACCGCGGCGTTTCGGTTACCCCGCCGCGCGAATTTGGCGTCAGCATGCGGTTTGCCCTCGGCGCCCGCTGATGACGTAACGAGGCCTCCCTCCCAAGGGGCCGGGGCGGCGACTTCTCGTAAGTCGCCGCCCTGTTCAATTGAGCCATGCGCCAAGACGGTCGGCGCGAAGTGAAAGTCGATACAGATGCTGGAATTGAAGGACGCGACTGAAACGCCGTTGGCGGATCTGCTATCCCTTGCCGGTCGAACCGCGGTGGTGACGGGCGGCGCTCAAGGGCTCGGTAAAGGCATCGCTCGGCGCTTTGCCGAAGCCGGGGCCAATGTCGTGATCGGGGATCGTAACCTCGGCGCGGCGCAGGCAGCGGCTGCGGACCTGTCGGCCCGTTATGGAGCCAAGGTTATCGCCGCCGTGCTCGACGTGTCGGACGAACAGTCGGTGGCTGATTGCGCTGCAACCTGCCTCGAGCAGTTCGGTACCATCGACATCTGGGTCAACAATGCCGGCGTCTTTCCGGCGCTCCCCATCAGTTACATGACGCTCGCGGACTGGGAACAGGTCTTCGCCGTCAATGCGCGCGGTACCTTCCTCGGTGCTCAGGCCGCGTCACGCGCCATGGCAGAGCGCGGCGGCGTGATCATCAATGTTGCATCGCTTGCCGGGATCAAGGGTATCGCCCCGGCCTTGTCGGCCTATGTCAGTTCCAAGCATGCGGTTGTCGGCCTCACCCGCCAGCTGGCGATAGAGCTCGCACCGCAGCGCATTCGGGTGCTGGCCATCGCGCCCAGCTTCATCGTCACTGAAGGCAACCTCGCCTTGATGCAATCGGCACCGCAGACGGCCCAGATGGCTGCCGAAGACATCCCCTCGATGCTCCAGTCGAAACTCGGCCGGGTCGGCGTGCCTGACGACATCGCCCGCGTCGCGCTGTTCGCTGCGAGCGACATGGCGCTGTTCATGACCGGGACGACGCTGGTCGTCGATGCCGGCGAATCTGCCTGAGGATTATGTCTATGACCCGATTCACCAAAATTTTCCTGGCGAGCTTCGGACTCGCCGCTTCGGCTCTGTCGAGCATCCCAGCGCAGGCCGAGGACAATGTGACGGTTCCGGGAATCGCCTCGGCGGAGATGATTACGCCATTCGGCGGCAGGGCTTCGGTCTCGCCCGACGGGCGCAAGATCGTATTCGTCGGGAAATCCTATGGCGATGCCTTCGAAGTCGATATCGCAACCCGGCGCATGCGCAATCTGACCAGCGGCTTTGCCCATCAGGGCATCATGCGGATCCAGTACCTGCCATCCGGCGATTTCCTTGTGACCGCGCCGCGCATCAACTCTGGCCGCGATACGCGCGCTCACCTTGAGATGTGGCTGCTGCGCAAGGATCTGTCCCGGGGGCTGGAGCCATTGGGCGAGCAGGTATTTGAAGGCGTGGCGGTTTCACGGCGGCAGAACCTGATTGCCTGGACGGTGATCGATCCCGAACTAAAGCCTAAGGAAAACTGGCAGCTCGCCTTCGTTCGCCCGACAAAGCGCTATGTCGCCGAAATCGCCTTCAGCGCCGGCAAACCCGTCATCGTCAATAAGCGCGAGATCATGGCAACACTGCCGAGCGAATGCAGCTTCATCGAGCCGCAGGATTTCCGCGATGGTGACAGCGAACTGGTCTACTCCTGCATGGCGATGAACCCGCCTGGCGGGGTTCATGTGTCCGTGATGGGGCACAGGCTGAACGATGGCAGCAAGGTCATCTACTACAGCAAGCGCGGCGAATACGATGAGGTCGAGGGGGTTTCTCCTGATGGCTCTTGGGCTGCGGTAGAATGCGGTGCGCAGGACAAGCCGGGGTTGCCGGAACTTGATATCTGCAAGCTGGAACTGCGCGAAAATGGCAAGATGTCCTTGCTGTTGGGCGGCCGCACGCCGGGTTCAACCAGCGACATCAGCAATCCGGTAGTAACTCCGGACGGCAAGTGGCTGGTGTTCCAACGATCGGACAGCGCCTCGGGCGAGATCGGCGAGGGCTATGGTATCTACAGGTACAAACTGCGCTGACCAGTTAACCGGGGGCGGCATTTGGAGAGACACCGTGATTGACTATTCCTCGCTTCGCTTGCTGGGCATCTCTGCTTCGGCATTGGCCTTGTGCGCCTTGAACGGCTGCGCGACGACGCCTGCTCGGCAAGCGTCGGTCCTTTCGTCGTTGCCCAAGGTGGCGCAGGTCGATGAACGGTTCCAGTCGTACAACGTCGAAATGGTCGAGATCACCGGCGGGCGCTTCTGGGCGGCCTATGGCGGCGCCAAGGACGAGATGTACCGGATGCGCCCGCCGACTGACCTCAGCGATCCGCGGTTGGTGGCGATGGCTCGGTTGCTCGGTCCCGCCTATATCCGCATCTCCGGCACATGGGCCAACAGCACATACCTGCCGGCTGAGGGCGAGACGGTTTCCGCGCCGCCGCCCGGGTTCAACCAGATCCTCAAGCGCGATCAGTGGACCGGCCTGGTCAAGTTCGCCCGCGCTGTCGATGGGAAGATCGTTACCAGCTTTCCCGCCAGCCCCGGCGCGCGCAATGCCGATGGAAGCTGGAACCCGTCGCAGGCGCAGCGGCTGGTCGACCTGACCCGGCAGGCTGGCGGCGAAATCCACAGCGCCGAGCTGTTCAACGAACCGACGATCCCCCCGCACGGTGCGTTCCCCAAGGGCTACAAGGTCGACGACTTCACGCGCGACTTTCGGATCTTCCGCGAGTGGGCAGGCAAGGCCGCTCCGAAGATGAAACTGGCCGGGGCTGGGGGCACGGCGGAAGGTTCAATGATGAAGCATAGCGCGCAAAGCGATGCGATGGGCTTCCTGCAATCTGAGGATCTGCTGAAGGCAAATCCCGGCAGCCTCGATATCGTCTCCTACCACTTCTACGGCAATGTTTCGCAGCGCTGCGGATCGGCGCCAAGTCTGAAGGATCAGGCGCTGACGGATGACTGGCTTGACCGCACCCTGCTGGACGAGGCGTTCTATGGCGCGCTGCGTGATCGCTATGCGCCGGGCAAGCCCCTGTGGCTGAATGAAACCGCACAGGCGGCATGCGGCGGCAGTCCGTGGGCGTCGACGTTCCTCGATACCTTCCGCTACGTGAACCAGATGGGTGTGCTGGCGCGCAAAAACGTGGCGGTGATCGCGCACAATACGCTGGCGGCATCGGACTATGGGCTGATCGATCAGGATACCCTGACGCCGCGTCCCAATTTCTGGGCGGCCGTGCTGTGGAAGCGGACTATGGGCGCAACCGTTCTGGCGGCGCCTCCCGCAATCGCCGGCAAGGTCCGCCTGTTTGCCCACTGCCTGCCGGCGCGCAAGGGCGGAGTTGGCCTGGTGGCCGTCAACACCGGCGATGCGGCGGAGCTGCCGCTGGACAAGCCGGGACAGGCCTGGGTGATGACGGGTGCGCCGATTGATACGCGCGCGGCTCAGGTCAACGGTGTGGTCCCGTCGATCGCTGCGGACGGCAAGGTCTTGGGCCTTGATGGCGTGAAGGTGGCTGGCCGGATGGCCTTGCCGGCCCAGTCGGTGACTTTCGTTTCGGTGCCGTCGGCCAACAATTCTGCCTGCCGCTAATGCTGTGCGGCACGGTGCAACGGGGAGTACTCACGCAATGAAGTCGTTGATCGCGGCAGCCGCAGGACTTGGCCTGCTGGCCGCAAGTCCCGTCACCGCGCAGCCGGCAACTGCGCCCGCCGCTGCTACACCTCCACGGATCATCATGCTGCGTTTTTTCGTGGCCGACATCGCGCGGGGTGAGGCCTTTTATGCGAAGGTCTTCGGCATGAGAACTGTGCAGAAGCTTGGCGAAGGCGTGCGTATCATGGTCTTCCCGGGCAGCCAGTCACCGGGGATCATTCTGATCCAGAGCCCCGTAGAAAAGACCATGAACGGCAGTTTCATTATCCAGGTCGACGATCTTAACGACACGCTCACCAGGGTTGCCGCCAATGGTGGAAAGCTCAAAAACACGAAGTTCGAGCAGAAGATGGGCTCGGAAATCGGACGTTCCAGCCACTTTTACGATCCCGACGGCAATGAGATCGAAGTTCTACAGATGAGCCCTGCCAAGAAGTGACAGGATTGCGGCACCCGGGTCAGGAGCCCGGGCGCTGCTCTTGTCCCCGGCTGTCAGTAATGCTGGCTGTCGGGCAGGCCGAGCTCCATGCCGTCCATCTCTGGCGTGACGCGGGTCTGGCATGAAAGGCGCACACCGTCGGTCGTGTCCTGGGAGAATTCGATCATCTCCGCCTCGCTATCCTTCGGTTCGCCGAACACGTGCCGCCAGGCCTCGGGAACATAGACCCGGCAGGTGCCGCAAGCGCAGTTGCCGCCGCAGTCTGCAGAGATGCCCGCAACCCCGCCATAGGTTGCGGCTTTCATCAGCGACAGGCCTTCCTCGGCCTCAACCTCGGTGCGTGTGCCATCGTTTTCGACGAAAGTAATCTTCACCATCGCGGTATCCTTTATATCGCTGGAACCGGTCAGGCCGGGTCGAATTCCATCCATTGTTCGGTCACGCCGAACAGCGAATAGTTGGGCAGGTAGGTGAACTGGCGCGCGCCGCGCGGGCCGTGTTTTGCATCGCTGATGCGGATGTTCTTCATCCGGGCGAGCATCCGCTCCACAGCCACCCGGCCTTCGGCGCGGGCCAAAGGTGCGCCGGCGCAAGCATGCAGTCCGCGCCCGAAGGCAACGTGAGTGCGGCCGTTCTTGCGGTCGATATCGAACTTGGCCGGATCGTCGAAGCGGCGCGGGTCGCGGTTCATCGCCAGAGTGTTCAGCATTACGTGCTGGCCGGGCTCAAATGTGAAGTCGCCCACTGTCACCGGACGACGGACATAGCGAAACGTGCTCTTGGAGGTGCCGAACAAACGCAGCGTCTCATCGACGAAATCGGCGATCCTGGCCGGATCCGCCCGCAGCCGGTCGGCAAGGTCGGGATCGTCCGACAGCTGCCGCAGCATAGATGCGAAGAGCTGGACGGTGGTATCCTGACCGGCACCGAACAGGAAGGTGGCAAGGCCGACGACTTCCTCGACCGTGGGCAGGGTGCCGTCGTCATAGCGCTGCTCGGCCATGCGGGTCAGGATGTCGTCACGTGGCGCGGCGCGGCGCTCGGCGATGTACTGGTAAAAAGCCATGCCCATTCGCGCCAGCGGGTTGGTCGTCATGTCGAACGTGCCGCCAAGGCTGCCGGGCAGCTGGCTGGGGTCAGCCGACAGCGAGCGCACCATCTCGTTGTCTTCCTTGGGCACGCCCATCAGGTCGGCAACGGTCAATTGCGCGAAGGGCGCGCCGAAATCGGTGACGACATTGAACGTGCCCTTGTCGATGAATTCATCGATAATCTGGTCGGCAAGGCCGTACATATACTGCTCATTCGCCTTGAGCCGGGCAGGGGTGATGATGCCGTTGAGGATCGTCTTGGCGCGGGCGTGCTCAACCTCATCTTGCGTCATGATCGTGCCAAGATAGGCGTTGGCATTGCGGCAGGCGTCGATCTGATCGTCGATTGGCTTGGAGGGATCGTAGTCCATCGGCAGGTAGGGGCCAGTCACGGTATTGATCGCCGAGAAGTGAACGTCATCCTTGTAGATCGCCACGCCTTCATCATAGCCGGTCACGCCGATGACATTGTGCAGGCCCAGCGGAGTGATCGGCCCGCGCGCGCGCAGGTCCTCGAAATAGTCGAATGGCTTTTGCGCCACGGCATTGTCGGTGAAGACATCGGCAGTCGCTAGGTCGGTCATGCATCCCTCCGGTCTGGTGCGGCGGATGATTCTCCACCTGCAATATATGCGATACAATATCGCATATATCAGCCATTGATGCAGATCAACTGCTCTGAAGGTAAAGTGAGAAATGGCTCGAGTGGTGCTTACTCAGAACTTCGCGAAAGATGGACGATCCGGCTGTGGTCTGCCTCGCTCGTTGCGCAATGGCTGCGCTCGCAACAGCCGGTCGCTCAATAGCTATCATCGCGCGAATGGATTAGGGCTGATATTAGGGTCGGCGCATTGTGCAATTTAATTGTCTAACGATTACAATTGCATTTCTTGTTGGTTCGAATCCCTCCCGCTCCGCCAGCGACCCCCGCACCAGTCTCTGTGAACAGGGTCTCCGCGGGTTCTGTCAGACGGATTGGTAGGGCGGACGGACGAGTGCTAGCGGGTCTGGAATGAGCCGCAAATCCAAAGCGAAGCCGTATAGTCCCTTCCGGTATTTCCACTCCTCGCCCGAAGTGATCCGCTTGGTGGTCCTGATGTATGTGCGGTTCCCGCTGTCGCTGCGGAACGTGGAGGACTTGCTCTTCGAGCGCGGAATTGACCTTTGCCACGAAACCGTGCGGCACTGGTGGAATCGCTTCGGACCGATGTTCGCCGCGGATATTCGTCGGCAGCGAGTAAGCCGGATGCGCGGCTTCCGCCATTGGAAGTGGCCTCTTGATGAGGTGTACGTGAAGATCAACGGCGAGACGCACTACCTGTGGCGCGCAGTCGATCACGAAGGCGAGGTTCTCGAAAGTTTTGTCACGAAAAAGCGGGACAAATCCGCGGCTTTGCGATTCATGAAGAAAGCGCTGAAGCGCCACGGCCAGCCCGAAGCCATCGTCACAGACGGCCTCCGATCGTACCCTGCGGCGATGCGTGAACTGGGCAATCTGGAGCGGCGCGAGATGGGCCGGCACCTTAACAATCGGGTTGAGAACTCACACCTTCGCCACCTCGTTGATCGACAAACCTACCCCGAACGTCGCTCGGCCGCATTGGCCAAGTGGCAATCACTTGTGGCCTGAAGCTGCGCAACCTGGGGGTCGCTCCGCCTGTCGGAGGCTGGTTGCGGTCCGACTGACAGCACCCGAGACGGCGCTAACTCCCGCGAGATTTCCCCGATTGAGGGTCGTCCCGACATTGGCAAAAGGAACCGTATCCTGCGAATTGAGCATCCCGGAACTGGTCAAGCGGCAATCAATTTACGTTCCATTGCACCCATTCCGCTATTCAAGCTGACGGCGGTCTGACAATCTGTCAGGGACCAATTAGTCGGCGATGCGAATGTGGCGTAGCTGACTCGATCGGGAGGCGCGGCCGATGCGCATATTGCTGGTTGAAGACGATCCCGAACTCGGGCCCCGTCTGTCGGAACGGCTCGAAAGGGCGGGTCACGCGGTCGACTGGGTGAAATCCGCCTCCGCTGCGTCCAATTGGCCGGACCTGAAGCTCACTGCGGCGATCATTCTCGATCTCGGACTGCCAGATGGCGATGGCCTGGATCTGCTCCGTCATTGGCGCACCAAGGGCGAAAACGTTCCCATCCTGATACTTACCGCGCGCGGCAACTGGCGCGACAAGGTGGAGGGATTGAACAGCGGCGCGGATGATTTCGTCGTCAAACCCGTCCGCTTCGAGGAGCTGCTCGCGCGGTTGCATGCGCTGACCCGACGGGGCCGGGGCGACGCGGATATGGTGCTGAGATCGGGCGATCTGGCGCTCCATCCAATTGCACGTTCTGTCATGCTGGGCGATGTGGCGCTCGACCTCAGCCGCCTGGAATTCGCGCTGCTCCATCTCTTTCTGCGCCGCCCCGGCCACATCATCGGGCAGAATGAGATCCTCGATCAGCTCTATGCCCTGGAGGCAGAGCGGGATCGCAATGCGGTGGAGGCGCATGTGAGCCGATTGCGGCGCAAGATCGGACGCGACCGCATCCGCACAATTCGCGGATTAGGCTATCGGCTGGTCGTGTGATGACGCTCTTTACATCCATGCGCGGACGCTTCCTCCTTACCACTCTGCTTTGGGTGACATTGGGTATTGGGGCGATCTGGTACAGCTCGGTCCGCGTGTTCACCCAGCACGTGGAATTGCAGTATCACGACGAGCTGGAAGTCCACGTCCTCGAACTGGGCAGGCTCACTGTGCTGGACAGTCAAGGCCGGCCTCAACTCAGCCGCCCACTATCCGATCCTCGCTATGAGGTGCCGCTTTCGGGCTTTTATTGGCAAGTGACGCGCCCCGGTTACGGCACGATCAAGTCTCCCTCAATGACCCGCGGAGAGCTGGATTTCAAAATCGCCCGATCGCCAACGATCGATCACCGATTGGACGGCGGACCGACAGGGCAAACTATTGTCTATGGCTTCGTTCGAGAGGTCGGAAATGGTCCGCCGCTGCATTTCGTCATCGCTACTGACGAACGCCATCTCGAGCGGATCGTCAGCACTTTCACCCGCGAGCTGACGATCTTGCTGACGCTTCTGGCCTTAGCTCTCGTCATTTGCGGGCTCGCAATGGTCACCTTGGGATTTCGGCCTTTCGGTAGGCTTTCCGCAGCGATCGAGCGGCTGCGCGAGGGGTCTTCTTCCGGCATCGAGGGTCAATTTCCCGACGAGCTTCAGCAGCTGGTTGCCGATCTCAACGCCTATGTCACGCGCAATACCGAGATCGTGGCGCGCGGCCGGGTGCAGGCAAGCGCGCTCGCCCATTCGCTGCGCACCCCACTTGCGATCATCACGGACGAGGCAGAGCAGATGCAAGAGGGACCAAGGCCCACGGCCGCAGATACCTTGCTTCAGCAAAGCGAACGGATGCAACGCCAAATCGATTACCATCTGGCCCGCGTGCGATCGGGCGGCACGCGGATGGGGGTTGCGGCGCGGATCAGCCTGCGGGAGATTCTCTTGCCTCTGCTCGAGGCGATGCGCCGCTGCTATCCCGCAAAGCGTTTCACGGTTCAGGTCCCGGATGACTTTGCCGTGGCGATGGATGAGGACGACTTGAGCGAGGTCCTGGAAAACCTGCTCGACAATGCGGGCAAATGGTCAAGGTCAGAGGTCAAGATAGTTGCTAGTGGCAACCGCATCATGGTCTGTGACGACGGGCCGGGTATTGCTCCAGGCCGCGCCGATCTGGTGTTCGAGATTGGTGAGGCGGCACAGGATGCCCGTGGTGGTTCCGGGCTTGGCCTTGCCATCTCCCGATCCATCATGCGAGACTATGGCGGCGACATCGTGTTGGGGTGCGGACCAGAGGGCTACTTCTGCGTTCAGCTGATGCTGGCCCCATAGATCCGACCTCAAAGAAATGGCGAAGGCTGGCCCTAGGTCATCCTCAGACCGAGCGACCCCGCGCCCGTGGTCACGCGGCTTTGCGAAGGTCCAGCCGTTCCCAGATCTCAACCAGTACGCTGGTCAGCTCTTCCATCATCGCGGTTGTGTGCGAAGGCCCGGGCGTGAAGCGCAGGCGCTCTGTTCCGCGCGGCACGGTGGGGAAGTTGATCGGCTGCACATAGACGCCGTATTCGGCGAGCAGGATGTCGCTGATCTGCTTGGCGCGCTGT
>NZ_JBBHJY010000004.1:0-317306 GCF_037572715.1 Novosphingobium aquae | reverse complement strand
GTTACAAAATTTCGTTAATTGTAAACTGCTCGGCGCCACTCGTTCCAGGCCAGACAGGTCGCTTTTCGCAAATAGTCCTTTCTCCGCGCTGCCTCCCCGAAAATTTCCTGATTGTGAGCAGTCACCGTGGGCGATCACCATCAAAATTGGGAGTCCGGATTCCTGAGTGACAGCCGCAGGACTCTCTTGACACTCGGGATGTAAACCAGAGGGCCGTTTGTCGGCCCCCTTTCAAGTCTCGCGAAGCACGGACGAAAGGCATCTTTTGGAAGTCCCGCCGATGCCTCTGAAAGCTGCTATGTCAGCGAACCCAGCATCTTGAACGAGCATTTCAGCCGCTGTCTTAGGCTATAGCAAAAACGAACGACATGGAGGTCTCCAGCGCGGCCATCTGGCCGCACTTCAGACTTCCAGCCATTCAGCCGGTGCACACGCGGAAGGCCGGGGCGAAAATGGGAAGCGTTTGCTGGCTTGGTTTGGGGGCGGGGAATTGAGCGCCGTATGGTCATCTGGGAGAGCTGGGCTTCCCTTGTGGCAGGGTGAGGCGGTGGGTCAGCCGCACCAGTTGGGCTATGTCATGCGTAGGCTAGGGGCTGCGCCTAGAGGAGGGACGGGAGGTTAGGAGTCCTCCCGTCCCAGCAGCGCCTGACGCGCTCGCTCGAACTCAGTGGTCCCGGGGAGCAGGCGTACGACCCGTGGCTTACACCAAGGCTTGCCGGTCTTGTTGCCGGACGACCATCCTTCCGGCACACCCTTCCTTTCGGTACCCATTGTACGAACGCTCCGAAGTTGGACGAGGGTTAGCGCAGCCGGTGGGCGCCTGCGTCACCTTCATCCAGAACGGACCATCAGTGGCCGCCGCAAGCTGGGCAAGGTTCACACGGTAACCTGGGGCGTGTAACGGTTTCATGGGACGCTCGCGGCGGAATCGTAGGCGGCATACCAATACTAGGCGGCCAGATAACGACCTAGCACTCGCAGTTCATGTCAGTGCGACGGCCTGCCCGCACTTGCGTGCTCCCGGTGCCCCGAGGCCCGGATCACTTGAACCTACACGATCCACTTGAGTCGGGGAACTGGGGCACCGGCTACATCATGCCGGATAATGCCTACATCCAGTCCTTCAACGGGAAGTTCCGGGCGGAATGCCTGAACGCCCACTGGTTCCTGACCGCGAAAAGTTGGAGGAGTGGCGCAGATACTACAATCATGCTTCATAACACCCACCTGTCTATGTTGTTGAAGAAAATAGGCTTTGCTGATTGGGATGCGATCCCGTGGGGTATTTTGGGTTTTGCCGAGCACGGTTTACGAGTTGACGGGCCGCAGTTCTACAAAGTTCTTCCCGGCTGAATATCCATGGTCCTTCTGGCAGCGGGTGGATGCCTTCGATCTCCCCGGCTTCGGCGGCGATCCGGGGGGTCTTCGGGGCCACGCCGATTTGACGCGCAGCTTGGCTCAGGTTGAGCCACGGCGCTTCGCCGTCAGCGCTGGTGCGAAAGACAGGGATCCGGTGATGTGATCGCAGTGCCGTGACCCGCTCGCGTGTCCAGTACCGAGTGCCGCTTTAGGGCACTCTTTGGTTCAATGCTTGTGAGCGGCAAATCGCGCGATTTCCGCCAGTTCCTGCGCCAGCAGCAATTCCGCCGACTGGCTGTTCGCCAAAAGCGCACGGTGCAGGTTCGCCAGCCGGTCGACCAGCCGCTGCAGCCGCTTGCCGCGCCAGCGCATCAGTTGGGCCTGCAAGTCGCGCTCGTCTTTCCAGAAGATTCGGCGTGCCGCCTTTTCCGACTCGATCAGCCCCCGCACGTCACCGTGCGGCCCCAACTTCGCCGCTAGCTGGGCGAGCTGGGCGGCGCGGCGCTCAAACTGCAGCAGCAGGCCGACGGGGTTGATGTTCATCTCGCGAATGCGGCGCAGTTCGCCCGGCAACTTGGCAACCTCACCGGCGAGCACGGTGTTGACGATCGGCATCATGCCATCATCGCCAGTCGCCGCGCCGATCGCATCGAGCGCGGCAGCATCGGCGGTGCGTGGGTGCTCCTGGGCCGCGTCGAGAAACAGGGCTAGCTTGTTGATCTCGCTTTGCGCCAGCCGGGTATCGAGGCCCGAGGCGCGCGCGATGCGGTCGGCAATCGCGCCGTCGATCCGCAGCCCGGCGGCGCTGGCCATGTCGCGCACCGATCCCGCAACCGACCTCAGGTCAGGCGGCCAGAACATCGCAACCAAGGCATCCTTGCGGTCGGCCAGCAGCTTGGCGGTACGGCCCTTGTCCGTCGCGCCGGTAGCGACGATCAGCACCGGGCAGGCCTCGACCGTACTCGACACGTGGATTTCGACCGCCTCGGTCGCCTCGTCGCCCTGCACGCGGACCCAGATGTGGCGCTTGTCACCGAACAGCGAGGTCGAGCGCGCTTCGTCACCCAGCCGCACCGGATCCTTTTTGAGTTCGGCTCCGGTCATCTCGACGCGTTCGCCAATATCGCCCAGCAGACCGGCGATGCGGAAGGCGGCGTCCTGCGCCCCGGCCTCGTCAGGGCCGCAGAAAAAGAAGGTGCGCGCTTGTGCCGCCGCCTTGGGGGCGACCGTGTTGAAATCGCGCTGGCTGGCTTTCACTTGCCCGCTGCCGCGCCCTTGCGCAGCTGCAGGGCAATCTGCGTCACCATGCGGCTAGCGACTTCTTCCGCAAGGTTTTCGAGCGCCTTGTTCTCCGCAGCGATGGTCGCATATTCGGAGCTGACGACGTCGATGCCCGCATCCGCCCCGGCGGTCGCGTCCATGACAATCGCGCCTGAGGCGAGATCGACCAGTTGATAGCGTGTGCGCAGGGTGCGGCGTTCGCGGCCGATGGTATCGTCCGACAGCAAGCCAAGGCCTTCGAGCTTATCATCCAGACGCACGTCGAGCCGGTAGCGCGCAGCGCCTCCCGTGCCTGCTGCGCCAAGCCGGTCATTGAGCGCATTGCGCATCAGCCAGCCGGCGCGCCCCTCAATCGGTGGAACGTAGATTGCGGCAAGGCCCTGCGCCACCGCGCCCGAACCACCGCTGGCGTACATCGGCGTGAGCCCGCAGCCCGAAAGCGCGAGCGCCGCGCCAAGCACGAGGAGTGCCATGCGCGTCATGCGACGAGGTTCACCAGACGGTCGGGCACCACGATCACCTTCTTCACAGCCTTGCCATCGAGCGCACGCTGGACCTTCTCGGATGCGAGCGCAAGCGCCTCGACTTCCTCTTTGGGCAGCCCCTTGGCGACGGTCATGGTATCGCGCAGCTTGCCCAGCACCTGAATGGCGATGGTCACTTCGTCCTCGACCAGCAGGGCCGGATCGACCGCAGGCCACGCGGCATCTGATACTAGTCCTTCTCCACCGATTCCCGTCCATGCCTCTTCGGCGAGGTGCGGCATCATCGGGGCGACCAGCAGCAGCAATGTCCGAATCGCGGCCGAACGACTGGCCGAGGGCGCGGCCTTTTCGGTCACGGCGGTCAGTTCGTAAATCCGCGCCACGGCCTTGTTGAAACCGAGCGAGGCAATGTCCTGCGCGGCGGCGTGCACGGTCTGGTGCATCTTGCGATCGAGGGCCTTGTCCTCTCCTGTCGCTGCAGCATCATACTGGCCGAACAGCCGCCACAGGCGCTGGACGAAGCGAGCGCAGCCCTCGATTCCGGCTTCGGACCACGGCAGGTCGCGTTCCGGCGGCGAATCCGAGAGCATGAACCAGCGCACTGCGTCCGCGCCGTACTGGGCAATGATGTCATCTGGATCGACCACGTTCTTCTTGGACTTCGACATCTTGATGACGCGGCCGATCTCCACCGGCGCGCCGTCTGCTATCAGCGCCGCACTTTCCCCACCGCGATCGACTTCGGCCGGGCTGAAATAGACCGGCTGGCCGTTCGCGGGATCGGTGCGGCTGTACGTCTCGTGCGTTACCATGCCCTGAGTGAACAGGCTGGCAAACGGCTCGGCGAAATCGAGCTTGCCGATGTGCGCCAGCGCGCGGGTCCAGAAGCGGGCGTAGAGCAGGTGGAGGATCGCGTGTTCGATCCCGCCGATGTACTGTTCCACCGGCAGCCACTGTTTGACGACTTGAGGGTCGAACGGCTTGTCGCCCGGCTGGCTGGCGAAGCGCAGGAAGTACCACGAGCTGTCGACGAAAGTGTCAAGCGTATCGGTTTCGCGTGTAGCCGGCGCGCCGCATTTCGGGCAGCCAACATGCTTCCAAGTGGGATGGCGCAACAGGGGATTGCCGGGAACATCAAAGGTAACGTCTTCGGGCAGGACGACGGGCAGGTCCTTCTTGGGCACCGGCACCACGCCGCAGACTTCACAGTGGATGAAGGGGATCGGCGTGCCCCAATAGCGCTGGCGGCTGACGCCCCAATCGCGCAGGCGGTACTGCGTCTCGGCCTCGCCCCAGCCATCATGGACGGCCTTGGCAATCACCGCTGCCTTGGCATCGGTAATGGTCATGCCGTCCAGCCATTCGGAATTCACGATGCGGCCCGGGGCGGTATAGGCCTCGTCACCGTCGAAGGCCTCGCCGGTTTCATCGCCATCGGCGACGACGCGGCTGACCGGCAGTTCATACTTGCGCGCGAAATCGAGGTCACGCTGGTCATGTGCCGGGCAGCCGAAGACCGCGCCGGTGCCATAGTCCATCAGCACGAAGTTCGCGACATAGACCGGCAGGTGCCATGATTTCTTGAGTGGATGTTCGACCGAAAGCCCGGTGTTGAAGCCCAGCTTTTCCGCCGTTTCCAGTTCCGCCGCCGTGGTGCCGCCACGCTTGCATTCCGCGATGAACTCGGCAAGCTCGGGCACGGTTTGCGCCATCTGCTGCGCCACGGGGTGATCAGCAGCGATGGCAACGAAGCTCGCGCCGAACATCGTGTCGGGCCGGGTGGTGAACACCTCGATCCCGTCCGCCGAATCGACAAAGCTGAACGTGGCGCGCAGGCCCTGGCTCTTGCCGATCCAGTTCGCCTGCATGGTGCGAACCTTCTCGGGCCAGGTCTCCAGACCGTCGAGACCGTCGAGCAGGTCATCGGCAAACTGGGTGATCTTGAGGAACCACTGGTTGAGCTTGCGCTTTTCGACCAGCGCGCCCGAACGCCAGCCGCGCCCGTCGATCACCTGTTCGTTGGCCAGCACGGTCATGTCGACCGGGTCCCAGTTGACCGCCGATTCCTTGCGGTAGACGAGGCCAGCCTCATAGAGGTCAAGGAACAGCGCCTGTTCATGGCCGTAATATTCCGGCTCGCAGGTCGCCAGTTCACGGCTCCAGTCGAGCGCGAAGCCGAGGCGCTTTAGCTGCGCTTTCATGTTGGCGATATTGTCGCGCGTCCAGCCGCCGGGGTGGACGCCCTTTTCCATCGCCGCGTTTTCCGCCGGCATGCCGAAGGCGTCCCAGCCCATCGGGTGGAGCACTTCAAAGCCCTGCATCCGCTTGGCGCGGGCGAGCACGTCACCCATCGTGTAATTGCGCACGTGGCCGATGTGAATGCGGCCCGAGGGGTACGGGAACATCTCGAGCACGTAACTGCGAGGCTTGGCGCTCGCGTCGTCAGCTTTGAAGGTCTGCTGCTCGTCCCAAATGCGTTGCCAGCGCCCGTCGGCAGTTGCTGGATCGAAGCGTTCGGTTGTCATGGGCAGGTCTCGAAGGGTTTCAGCCGGGTCATAGGTTGCGCAGCATCCTTCGACAGGCTCAGGGTGAGCGGGCTTGGTCTATTGCTGCCTTTTGCATAGGTTTCAACGCAAACATCCGCCCATCCTGAGCTTGCCGAACCGAAGGCGACTGCAGGTCAACGATGTAGCGCTGCGCTCCGCGCTAACTGGGTCGGTTTAGTTGGTGACGGCAGAGCGCCGCAGATCACGTGCCCGGGTAAGGATGATGTCCTCAAGCTTCTGAACAGTGGCCGCCTGGACCGGGGCATCGACCCAGTTGCCGGCCTGCGAGATCTGGCGGCTGGTGGCGACGCGCAGGGCATCGGCGCGCAGATCCTGATCGAGGATTGTGACGGTCACCTTGACGCGTTCACCCGGGTTGCGCGGGTTGGCGTACCAATCGGTAACGATCACGCCGCCGTTGCTGTCCGTCTGGACCAGCGGCATGAACGACAGCGTGTCAAGGCTGGCGCGCCACAGGTAGGAATTTACGCCGATCGTGGTGACCTTGCTGGCGGCAAGATCTGCCTTGGGACGACTGTTCTTGCCGCAGGCGGTTACCGAGAGCGCGAGCATCAGCACGAGGCCGGCCTTTGCCATCATAGTCTTGGTCTTGCGGCTTGAAGCAGTGCCAGTCATCGTAACTCGGTTCCCGTCAAAATGATTGCGCCATGCCATCGGCCTTCCGCGCGTTTCGCCTCTATAACCGCGAGGCCGCGCGCGGCAAGCTTTGATGCGGCGCGCGTCTCACCAAGGCGGCACGCGGCTTGAACGCCAAGTGAACGGGATGCGGACTCCTATGGCAAGAGCAAGCTCTGGCCAGAGGCAAATGCGGGTGCCGGCGAATTCGCTTGGATTGCCCGCGAATCAGGCGCAAAATGCGGCTGCGCCTGCCGAGTCCCATTAGGGGCAGGTTCAGGTGCCGGGAGGTAGATCAGCCAAGCCATGATCAAGGCAAAGGATATAGAGGCACGCTTTTCGGGGCTTTCCCCGGCAGTGCTGATTGCCAGCGCCGTGGGCCTTCTCGCCCTGCCCAGCGCCGTGCTCGCCTTTTCCAGCAATTACGAACCGCGCAACGTTCCGCTGAACGAGCGCGCGGCGATGGGGACGATCATCCCGGCTTCGGTCGATCCGGCTCTGGCCCGGCAGATTAGCCTGTCCAGCCTGCCGCAAGGTCAGGTCTTCCGCTTTACGCCTGCTGGCCTTGCCGGCCGGCCCGACCGTTCGATCACCGTTGCCGTCCGCGTCGATGCCACCACGGCCCGCGCGGTCAATGTGCGCGGCCCGCTGGGCGATGCCGGCGGCAAGCTTGGCCCGCTCGGCATCGCGCCGACCGCCTACAACCTCGGCGTTTCGCGCGGCTATCAGGGCTTTACCCTGCCCAAGGACGCGCGCCATGGTGACGATCCGGCCTTGACCAGCTTCTCGCTGAGCTCCGGGGTCAAGGAAGCCCCTTCGCGCTTTGCCCCGCGCATCACGCTCGATAACCGCGAGAATGCCGGCCGCGCGCCGCGCACTTTCGGCGGCAATGGCGAAGCGCTGGTCGACCTTGGCGGCTCGTATCGTCTCGGCAAGAACCTGAATTTCACTGCCGGTGTGCGCTATTCGCAGGAACGTGACCGGCTGGTGCCGCTCACCGATGGCCGGCAGGACAGTCAGGCCGTCTATGTCGGAACCCAGTTCCGCTTCTGACCCCATCGGCGGGGCGATCGCCCACTTACCTCGAAAATTTTCCTGCAAAGCCTGTAACGCAGCCGCTTGCCGCCGCGCGCCGACCCGCCTAACTTGGCGCCTGAGGAGAGGACCTCTAGGCATAAGGACAGCGCAGACATGGGCAAAGTTGCGATCGTAACCGGCGGCACCCGCGGGATCGGACAGGCGATCAGCCTGGCGCTCAAGGAAATGGGGTTCACTGTCGTGGCGAATTACGGCGGCAACGATGCTGCGGCCGCGCAATTCACCGCTGACACAGGGATTGTGTCCTACAAGTGGGACGTCGGCGACCATCAGGCTTGTATCGACGGCTGCGCCAAAGTTGCGGCCGAGGTTGGCCCGATCGACGTAGTGGTCAACAATGCCGGCGTGACTCGCGACGGCGTGCTCCACAAGATGAGCTTTGAGGACTGGAACGATGTCATGCGCATCAACCTCGGCGGCTGCTTCAACATGGCCAAGGCCACTTTCCCCGGTATGCGCGAGCGTGGCTGGGGCCGGATCGTCAATATCGGCTCGATCAACGGCCAGGCCGGCCAGTACGGCCAGGTGAACTATGCCGCCGCCAAATCGGGCATCCACGGCTTTACCAAGGCGTTGGCGCAGGAAGGCGCGAAATTCGGCGTCACCGTCAACGCCATCGCGCCTGGCTACATTGATACCGACATGGTCGCCGCCGTACCGGCACCCGTGCTGGAAAAGATTGTCGCCAAGATCCCGGTTGGCCGGCTTGGCCAAGCCAGCGAAATTGCGCGCGGCGTGGCCTTCCTCTGCTCGGACAATGCAGGCTTTGTCACCGGCTCGACAATGAGCATCAACGGCGGCCAGCACATGTATTGATCACCGTCTGGCGGGCGCAGGCTCGCTGGCAAAGGTGACATCGGTGGACACACTGGACACAGTCCTGAAGGAAACTTCGGGCACTGTGTCCGGCCAGCGATGCACGGCGAAGGACCTGACGATTTCAAAGAGCCGTGCCGCTGCAATGCCATCGCTCGCCGCATGTAGGAAAGTATCGCCTACCCGGCTAGAAGGCGGCCGATGACCTTCCCCTTCCACCCCCCGGTCAAACGCTCGGTCGAAATCGCCGGGCACAAGACCTCGATCAGCCTAGAACCGCTGTTCTGGGACATGCTGAGGCAGGCGGCCGAGGCAGAAGGGGTGCCGATAAACGCGCTGGTTGCGCGCATCGATGTCGAGCGGATGGCTGCCGAAGTGCCGCCGGGGCTGGCGGGAGCGATACGGTTGTGGCTGGTATCAAACCTGACCGAAAAGTAGTCCTGCCGCGGCAGATACCGCTAGCACTTCGAACACCGAACGCTTGAAGCGGAACAGCAGCAGCGCGGCCAGCACCGCGATCAGGCCGGCCCGCCAGTTGAACAGCAGCAGGTCCGCTTTCTCGAACAAGACATAGAGTGTGAACCACACCGCAAGGTTGGCGATCACACCGACCACCGCTGCCGTTATCGCGGACAGCGCGGCCTGAAGCGTGGCGACCCGTTCGATTGTCGCCATCCACGGCGCGAAAGTGAAGATCCACAGGAAGCATGGCAGGAAGGTGACCCAGGTCGTGAGTGTGGCACCAAGCAACGCGGCGAACAGCGGGTTGAACGGATCGGGTGCCCGCAACGCGGCAAGAAAGCCGACATGCTGGGTCACCAAAATCAGCGGCCCGGGCGTCGTCTCGGCCAATCCCAGCCCGTCGGCCATTTCGCCCGGGGTCAACCAGACATACTGTTCGACCGCTGCCTGCGCCATCCAGCTGAGCACGGCATAGGCGCCACCAAAGGTCGCTACGGCCAGCTTGGAGAAGAACGCGCCGATCTGCCACAGCACGTGGTCAGTGCCGAGAGTCAGCGCGATCATCACCATCGGCAAGGCCCAGAGGCCAATCCACGTGACCATCGTAACCGCCGTTTCGCGCAGCAGTTCGCCGCGCGGAACCATCGGTTCGGTGCTTTCATAAGCATGGGCATCCAACAGGCCAGGCCGGACTGCACCCGCAACTGCGCCGATCACGCCGGCTGCCAGAATCACTAGCGGAAACGGCGCCCCCAGAGCGGCCAGCGCAACGAAGCTGGCGGCGGCGAGCCCGACCTTGAACTGGGTGCCCAGTGCGCGCCTGGCGATGCGCGCCACGGCTTGCACGACGATGGCCAGCACTGCCGCCTTGATGCCCAGGAATAGCGGATCGAACCAGCTCGCCCCCGAAAGCGCGACGTAGAACATCGACAATAGAAGCATCACCAGAGCGCCGGGAACCACGAACAGCACCCCTGCCGCCAGCCCGCCGCGCACGCCGTGCAGCTTCCAACCGATCCACGTGGCGAGCTGCTGCGCCTCTGGCCCCGGCAGCAGATGGCACAGGTTGAGCGCGCGCAGGTAAGCGCCTTCGTCGACCCAGCCGCGCTCCTCGACAATCTCGCGGTGCATCAGCGCGATCTGCCCCGCCGGCCCGCCGAACGACAGGCAGCCGATCCGGGCAAAGGTGCGGACGAGTTCATCGAATTCGGGCTTGCTGTCAGTCATGCGCGTTCCCATCGGCGCCCCGGACAAAATACAGCCAGCGGGCACCCGATCACATCCACAACGCTTGGGCGGGAACGCCAAAAAGCCGAGGGCTTTGCGGGAGGTTGCACTGCCCCGCATGGCCGGTTCCTAGCCTTGCGGCCATGGGTTTGACAATAGCCTTGGCCAGCACGCATGGATACCAGCGGCTCGCCGCCTGCTGCATTACGTCTAGACCCTTCATGACTGGTACTTCCGCCCCTGCCAGCCTGACCGGCACCGGCATTACCCGCGCGCCGCGGGATGAACCGGAAACGGTCCTGTCCGGTATGCACCGCGATGGGGTGGCCTTCATCGATGGCCTCGCCGCGCCCGAGCGCATGGCGCGGCTGCCTGCCCAGCTGGCTGAACCTTTCCCAGAGACGCTCGGCACCGGCGCTGAACCCGACGATCACATCTCCGTGGGCGATCAGCGCTTCGCTTTTCCGCTGCCGGTCGCCGCGCCCTTCGATGTCGAGGAACTGCTGTTCGATCCGGCGCTGACCGGCGTGCTCGACACGGTCCTTGGCGATACCTGGTTGTTCGAATCGATCGGCGTTGTGATCGCCCGGCCCCATGCCGTCGACCTGCGCGTGCACCGTGACGGCAACTGGCTGTTCGGCGGCACCGGCATTGACAAGATCCTGCCGCCGGTCGCGCTGACGGTCGCCTTTGCGCTCATGGACTTCGACGCAGCGATCGGCCGCACCGCCTTCATCCCGCGATCACAGCGCGAGTTCGAGATTCTCAAGGACCCGGACCTGTTCATCAGCGCCGACCAGCTCGCAGGCTCGTGCTGCCCCTGGAACTTCCGCATGGTCCACCGCGCCGAACAGAACACCGCTGATCAGGTACGCGCGATGGTCTGTGCCGCAGTCTGCAGACCGTTCTGCATCGATTACGAGAACTTACGCAAGGAACAGCAAGGTCGTCGCCTCCCGCGCATCTGTGGCTCGCATGGAGGAGAAAGGCCGACAACGGCTGCTGCGGGCCGAACTGATCGACTGATCCGGCTCAGGTGAACCGGTTGCTGCTCGGCGGATCGCTCGCCGGAAAGCTTTCATCGCTTGCCTCGTCGACCTTGCCCCATTTGGGCAGATCGCTTGCCATGGCATCGGGTCCGGCGTTGCGAACCGGCGCGAAGCCGGGGGTTGCCTCTCCTTCTGCAAAGGCTGCGGGTTGGGCCCGGGCAGCGCGCCTGCGCCCCGCCTTGGCCATTCCATATATTGCGTAACCGGTGGCTGCTGCCATCGCGAGCTTGAACAGGGCCATGTGCCGCTCCTCCTGAAAAGACTGTCAACCCGAAAGGGTCGTATGACAGTCAACACCGGAGCGACCGATAGGTTGCGCAGTGGCAGTTATTCTCCGCCGACACGCTCGATCTGCGCGCCGAGCAGGGCGAGCTTTTCCTCAAGCCGCTCATAGCCGCGATCGAGGTGGTAAAGTCGGTGGACCTGCGTCTGGCCTTCGGCGGCAAGGCCAGCGATGACGAGGCTCATCGAGGCGCGCAGGTCGGTCGCCATGACTTCGGCGCCGGTCAGCTTGCTCACCCCGTGGACCACGGCAGTGCGGCCCTTGGTCTCGATATGCGCGCCCATGCGGTTCAGTTCGGGCACGTGCATGTAGCGGTTTTCAAAGATCGTCTCGGTCAGCACCGAACTGCCCTCGGCAAGGCACAGCATGGCCATGAACTGCGCCTGCATGTCCGTAGCAAAGCCGGGGTAAGGTGCAGTTGACAGCGTGATTGCCTTGAGCGGGCCATCGGCGGCCACGTGGATTCCATCGGGCACCTTTTCGACCGACACGCCGGCATCGCGCAGCGCCTGAACGGTGGCGTCCATTTCCTCGATCACAGCGTGCTTGAGCGTCACTTCGCCGCCGGTGATCGCGGCTGCACAGGCATAGGAGCCGGCCTCGATCCGGTCAGACATGACGCGATAAGTGGCGCCGTGGAGACGGGGAACGCCGTGGATCGTCAGGTCGCTGGTGCCGATGCCTTCGATCTGCGCGCCCATGGCGACGAGCAGCTTGCACAGGTCGACAATTTCCGGCTCGCGCGCGGCGTTGTGCAAGGTTGACTTGCCGTTGCACAGCACTGCCGTCATCAGCGCGTTCTCGGTCGCGCCGACCGAAACCACCGGGAACGAATAGCGTCCGCCGGGAAGGCCGCCGTCAGGGGCTGACGCTTTTACATAGCCCGCCGCCAGTTCGATACGAGCGCCCAGAGCTTCCAGCACTTTCAGGTGCAGGTCGATTGGGCGGTTGCCGATGGCACAGCCACCGGGCAGCGACACGGTTGCCTCACCCATGCGCGCCAGCATCGGGCCGAGCACGAGGATCGAGGCGCGCATCTTGCGGACCAGTTCGTAAGGCGCGACCGTGGTGGTGATCCGCGTCGCCTCTAGCGTCATCACGCGGCCGAAATCTTCGGGGCGGCTGCCGGCAATCGTCGTTGAAATGCCGAACTGGTTCATCAGGTGCTGGAACCCGTCGATATCCGCGAGGCGCGGCAGGTTGCGCAGGGTCAGCGGTTCGTCGGTAAGCAGCGCACAAGGCAGCAGGGTGAGCGCGGAATTCTTGGCGCCCGAGATAGGCACCGTGCCGGAGAGGCGCTTGCCGCCTTCGATAATGATCTTGTCCATAAAAGGCGGTTTAGCTGCAAAAGTGGCGCGGGCAAGTAACAAGGTTGACGGGGCCGCACGGGCCTGCGATTCCCCGCGACATGCCGTCGCAAAAGCCTATTCGCAAAGCCGTTTTTCCCGTCGCGGGCCGGGGCACCCGCTTCCTGCCTGCCACCAAGGCAATCCCCAAGGAAATGCTGCCGATCATCGACCGGCCCTTGATCCAGTACGCCGTTGACGAGGCGCGCGAGGCCGGGATCGAGCAGATGATCTTCGTCACCGGGCGCGGCAAGACCGCTTTGATCGATCATTTCGACGCGGCATCTGATCTTGTCACCGCGCTTGAGGGCAAGCAGTGGGCGCTCGACATCCTTGAGCCGACAAGGCTGGAACCAGGCAATCTCGTCGCCGTGCGGCAGCAGGTGCCACTTGGACTGGGCCACGCAATCTGGTGCGCCCGGGCCATCGTCGGTGATGAACCTTTCGCGGTATTCCTGCCCGATGAACTGATGATCGGGAAACCGGGTTGCATGAAGCAAATGGTCGAGGCCTATGACCGGGTTGGCGGCAACATCATCTCGGTGCTCGAAGTTCCCGAAGAAGAGGTGTCAAGCTACGGCGTCATCACCCCCGGAAAGCGCGACGGCAAGCTGACCGAGGTGCTGGGCCTGGTCGAGAAGCCCAAGCGCAAGGATGCGCCTTCGAACCTGATCATTTCGGGCCGTTATATCCTCCAGCCCGAAGTCATGCGTGTGCTCGAAAGCCAGCAGACGGGTGCAGGCGGGGAAATTCAGCTGACCGACGCCATGGCGCAGATCATCGGCCAGCAGGCGTTCCACGCGGTGACCTTTGATGGCCGCCGATTCGATTGCGGATCCAAGACAGGCTTTGTCGAGGCGACGCTGACGCTGGCGCTGGAACGCGAAGACATGGCCGACGAAGTGCGCGCCATCGTACAGCGGCTGCTGGGCTGCTAACCCCCGGCTGGGGTCTGAGCTTTCGCTAGCTCCAAATACAGAAAAGGGCGGTTCGCACCGCCCTTTTCCTGGCACCTCTCCCAAAGCACCTGTTCGCTGCCGCGCTTTGCGCGGTCGGCTATTGAATCCACTTACTGTTCGTCGTCACCGCCCATGGCCGGGGCCGAAGCCGCTGCGGCGAGGGTTGCCGGCTTGAAATCGCCGCCCTGCATGTAGGGGATCGGGTTCACGGCGAGACCGGCAACGCGCACTTCATAGTGCAGGTGCGGGCCGGTGGAGCGGCCGGTCGAACCGACGTAGCCGATCAGTTCGCCCTTCTTGACCTTCTGACCGTTGTAAACGTTGAGGCGCGACATGTGGCCGTAACGGGTCTGGATGTCGCCGCCATGTTCAAGGGCAACATACAGGCCATAGCTTGAAAACCATTCGGCCTTGCTAACGATGCCATCGGCGGAAGCGTAGATTGGAGTGCCCGACGGTGCGGCAAGGTCAACGCCCTTGTGAGCGCGGCGGCCGCCGAGGACCGGGTGATTGCGCATGCCGAAGCTGGAACGCAGCAGGCCTGATTCGAGCGGCATCAGCGACGGGATCGAAACGGTGCCGGGGATGGCGACCTGCGTAGAAACGCCGGTCAGGCCGGGAACGATTGCCGAGCGCTTCGGCTGGGTCGAAGCGGCAAGGGCGCTGACCCCGTCAAGCTTCTGCCAGGAATTGAAGAGGGTGCGGAACTCATCGTCGCCCGAACCGTTACCAGACTGCGACTTGGCGGCCTGCGATGCGCGGAGCGGCGCAATGATGTCTGCGTTCGCGCTGGCGTTGGCGAAAGCGGGTGCGGCAGCGCCGAGTGAAAGCGCAGCAACCACCAAGCCAGCAATTGAACGAAGCTTGAGAACTGAAAAACCGACCACGAAAAACCCTTTATACCGTCCAACTCGACATGCGTCGAACCAGGCGTGCGACCCGCTGGTCCTTGTTTTTTTTGGAGATGGTCGGACCCCCCGCCGTCTCTGTGATGTTGGGCTACGGTGGTCAGTCCAGCATGGCAACAGCGTGGTACATTTCCCGCGATAGACCGCACGCGAGACGCGCCGAGTCGTTAAACGGCGGCTTAACGGCCCCTGTGAAGTGGCGGATTACCAACATTTTCCACAAATCGTCCATCGCTTCACCGCGCGCTTGGGCGACTGCGGCGAAATGTTTTGTGCCGAATCGAACGTGCACGATTTCATCGTCAAGGATTCGTTCCAGGATGCGGACACCGGCCGCGTCACCCGCTGCGCGCACCCGCTCGATGGTCGGCGGGGTAACGTCGAGCCCACGTGCTTCCAGCACCATCGGCACGACCGCCAGCCGCGCCGCAACATCGTGCCGCGTGAGATGCGCCGCTTCCCACAAGCCGTCATGCGCCGGCAGATCGCCATAGGCTGCGCCCAACGTGGCAAGGTGCCGCTGGAGGATGGCGAAGTGCATCGCCTCGTCCGCCGCGACTTTGAGGAAATCGCTAACGAAGTCCGATCCCATCTCCGCACCGAATCGCCCCGCCATATCAAGCGCGAGGTCAATGGCGACGAATTCGATGTGCGCCAGCGCGTGCCACAGCGCGATTCGTCCACGCAGTGATCCGCCCTTGCCGCGCTTGGGCATGCGTCCGGGCGCGAGCAGTTCGGGCCGCTCAGGCCGCGCCGGGCGATCGGGCATCTCGCAATCGAAAACGAATTCCAGCCGCCCCAGCCGCCAGTCACGCGTCACCCCCCGCGCCGCCATCACCTTGGCGCGCGGATCGCCCGCCAGCAGCGCGGCCCGAATCGCGGCGGCAACCGAGGTCAAAGCGCTTTCGCTGCCTCCAGCACTTCGGCGGCGTGGTCCTTGACCCTCACCTTGTCCCACACCCGCGCGATGCGACCTTCGGCATCCAGCAGGTACGTGGTGCGGACCATGCCCATATAGGTGCGGCCGTAATTGACCTTCTCGGTCCAAACACCCAGCGCATCGGACAAGCCGCCTTCGGCCGCATCGCTGGCGAGCGGGGCTTTGAGGCCGTACTTGGCGATGAACTTCGCATGGCGCGCCGGGCTGTCCTTGCTGACGCCGAGCAGAGCCACGCCGGCCTTGGCAAATTCGTCCGCAAGCGCGGTGAAGTCCTGATTTTCGACCGTGCAGCCGGGAGTGTCGTCCTTGGGATAGAAGAACACGACCGCCTTCCTGCCCTTGAAGTCGGAGGCGCGAACCTCTCCGCCTTCGGGGGTGGTCAGGGTCACATCGGGCATCAGATCGCCCACGCCGGGTTTCTCGCTCATAAAGTGTCCAGCTCCAATTGTTCGCCGAAAGTGTCCGCCCATGCCTGCGCCACGACGCCGCGGGCCTGCGCGAAATCATCGATCACGCATTGCCAATCGCCGCAATGGCACGCGCTGGCAAGCGCCGCGCGCGGTCCCGGCGGCGGCACCTGCGAATCGGGCGCAAGCAGCCGCGCCGCGACAAGCAGCCGCGTCATGGCGTCATGCGCGGCGCGCAGTTCCACTGGCACAAGGCCCTTCGCCGCGAGCGCGTCGATCGCATCGGGCAGCGAGGGCGTGAGGCCGACATGGTCGCGCAGTTGCAGGAAGTGGACGAGGAATTCGACGTCGACAAGGCCGCCGCGCGCCAGCTTGGCATCGAGCGGGCCTTTGGCAGGTTTGTGCCGCGCCATTTCGGCGCGCATCGCCAGCACGTCGGTGCGCAGCTTGGCGGCATCGCGTGGCGCGGCGAGCACGTCGCTGACGATTGCGCTCAGCGCCGCCCGCGCCTTCGCCGGGCCAAAAATCGTCCGCGCGCGGGTCAGCGCCATATGCTCCCAGGTCCAGGCGCTCTCTTTCTGATAGCGCGCAAACGAATCGAGGCTCACTGCAAGTGGCCCCTGCGCACCCGATGGCCGTAGCCGGGTATCGACCTCATAGAGCGCGCCTTCCGCCGTCGGCACCGACATCGCCGCACCGACGCGCTGGGCGAGCCGGTTGAAATACATCGTCGCGCCAAGTGGCCGATCGCCACCCGATTCGCCGCCCGTATCGCCGGTGAAGCAATAGACGAGGTCAAGGTCGGAAGCGTGAGTCAGCGCCCCGCCGCCCAGCCGCCCGAGCCCGAGGATGACGAGATCGCACCCGGCAATTCGCCCGTGCACCTTCTCGAATTCGGCGAGCGTCGCGCTGGCCAGCACCGCCAGCGCGGCCTCGGCAACGCGGGCATAGGCCTGCGCCACGGCCACCGGATCGGTCATCGCGTCGACCAGTTGGACGCCCAGCGCGAACCGCTTTTCCCCCACCTTGCGGCGCACCCGGCCGAGCAGGCGCTCGTAATCGTCATCCGCCTCGCCCTCGGCCATTTCGGCGGCGATCGCACCGACCTCGCCGGGGAGCGCAAAGGCCGTGGCATCTATCAATGGATCGAGCAGATCGGCGCGCAGGGCCAGTGCCTCGGCCAGCGGCGGAGCGAGGCCCAACACCTTGGCCAGCAGTTCAAGCAAGGCGGGCCGCGCTTCGAGCAGGTGGAACAGGTTGATAGCCGATGGAAGGCGGGTGAGCAGCTCCTCCCAGCGCAGGAAGGCGCGGCGCGGATCGGGCGACTGCGCCAACGCGGTCAGCAACGCCGGCTGGATCGCATCAAAGGCCGCGCGCGCCGCCTCGCTGCGCAGCGCCCGCACCTTGCCGCTGCGCCACGCCTCTACCCGGGCGGCAAGATCGTCCGCATCCTCGAAACCCAGGCCGTCGAGTTCGGCAGCCAGCCGTTCCCCGCCCAGCGCCGGCACAGCAGGCGCGCGGTGGCCTTCGTGCCCCGGCACCCCGGCATGAGCCAGGATCAGCATGTCATAGCGCTTGCCGACCATGTCGGTGATCGCCGCGACTTCGTCCACCAGCGCGCTGCCACTGGCGAGCCCTTCGAGCTGGGCGACTCGGTCAAGCGCGGCGGGATCGGTGGGCAGCGAATGGGTCTGCTGGTCGAGCACCATCTGTAACCGGTGTTCGAGCGTGCGCAGCCGGTCATAGCTTTCACCCAGCATCCGCGCGTCCTCGCCCGCGATAATGCCTGCTTCGGCCAAGGCATCGAGCGAAGCGCGCGTCCCCCGCAACCGCAGCGCCGGGTTGCGTCCGCCGTGGATCAGCTGGTGCGTCTGGGCGTAGAATTCGATCTCGCGAATGCCGCCGCGCCCTTTCTTGAGGTCGAATCCGGGGCCGACCGACCCTGCCCCCTTGTGACTGGCTCGGATCCGCCCGGTCAGCCGGCCAATTTCGGCGATGGCTCCGAAATCGAGGCTCTTGCGCCAGACGAAGGGCCGGATCGCGGCAAGGAACTGCTGGCCGGCCTCGATATCCCCGGCGCAGGCGCGCGCGCGGATGAAGGCAGCGCGTTCCCACGCCAGCGCCGAGCTTTCGTAATGGCTGAGCGCGGCATCGACCGGGATCGCCAGCGGGCTGACCTCGGAGGCCGGGCGCAGTCGCAGGTCGACGCGAAAGACGTAACCGCCGGCATCGATGTGGCTCATCGTGCGGACCATGCCCTGTGCCACGCGCTGCGCCGCCTCACCCGGCTCGTCCCGCTCACGCCGGGGCAGGGTTTCGGGATCGTAGAGCAGGATCGGGTCGATGTCGGAGGAGTAATTCAGCTCCTGTGCGCCGTGCTTGCCGAGCGCCAAGGCTATCATGCCCGCAGGCTCTGCATCGGGGACGCGCGCGGTGATGGCATCGGCAATCGCCGCGTCCATTGCCCGGTCGGCAAAATCCGACAGCTCGGTGACCACGCGGGTGAGGTTAAAAGCCCCGGCCAGATCGCCGATTGCCAGCGCCAGCGCCAGCGCGCGCTTTTCCCGCCGCAGCTTTGCAGCGACATCCCCCAAGTCATCGCCATAGCTGCGTGCCAGCGCCATCGCCTCTTCGCCGCGTCCTTCAGCCAGCAGGGCGGCAACATCGGCTTCGCGTTCGAGCAGGCCCGACAGATAGGGCGCGCAGGCCTGTGCCCTCGTGATTGCTCCCTGCCAGTCTGCCTCTTGTTTCATGGCCTTGCCCTGCCCTGTACCTGCCCCGCAATCAAGCGGGCAGTCTCCCGCCCGGCCATGCGCAGGATCAAACTTGCGGCCCCCCGCGACCTTTGCCACAACCGCGCCAGCACTGGCCGCCCCTATGGGCAATGCCGCCTCCGTTCGAAAGGTCGCCGATGAAAACCTCCATCCGTCTTGCCGGTATCGCCGCGCTTGGCCTTGCCCTGGCCTCAGCCGCGCCCGCTGCCCCGAAGAAAGCCGCCCCGCCGCAGATCGACGTCAAGCTGATGCGCGCGATGATCCAGCGCCTTGCCTCCGACGAGCTGGAAGGCCGCGCGCCTTCGTCTCCCGCCGAACCCAAGGTGCTCAACGCGATCATCGCCCAGTTCAAAGCGGCCGGCCTGAAGCCCGGGAACAAGGGATTGTGGCTGCAGGCCGTGCCGACGGTGGAGATCACCGCCGCCAACAATTCCGCGCTTACCGTCACCGGCACCGCGGCTCCGCTCTCGTTCAAATTCGGCAGCGACTATGTCGCGGCTAGCTACCGCGTTACCCCGAAGACCGAGATAAAGGACGCCGAACTGGTCTTCGTCGGCTATGGCATCAACGCTCCCGAACTCGGCTGGAACGACTACGCCGGGCTCGACATGAAGGGGAAGATCGCGGTCATCCTGATCAACGATCCCGACTATGCGATGGAAACGCAGGACGGCCCATTCAAGGGCCGCCGCATGACCTATTACGGCCGCTGGACCTATAAGTACGAGGAAGCCGCCCGGCAAGGCGCGGCGGGCGCACTGATTGTGCATGACACCTTCCCCGCCGCCTATGGCTGGAACGTCGTCAACTCAAGCTGGACCGGCGCGCAGTACTTTGTCCAGAGCGCCAACAACGGCGCGAACAACACGCTGGCCAACGGCTGGATCCAGAAGCCGGTGGCCGAGGCGATCCTTGGCGCGGGCGGCCAGAACCTTGGTGCCTTGTCCGAGGCGGCGAAGCAGAAGGGCTTCAAGCCGGTGCCGCTGGGACTGAAGGCCAGTTTGTCGTTCGACAACGCGGTCCGCAAGTCGATGTCGCACAACGTGATCGGCATTCTTCCCGGCAAGCAGGCCCCGAATGAATACGTGCTCTATTCGGCGCACTGGGACCACCTTGGCCGCTGCACGCCTGATGTGCGCGGCGATGACATCTGCAACGGCGCGGCCGACAATGCCACCGGCGTCGCCGCGCTCGCCGCAATTGCCAAGGCCAGCGTTCAGGCCGGGCCAGCACGCCGCAGCCAGGTGTTCCTTGCCGTCACGCTCGAGGAATCGGGCCTGCTCGGTTCAAAGTTCTATGCCGAGAACCCGGTATATCCGCTCAGGGCAACAGTCGGCGGGGTCAACATGGACAACCTGCCCCCCATCGGCCGAGCCCGCGACTATGCCATGTCGGGCGGCGACAAGAGCGAGCTGACCGCGCTGTTCCGCAAGGCTTTGGCCGCGCGGGGCCTCAAGGAAAGCCCGGAAGACCATCCCGAACACGGCTATTACTACCGTTCCGACCACTTCCCTTTCGCCAAACTGGGCGTGCCGATGTACTATGTGAAGCGCGGCAACGAGCTTGTGGACGGCGGCTCCGCAGCCGGCGCAGCGGCGAGTGAGGATTACCGCAAGAACCGCTATCACCAGCCGAGCGACGAATATTCGAGCAAGTGGGATTTCAGCGGCATCGTGCAGGACGTCGAGCTCTACATGGCGCTGGGCCGCGACCTCGCCATGGGCAAGACCTGGCCCAACTGGTACGCGACCGACGAATTCCGCGCCATCCGCGACCAGAGCCGCGCCGGACTGAAAGGCAAGTAACCGATGCAGGACGTGATCGCGCGGATGCCCCCCGAATGGCACCCGCAGGACTGGCTGTGGATCGGTTTTCCGCACGATCCGATCGAATGGCCGGGTTTCCTCGGCAAGGCGCAGGAGCAGATCGCTGCCTTCGCCAATGCCGTGGCGGAGAGCGGGCAGGAAGTGCGGCTGATCGTTCGCGACGAGGCCAATGCGGCGCGCGGGGCAGCGCTATGCAGCGCGAAGGTCACGCTTGAAACGCGGGCCTACGGCGATGTCTGGCTGCGCGATACCGGGCCGCTGGTTGTGCTCGATGGCAAGGGCAACCGTTTTGCGCGGCGCTTTGGCTTCAACGGCTGGGGCGGCAAGTACCTGATGGAGGGGGACCAGACCATCGGCGCGGAACTGGCGCGCAGCGCCGGGCTGGAGCCGACGGTGTCCGATTGGGTGCTGGAAGGCGGGGCGCTCGATTGCGATGGCACCGGGCTGGTCGTGACGACCGAGCAGTGCCTGCTCAACCCCAACCGCAACCCCAGCCTGTCGCGCGGCGATATCGAGGCGCGGCTGGCCAGCGATCTTGGCTTCGACCGGGTGCTGTGGCTGGGCGATGGCCTGATCAACGACCATACCGACGGCCATGTCGACAACCTCGCCCGGTTCGTCGCCCCGCACATCCTCGCCCTGCCGCAAGCGACCGAGGCGGACGATCCCAACGCGGCGATCTTTGCCGATGCGCGGATGCGCGCCGAGGCGTTTGGCGTTACCGTGCGTGACATCCCCTCGCCCGGACGGGTGGAGACGGATGGCCGGATCGAACCCGCCAGCTACATGAACTTCGCGATCACATCGAAGCTGGTTGCCGTGCCGATCTATGGCTCCCCGCACGACGAGGACGGCGTTGCCGCGATTGCCGAGCTGTTCCCCGAGCGCGAGGTGGTGGGCATCATGGCCGATGCCGTGCTGGCGGGTGGCGGATCGTTCCACTGTGCCAGCCAGCAAATGCCCCAGCGGATCGAAGCGCAGGTCTTAACGGACAGGTAACCCATCACGGCGCATCATCGCGGCATGGCTCGAGTCGCATCCCTTGCATTGTCCGCCCCGCAGCGCTTGTCCGCGCTCGAAATCGCACGCTTTGCGGTGGTGACCGGCTGTGCGCTCGCGCTGATCTTCGCTGAGCGCGCCTTTCCCTTCTAAAGCTTGAGCACTGCGCCCAGCGCCGCTGCGCCGAGCACGCCGCCGGCGATGTAGCGCCACGCGCGCGGATCGATCCGGCCAAAGGCGCGCGTGCCCAGCCAATTGCCCGCCAGCACCATCGGGAACAGGGCGAGGGCAAGCCACAGCTCCTCCCAGTGCGCCTTGCCGAGCAGCACCGCGATGGTCGCGCCCGCGCCTTGCGTGACGAGGAAGATCGACATCATCGATGCTCGCGCGACCGCCGGGGCAATGTCACGGCGCAAATAGTACGGCACCACCGGCGGCCCGGGCATTCCGGCGAACCCGGTGAGCAGGCCTGAGGCAACACCCGTCGCCACGGTCTCCTTGGGACCCGGGGTATGGTGCGGCTTCTTGGGCAGCAGCACTGCGACAAAAGCACCGATCGCGACCAGTGCAATGAGCAGCCGCGCCAGCGCCGGCCCAGCCGCGCCGAGTGCGAGATAGCCCAGCGGAATCGCCAGCACGGCGACCCCGGCGATAATCCACGCCGACCTCTCGGTATCGGCGACCTGCTTACGAATATGCGCGAAGCTGACGAGGAACCCCAGCAAGTTGCCGATCATCACCGCTTCGACCGGCGGGATTGCCAGCGCCAGCACCGGCACCAGCAGGATCGCGAGGCCAAACCCGGCCAGCCCGCGCACGACCCCGGCGACCAAAGTGGCCGTGAGCCCGAGCGCGATCGCTCCCCAGGTGAGACCTGCGATCAAACCGTCAGCATCAGCCCCTCAAATCCGGCGGGGTCGTTTCGGCCTTCAGCATGGCGATCGCTTCGGCCAGCGGCATGATCTTCTGGTGCTCGACCCCCAGCGTGCGCACCGCGACGGTCTGCTCCTCCGCCTCGCGCTTGCCTACGACCAGCAGGTGCGGAACCTTCTGCAGCGAATGTTCGCGCACCTTGTAGTTGATCTTCTCGTTTCGCAGGTCGGTTTCGACACGGATGCCCGCCGCTTGCAATGCGCTTGCAACTTCGCCGGCATAGCCATCGGCATCGGACACGATCGTCGCCACGACGGCCTGCACCGGCGCGAGCCAAGCCGGCAAGCGGCCGGCGAAATGCTCGATCAGGATGCCGATGAAGCGTTCATAGGAACCGAAGATTGCGCGGTGGAGCATGACCGGGCGGTGCTTCTCGCCGTCCTCACCAATGTAGCTGGCGTCGAGACGCTCAGGCAAAACTCGGTCGGACTGGATCGTGCCTACCTGCCAGGTCCGCCCGATCGCGTCGGTCAGGTGCCATTCGAGCTTGGGCGCATAGAACGCGCCTTCGCCCGGCAGTTCTTCCCAGCCGAACTCCTCGGTCGCGAGACCGGCGCGGACCACGGCATCGCGCAGCTCGCCCTCGGCCTTGTCCCAATCGGCATCGCTGCCGAAACGCTGGTCGGGGCGCAGCGCCAGCTTGATCGAATAGGTGAAGCCGAAGTGCTTGTAGACCCGGTCCGCCAGCGCGCAGAAGTCTTCCACTTCGCTGATGATCTGGTCTTCGCGGCAGAAGATGTGGGCATCGTCCTGCGTGAACTGGCGCACGCGCATCAGCCCGTGCAGCGCGCCGTGCGGTTCGTTGCGGTGGCAGCAGCCGTTCTCGTAAATGCGCAGCGGCAGGTCGCGGTACGACTTGATGCCCTGGCGGAAGATCAACACGTGCGCCGGGCAGTTCATCGGCTTGAGCGCCATCCAGTCCGCCTCGCCCGAGATCACCGGACCGTCATCGTCGGTGTTCGGCACCTCGTCGGGGATCACGAACATGTTCTCGCGGTACTTGCCCCAGTGGCCGGACTGCTCCCACTGGCGCGCGTCCATCACCTGCGGAGTCTTGACCTCGCGGTAGCCGGCACCATCGATCGCGCGGCGCATATAGGCCTCAAGCTCGCGCCAGACGCGGAAGCCCTTGGGGTGCCAGAACACCGATCCGTGGGCTTCCTGCTGCAGGTGGAACAGGTCCATCTCGCCGCCCAGACGCCGGTGATCGCGCTTCGCCGCCTCTTCCAGCCGCATCAGGTGCGCATCGAGCTGCTTCTTGTTGAGCCAGCCGGTGCCATAGATGCGCGTCAGCTGTGCGTTGTTCTGATCGCCGCGCCAGTAAGCCCCGGCGACACGCATCAACTTGAAGGCCGCCGGATCGAGCTTTCCGGTGGAGGGCAGGTGCGGCCCGCGGCACATGTCCAGCCAGTCGCTTCCGGACCAGTAAACCGTCAGTTCCTCGCCCTCAGGCAGTTCGGCAGCCCATTCGGCCTTGAAGCTTTCCCCTTCGGCGCTCCACTTGTCGATGAGCTGCTGGCGTGACCAGACCTCGCGGCGCAGCGGCTTGTCGGCGCGGATGATCTCGCGCATCTTTTCCTCGATTGCCGGCAGGTCGTCCATGCCGAAGGCCTCGCGCCCGGCAGGCGCCATCACGTCGTAATAGAAGCCATCGTCGGTCGACGGGCCGAAGGTGATCTGCGTGCCGGGCCACAGCGCCTGCACTGCCTCTGCCAGCACGTGGGCAAAATCGTGGCGCGCGAGGTCAAGCGCCTCGGCCTCGTCGCGCGAGGTGACCAGCGCCAGCGTGGCGTCGCCGGTGAAAGGCCGGGTGAGGTCGACCAGCTCGCCATCGACACGCGCGGCAATCGCCGCCTTGGTGAGTCCGGGACCAATCGCGGCGGCGACATCGAATGGGGTCGAGCCCGCCGCCATTTCGCGAACGGAACCATCGGGCAGGCTGATCTTGAACATCTCTGACATGGCAAGCGCCTTAGCCGGGGCGGCGGCTCGCCTCAACCCACGCATTTCGCATTATGAATGGAAAGGATGCCATACTCAATGTAATGCAACTTTGACATTGCGACGAATTAGACGTAAAGCGACCTTGTCATTCAGTCAAAGGAGCTTTCCATGTTCAAAAAGATGTCTCCAGCATCCCGGCGCTATACATTGCGGCTGGCGGTCCTGATGTCACTTTATGTTGCATTGCTGTCGGCCGCTTCATGGCTGTTCCGCAACCACCCTCCCCAAGGCGTGCTCGCCTATGCCCTTGCGATCTTGCCCGCGGTGCCGGTGATAGCGGTGTTCTGGGCGGTGATGCGCTTCATCGTCGAGGAAACCGACGAATTCATGCGGCTGCTGCTGGTGCGCCAGTGTCTGTTCGCCAGCGGGTTCAGCATTGCCGTGATGACCGTCTGGGAATTCCTGCAGACCTTCGATCTGGTTCCCCCGGGCAATGGCGGCTTTGGCGTGTTCTTTTTCTGGGCAATGGGCCTGGGTCTTGGCGCGCTGTTCAACAAGGTCACCATGGGCACGGCTGGATCCTGCTGATGAAGAACCGTCTCCGCGTGCTGCGCGCCATCCGCGAATGGAGCCAGCAGGATCTTGCCGAAAAGCTGGGCGTATCGCGCCAGTCGGTCAATGCCATCGAAACCGGCAAGTACGATCCCTCGCTCCCACTCGCCTTCCGCATCGCCGACGTCTTCGAACTGACCATCGAAGAGATCTTCGAACGCGATTGACCCCTGACCGCATTGTGCGATCAAGCCCGACTGCAAAAGGATTTACCATGCCTTTGTTTCGTCGGATCCTTGCCGTTTTTGCGCTACTTTTGGCCCTGCCGCAGGCAGCGCTTGCCGCACCCGTTGGCGCGGGGATCTGGCACGGCGCCGGCGCCACCCCGATCGGTGATCTGATGCTCGTCGTGCAGATCGAGCGCGGGGCGGACGGCGCGCTGAAAGGCGATATCGAAAGCCGCGACCAGAACCCCGGGCGGACGATGCCATTGACCAGTGTTACGCTCGACAAGGAACGTCTGACATTTGCCGTGGAAGCCCTTCAGGCAAAATACGAAGGCACCTGGAGCGAGGCAGACAAGGCGTGGGTCGGCACCTTCACGCAAGGGATCGCCATGAAGCTGGCGCTAAAGGCCGGTGACGCCCCCGCGACCCCGGTGTTCGCCGGGCTTGATGGGCGGTGGGCCGGTGAGGTCGTTCTCAACGGTGTTACCCTGCGGCAGGGCCTGAGGTTTCGCACCGCGCCGACCGGCACCATCGGCCTTTACGAATCGCCCGACCAGATGGTCAGCGGCGTGCCGGTGCGCGGGCTTGCGCGTGACGGTAATGCGGTGCGCTTCACGATTCTGAACGGCATGCTGGTGTTCTCCGGCGCGCTGGCGGACGATGGCCAGTCGCTCACCGGCACTCTCTCCCAGCCCGGCCAGACCGAACTGGCGATAACCTTCAAGCGGCAGGCCGCCGGAGCGAAAGCCGCCGCCGCCAAGCGCCCGCAGCTTCCCACCGCCCCTTTTCCCTATCGAAGCGAAGAGGTGTCGATCCCCAATCTCGCCACCCCCGGCGTGACGCTGGCCGGCACCCTGACCCTGCCCGAAGGCAAAGGCCCCTTCCCCGCCGCCATCCTGATCAGCGGCTCTGGCGCGCAGGACCGCGACGAAACGCTGGCCGGGCACAAGCCCTTCGCGGTGATCGCCGACCACCTGACGCGCAATGGCTTTGCAGTGCTGCGGCTCGACGATCGCGGCACGGCAAAATCGACCGGTGATTTCTCCAAGGCAACGTCCGCCGATTTCGCAAGCGACGCTAATGCCGCTTTCGCTTCGCTCGCGGCCCGTCCGGACATCTCCAGCGGTAAGATAGGCTTCATCGGCCATTCTGAAGGCGGCATGATCGCCCCCATTGCCATCGCGGGCAATCCCAAGGTCGCCTATGTGATCCTGCTCGCTGGCCCCGGCACGAAGCTCGACCAGCTGATGCTGTCACAGCAGCGGCTGATCGGCTCGCAGATGGGCCGGAGCGAGGCCGATCTCGACAAGGCCGAGCCGGTGTTCGCGAAAATCTTCGCCGCCGTAGCCAAGGCGAAGGATAATGCCGAAGCTGAAGCGGCGATCGAGGCGATCCTCACCCCGCAGGCCCGCGCCGATTTCGGCCTGCCCGCCGATGCCCCCGCCTCGATCCTGACCGCGCGGCTGGGCGGGCCGTGGTTCCGCTATTTCCTGAACTATGATCCGGTGCCCAACCTGGCCCGGATCACGGTGCCGGTACTGGCGATCAATGGCGCGCTCGACCGGCAGGTTCCGGCGGGTGACAACCTCGCCGCGATCCGCAAGGCGACGGCTGCAAACAAGGACGTGACTATCGTCGAACTTCCCGGGCTGAACCATCTTTTCCAGACGGCGAAGACCGGCGGGATCGGCGAATACCAGATGATCGAGGAATCTTTTGCCCCCGCCGCGCTCGACTTGATGACCGCGTGGCTGCAAAAGCGCTTTGCCGCCCGCTGATCGCGCTGGCATCGGAAAGGCCGCCCCCGCAGATGATCGAGACGCAGTTCCACCAGATGCCGGACGGACGGCGCTTGGCCTACCGCTTTACCCCAGCGGCGAAGGGCGGTTCTGCGCCGACGCTGGTGTTCCTGCCGGGCTATATGTCCGACATGTCAGGCGGCAAGGCGCAGGCCGTTTTTGCCCGCGCCGCCGCGACAGGTCGCGGCTGCCTGCTGCTTGACTATTCAGGCTGCGGGGAGAGCGCAGGCCTGTTCGCCGACGGCGCGCTTACTCTTTGGCGTGAGGAAGGGTTGGCGCTGATCGAGGCCTTGTGCCCGGGACCAGTGATCCTCGCCGGATCGTCAATGGGCGGCTGGCTGATGCTGCTGGCCGGGCTGGAACTGGGCGAGCGTCTCGCCGGCCTCATCGGCATCGCCGCTGCGCCGGACTTCACCGACTGGGGCTATTCGGACGACCAGAAGGCGGAACTCGCCGCTGGCCGGCCGATCTATGAAGACAATCTCTATGGCCCCGAACCGACGCCGACTCACCCTGGCTTCTGGCGCGACGGTCAGGCCTGCCGGTTGCTTGACGCTGAGATCGCCATCGACTGCCCGGTGCGTCTGATCCACGGGCAGGCCGATCCCGACGTGCCGTGGCAGATCTCGCTCAGGCTGGCAGCGGCGCTGCGTTCAGCCGATGTGCAGGTGCATCTGATCAAGGACGGCGACCACCGCTTGTCGCGCGAGGGGGACATCGCCTTGCTGCTTGCCACCATCGACCGCCTTTACGGCTGATCCGGGATTCCCATGACCATCTTCGCCGCCCTGCTCTCCTCGACTCTCGCCATGGCCCAGGTCGGCCCGTTCACCGTGCCGAACCCGGGCGGCAATGCCCGCGTGCCCAAGCCGGCGCTCGAAGGGCGTGATGCCAAGCCGCGGCCCGCGCAGCAGCCCTTCCAGCAGCCCGTCACCCGCCCGGCGCTGATCAATTGCTATGATCTGGCCGCCAACGATCCGGTTGCCGCCCTGTCCTCGGCAGACGAGGCGCTGACGGTCAAGACCGGTGCGGAACGCACCGACGCACTGGGCTGCCGGGCGATTGCCCTGCTCGCGCTCGAACGCTGGAGCGAGGCGGAAACCGGCTTCCTCGCCGCACGCGATGCGCTGGACGGCGAGGATGCACGCGGCCGCGCCGAGTATCAGGCGGGGGCCGGGATCGCCGCCGAAGGCCGCGCCGCCTATACCACCGCCATCGACCATTTCACCCGCGCCAAGGCCCTCGCCAAACAGGCGGAGGATGCACAGCTCTCCGGGCGTATCTCGCGCGATTCGGCGGCCTCGCTGTTCAAGCTGGGCCGCAAGGACGATGCCGCCGCCGCCCTTGCCGAAGCCCGTGCCGCCTTGCCGGTCGATCCGGTGACCTTCACGATCTCCGCCCGCGCCGCGCGCTTGTCGAACAAGCTGGCCCAGGCGCAGGCCTTCATCGAAGTCGCTGCCCGGCTTGATCCGCTCGATGTCGGCATCGGGCTTGAGGCGGGTCTGATCGCCGCCATGGCCGGAAGCGGCGATGCCGCGCGCAAATCGTGGCAGTCGGTGATCGCCACTGCCCCCCAATCTGCCGAGGCCGAGCAGGCCAAGGCATGGATGGCCAGGCTTTCCGCGCCCGCCGCAACTCCGCCCCCAGCGCCGGCCAAAGCCAACTGAACATGGTGCCGCTTTCCGTCCTCGACCTTGTCACCGTGCGCGAAGGCTCGGGCGTGCCCGAGGCACTGGCGGCCTCGATCACAGCGGCGCAGACAGCCGAAGATGCCGGCTACAACCGCTACTGGATTGCCGAGCATCACGGCATGGACGGCATCGCCGGCGGCGCGACTGCGGTGGTGATTTCCGCCATCGCCAATGCCACGAAGACCATCCGCGTAGGGTCGGGCGGAATCATGCTGCCCAACCACAGCCCCTTCATCATCGCCGAACAGTTCGGTACGCTCGCCGCGCTGTTTCCCGGCCGCATCGACCTCGGCCTTGGCCGTGCCCCGGGGGCTGACGGACGCATCGGCCAGATGCTGCGCAAGGACCTGATGCGCGCCGCCGAGCAGTTCCCGCAGGACGTGGTCGAATTGCGCGCGATGCTGGCGGGCGATGCCGTCGCGCCGCTCGCCGCGACGCCGGGGAGCGGTGCGCAGGTCGAAATGTGGATTCTCGGATCGAGCCTGTTCGGCGCCTCGCTCGCCGCCGCGCTAGGCCTGCCCTATGCCTTCGCTTCGCACTTCGCGCCCGACCAGCTCGACGCCGCACTGAAGCTCTATCGCGAGCGATTCACCTCTTCGGACCAGTTGACCCAGCCGCATGTCATGGCCGCCATGGCCGTCGTTTGTGCTGACAGCGACGAGGAAGCCCGGTTCCACGCTTCCTCGCTCGACCAGAGCTTCGTCGCCCTGCGCAGCGGCACGCCGGGCAAGTTGAAACCGCCGATCGAGAATTACCGCGCCACCCTCGCCCCCCAGTTTCAGGCGATGTTCGCCCATCTCGATCAGGCACGCGCCGTGGGTTCTCCCGCGACCGTTCGTGAAAGCATTGAACGGTTCGCCGCGCGCACCGGGGCGGATGAGATTGTGGTTGCCGGGGCGCTGTTCGATTCCGCTGCGCATTGCCGCTCGCTCACCTTGACCGCAGCAGCGTTTGCCTAGAACATCGGCCCAGAGCGGCGCAAAACTGGTTGCAAATGGAACCAGTCCTTCGTAGAACCGCGTAAGATTGCACCAGAGCCCGGTAATTATATTTCTTTACTGGTCTGCTGGCGTCCAGCGGCGCAGGAGAGAGTCAATGGCGAAAGGTTCGGCACCCGATAAGACATCGGGGAAGACGGCAACGAAGCTGCGCAAGGACCTCGCGGCCCGGCTCGCCGCCTCGGTCCTGCCCGGCGACGGCGCTTTTTCCGCCGAAGGGCTTGATGCCGCCGCCGCCTTCCTGCTGGCCGCTGCCGACGACCGGCGCCCGGGCACGCCCGTCATCGCCATTGAATCGGTCAGCGGCACCGCTGCCGACCGCTTCATGCGCGTCGCCGTGATCAATGACGATATGCCGTTTCTCGTCGATTCCATCGCCGCCGTCGTCACCGCGCAAGGGCTGGGCATCGACCGGCTGGTCCACCCAGTCCTCGCCGTGCGCCGTGATGCCGAGGGCCGGCTCACCGGCCTGCCTGATGGTAAGGGCAATGCGGACGACAAGCGCGAATCGATGGTCTACCTCGAAACCGACCGCGCAGATGCCAAGGGCCGCCGCGCCCTGCGCGAGGCGCTGGCCGAGACGCTGGCCGATGTGCGCGGCGCGGTGAACGACTGGCCGAAGATGCAGGCCGCCATGGCCGCCGATGCCGACATCATTGCCGGGGCCAGCGACAGCAACGAAGGCGCAGACCTGCTGCGCTGGCTGAAGGACGGGATGCTCACCCAGCTTGGCCATGTCACCCGCCACCGCGACGGTTCCTATTCGCAGGCTCTCGGTATCTGCAGAAAAAGCGCACGGCCGGTGTTGGGCGAACCGAGCTTCAAGCGCGCCTTTGAATGGTTCGATAAGGCGGGCAAACGGCCCCGTGCGCCGCTGGTGATCAAGTCAAACCGACTGAGCACCGTTCACCGCCGTGTGCCACTCGATCTTTTCATCGTGCCGGTATTCGAAGGCAGCAAGGTTACCGCGCTGTCGATCCACGCCGGCGTCTGGACCAGCGCCGCGCTGGCCGCGGCGCCCACCCACGTTCCCCGGATGCGCGCGCAGCTTGCCGCGCTGACCGACAAGTTCGGTTTCGACCGCTCGGGCCACGCCGGTAAGGCGCTGGTCCACGCCATGACCTCGCTACCGCATGACCTGCTGGTCGGCTTCGAGGATGCCGACCTTGAACGCGTTTCAACCACGATGATGAGCCTGATCGACCGGCCGCGCCCGCGTCTGGCGATCGTCACCGCACCGCTCGAGCGCCACCTCTTCGCCTTCGTCTGGCTGCCGCGCGACGCCATGTCGACGACCACACGCCTGCAGGTCCAGCAGATGCTGACCCAAGCCGCCGATGGCCCGGTGCTCGACTGGAGCCTTGAGATCGAGGGCGGCAATCTGGCGCTGCTGCAATTCGTCATCGACATCCGCGAAGGCGCGGCAATCCCTGACGAGGAAGCACTCGACGGCCAGCTGAAAGCCATGCTGCGCGGCTGGAGTGACGCGGTCGAAGCCGAGCTGGCAAACCACGAGGAAGCCGGCCGCGCCGCCGCCATCGCCGCGCGCTATGCCGAGAGTTTCCCGCTGTCCTACCGGGCGGTTCATGGCGCGGCCGAAGCGGCAAACGACATCTCGCGCCTGCGCCATCTTTCCGCTGACGAGGCGGACCCCAGCCTGCGCCGGGGCGTGCGAGTCTACACCTTGCCGGGCGATGCATCTGATTGCCTGCGCCTCAAGCTCTATCAGCGCAGCGGCGCGATTGCCTTGTCAGACGCCGTTCCCGCGCTCGAAAACTTCGGTTTTCGGGTGATCGAGGACGTGCCGACCACGCTGGAACAGCGCGGCGAACACCTCGGCGCGATCCACGATTTCCTGCTCGCGCTGCCCGCCGGCTCCGACGCTGCTTCCGTACTCAGCCATGCCCCGGTGATCGAAAATGCCCTGGCATCGGTGCTCAATGGCCAGGGCGAGGATGATGGCTTCAATCACCTGATCGCCGGTCTGCGTTTGTCGGCACGCGAGGCGAATTGGCTGCGCGCATGGTATCGCTACCTGCGGCAGGCGGGCCTAAACTTCGGCATTCCGACCGTGGTCGATGCCTTGCAGAATGCGCCGGCGGTGACGCTGGCGGTGCTGGGGCTGTTCCGCGCGCTGCATGATCCGGTCTTTGCCGGGGATCGCACTAAGGCCGCTGAAACAGCGCAGGAAGCGATCAAGTCCGGCCTCGCCAAGGTCTCCGCGATCAACGACGATCGCCTGCTGCGCGCCTACCGCGCGCTGGTGCTGGCCATGCTGCGGACGAATGCTTTCGTCCCCGCGGGCGAGATGGCGCTGGCCTTCAAGCTCGATTCGGCCTTGGTTCCGGGCCTGCCCAAGCCATTGCCCTGGCGCGAGATTTTCGTCTATTCGCGCCGGGTCGAGGGCATCCACCTGCGCGCCGGGCCGGTGGCCCGCGGCGGGCTGCGCTGGTCTGATCGGCGCGACGATTTCCGCACGGAAGTGCTCGGTCTGATGAAGGCGCAGCGCGTGAAAAACGCCGTGATCGTGCCGACCGGGGCCAAGGGCGGCTTCTATCCCAAGCAGCTTCCCAACCCTGCGCTTGACCGCGACGGCTGGCTGACCGAGGGCAAGGAAAGCTACAAGCTCTTCATCCGCACGCTTCTTTCGATCACCGACAACATCGTCGGTGCAAAGGTGGCGCATCCGGACTGCATCGTCATCCGTGACGGCGAGGACCCCTATTTCGTCGTCGCCGCCGACAAGGGCACGGCGACCTTCTCTGACACCGCCAATGCGCTGGCCGACGAAGCCGACTTCTGGCTCGACGACGCTTTCGCCAGCGGCGGGTCGAAGGGCTATGACCACAAGGCCATGGGCATCACCGCCAAGGGTGCCTGGCTGTCGGTCCGCCGTCACTTCCTCGAAATGGGCGTCGACGTGCAGAGCGATCCGGTGCGGGTTGCCGGCTGCGGCGACATGTCGGGCGACGTCTTCGGCAACGGCATGTTGCTGTCGAAATCGATCAAGGTCGTCGCTGCATTCGATCACCGCCACATTTTCCTCGATCCCGATCCCGATCCGGCGAAAAGCTGGGCCGAGCGGGCGCGCATGTTCGCCCTGCCGCGATCGTCGTGGGACGATTACGACAAGAAGCTGATCAGCAAGGGCGGCGGCGTCTTCCCGCGCAGTGCCAAGGAGATCAAGCTCACCAAGCAGGTCCGCGCCATGCTCGGCACCGATGCCGAGGCGATGGACCCCGAAAGCCTGATCACCGCGATCCTCAAGGCCCCCGTCGACCTGATGTGGTTCGGCGGCATCGGCACCTATGTGAAATCGAGCGCCGAGAACAACGCCACGGTCGGCGATCCGGCCAATGACGGCCTGCGCGTCGACGCGCGCGACATTGGCGCGAAGGTCATCGGCGAAGGCGCGAACCTTGGCTGCACCCAGGCGGGCCGCATAGAATTCGCGCTGTCGGGCGGGCGGATCAACACCGACTTCATCGACAATTCGGCCGGTGTCGATTGCTCGGACAACGAGGTCAACATCAAGATCGCCCTCGCCTCGGCCAAGCGCGCCGGGCGCCTCACCGAACCTGCCCGCGTCAAGCTGCTGTCTTCCATGACAGACGCCGTCGCCCATCTGGTGCTTGAGGACAACCGACTGCAGGCGCTGGGGCTTTCCATCGCCGAGGCCGGTGGGGCCGGCGCGACCGGATCCTACCTGCGACTGATGGAAATGCTCGAGGAACGCGGCGGGCTTGACCGCAAGACCGAGGGGCTGGCCGATAACGACACCTTCAAGCGCCGTGCCGCCGAGGGGCGCGGGTTGACCCGGCCCGAATTGGCCGTGCTGCTGTCCAGCGCCAAGCTGGCGCTGCAGGACGCGCTCGAACATTCCGCCCTGCCCGACGATCCCGGCCTCGACGACAAACTCGTCGCCGCTTTCCCCGAAGCCATGCAGGCTAAATTCCGCAGGGATATTCTTGGCCACCGGCTGCGGCGCGAGATCATCGCCACCAAGCTGGCGAACCGCATGGTCAATCGCATCGGCATGATCCACCCCTTCGAACTGGTCGAGGAAGAAGGCGGCGGATTGGCACAAGTCGCAGCAGCTTTCCTCGTCGCCGAGAGCCTATTCGGCATGGACGCGGTGTGGCGGTCGATCGAGACTGCCCCGATGCCCGAAGGCGCGCGCCTGATCGCCTTCCGCCGCGCAAGCTCGGCGCTGCGCAGCCACATGGCTGACCTGCTGCGCGCCGGGGTAACCGACGTGAAGCCGACGAAAATGCTCGCCGATCTCGCCCCCGGTGTTTCCGCCCTGTCCGCTGATGTCGGCAAGCTGCTCGGCGGCGAAGCCAAGACGCAGTCGGCACGGATGCTCGCCGATCTGGCGCAGGCCGGTGTGCCGCATGCCGAAGCGGCGAAGGTCGCGCGCCTCAGCGATCTCGACGGGTCGGTCGGGCTTGCCCGGCTGGCGCGCGATCTTGCCATCGATACCGGCGTACTGACCCGCGCGTTTTCGGACCTTGGCGCACGGCTCGGGCTCGACTGGGCCCAACAGGCCGCCAGCCGCCTGCGTCCCACCGATTCGTGGGAGCGCCTGCTCGTCGCCGGCCTGGCGCGCGATTTCCAGCACATGCGGCTCGATTTCCTGCGCCGGCTCTGCGGCAAAAAGGGCTGCGATCCGGCGGCCATGGTCGAGCAATGGGCCGGGGCGCAGGCCGTCGCCATCCGCCAGTTCCGCGCGATGGTCACCCGCGCGCAAGGTGCGGTACCCACCGCGCCCGCCATGCTCGCGCAGATTGCCGGACAGGCGCGGAACCTGCTGGGGCGGTGAGAGGTTCGTCGTCCCGGGCTTGATCCGGGGCCGGTGGCCTCATGGAACTGAGCGCGCGTTGCTGCGGCCTGCAGTCCCGGATCAAGCCCGGGACGACGCTTCCTGCGTTTCCACGGCCAGCTTGATCGCCAGCAGCTTGTCGATGCGCCGGCCGTCCATGTCGACGATCTCGATCCGCCAACCCTGCTCGAGGAAATGCTCGCCCTCGCGCGGCAAGCGCTTCAGCACCGAGAGCACAAAGCCCGCCGCCGTGGCATAGTCGCGGTCCTCGCTGATATCGATCCCCAGCCGGGCGCCCAGCGCATCGACCGGCAGTGCGCCTGACAGCAGCAGCGAGCCGTCCTCGCGCATGACGATCATCGGTTCGTCGCCTTCATCCTGATGGCTGGCGAAGTTGCCGACGATGGCGGACAGAAGATCTGCCGGGGTGACGATGCCTTCAAGGTGGCCGTATTCATCATGGACCATCGCCATCGACACGTCCGACTGCTGCAACAGCTTGAGCGCGTCCATTGCATCAAGCTGGTCGGGCAGGATCTCTGCCTTGCGCATCAGCCGCGCGACCTGGATCTTCTTGCCGGCGAGCAGCGCGCGCTGGAGGTCGAGCACCTTGACCACGCCGCAGACCGCGTCAGGCGCGCCGTCAACCACCGGCCACAGCGAATGGGGCGAGGACTTGAGCATGGCGCGAACGTCGTCTTCCGAGGCGCGGCGATCGATCGTGTCGATCTCGTTGCGCGGGGTCATCAGTTCGCGCACCGGGCGGTCCGCCAGCCGCATGATCCCGGTCATGATCGCGCGTTCGTCTTCCTCGATCACGCCCGAGCTGGTCGCCTCGGCAATGATCATGTGCAGTTCCTCGGCGGTCACCTCGTTCTCGCCCGAACGCTTCACGCGCAGCAGGGTAAGCAACAGGCTGGAGCTGACGTCCAGCAACCAGACCAGCGGCGCGGCAACCTTGGCGACGATGGACATCGGCAGAGCGGCAAGGATGGCGATGGTCTCCGCATGGCGCAGCGCCACCTGTTTGGGCACCAGTTCGCCGATGACGAGGCTGAGATAAGTGGTCAGCGCGATGACCGCGGCAAAACCTACATCGTCAGAATATTGTCCCGGCATACCCCAGGCCGAGAACCGCTCTGCCGTCGGTCCGCCAAGGCTGGCACCCGAATAGGCACCGGCAAAAATGCTGACCAGCGTGATGCCGATCTGCACCGTGGAGAGGAACTTGCCCGGATCGCTGGCAAGGTGCAGCGCCACCTTCGCGCCCGCCTTGCCCTTTTCGGCAGCGACCTTGAGCCGCGCCGGACGCGCCGAGACGATTGCCAGTTCGCTCATCGAGAACAGGCCGTTGATGATGATCAGGCCGACAAGAACGGCCACATCTGACCAGGGATAAGGTGTCACGGGCGAGTCTCTAGCAGGGAATTCAGCGTGCTGCCAGTTCGCGTGCGCGGTCCGCCAGACGATCAACTGCAGCCGCGTGAATGGCAGGCGCGGTGACCAGCACACCGAAGGCGCGCGGATCGCGCTTATTGTAATTGAGCGGTCCGCCAAAGGCATCGGTCACCGCCGCCCCGGCCTCGCGCGCGATCAGCGCGGCGGCGGCGATGTCCCACTCCCAACCCCACCGCAGCGTGGCCAACAGGTCAGCCTCGTCAGCAGCGACCATGGCGATACGCAGCGCGATCGAGTTGGGCTTGTCTACCTTGGTCAGGTCGGCATCGACTGGCGGCAAGTGATCGACCGGCACCCGCGCGCCGGGAAGTGCTGTGCGACTGCTCGCGACCAGTGGTTCGCCATTGCGCCACGCGCCCCGCCCGGCTTCGGCATACCAGAACTCGCCGCGCGCCGGAGCGTGCAGCATGCCGAACAGGGGCCGGCCCGAACTGACCAGCGCGACCGATACCGCCCAGCCAGGCCGCCCGTGGATGAAATCGCGCGTGCCGTCGATCGGATCGACCAGCCAGGCGAGGCCGGCGCCAAGGCCATCATGGCCCAGCCGGTCCGGCGCGTCGGTGGTTTCCTCCGAAAGCCATCCTGCCGAAGGCAACAACGCCCCCAGTTCGCGTTTGAGGAAATTGTCGACCGCGATGTCGGCGGCGCAGACCGGATTGTTCGGCGACTTCTCCCATACCTCGAGCGCATGGCCACCGCCGGGCCAGGTATCATAGGCCATGCGTCCCGCTTCGCGGACGATCGATTCGAGTCGCGCGCGGTCGATCATCGGGGCTTCGCCGGGGTAATTAGGCGTCTAGTTAAGAATGACTCGCAACTGGCGTTCATATTTCCACCCTAGAGCCCGTTTCAGGCCCTTTTCAACCCTGCCGTTGCGTCCTATGCGGCAGCGCACAATTCGTCTGACCGTCTCCATAACCCGGAAAAGAGCCCGCGCATGAACATTCACGAGTATCAGGCCAAGGAACTCCTCGCCAAGTTCGGCATCGCCATCCCCAAGGGCATCCCCGCCCTCAGCGTGGATGAGGCTGTTGCCGCCGCCAAGCAGCTCCCCGGGCCGCTTTATGTCGTGAAATCGCAGATCCACGCCGGCGGGCGCGGCAAGGGCACGTTCAAGGAACTGCCGGAAGGCGCCAAGGGCGGCGTCCGCCTCGCCAAGACGCTTGAGGAAGTCGAGGCGCACGCCAAGGACATGCTCGGCAACACGCTGGTGACGATCCAGACCGGCGACGCCGGCAAGCAGGTCAATCGCCTGCTGATCACCGACGGCGTCGACATCGGCAAGGAATATTACCTGTCGATGCTGGTCGACCGCACTTCGGGCCGCGTCGCGATGATCGCCTCGACCGAAGGCGGCATGTCCATCGAGGACGTTGCCCATGATTCCCCTGAGAAGATCGCCACGATCACCATCGACCCGGCGGAAGGCTTCATGCCGCACCACGGCCGCGCGCTGGCCTTCGGCCTCAAGCTCAAGGGCGACCTCAACAAGCAGGCGCAGGTGCTCGGCAAGCAGCTTTACGACGCCTTCATGGCGCTCGACTGCGAGATGATCGAAATCAACCCGCTCGCCGAATCGGATGGCAAGCTGCTGGTGCTCGATACCAAGATGAGCTTCGATTCGAACGCACTCTACCGCCACCCCGACGTCGTCGCGCTGCGCGACGAGACCGAGGAAGATCCGGCGGAAATCGAAGCCAGCAAGTACGACCTCGCCTATATCAAGCTCGATGGCGACATCGGCTGCATGGTCAACGGCGCCGGCCTCGCCATGGCGACGATGGACATCATCAAGCTGAACGGCATGTTCCCGGCCAACTTCCTTGACGTTGGCGGCGGCGCGACGACCGAAAAGGTCACCGCGGCGTTCAAGATCATCCTCGCCGATCCGGCCGTGAAGGGCATCCTTGTCAACATCTTTGGCGGCATCATGAAGTGCGACACCATCGCTGAGGGCATCGTTGCCGCGGCGAAGGAAGTGAACCTCTCGGTTCCGCTGGTCGTCCGTCTGGAAGGCACCAATGTCGATCTCGGCAAGGACATCCTCGAGAATTCCGGCCTGCCGATCGTCTCGGCCAGCGATCTGGGCGATGCCGCCCGCAAGATCGTTGCCGAAGTGAAGAAGGTCGCCTGAATCCGCCCGGGCGCGCCGTCACATCGTGACAGCGCGCCCGTGAGGGGCTTGACGTTTTTCGCGTCTGCGGCAAAGGGCGAATCGACAGTTTAATCGAGCGACTAAATTCCCATCGAGGAAGGACCACAGGCATGAAGATCATCGTCCCGGTAAAGCGGGTGATCGACTACAACGTGAAGCCGCGCGTCAAGGCGGACGGTACGGGTGTCGATCTGGCCAACGTCAAGATGTCGATGAACCCCTTTGACGAAATCGCCGTCGAGGAAGCCATCCGTCTGAAGGAAAAGGGCGTGGCGACCGAGATCGTCGCCGTTTCCGTCGGCCCGGCCAAGGCGCAGGAAACGCTGCGCACCGCGCTCGCCATGGGCGCCGACCGCGCGATCCTCGTCCAGACCGACGATGAAGTCGAACCGCTCGCCGTGGCCAAGATCCTCAAGGCGATTGCCGATGAGGAAACCCCGGGTCTGGTGATCCTCGGCAAGCAGGCGATCGATGACGATTCGAACCAGGTCGGCCAGATGCTCGCCGCGCTGATGGGCCGTCCGCAGGGCACTTTCGCCAGCGCCGTTACGGTCGAAGGTGACAGCGTCACCGTCACCCGCGAAGTTGATGGCGGTCTGGAAACGGTGAAGCTCGCCATGCCGGCGATCGTCACCACCGATCTCCGCCTCAACGAGCCGCGCTATGCCTCGCTGCCCAACATCATGAAGGCCAAGTCGAAGCCGCTTAGCGCCAAGACCCCGGCTGACTACGGCGTCGACACCGCCCCGCGTCTCAAGACACTGAAGGTTGCCGAACCGCCGGTCCGCAGCGCCGGCATCAAGGTTGCCGATGTTGACGCGCTGGTTGCCAAGCTCAAGGAAATGGGAGTCGCATGATGAAGACGCTCGTCTGGGTCGAACACGACAACGCTAGCGTCAAGGACGCCACCCTCGCCGCCGTCACCGCTGCCTCGCAGCTTGGCGAAGTCCACCTGCTGGTCGCCGGTGCGGGCTGCGCCGCTGTTGCCGATGAAGCCGCGAAGATCGCCGGCGTGGGCAAGGTCCACCTCGCCGACAACGCTGCCTACAAGGACGCGCTGGCGGAAAACGTCGCGCCGCTGATCGCGGGCCTCATGGGTCACCACGACGCTTTCGTTGCGCCGGCCACCAGCCACGGCAAGAACATCGCCCCGCGCGTCGCGGCGCTGCTCGATGTCATGCAGGTCTCGGACATCCTCTCGGTCGAAGGCCCCAAGACCTTCACCCGGCCCACTTACGCCGGCAACGCCATCGCCACGGTCGAAAGCTCGGACGCCAAGCTGGTGATCACCGTGCGCGGCACGGCTTTCGCCAAGGCGGAAACCTCGGGCGGATCGGGCAGCGTTGAAGCCGTGTCGGGTGCAGGCGATGCCGGCCTCTCCAGCTTCGTCGGCGCCGAAATCGCCAAGAGCGAGCGTCCCGAACTGACCAGCGCCAAGATCATCGTCTCGGGCGGCCGCGCTCTGAAGGACGGGCCGACCTTCGAAGCCACGATCTTCCCGCTCGCCGACAAGCTCGGCGCGGCAGTCGGCGCATCGCGCGCCGCAGTCGACGCGGGCTATGTGCCGAACGACTATCAGGTCGGCCAGACCGGCAAGATCGTCGCCCCCGAAGTCTACATCGCCATCGGCATCTCGGGCGCGATCCAGCACCTCGCCGGCATGAAGGACTCCAAGACGATCATCGCCATCAACAAGGACGAGGACGCCCCGATCTTCCAGGTCGCCGACATCGGCCTGGTGGGCGACCTGTTCAACGTGGTGCCGGAACTGACAGCCAAGCTTTGAGTGGTTCCGCCCGACGAAATGCGAAAGCCCCGGAGGGAAACCTCCGGGGCTTTTTCATCGGCGCTCATACAACCGCAGCGCCGCCCCATCGTCACTCTCATGCCGGCCAAACTCCACGAACCCAAGCTTGCGCGCGATGGCATCAGACGCGGCGTGGGCTTCCTCGATCATACAGGCGATCCGCTGGCGGCCGTGAACCGCGTCGAACCAGTCGAGCGCGGCGCGCATGACTTCGCTGGCTACGCCTTGGCCCCAGAAGTCCTTGTGGACGATCCAGCCGGCCTCGGCGACGTCGTCCATGCCTTTGTCCGGTCCGAAGCCTCGGTGGCTACGGAAGACGCCGCAGGTGGCGATGATGCGCTGCTCCCCTCGCGGGCGGACCATGAAGACGCCGTAGCCGTAGAGCGTCCATGAGCCGGCGTTGCGCAGCAGCCGGTTGAACGAATCCATCTGGGTCGGTGTAAACGAGCCGAGGAAGCGCCGTGTCTCGTCATCGAGGGTGAGCGCGTATAGATCGTGCTGATCGCCAGCCTGCGGCTGCCACAGGTCGAATCGCTCGGTCGTGAGGAACGGGCGCAAGGCGGGCCGAACCACTATAGCAACCCGTTCGCCGCGTGCAGCAGGACACCGACGAGGCCGCCGACCAATGTGCCGTTGATACGGATGAATTGCAGGTCGCGGCCCACCGCGCTTTCGATGCGGTCGGTCACGGTTTGCGCGTCCCAGCGCTTTACCGTTTCCGAGACGAGCCGGACGATCTGGCCGCCATAACGCGCGGCGATGCCCACCATGGTGCGGCGGGCGAAGCGGTTGATCTGGGCCTGCAGCGCGGGATCGTCGCGCAGGTGCTGGCCAAGCTCGCCAAGTGCTTCGGCCAGCTGGCCACCCATCGCCGGATCGGGCGAGCGCAGCCGCGCGATGGTGCCGGTGCGCAGCCGTTCCCACACGCCCTGCCACCAAGCGGCGAGCGCGGGATTGGCGAGCACTTCGTCCTTGAAGCCTTCCACCCGCGCCCGCATCGCCGGATCGTGGCGCAGGTCATGCGCCAGCGTGGCGAGGCCTTCCTCGATCTTGCCGCGCAAGGGGTGCTTCGGGTCGACCACGACTTCGGCGAGCATCTTGTAGATGCCGTCGATCACCGAATTGGCCAGCTTTTCGTCCAGCCCGGTCCAGCGCAGCACGGCATTGGCGCGGCGGTGGATCATGTCGCGCACCAGCGGTTCGTTATCTTCGAGCGTCAGCCCGGCCCAGCGCACCAGCGAATCGATGATCGGCAGATGCTTGCGGTCGGCAATCGCGGTTTCGGCCAGCCCGCCAAGCAGCGGCGCGACTTCCAGCTTGCCCAGTTGCCTCACCAGACCGCCACGCACCTGATTGCCCAGCCGTTCGGGATCGAGCGATTCGAGCACCTGTGCGAGCAGTTCCGCCGCACCTGCGCGCACCCGGCTGCCGGCGGCGCCATCGGGGGCGGAGAGCCAGTTGCCGGCGGCCTCCGCAATGTTCACCCCGCTCATCCGGCGGGCGACGACTTGCGGCGTGAGGAAATTGTCGCGCAGGAAACCCGCCATGGTGTCAGCGATGCGGTCCTTGTTTTCCGGGATGATCGCGGTGTGCGGAATGGGAATCCCGAGCGGATGTCGGAACAGCGCGGTGACGGCGAACCAGTCCGCCAGCCCGCCGACCATCGCCGCCTCGCTGAAGGCCAGCACCCAGTGCCACGCGGGATGCGGCCATGCGGCTTGCGCCCCGATCTGGCTGCGCGCGAGCAGGAACAGGCCTGCCATGGCGACAAGCAGGCCGGTAGCGACCAGCCGCATCCGCCGGGCCCTGTCAGCGCTTCCGCGCTGCTGCGGGGCAAGTGCGCCCGTCACTCGGCAGCGAGGGCTTTCGGCGGCAGGTCTTCCACGGCCGCCGGGTAATTGGCGCGCTGGGCGTCCTCGGGCGTGTAGGTCAGGAACTTCTTGCGCAGCGCCGGGCCGACCCGCTTTTCGAAACCATCGGCGAGGCTGAAGCCAGCAGGCACGATCACCAGCGTGAGCATGGTCGACAGGATCAGGCCGCCGATCACGACCACGCCCATCGGCGCGCGCCAGGCACCGTCACCCGAAAGCGACACGGCGGTGGGCACCATGCCGGCGGTCATGGCGACGGTGGTCATGATGATCGGCTGGGCACGCTTGTGTCCAGCCTCGACAATGGCGGTGAACTTGTCCGCCCCCTTCTGCATTTCCTCGATCGCGAAATCGATCAGCAGGATCGAGTTCTTGGCGACGATGCCGAACAGCATGAGGATGCCGATGAACACCGGCAGCGAGAGGACGTTACCGGTCAGCAGCAGCGCGATCATGCCGCCCAGCGGGGCGAGAAACAGCGAGGCCATGTTGACCAGCGGCGATACGAAACGGTGGTAGAGCAGGACCAGCACTGCGAAGACGAGGAACACGCCGGCGACCAGCGCCTGTGCGAACGAGGCCATCATGTCGGCCTGCCAGCGGTCCTGACCGAACGGCGCGTTGGAGACGCCGGCGGGCAGGTTCTTCATCGTCGGCAGCTGCTTGATCGCGGCCATGGCCGTGCCCTTGGCCACGCCTTCGGCCAGATCGGCACCGACGAAGACACGGCGGTTCTGGTTGTAACGCTGGATCGAAACCGGGCCCGAACCCAGCGAAATCTGGGCAATCGACGAAAGCGGCACTGATCCGCCGCTGGATGTTGGAACGGGCAGATTCTGGATCGACGAGAGGTTTCGGCGCGCGTCTTCCGACAGGCGGACGCGGATCGGCACCTGCCGTTCGGTCAGCGAGAACTTCGCCGCGTTCTGATCGATATCGCCGATTGTCGCGATACGGATCGCCTGGCTGAGCGCGCTCGTGCTCACGCCAAGGCTGGCCGCGAGATCTAGGTTGGGCTTGATGATCACCTCGGGCCGCCGCATGTCCGCCGCGATGCGCGGAGCGACGACGCCCGGAACGCTCTTCATTTCTTCGACCACCTGAGCGGCTGCGCGTTCGAGCTCTTCGGTATTGCTGCCCGACAGCATGATCGAGATCGGCCGGCTCGGCCCGCCGCCGCCGCCGCCCGGGCCGCTCATGTCCTGGAAGGTCACGCGGGCGTCCGGAATGTCCTGAAGGATCGGGGTCAGCCGGCGTTCGAATTCCTGGCTGGTGGCTTCGCGATCCCGCTTCAGATTGATGAAGATACGGCCATTGCCTTCGCGCGCGCGTTCAAAGGCAGAGGCGACGTTGGGATCCGCCTCGACGATCTTGGTCACCTTGTCGGTCACCGCTTCGGTCTGGGCCAGAGTGGTCCCCGGCACCATTTCGATGCCGATCACGCTGAAGTCGCTGTTGGTGTTCGGAAAGAACTGCGCCGGCACCGAAGCGAAGAGTCCGGCAGTGAGCACCAGCGCGGAGAGGCCAACGCCGAGCATCCACACGCGGTGATCGTGCAGCCGGGCGATGAAACGGTCGTCCATCGTGCGATACCACGCGGCAAAACTGCTGCCGGTGAAGCGCATGACCACGCGCAGCAGCCGGTAGACCACCACGGCCACAACGGCGCCGACCAGCATGCCGATGATCAGCACGAACCAGGCGGGGAATACGGCGGTGAGCAGCTTCGACTGGGCGACGAACTGGCCCGGAATCATCATGCCGGCAACATAGGAGCCGACCACCAGTAGTACCGCCACCAACCACGGCAGGTAATAGAACCAGCGTGAGGGCTGCTTTTCAACCTGCGCGCGCATCGCCTTCGCCTTGCGGTCGTCCAGCGTCCAGCGCAGCAGGTTCATGTAGCGGTCCATCCACTTGCCACCGCCATGTTCGGCAATGCCGTGCGATTGCAGGAAATAGGCTGCGACCATCGGCGTGATCATGCGCGCGACAGCCAGCGACAGCAGCACCGAGGTAACGACGGTCAGGCCGAAGCTCTTGAAGAACTGGCCGGGAATGCCGCCCATCAGGCCCACTGGCAGGAACACCGCGACGATTGAGAAGGTGGTGGCGACAACCGCAAGGCCGATTTCATCCGCCGCGTCGATCGATGCCTGATAGGCGCTTTTGCCCATGCGCATGTGTCTGACGATATTCTCGATCTCGACGATGGCGTCATCCACCAGAACGCCGGCCACAAGGCCAAGCGCGAGCAGCGACAGGCTGTTCAGCGAGAAGCCGAACCAGGCGTAGAGGAACCAGAAGGTCGGGATGGCCGAGAGCGGGATGGCGATGGCGGAAATGACCGTCGCGCGCCAATCGCGCAGGAAGAAGAACACGACGATAACCGCAAGGATCGCGCCTTCAACCATGGCCGCAATCGAGCTGTCATACTGGCCGCGGGTATATTCGACCGAAGAAAACAGCTTCGAGAACTTGATGCCCGGGTTTTCCTTTTCGAGCTTTTCGATTTCTTTCAGCGTTTCGTCAAACACGGCGACGTCCGAGGCACCCTTGGCGCGGGTGATTTCGAAGGTCACCGCCGACTTGCCACGGACCTTGCCGATCGAGGTCATTTCCGCATAGGAATCGCGCACATCGGCGAAATCGGCCAGCTTGACCGTACGGCCGCCGCCCAGCGGAACGTCGGTCTGCGACAGCTCGAAGGCCGTCTTGGCATTGCCGATCACGCGGACCGACTGGCGCGAACCGGCGATTTCCGCCTTGCCGCCCGCCGCATTGACGTTGAGCGCGCGCAGCGCACTGTTGACCTGGGTTGCCGAAATGCCGAGCGACTGCATCCGCGCGGGATCGAGGGTCACACGGATTTCCCGGTTCACGCCGCCGCCGCGATCGACCTGGGCCATGCCCGGAATTGCCAGCAGGCGTTTTGATACAACGTCGTCGACGAACCACGACAGCTGTTCCAGCGTCATGTCCTCGGCCGAAACCGACCAGCCGGCGATTTCACCGCCGCCATTGGCTTCCAGCTTCATCACCCGCGGTTCCATGATGCCATCGGGCAGCTCGCCGCGCGTCTGATCGACCGCGTTACGCACGTCGTTCACGGCCTCGTTCACATCGACGCCGACCTGGAACATGATCATCGTGTTGCTGCTGCCTTCGGAGGCAGTCGAGCTGATCGTGTCTACGCCCTTGATCGACCGGACGCCGGCTTCGATCTTTTGCGTGATCTGCGTTTCGATTTCCGAAGGCGCAGCGCCGGGCTGGCTGATAGAGACCATCACCGCCGGCAGCTCGATGTCCGGCATATCGTTGATCTTCATCTGCATGAACGACGAAATGCCGAGCAGCATCAGGCCGACGAACAGGATGATCGGCACCACCGGGTTGCGGATCGACCAGGCCGAGATGTTGCGGAAATCCATCGCGTCAGCGTCCTTCGCGGATCAGAGTTTGCCGACGATCGGCTGGATCGTCTCGCCCGGCGAAAGGAACCCGCCGGCGCGCAGCACCACGCGTTCGCTACCGGCAAGACCGGCGGCGATGGCAATGCCCTTGTCGGTGACAAGCCCGATCTTCACGTTGCGGCGCTCGATCTTGTTGTTCTTGCCGACGATGTAGACGTAGCTGCCCTGATTGTCGGACAGCACGGCCGAATCGGGCAGCAGCGGCGCGACCATCGAACCGGCCTTGATCACGGCGGCAGCGAAGCCGCCGGGGCGCAGTTCGGGCGCATAGGCCAGCGCGATGCGGGCAAAGCCCTGACGCGAAGCGGGATCGATGACCGGCGACACCTGCCAGACCTGGCCGGTAAACTTCTTCGCTCCGCCAACCGGCGTGACCTCTGCCGTGACGCCAGCGGTAATCTTCGCAAGATCGACTTCGCCGACCTGAGCGCGTAATTCCATTTCGCCGCCCTTGGCGATGCGGAACAGCACGCCGCTGCCGCCGCCGACCACCTGGCCGGGCTCGATCTTGCGCTCAAGGATCAGGCCTGCCGCCGGAGCGACGATATTGAGCCGGGCGATCTGCGCGCCGATCTGGCCATAGGTTGCGCGGGCCACGCGGACGCGGGCATTGGCGGCATCGCGGGTTGCGGTCAGCCGGTCGACATCGGCCTTCGAGATAAAGCCGCGGTCGACGAGCTTGAGTGCGCGTTCGAGATTGGCCTGGGCCAGCCGCGCATCGGCTTCGGAAACCTGGATCTGTGCGCCCTGTCCGGCCTGCTGCTGCGTCTGAACCGATCGATCGATCACGGCGAGAACTTGCCCGGCACTGACCCAGTCGCCGGCTTCGACCAGCACAGAGCGGACCTGGCCGCCTTCGCCAACAACGCCAACCGGCATTTCGCGTCGCGCGCCCAGCGATCCGTTGACGTTGATCGAGCCTTCAACCGTGGCTGCACCCGGGGCGACGACAGTCACGCGCGGGGCCTGGTCCTTCTTTTCTTCTTCCTTCGCGCCGAATCCGTGGAGAGCGAAGAACACGGCGATCAGCGCGACGATGGCGCCAAGGATGATCAGAATGGTGCGGCGACGGGACTGCCGATCCTCTTCGGCATCAGTCAGCACGGAATCAGCCGCCAGATCGGTCCCTGCCAGGGCAGCATCGGTCCTCGAATCGTAATCCATCAAAAACGCGCCTTAATTCTGCAAATGGCGGAAGCATGCCGCCTCCCGGAGTTCGGGTGCTGTATTAGATCAATATATCACCTGCCGCAACCGCGCTAGGGCGTGCAGGTGGCCATCAATCCACGAGCGGGGAATAGCCTTCGACCAACCGTCTGGCAATCAGACAGAATGCACCGATTTGTAACCGAAAAAGGGTGTTGCGGGATGGCATCGCCAAACCGGCGGAGCCTCGATCCTTTTGCCAAACGGCGGAATCTGAACAGTTGTCGCCAAACGGCGACGGCCGGACCTCGCATTCGAGGCCCGGCCGTTTGAAAGCCAAAAGGGTTGCGCGGATCAGTACTTGAGCTGGCGCTCGTAAAGTTCGCGGTAATGCTGGATGCGGGTCACCCGCAGGCCCTGCATGCCCGAACGATCGACCGCCCGCTGCCAGCCGGCAAACTCTTCGAGCGTCAGACCATAGCGTTCGCAGGCCTCGTCGATCGACAGCAGGCCGCCGTTGACCGCAGCTACCACTTCAGCCTTTCGGCGTACGACCCAGCGGGTCGTCGACGGCGGCGGAAGCGAGTCGAGCGTCAGCGGTTCGCCGAGCGGCCCGATGACCATGGCTGGCCGGATTTCCTGGTTCTCAATCATATCTTTCCTCGGTCATCGGCGTGGGGGGTGTCGATGACATGGACATCATTGGCAGACAGGCCTTTGCCATTGCCTGAAGCATCAAGGTTAACGGCAGCAGCAAATTCCCTAAGCGCGGCGAGTGCATCAGCGCCCGAACCGGTGAAGCTGCCACCCGAAAAGGCACCGTTTGCTGCATCGGCAAGCTCGCGCCGCAAGGCGTGGGCGGCGATGAAACGCGCCTTGATGGCATGCCAGTCAAGCGGCCCGGAACGCGGGTTATCCGCGCGGAGCACGCTGCCGGCCTCAAGGCTCGAAGGGGCAAATCCCATTTCCATGAGCCGGCTTCTAGACTGCCCAAGGTCAAGACGGAGTAAACGCCGTCTTCATTTCATCTTGAGGTTAGTTAACAAGTCTGAACCTGTGCACTCTTCGTCGCTTTTGCCGTGGCGCGGCTTAAAGTGTATGGGCGCCAGGATGGACGCCCCCCTTTCCGACCTTGAGGCCGCGCAGCTTGATTGGCCTGCCCTGTTCCAGCTGACTGCCGGCACAGATGGGACGCTGGCCGGCACACTTGCAGGCAGGCGCATTGTCGTTGCCATGTCGGGCGGGGTCGACAGCTCGGTGGTCGCCGCCATGGCGGCAGCCAGCGGAGCCGAGGTCATTGGCGTCACGCTTCAGCTTTATGATTACGGCGCAGCGACCGGGCGCAAGGGTGCCTGCTGCGCCGGCGACGACATTCGCGATGCGCGCGCCGTGGCCGACCGGCTGGGCATTGCACACTATGTCTTTGACCACGAAAGCCAGTTCCGCGAAGAGGTGGTCGAACGTTTCGCTGACGATTACCTTGCCGGCCGCACACCGATCCCCTGCATCCGCTGCAACATGGGGCCCAAGTTCACCGACCTGTTCGCCATGGCGCGCGAACTGGGGGCGGACTGCCTTGCCACCGGACACTATGTCCGCCGGGAAGAAGGCACCGCCGGACCGGAACTCCACCGGGCGCTTGATCCCGCGCGCGACCAGTCCTACTTCCTTTACGGCACCACTGAGGCCCAGCTCGAATTCCTGCGCTTCCCTCTGGGCGGCCTGCCCAAACCCGAAGTCCGCCGCCTTGCCGAGACATTCGGCCTGCGCAACGCCGCCAAGCCTGACAGCCAGGACATCTGCTTCGTGCCCGATGGCGACTATGCCAAGGTTGTCGAGAGGGTCCGCCCCGAAGGCTTGGGCGGCGGCGAGATCGTCCATGCGACAACTGGCGCGGTATTGGGGACGCACAAGGGCGTGATCCACTTCACCGTTGGCCAGCGCCGCGGGCTGGAGATCGGCGGCCAGCCCGAGCCGCTTTACGTGACCGGGATCGATGCCGCCGCGCGACGCGTGCTCGTCGGCCCGAAGCGCCTGCTGGCCGTGACTTCGGCGCGGATCGTCGAGACCAACCGCATCGGACCAATGCCGTCCGGGCCGGTCACAGCCAAGGTGCGCAGTCTGGCCAAGCCGGTGCCCGTCACCATCGAGGGTTCACTTGGCGATGGCGAGTCCGTCACCATCCACTTCGCCGCGCCCGAATATGGCGTCGCCCCCGGACAGGCAGCGGTGTTCTATGCCGGCGAACGCGTGCTGGGCGGCGGCTGGATCGACAGCACGGTGAGCGCTGCGCTTCCCGCCTCCTGAACACCCTGCCTAATGATCAGTCGTCCCACGGCTCCAGAACGCAGCCCGGTCCGTCGCGAAACGTCGCGGTCTGCGAGGCAAGCAGCGGGAAGCGCGCGGTGACGCTTTTCGCCGCCGTGTCCTCGCTCAACATGACCAACCCCATGCCGGGCTCAAAATCCTTGCGGCAATCGCCAAGGCTGCGCCCGCCTATATAGCGGCACGAACAGGCCACTCGCGCGCCATAGGAAGCCCCGGCATCGGCATAGCCGTTGATCGGCGTCCAGAACCAGACCAGCAGCGCCGCGAGTGCCACCGGCACCAGCCACGGCCAGCGCCGTCTTGCCCGGAGTCGTGCTCGTAAACTCTGCGGGGCTTTCGGTTTCTTGGTTGCCATCGGACCCGGTTCTTGCGCATGAGGCGCGCGATGTCCGCGCGTGCGCCCTCCCTTATCCTGACCATCGCAATGCTGCCAGCCCTCGCGGCTTGCACTGTGAAAGAGGCCGCGCCGCCGCCTCCCCCGCCGCTGACGGAGCAGGCGCTTTCCGCTGTGATCGAGAAGCCCGGCGTGAACCGAGAGCGGCTGGCGCGCGAAGTCGATGCGCTGTTCACCGATGCTGCCGCCGGGGAAACCCGCGCGCTGGTGGTGTTCTCGGGCGGGCGAATCGTGGCTGAGCGCTACGGCGAGGGTTATACGAAAGACACGCGGCTGGTCGGCTGGTCGATGTCGAAGACGATCACCGGCGTGATGATCGGCCAATTGATCTCGGATGGAAGGCTGCGGCTTGATGACAGCGCCCCGGTCGCCGCCTGGCAGCGACCCGGCGACCCGCGCGGCGCGATTACCTTGCGTCAGCTGCTGCAGATGCGCTCGGGCCTGCGCCATACCGAGGCGGGCGATCCGGTTTACGAATCGGGCGAAGTGCGGATGCTGTTCCTTGAGGGGCGCGACAACATGGCCGCCTGGGCCGAGGCCGAGCCGCTCGAGGCCGAACCCGGCCGCAAGTTCGAGTATTCTTCAGCGACAACCGTGATCCTGTCGGACATCGCCACCCGCGCGCTCACCCAGAGTGCCGACCCGGGCGTGCGCCAGCGCGCCGTTGCCGATTACCTTCGCACTCGTTTGTTCGAGCCGACTGGCATGACAAGCGCTTTCCCCGAATTCGACGCGGCAGGCACGCTGATCGGATCAAGCCTGATCCACGCCACGGCGCGTGACTGGGGCCGCTTCGGCGAATTCCTGCGCGCGGGGGGAACGGCAAAGGGCGTGCAACTCGTGCCTCGAGGCTGGATCGACTTCATGACCAGCCCCAGCCCGCGCAACCCCGGTTACGGCGCGCAGACCTGGCTCAACCGCCCGCAGCCCAGCGGCCGCGAATCGCTGTTTCCCGACCGCGCTCCGCGATCGGTCTTCGCCGCGCTGGGCCACCTCGGCCAATATGTGATCGTCTCACCAGACCAGAAGCTCACCGTGGTCAGACTCGGCAAGAGCAGCGAACAGGAGCGCAAGGCGGTGCGCGATCACCTCGCCCGGATCATGGCGCTGTTCCCGAAGGAATAAAGCGTCAGGCGCCCACCGGAGGCATGAGGTCCTTCGCGCCGATGCCCGTATCGACATGGCCTTCAGGATCGGGATGGATCAGGATTTCCACGCCGGGAAATTCGGCGAGCAGCTTGATCTCGATCTCGTCCATCACGCGGTGGGCCTGCTGGATGGTCATGTCCGGATCGACCCAGACGTGGAACTGGACGAAATCCTGATTGCCCGACGTGCGCGTGCGCAGGTCATGCACGCCGCGCAATTCGGGGTGACGGGCCATGACCTGGATGAACCGCTTGCGCTTATCCTCGGGCCATTCGCGGTCCATCAGCTGAGTGATCGCTTCCTGTGAGGCGCGCCATGCCCCCCAGCCGAGCCACAGCGCGATGGCGAGGCCGAACAAGGGGTCCGAACCGGAAATGCCGGCATACTGGTCCAGCGCCAGCGCACCTATCACCGCGAGGTTGAGCAGCAGGTCGGACTGGTAATGGACATGGTCGGTGCTGATCGCGAGGCTGTTGGTCTTGCGGATCACGTGGCGCTGCCAGGCAAGCAAGCCGAGCGTGGCCGCCATGGCGATCACCGAGACGAGGATGCCATCTCCGGCCGCTTCGGTGCGCGCGCCGGCGAAGAACTGTTCGATGGCCCGGAAAGCGAGGGTCAGCGCCGAGATCGAGATCAGCACGATCTGGAACAGCGCGGCCAGAGCCTCGGCCTTGCCGTGGCCGAAGCGGTGATGCTTGTCCGCCGGCTGGGCCGCGACCCAGACCCCGGCAAGCGTTGCCACCGAGGCGATCAGGTCCAGCACGGTATCAGCAAGGCTGCCGAGCATCGCAGTCGACCCGGTCGACCATGCCGCCCAGGCCTTCAGCCCGACCAGCAGCAGCGCGACGGTGATCGAGGCGAAGGCGGCGCTGCGGTTGAGCGCAGCGGAATTATCAGGCGTGGTCATGGGTAAAGCAGCTCGCTGGTCCAGGCGCCATTCGCCGGATTGCGGACGAAGTGGCGGCGTTCGTGCAGGCGGAAGGGACGGTCCATCCAGAATTCCATGGCGTGCGGCACCAGCCGGAAACCGGTCCAGTGCGCCGGACGGGGAATCTCGCGCCCAAGATACTTCGCGCCGATCTTGGCAATCCGGCCCAGAAACGTGGCGCGCGAAGGTAGCGGGCGTGATTGGTCGCTGGCCAGTGCGCCGATCTGCGAATCGCGCGCGCGGCTGGCGAAATAGGCATCTGCCTGCTCGTCGCTCACTTGTTCGATCGCTCCTTCGATACGGATCTGGCGGCGCAGCGACTTCCAGTGGAAGAGCATGGCCCCCTGCGGATTCGCCAGCAGTTCGCACCCCTTGCGGCTCTGCGCATTGGTATAGAACAAAAAGCCGGTCGAATCGCGTTCCTTCATCAGCACCATGCGCACAGAAGGCGCGGCACTGGGCGTTGCCGTGGCCACTGCAACCGCTTCGGGATCGTTGAGTTCCTTCTTGACGGCCAGCGCGAACCATTCGTCGAACAGGGCGAAAGGGTCCTCGCTGACGATCGCATCGGCTTCGTTCGACATTGGGTTTGCCTTCAGCTGATTTCACGGTGGCTTGCCGGATGGCCCGCCTCACCCTAGCTAGGGGCTTATGGCAGACCCTTACGCGATCCTAGGCGTGGCACGCAATGCGAGCGAGAAGGACATCAAGTCCGCATACCGCAAGCTGGCCAAGGAACTTCACCCCGACCGTAATACCGACAATCCCAAGGCGGCCGAGCGCTTCAGCGAGGTGACCAACGCCTATGACCTGCTGTCCGACGCCACCAAGCGCGCGCAGTTCGACCGGGGCGAGATCGATGGCGACGGCAATCCCGCCAACCCGTTCGCGGGAATGGGCGGGGGCTATGGCGGCGGTGGCGGCGGCGGTAATCCATTTGGCGGCGGCGGATTTTCCGGCGGCGGCGCGGATGGCATCGACTTGTCCGACCTGTTCGACGGCCTGTTCGGCGGCGGCGGAAGCCGTGGCGGCGGCAGGCCCGGCGGCGGCTTTGGCGGCGGCGCGCGGCGTCCTCCGGCCAAAGGGGCCAATGTCAGTTACCGATTGAAAGTCAGCCTGACTGATGCCGCCACCCGCGCGGCCCAGCGCATCACGCTGTCCGATGGCAAGACCATCGACCTCAAGCTGCCCGCCGGGGTCGAGGACGGCACCCAGATGCGCCTCGCCGGCAAGGGCGAACCTGGCGCGGGGGGCAACGGCGATGCCATCGTCACCATCGTCATCGACAGCCACCCTTGGTTCAAGCGCGACGGCGACAACTTGCGGCTCGACCTGCCGATCACGCTGGATGAGGCGGTCAACGGCGCCAAGGTCAAGGTGCCCACAGCCGATGGCGCAGTAATGCTGACCGTCGCTCCGGGTTCAAGTTCAGGCAAGGTGCTGCGGCTCAAAGGCAAGGGCATGTCAAAGAAGGACGGCACCAACGGCGACCAGCTCGTCACGTTGGAGATCGAACTGCCCGGCGATGACGAAGAGCTGAAGCGCCGCCTCGATGGCTGGCGCGACACGCGCAATCCGCGCGGGCGGCTTGGTGTCTAAAGTGCTGGGCGTCTGACAGGTGGAAGAACACGAGGTCGACGAACCGGGCTTGCCTGCGCACGTTCCCGACCTTTCGCCGGAAGCACGCCGCCTGCGCGCGGAACACTGGCGCGACGAGCTCGCCGGTAGGATCGACCAGCAATTCGGCAAGGGATCGCGCCTGCACCGCGTGTTCACCCGCGTCTGGACCGGAGCGTGGAACGACGGCTTCATCCATGCCGGCAACCTTGCCTATACGACCATCGTTGCGCTGTTCCCTTTCTTCATAACCGTCACCGCCGTCTATTCCGCCATCGGCGAGCCTGACGAGCGCATCGCTTCGGTCAGCGCCTTTCTCGCCGGCCTGCCGCCCGTCGTCGCCCACAGCCTTGCGCCGGTGGCCTATGACGTGATCGAGCTGCGCCACGGATCGCTGCTGTGGATCGGCGGCCTTGTCGGCCTTTGGACCGTGGGCAGCCTGGTCGAGACCATCCGCGACGTGCTGCGCCGCGCCTATGGCACCGAGGCAACGCAGGCCTTCTGGCGATACCGGCTGATTTCGACCGCGATCATCATGGCGGCGGTGATCGCGCTGATGTTCTCGCTGCTGGCGCAGGTGGCGCTGGGCGCGGCGGCGCAGATCGTCGAAACCTGGTTCCCCCGCGCTTCCAGCCTTCTGACCGACATAGCGCTGGGCCGGATCGTGCCGGGGCTGGTGCTCTATGCCTCGCTGTTCCTGATCTTCGTCTGGCTGACACCGTCGCATTATCGCGGCAGCCGCTTTCCGAAATGGCCGGGCGCGCTGTTCGTCACGCTGTGGTGGACGGGTGTATCGATCATGCTGCCGTGGGTCCTTCGGTCGCTTTTCCACTACGATCTGACCTATGGCAGCCTTGCCGGGATCATGATCGCCCTTTTCTTTTTCTGGCTTGTTGGCCTAGGACTCGTCGTTGGAGCCGAACTCAACGCCGCATTGGCCGAAAGTCCGGAAGAACGGAACCTAATCGAGCGCAAGTCCTCACCCGGGTGGCGCCGAAAGCAGAGCGAAGGCGGGGAAGGCCAAACATGAGCGGATTGATGCAAGGCAAACGCGGGCTGATCATGGGCCTGGCGAATGACAAGTCGCTGGCCTGGGGGATTGCCCAGAAGCTGCGCGAACACGGCGCAGAGTTGGCCTTTACCTACCCCAATGCTGCAATCGAAAAGCGCTGCCGGCCACTCGCCGAACAGCTGGGCAGTGATTTCGTGTTCGAATGCGACGTTGGTGACATGGCACAGCTTGACAGCGCCTTTGCGACGCTCGCCGCGCGCTGGCCGACGATCGACTTCGTGGTTCATGCCATCGGTGCGTCGGACAAGAACGAGCTGCGCGGACGCTATTCGGACACCAGCCTCGACAACTTCCTGAACACGATGAACATCTCGGTCTACAGCTTCACCGCCGTGACCCAGCGCGCTGCGGCGATGATGACGGATGGCGGATCGATACTGACGCTGACCTATTACGGCGCCGAAAAGGTCGTGCCGCACTACAACGTCATGGGCGTTGCCAAGTCCGCGCTGGAAACCAGCGTCAAGTATCTCGCCGCCGACCTTGGCCGTGACAATATCCGCGTCAACGCGATCTCGGCCGGGCCGATCCGCACGCTGGCGGCTTCCGGGATTGGCGATTTCAACCTGATCCTCAAGTGGAACGAATTCAACGCGCCACTGGGACGCAACGTGACGATCGAGGATGTCGGCGGGGCGGGCCTCTACCTGCTGTCGGACCTCGCATCGGGCGTGACCGGCGAGATTCACCATGTCGACGCCGGCTACAATGTCATCGGAATGAAGCGCGAAGACGCACCCGACATCGCTCTGGTCTGATCTGAGGCCTAAAACCGGGCGCTGCTTGACGGCGCACCCGGTCAAAGCCGTCAGATCTGCATCATCTCGAGCGAGGATTCGCCCGTGCGCGGGCGGTGGCCCCGGCGTGAGCGGCTGCGCGCCGGATCGGCCGGACGGACCATCAGCACGCAGGCGATTGCCGCAATGCTGCTCATCGCCGCGGTGCGCAGCGGATAGTCGACCAGGCTGTGCAGCAGCTCGGTGGTGATGATCATGCTGGCAGCCAGCGGCACGACATTCCGACGCGGACCGGCCCACAAGTTCCAAGCGCGGGGCAAGAACCAGATCAGGAACAGCGCTAGCGCGGCAAGGCCGAAAACGCCGGTCTCGATCAGCAGTTCAAGCAGGTCGTCGTGTGCGTGGTTCACGAAAGTGGTGCTGACCTGCGCCGGGTCTTCATACCAGCGGTACAGTTCGACAAAGGTGCCGCTGCCGCTGCCGAACGGAGCGAAATCGCCAAGGATCTTGAGACCCGTGACGAGGAATTCCTGACGGCTTATGCCGGGAACCGTGCCTTTGACCAGCAGGTCGTTTTCCGCCGGACCGTAGAGCAGGAAGGCCCCGATGCCGCCTAGCACCAGCAGACCGCCGAACAGAACGAGGATCAACGGCACGCGCAGGTCCGGCCTCAGCACCAGCGCCAGCGAGGCAAGCACCGGGATCAGCAGAAGCTGGCAGGCCAGCGAACCCGACACCACGACGCCGACCACGAGCAGCAGCGCGACCCCCGAATGGAGCGCGCGCGAGGTTTCGAGCGCCTTGCCCCCAAGGGCACCTCCGCGCATTTCGCCGATGGCCCAGCAGCCCCACAGCGCCAGCGCGCAAAGCAGGAAGCTGCCCTGATGATTGCTGTTCGAGAAGAAGCCCGGACCTTCGCCGATATTGGTGATTTCATAGAAATAGAACGCGCCGGCAGTCGTCTGCAGGCCGCCGAACACGACCGACAATGCCGCCACCGCCGTCACGACGCCGATGACGTGGCGATTGAGCGGTGCGCCGCTCGTCCGCATCGACAGGAACAACGCAGCGGCGGGAATCCACCAGGCGAAGCTTGCCAGCGAGTGCCACGGATTCAGCGACAGCGTCAGCCACGGCGCGGGCGCGCCAATCAGCACGAAGCCGTTATAGACCGTGTCGCGCCCGGGCAGGTGCTGCCACAGGCTTGGCGGCAGGGGCACGAATTGCACCGCCATCAGCACGGCAAGCGCGATTCCGAACTTGCGCAGACCGGTGTGCATGCCGCCCTCGGCGCTGCGATCGAGCAGGGCCCAGCCGATCAACCCCGCGCCAAGTAACTGCAGGAAGACATTGCCCACAGGGCTGGCGGCGCTTGCCCCCCCCAGCAGGAGCACGAGCACGAGATAGGCCAGGGTGGCATTGGCGCGGGTCGCAAGGCTCATTTCGCTGCTCCCGTGGTGACATCAAGCTTTTGCACCAGCGCCTGCTGCGAATCGCGGCTTTCCTGCATGCGGCCGGCGATGGCAAGCTGCTGGCCGGGGCAGCCCTGCGGCACGGTGAAGGTGACCACGAGCGCCTGGCTGACACCGGCGGCTCCGGTCAGCGGTTGGTCGAACACCCGCAGGTCCTTGCCAGCGCAGGTCATCTGCACCCCGAGCGCACCGGGCGTGCCGCCGGTCGTGCGATAATCGAGTCGCGCCTTGTAAGTGCCGGGGGCCAGCGTCAGCAGCTGTGACACCAGCGGACCGGGCGTCCGGCCGAAATAATCGATCGCCAGACCGCCGGCGGGATCGCGTTCCGCGGCGCCGGTCGCATCGGCGCGCAGGTCCCAGTTGAATGGTGGCGGGGCCTTGGTATCGGAGAAGTCAGGGCTGTGGATCAGGCCGCTGCTTGCCGCGCCCGCGCCCCACAGGCCGCGTGCCTGAGTGAACGCCTGGGCCGAGATCAGCAGGCGGATTGCCTGCCGGCGCACGGCGGGATTGGCAAAGCTGCTGCGCGGCAGGCGCTGGACCAACCGGGTCGACAGTGCCGCCGGCTTAGCCTTGGCCGAAAAGCCCTTGAGGAAGGGCTCGAGCAGTTCGGGATGCGGCGCCAGCGCGGTGACGGCTTCGTCAACCTGCTTCTCGCTGCGGATCGCCGCCCCAAGGCCAGGCATCAGCTGGTCGGTGACGCCGTTGGTCAGCCGGTTGAGCACGGCAATATGGCCCACCGCGCCATTGAGGTCGCCGCTGCCAAGCGCATGGCGCATCAGGAAATAGCGCGCCTCACGCGAGCGGGGATTGCGGCGCAGCGCCTCGGTCAGCAGCTTGGCGTCAGCGGCGGTGCCGATGGCGGCCTTTTCACGGAAACCGGAAGCCGCGACAGCCATGAAGGGTTCGTAGGCCAACGGCGCCTTGGCGAGGGCTTCGCGGCCAAGTTCGGCCGCGCCCGCCGGAACCGCGCCGGTCTGATCAAGCTGCATCGCGCGCAATTGCCCCATCTTGCCCGGCCCGAAAGCGCCCAGCGCCGGCACCGCGCCGGCCACCGACGATTCCGCGATGCGCCCGACATGGGCGACAATCGCGAGGGCAGCGACGGCGACACCCGCCGCCAACGCCTTCAGTACCTGGTGTGACCCGGTTTCGGAATCCCGTTCAATACGCATGAAGCTTGCCCTGCCTGTCCGTTCAGCGCCAGTCCGCTCAGCTCTCGGCCTTGTTCAGGTCGAGTGCGCGGGCGGGATCGGAGGACACCTTGCCGCCGACTCCGTCCGTGCCGTAGCTGTAGGAATAGTAGCTGTAGCCATAGGCGGCATTGCCCTGGGTAACCTTGGTGAGGATCACGCCCGAAATGCGCGCGCCGGCTTCGGCGAGGCGGCGGACCATTTCGGCCACGTTGCCGGTTCGCGAGGCGCGGCTTTCGATGACAATCGCGGTCGCCTCGGCAGTCGAGCCGAGCAGCGGGGCGTCAGTCAAGCCGAGCACCGGCGGACCGTCGATCACTACCATCTCAAATGCGTCGCGCGCTTCGGCGATAATCGCCGGCAGGCGGTTCGACGACAGCAATTCCGCTGCCGAACCGACGAAACGTCCGACCGGCAGCAGGCTGAGATTTTCGGCCTGTGTACTCTCGACATAGGCAGCCAGCGGCTCTTCGGTGCCAAGCAGGTGCGCGAGGCCATAGCCGTCCGATCGGCTCGACACGAAGGTCGGCTTGCGCAAGTCGGCGTCGATCAGCAGCACCTTGGTGCCAAGCCGCGCCATCGAGCTGGCAATGGCGAAAGCCGAGGTCGACTTGCCTTCGCCTGGCCGTGTCGAGGTGACCAGCAGCGTTCGCGGCGCACCCTTCGAGGTCGAGAACTTGAGCGCGGTACGGACCGAGTAATAGGCCTCGGAAATGTCCGACTTGCGATCGGCCAGCGCCTCCATCAGTGTGCGGTCCTCGGTATCCATCGGGATCACGCCAAGCACCGGCAGGTGCAGCTTGTTGCGGACATCGGCCGGATCGATGATGGCATCGAACAGCAGGTGAACCGCGAAGGCGAGCGCTACGCCGACGCCGAAGCCGAGCAGCAGCCCGGCCAGCGCGTTGTAAGCCATGCGCGGGCTGTAGGGGCCGCTGGGTGCGCCCGCCGGATCGACGACCGAGACGTTGCTCTGGCCGACGCCGCCGGCAACGCCGATTTCCTTGTAGCGCTGCAGCAGGGCATCATAGAGCGCGCGGTTGGTATCCGCCTCGCGCTGAAGGATGTTGTATTCGATCGAGCGGCCGCGCTCGCCCTGGACTTCCCCCTTGGCCGAAGCAACACGCGAGGCTAACTGCGCTTCGGCGCGGACGGCGGCCTGATATTCGCCCTGAAGTTCGGCGCGGCGGTTGCCCGAGGTGCGGCCGCGTTCCGCATTGATGTTAGCATCCACGCGGGCGATACGCGCCTGCAGTTCGCGCATGGCGGGATAGTCCGCCTTGAAGACCTTTGATTTCTCGTCGTACTGCGCCTGCAGTTCCGAGCGCTGCGCGACCAGCGGGCCGACCGCTGCGGCCTGATCGCCGGAGAAATCGACCGAAGCGCTCTTATAGGCGTTCTCCGCCGTGATCCGGCGAACCCGAGCCACATTGAGCGCTTCGTTGAGCAGGCCAAGGTCCGACTGGGCCAACGTGGCGCCTTCCGAAGTCTTGCCCTCAACCGTGATCGACTGGGTGCGGAACACGCCCGAATTCATCGAATAGGCGTTGAGCTTGCGCTCTGAATCTTCAAGCGAAGCCTTGGTCCGTTCGAGCTGGTCGGACAGGAACTTGCGCGCATAGGATGAGGAATCGAAGCGGCGTTCAAGGCTGGAGGCGATGAAGCCGTTGGCAAGACCGTTGGCGATCGTCGCGGCCATCGCTGGGTCCTTGGCAGTCTGGCTGACCTGAATCAGCAGGCTGTTCTTGACCGGTTCGACCGTCGTGCCGCGCATGAGCACGCCGGTTGCGCGCTTGGTGCGAGCTTCCCGCGTACCGGAATCGCCGCCATAGTCCGGCAGCGAGGCGAGGTTAAGATCCTCAACCACGCGGCGCGCCAGCTTTTCGCTGCGCAGCAGGCCGATCTGGGTGGCTACGAGTTCCTGGCTGGCAAGGCGCTGCTGGGTCTGCGGCGACTTGCGGCCGGCGTCGACGAGCATGTCATTCGTCTGGTTGTTGATCTCGAGCAGCGCGGTCGAGCGGTACATCGGGGTCATCAGCAGACTGGCGACGATCCCTAGGATCAGGCCGAGAACGCCCGCACCGAAGATGATCTTGCGCTGTTCCGAAAGGATGCGCAGCACATCACCCAGTTCGAAGCCATGGGCCTGAACCGGCGTTTCCAACGGGGTGGATTGGGGCGCATTGCCTGCGCTCATCGTCTGGGAATTCATGTCTTGCCGATTCCCGTTTCTAGAGATTGCTGAAGATGGCGATCAGTGGAATCGCCTGAATCAGATCGCGGTAGAGCGAGCGCAGGCTCGAACTGTCGACCACGATGGTATCGCCCGGATAGACGATCGGATCAGCCATTTCGCCGCGCCGGATCGAAGTGATGTCGAAGGCCGCCGCCTGCGTCTTGCCTTCACGCTTGCGGAAGATCGCCACGCGCTTGGCATTGCCGTCATTGCTGTTGATGCCGCGTGCGAGAGCGATTGCGCCCAGCAGGCTGGTGCGGCCCGGCAGGGCATAGATGCCCGGCGCATTAACCGCGCCTTCGACCGTCACGCTGGTGCGGTTGGTATTGACCACACGCACGGTGATTTCCGGGTTCTGCAGGTATTTGGCACCGTACTTCTGCTCAAGCAGGGTCGAAAGCTGGTCCGGGCTCTGGTCACGCACCGAGAACTTGCCGACCAGCGGCAGGTCGAGGTTGCCGAAAGCATCGACCTGATAGTCGGCCGAAAGATCAGGCACGCGGAACACGCTGACGCGGATCACGTCGAGCGGGCCGAGCGGCACGTCATAGGCTTCCGTGCCCAGTTCGGCACGATCCGGCGCGCCGAAGCCCGCAGGATCGTAAGGGATCTTGCCGCCGCGGCTGTTGCAGCCAGCGAGAATCAGCGCGAGGGCCAGAACCAGCACCAGACGTGCCGGGACCTGCCATGCGCTCCAAAGGACTTCGCCAACATGCGAAGTTCCGGCAGTTCTCTGCAACCGGTCGCCCAAGCCTAGCCTCCTCAACGTCATCATAACTGTTAATCCGGGCACGTTTCTAGGGCATGAAGGGATAATTGCAAAGGGATTGGGACAGCCTGTTATGTCGGAACCGGAGGCACAATTCCGGCGAATTCCAAGGCTTCCATGTAGATCTGCGTAACCCGTTCCTGCGAAAACTCGGCCCTGACCCGCTCCCGCCCGGCCTGCCCCATGATCCGCCAGCGCTCATCGTCACAGGCCGCAGCCCGTTCCAGCGCGGCGGTGAGCGAGGCGGCATCGCGCGCTTCGCACAGGAAACCGTTGACCCCGTCGGTCACGACATCGCGGCACCCCGGCACGTCGGTGGTGACAATCGGCCGCGCCATGGCCGCCGCTTCGAGCAGCACGCGCGACAGGCCTTCGCGGTATGAAGGCAGCACGATCCAGTCCGCCGCGTTGACGGCGGGGCGCACATCGTCCGCGGGCGGCAGGTATTCGATCGCGCCTTCATTCTGCCAGCGCTCCACTTCATCCCGCGCAATCGCGGTGCGGTTGGCGACATCGAGCGGGCCCATCAGCGCGAACCGCGCGTCAGGAAAGCGGGCGCGGACGGCCTTTGCTGCCTCGGCATATTCGCGCACGCCCTTGTCCGCCACGACGCGGGCTATCATCAGGAAGCGGTTGGGACCGGGGCGCGCGTCGCTCGCCGGTGCCCAGTGATTGGCATCGATCCCCGAACCCGGCAGCAGCGCCGTCTGCCCGGCGCGGACCATGCCGAGTGCCACGAACAGGTCGCGGTCATCGGTGTTCTGGAAAAACACGCGGTGCGCCCGGGCAAAGCCGGTGCGATAAAGCCGCTTGGCGATCTGCGTGAGCAGACCCTGTCGGATGAACGCTGTGCCTAGTCCAGAAACGTTGGGAAAAGCCGGTACCCCCGCCAGCCGCGCGGCGAGCGAGCCATAGACGTTTGGCTTGATCGTCCATGACAACCACGCCGCCGGCTTGTGGCGCGCGATGGCGCGGCGAAAGGCCAGGAAGGTGGCAAAATCGCGCAGCGGGGAAAGGCCCGCCGAATCGATTTCCACCGGTTCGAAGCTGCAGCCCATTTCGGCCAGCCGGCGCTCCATCTCGGCATCGGGCGGGGCAATCGCCACGATGGAAAAGCCCTGTGCGATTAGCGCCCGGATCAGTCCGGCACGGAAATTGACGAGGTTCCACGCCTGATTGGCGCAGACGGCAATCAAACGAGTCACGATCAGAAATTCTCGAAGACGGACTGGTAGGGCACCCAGAAGATCGCGTGGGTGCCAAAGATCAGCCAAACGCTCTGCACCGCAACGGCCACGCCGATCAGGATCAGGCGGACCAGCTGCGCCATCCGGTCCGACACGCCGGCCAGTGCACGGAATTCTCCGAAAGCGGCCATCTGGATCACCGAGAAGAACAGCGCGATACGGTCAACTGCGGTCGAAGACGGGCTGAGCACCAGTGCCACGACCGCGATGAAATTGGCCAAGGCCAACATCAGCCAGACCGGCCGCACCTTGGCCCCGGCGATGAATTGCCGCCAGCGCAGCACGATCAGCGCGCTGGGCACCAGGCTCATCACCAGACGCGCCGCCGCGCCGCTCGAATCGTATTCCGCCTCCAGATAGCCGAGCTCGAACGTGTTAAGGCGCGGGGCGAGCACGAAGACGAAAGCGAGTGCGCCGACCACGCCCGCCGCCGTCGCCAGCAGCTTGTTGCGCGGGGCCATGCCAAAAACGAACAGCGGAATGGTCAGCGCCGCGGTCGAGTGGAAGCCCACCGCAATGGCCAGATAGACCAAAGTTCGTATCGGGTTTGACCGGTCCATCGAGGCGATTGCCAGCAGCATCATGCCAATGGCCGCGCCTTGCCGGACATAGCCGAATCCGACGACGATCAACAGGTAGGGAACCGCAATCAACACCGCCAGCCATGGCTCGCGGAACGAGGAGGCCACGCGCACCACGCCGTAAACCAGCACCAGGCAGCAGGCGCCGTTGACCAGATAGATGCCGGTGCCAAGCTGGGCCGAAAACCAGTTGAAAAAGCCGTAAAGCGGGTCAGTCCGCGTCATCGCATAGGCAAGGGTGTCGACGCGAATGTCCTCGAACATCTCGTCATAGGTCATCCAGTCGCCGCCGGTTTCATACCGGAAGGCACCGAGCGAGGTGTAGAGCAGGACGAACAGGCCGAGCGCGAAGATCTGCCCGCCGCGCAGCGATCCGCGCGGCGCTCCGACCGGATAAGCCAGCGCCATCAGCGCCGGAAATGCAAGGAGGAGCCAGTAAAACAGCATTTGTCGTTCGACCGGGTACTAGACGAAAGGCGCAGCTGCAAGCTCAGCGATTTCCCATATCGGTCGGCGCTGACAGCAGCCGCGCCGGCGCGCCGGCATAGGCTCCGAGCGTATCGAGCGAGCGAGTGACCACCGAATTTGCCCCGACGACCAATTGCGGCGCGATGGTCACGCCCTTGGTCACGGTCACCTTGGCCGCCAGCCAGACATCGTGTCCGATTCTAATCGGCGCGGTGGCAAAACCCTGTGCGGCCAGCGGTGCATCGCCTTGCCAATTGTGGTCGTGGTCGCGGATTGTGACGTGCTCGGCGATCTGTGTACCGGCACCGATGGTGATCGCGGACTTACAGGCGATCACCGATCCGCGCCCGACATGGGTGCCCGCCTCCAGCCGCAGAAGGCCGCCCTCGGCGATCATCAGCACGTCGTCATGGATAAAGCAGTTCGCGCCGATTTCAACGCTTCCGCCAGCGAAAGCGCGCACCCGGGCGCGCGGTCCGAACCTTGCCGAAGCAGCGCAGGAAACGCCCGGATAGGCAGCGCGGAAGTAAGCGCGCATCGCGGCGCTGCGCAGGGCGAGGCGCACGCGGCGCAGCAGTGCGAAGCCCTTGCGCAGGATCATGCCCCTTCCCCCTTTGCCGTGTCGCCCCGGCCTGCCGGCAGCAGCGCGCGGTTAAATGCGGTTGAATTGATACCGGTACGCCGGTGGAGCATTGCCGCGCAATAGGCCGCTCCGACGAAGGAGCCAAGCGCCGAAGCCGCCGCCGCACCCATCGCGCCGTAATGGCTCACTGCCCAGAACCCGGCGGCAAGGTTGACCGCCGCGATCAGCCCGAAGGCGCGGGTTGAGAGCATGTGCTCGCCGGTCATGTTGGCCACCGCCAGCGTCAGTCCGAACACTGCCGTGGCCAAACTGCCGCACCATAGGACCGCGAAGACCGGAACCGAGGCGGCGAAGTCCGCTCCGAACAGGCGCGGGAATAACCAGTCACCCAGCAGCACGATCGGCGCACCGATGAGCAGCGCTCCGCCGATCATCGCCCAGGCCGAGGCCGCCGCCACGCGTTGCAGCGCCCGCCGATCGCCCTCGCGCCACAGCCGCGCGAACATCGGTGTTGCCGCCGTGCCGACCACCGAGGCGACCAGTGCGGTGATCTGCGCCACGGCGTCGGCCACGCGGTATATGCCCGCCTGCGCGGTCCCGGCGAGCGCGCCGGTGAGCAGCAGGGCGAGCTGGCCTTGCAGCAGGCGCAGGCCTTCGGTCAGACCCATCGGCAGGCAGGCGGACAGCCAATGGCGCACTTGCCGCACGGGCTTTGCCGCAGCGAGCTCGGCAGGGCGGACGCGGCGGAACAGCCACACGACGATGACCATCGCCACAGCTGCGCCAAAGACTTGCGCCGCCATCGCCTGCCAAGCGGCCAGTCTGCCGCCGATCCACCACAGCGCGCCGCAGCCGAGCAGGAACAGCAGCGGCCGCAGGATCATCACCGGGAACTGGCTGGCAAAAGTATGGTCGAGCGCCAGCAGAACGAAGCTGCGCAGCTTGCCCACGGCGACGAAGGGCACCAGCGCCACGGCCCACAGCAGCGTTGCCAGATAGGCCGATGCACCCTGCGCCGCGAAGATCCACACCCCCGCCCAGGTGCCCAGCGCCAGCACTACCGACAGCACGGCAATCGCCCGGTCCGCCCAGCCGAGCAGGCCTTTCAGCCCCGACCAGTCGCCGCTTGCCCGCGCCGTTCCGGTTTCGCGCATGGCCAGCACCGGCAGGCCGAATTCGGTGGCGATCCCGGCCAGAGTCGCGGTGGTCATCGCCAGCGCATAGACACCGTAGCCCGACGCACCGAGCAACTGCGCGAGCAGCACGCCGACGAGGAACGTCAGCCCGACCGAGCCGCCATAAAGCAGCGCCATGACGCCCGACGAGCGCAGGAAATGCCGGACGGGAGAGGGCTTTGCGGCGCTCAAGGAAACATCGCCTGCCAATAGGCATCGACCGCAGCTTTGGCCGAGAACGATCCGGCGCGCGCGCGCTGGTGGATTGGTTTGCCGGTTGCCGCGAGCGCCTCTGTCATGGCCTTTTCCAGCGCCACGGGATCGTTGATCGGCACCAGCGTGCCCCAGCGCCCCTGCCCCAAGGCTTCGCCAGGTCCATGCGGACAATCGGTGGCAACGACCGGCAAACCGTAATGCATCGCCTCGACCATGACATTGCCGAAGCCTTCGAAGTCGCTCGACAGGACGAAGAGATCTGCGCCGAGATACCAGTCACCGGGGGTTGCGCTGAAACCCGGAAGCCTGACCCGTTCTTCAAGCCCGAGTTCGCGAATCAACGCCTCAAGCGCGGGGCGTTCCTGCCCCTCGCCGACAATGGCCAGCGTGCCGGGTCTGTCCGCCGCCAAGCGGGCAAAGGCGCGGATGAGCAGCGCGAAATTCTTTTCCGCCTTGAGTTTGCCCACGGCAAGGATGTGCGGGCGCGCCATGTCGTCCCAGACGTGCGCGCCCCACCGCGACGAAGCGGGCTTTGGCACGGGGTTGGGGATCGTCTGCACGCTGCCTTGCGGCAAATGCGCCAGTTGTTCCATCTCGCGGGCGAGGCCTTGCGACACCGCGATCACCCCGTCCGCAGCGCGATAGGTCAGCGGCGCGGTGAGGCGCAGCGACAGGTTGGTGCGCAGCGGGCGGGCATATTGTTCCAGCAGCGGGCAATGGTCCGAGAGCAGCAGGCGCGGGCGCTTGGCCAGCCCGCGTGTCGCCAGTGCCGCCACGCTGGTAAGCGGCCACATCGCCGCGAGCAGGGCATCGGGCGTCTCGCGCTTCAGATAGGCCCGCAGTGCCCCGGGCACATGGCGCAGCCGGGGAACGGCAAGGTCCACTACCTGCACCGCCGGATCAAGCAGCGGCAGGAATTCCCCGCGCGCCTGCATCAGCACGCAGTCCACCCGCGCCCCGCGCGCGGCAAAGCCGTTGGCCAGCTCGACCGTCAGCCGCTCGGTGCCGCCGCCGCCCATGTCTGGCAGGAGGAAAGCCGCATGGCCCGCATTGCCGCCCACGTCAGGCAGCGCATCGGTCAATTCGAGTTCCGCGGCTGACTGTGACTTCGGGGCCGCATGCCTGAAAGCTCGGCATGGCTGATACGGCCCTTGGCGGCGAGCTGCGCGGCCAGTTCGCCGGCAGGTCCGCTCATGCCTTTGGGCAGCAGCAGCCAGTTCATCGTGCCGGGAACGAAGCGGATGGTGTCCTCCTCGATGCCCACGCCTTCGCGGATGACATAAGTGCGATAGCCCCTGCCCGAGACTTCGGCAGCAACCGCAGCGGCGCTTTCATCGTCGAGTATCTCGATGACAATTGCAGGCATCGGGCCATCGACAAGCGCGGGCCATAGGCCCCGAAGTGCCTGCGGTTCGTGCCGTTCAACGTCGATCTTGATCAGGTCTGGTCGGTCGCCACTTTGCGCGATCACACTGGCGAGGCGGATCAACGGGACCTCGACCGATATGGCCTCGGCCGTGTCCATCCAATCCATATGTTCGAAGCTGGCGGAATATTCGTGATCGGCCTGCATCAGCTTGATCTCGGCCGTGCCATCGGAATCAGAAACGGCGGCGGCGTGGACCGTCACGTCGAAACCGTTGAGGGCAACATTGGCGCGCAGCCGGTCGGCAATCGCGGGGAGCGGTTCGAAGGCATGGACCTTTGCCTGCGGGCTGGCCGCCTTGGCAGCGACCGCGAACAGCCCGGTATTGGCCCCGACATCGAAGATCACGTTCTGACCGATCGCCAACCGTTCCCATGCCAGCAGCGTGGTGCCTTCCCAGTCGGCACCGAAACCGGCCCAGAACAGGCTGTTCTCAATTTCTGCTCCGAAATGGTTCATTCTCACCCGGTTGCCGGCAACAAGAAAGTCGGCCGTGCCGGTGAAAGGCAGGTGGTGCCACAAGCGAGCCGGTACCATGCCGGTCGCACGCAGCAGGCGGCACATGGGCTCCATCAGTGGGCTATTGTCGCGCCAGCGCTTGATCGTCTGTTTCATTGCCTCCCCCGTAACCGGGCAAGGGCCAAGGGGGCAAGAGGGATGGGCCGGGGATGTATCACAAATGGCCCGGGATGGTCCACCAGTGGCCAGAGTGAAGCCACAATTGGGTTGAACCGTTAGGTCAGGTGCCATACCCCGCACAAGGTGAGCCGGTGCCCCTGCGCCTGCCAGCAGGAGCAGTTCTTCGATGTGCGGCATTGCCGGTTTCCTGTCCACGTCCACGGCCATTACCCCGCACGTCCTGCGCTCCATGACCGACCGGATCGTTCCGCGCGGGCCGGATTCTTCGGGCGAATGGGTGGATGAGAAGGGGGCGGTCGGGCTGGCCCATCGCCGCCTTGCGATCATCGACCTGACCGAGGCCGGGCACCAGCCGATGCCTTCGGCCTGCGGGCGCTACACGCTGACCTACAACGGCGAGATCTACAATTTCCAGGACCTGCGCGCCGAACTGGAAGCACAAGGCAAGGCCCCAAACTGGCGCGGCCATTCGGACAGCGAAGTGCTGATCGCCGCCATCGCCGCGTGGGGCATCAAGGCTGCGCTGGACAAGGCGCACGGCATGTTTGCGCTTGGCGTCTGGGATTCCCGGACCCGCGAACTGGTACTGGCGCGCGACCGCTTTGGCGAAAAACCGCTGTACTATGGCTGGACCACGCAGGGTTTTGCCTTTGCCTCCACGCTCGGCCCGATCCGCGCCGCGCCGGGCTTTTCCAATCCGGTCAGCCGCGAGGCGCTCGCCGGCCTGATGGCGCGTGCCTATGTGCCCGCTCCGCTGTCGATCCACGAACGCGTCTTCAAGCTGCCGCCGGGCTGCCTGCTGCGGGTAAGCGAAGACTTGGCCCGCACCCCGCAGGATGCGCCGCCGGTGGTGCACCGCTGGTTCGACTATGCCGATCAGGTCATAGCCGGCGCGGCCGATCCGATCACAGACGAGGCCGAGGCGCTCGAAGCGCTCGATAGTGTGCTGACCCGCGCCGTCGGCCGCCAGCTGGTGGCTGACGTCCCGGTGGGCAATTTCCTGTCGGGCGGGATCGATTCCTCGCTGATCACCGCCATCGCGCAGAAATGCGTGAGCCGCCCGATCAAGACCTTCACCATCGGCTTTTCCGAAGCCGGCTTTGACGAGGCGGTCTTCGCCAAAAAAGTCGCCGCCGCACTCGGCACCGATCATACCGAGCTTTACGTCAGCCCCGCCGACGCGCTGGAAGTGATCCCGCAGCTTCCGGCAATGTACGACGAGCCTTTTGCCGACTCGTCGCAGATCCCGACGCATCTCGTTTCGAAACTGGCGCGCAGCCAGGTCACCGTTTCGCTGTCGGGCGATGCCGGGGACGAGCTGTTCGGCGGCTACAACCGCCACATCCAGTTCCCCCGGCTGTGGCGCGCGATGGGCAAGGTGCCGGGGCCGCTGCGCCGTGCCGCGCTTGAGGCTGCGGGTGCACTGCCGCCGGGGGTGTGGAACGGGCTGTCCGACCTCGCCCGTCGCCGCCGCTCGGCATGGTTTGGTGACAATGCCCGCCGCGCGCTGCGCCAGATGGGCCGGGCGCAGAGCTTCGATCACATGTTCGACAACTTCATGGATGACTGGGCCTTATCGGGCAATCCGCTGGCAGGCGGGGCAGCCTGTTCGAAGCGCCTCGGGCTCGATCCGCGCCTTTCGCACCTTCCGCTGGAAGTGCGGATGATGCACGCCGATGCGGTGACCTACCTGCCCGACGACATCCTGTGCAAGGTGGACCGCGCGGGCATGGCGGTCAGCCTCGAATCGCGGATTCCCTTCCTTGATTCTCAAGTCACGGCGCTGGCGGCGCGGGTTTCACCCAGCCTGAAGTTCGCTAATGGCGGCGGCAAGGCGATCCTCAAGACGCTGCTGTACCGCTATGTCCCGCGCGAGCTGATCGACCGGCCCAAGGCGGGCTTCGCGATTCCGGTGGGCGTGTGGATGAAAGGCCCCTTGCGCGATTGGGCCGAGGATCTGCTGTCCGAAAGGGCGCTGGCCGAGGATGGCCTGTTCGATGTCAAGGTGGTCCGGGCGCGCTGGCAGCGGCACCTTGATGGCCGCGAGGATGCGACCCAGCCTTTGTGGTCGGTACTGATGTTCCAGGCGTGGAAGCGTGCGGGCTGAGGCCGCTAGCGCCGCAGCAGGTGCCGCTTGAGCCATCCGCGCACCAGGGTGGTGCGCCGTTCGAAGATCTGCGCGAATATCCACGACGCGCCGAAGCAAAGCACGATCACGCCGGCATAGACGGCAAGCGCCAGCGGCTCGGCCGGGGCCATGCCCGTGGCGAAGCCGGGTGCGCCGGTCAGCGTGCCCAGCATGGCGACGAACAGGATCATCAGCGGATAGTGGATCAGGTAGAGGCTGTAGGAAAAGTCGGCCATTGCCTTGTTGAACGGGGCCATCGCCTCGGCCCAGGCCAGACGGCGGCCGCGTAGGCCGATCAGGACCAGCGCCATGCTGATGCATACGCCGTAGAGGACCGCATTGCGCAACAGGGCATCGGTGATGCCGGCAGCATCGATATAGCGGCGCAGGATCAGGATCGCACCGAAAAGACCGAGTGCGGGGATTGTGATTGGCAGGCGCGTCGGTCGGATCACGGCAGCCGCCACGCCGATCAGCCACATGCCCAGATAGGCCCAGAAGGTCGAGCCAAGCACCAGCGTGGCAGTCACAGCCAGAGTGATCAGCACCACGCGCTTGCCCGCGCGGGCATTGGCTGCGGCGCCAAGGAGGCCGAACACGGCATAGAACCAGAACTCGCTCGACAGTGTGTAAAGCGGCGGGTTGGCGCCATAGGGCGCGGCGAACAGGTTCTCGCGGAACCACTGCAGCATGAACAGGTTGCCGGTGAAGTTGCCCCAGCCGGCGTTGTCGGCAAAGACCAGCGTCGTGCCCGATGCGGCGAAAATCGGGTGAGTGCCTGAATAGAGCCCGGTGGCGTCAAACCAGCGCATGCCGATCCATGTCAGCACCACTGACAGCAGCAGCGCCGGCAGGAACGCGGTGTAGAGCCGGCTGAACCGGTCAACCGCATAGCCGGGCGCGTCGAACGTCCCCTGCTTGAGCCGCGCCAGCCCCATGCCGCCGACGAGAAAGCCCGACAGCACGAAGAAAATCAGCACCGCCTCGACGTAATAGCCGGTGACGAAATACCAGCCCTGCACCCACAGCGGGCGCTGTTCGGGTAGAAGCAGGGCATAGGGTTTGACCAGCGGGAAGCGCGCGTGGCTGATGACGACCACGGCGGCGGCGAGCCAGCGCATGAGGTCAATCGCCGAGACCAGTCCGGGGTTGGTAAGGTCACGCAGGAAGCGCGAAGGGTCGATCAGGTCGCCCTTGCGTTCGGTCTGCTGGTGCCCCCCGGCGATTGCCCCCCCGTCGATCATCCTACCCGAGATACCCCTGATACTTGTCGGCCAGATATTCATCCAGACAGACGCGCCAGTCACGCATGACGTTCACCCCGCGCAAGTCAAGCTTGGCGGTCAGCAGCCGCTCGCTGGGAGGACGCGGTGCGAAGTATTCCTGCGCGAAATAGTCCGACGAAACCGGGCTGACCGCGATCTCGCTGTCCTTGCCGAGTGCCTTGACGAGGTACTGCGCCACTTCAAGCCGGCTGGTCACCCCGGCGCAGACCATGTTGTAAAGACCCCAGAGTTCCTGCTCGACTAGAACCTTCACCTGGGCGGCGAAATCGCGCGTGTAGGTCGGCGTGCCGAGCTTGTCGTCGACGACCTTGAGCTCCTTCGCCCCGGCTTTGAGCTGGGCCATAAGCTTCTGGATGAACTTCTTGTCCTTGTCCGGCCCGGCACCCATCATCCAGCCGGCGCGGCAGACGAGGTAGCGCGCCGCGTTTTCGACCACGAAGCGTTCGCCCATGTATTTCGAGCGCGCATAGTGGCCCAGCGGGTTGGGCTGGTCCCAATCGTCATAGGTTTCCTGCGCGCCGTCGAAAATGCCGGCGGTGGAGATGTAGAGCAGCGGAATATCGAGCCGATTGGCCAGCCACACGGCGTTTTCCACCGGCAGGGTGTTGGTCGCATAGGCATCGGCGATGTCATCCTCGCAATATTCGAGGCTGGTATGCGCGCCGATGTGGAACAGGTAGTCCGGCTTCATCGCCAGCACCTGCCGCGCATATTCCTCGCGGTCGCGGAAATCGAGGAAAGACAGCCACGGTGCGTTGACGTCCTTGTCAGTGCAGACAATTTCGTGGCTTTGCGAAAAGGTGTGGTGGAAGGCTTCGCCCAGCATACCGCCGACGCCTGCCATGAAAATCTTGCTACCCATTGCTTCCCTGCTCAATCGCGGATTCGACTACCGCCCGATATTGTCCTGCAATAGCGGCCAGCGAATATTTTGCCACTGCATCCTTGCGCGCTGCCTCACCCAGCTGCCGGCGCAGGGCTGGGTCAGCAATCAATTTTTCGAGTGCAAGTTCCCATTCCTGCTCGGTTTTTACCAGAATACCGTTGCGTCCATTCTGGATGATCATGGGCGTAGTGCCAACCTCGGTCGCGACGCAGGGCAGGGCAAAGGCCATGTACTGGATCGCCTTCAGCCCCGACTTGCCGAGCACCCAGTCATCGATGGGCAGTGGATAGACGCCAATGTCGAGCGCCTGCAGCTGCGCCACTTCCTCTGCCGCCGACCAGCGGATCACTTCAAGATCGACGCCGGGCAGTTCGTAATCGAAGTTGCCGATCACCCGCAGGCGGAACGGCACCTTCTGTGCCAGCCGCTGGAACACGCCGCGCAGCAAATCGAGATAGACCGAGCTGGAAAAGGTGCCGGTCCAGCCGATCACCACCGGCTTGTCGTTCGAATAGGGCGTCGCGGGCTGGAAGCGGTCGGTATCGACCGACGACGAGATATAGGTGCAAGCGCGCGCCCGGTTGATGCCCATGCAGGTTTCATTGAGGAACGGCGAGCTGGTGATCACATGGTCCGCCTCGCGGATCAGGTAGAGGAATTTCGACTGGCTCTTGAGCAGGCGCGAAAGCGGGTTGGGATTATCTGCCTGCCCCTCAGCGCCGGACAGCACATTGTCCTCGATGTCATAGACCAGCGCCTTGGCGCGCGCCCGGATCAGGCGTTCGAACAACGGGCCGAAGAACGGCGTGGCCCACATGCAGACGTAGACGAGGTCATAACTGCCCACCCGGCCAAGGTCGTGGCTGCGGCGGAGATACCCTTTCAGCGTGCCCCAGGCCTTCGCCAGCAGGTGGCCGGGCTTGTAGAGCACCTCCCATGCCTTCCGGTCGAGGAAGCTGGAAACCTCGATCTCCCAGCCGGCGCTGCGCCAGTCGGCGAAGTACTGTTCGTACTTCAACCGCTGCTGCGCCGCGCAGCCTTCTGGGAAAGGACAGATGACGAGCATACGCCGGGTGGTGTTTGACGTCATGACGCCAGCCCCAGCCAGATCTTGCGGTAATCTTCAGCGCCGGTCTCCACCGAGAAGTGGCGCAGCGCGACTGCGCGGCAGTGCGCGGCGGTGGCGGGATCGTCGGCCATGGCGAGCAGGCGGTCCACCGCGCGGGCGCGCTCGGCATCGGAAAAGTCGCGCAGCGCAACCCCGGCACCTTCGTCCTCAAGCATCATTTCCATGTCGCCCACCCCGACATTGCCGAGGCATGGCACTCCGCAACCCAGGTATTCGGCAAGCTTGGTCGGCGCGCTGGCGATCTTGGAGAACACGGGCTTGATGATCGCCGCCCCCGCGCTCATCCGGCGGACCTGTTCGGGCACGCGGGCATGGTCGGCAGCGATGATCTCGATGGCTTGGGGCGGAATGGCAAAAGCGGCGGCGCGTTCCCGCACAAGGTCCTGTTCGTTGCGGTTGATCACCAGCAAGCGGGCGTCGGGTCGCTTGGCGCGCAGCAGCACGAAGCAGGCCAGCACCTCGTCGAACAGGTACCAGGTGCCGATTGAGCCGAGATAGCCAAGTGTGAAAGGCTGTGGTTTTGCCCCGTCGCCGATGGTGAAACGGTCCAGATCGGCGCATGTCGGAATCACGCTGATCGGAGCATGGGTGCGTCCTTTCAGGTACGGAAAGTCCTCGATCACGGACTTCGAGGCATGGGTCAGCGTGACGATATGGTCCGCGCCTAGAAGCAGGGTCTTCTCGATCCGCTTGACCGCACGGTAGAGCCGTCCGCCCTCTGGCCAGATGCCGCCGTCCGTGCGCTCATCCGCCCACAGGCCGCGCATGTCGAACAGCAGCTTTGCCCCGGTGAGCAGCTTGATCATCCAGCCCGCCAGCGCCGCCACGTAGGACCGCGCATGGACAATGCCGAGACCATGCCGCGCGCAGAGCCAGGTGCCGACGACCACCGCCTGCGCCAGATCGAACAGCGTTGCCGGCAGGGTCGGCCGCTTGTGATAGATCAGCGGATGCCAGGTAACGCCAGTGGCCGCCATCCGCGACTGCAGCACCTCGCGCCGGGCGATATCGGCCCAGTCCGCCGGCTTTTCAAAGCTGATGATGTGGACCCGGGCAGTGTCGGTCAGCCGCTCGACATAGGCGAGCACCTGGCTCTGCCCGAGCGGTTCGAGCATGCCGTCATAACTGATGTAGAGGGCGCCCGGCGAAGTCACGTGCAGTCGGGCTCAACTTTCGCCGAGCAGGCGCAGCAGGTACTGACCATAGCCGGTCTTGGCGAAATAGATGCCTCGTTCGCGCAGGGCGGCATCGTCGATCCAGCCATTCTCCCAAGCGATTTCTTCCAGACAGGCGAGCTGGATGCCCTGCCGGTGCTGGAGCGTGCGGACGAATTCGCCGGCTTCGAGCAGACTGTCATGGGTGCCGGTATCAAGCCAGGCATAGCCGCGGCCCATGCGCTCGACATGAAGTTCGCCCATTTCCATGTACATGCGGTTGAGGTCGGTAATCTCAAGCTCGCCGCGGTGCGAGGGTTTTACCTGCCGGGCGAGATCAACCACGCGTTCGTCGTAGAAATAGAGGCCAGTGACTGCCCAGTGCGATTTGGGGTTCGCCGGCTTTTCCTCGATCGACAGCGCGCGGTAATCGCCGTCGAGTTCGACCACGCCGTAAGCCTTGGCATCCTCGACATGATAGCCGAACACGGTCGCCGCGCCCACGGCGGTACGTTCCCGCGCGCGCTTCAGCATGTCGGGCAGGCCGGCACCGTAGAAGATGTTGTCCCCCAGAACGAGCGCCGATGGCCCGCCGGCAACGAAGTCCGCACCGATGTGAAAGGCCTGCGCCAGACCTTCAGGCTTGGGCTGGACGGCATAGTCGATCGCCAGCCCGAACTGCTCGCCCGAACCGAACAGGCGCTTGTAGTTATCGATATATTCGGGCGACGAGATGATCAGCACTTCGCGGATGCCGGCGAGCATCAGCGTGGACAGCGGGAAGAAGATCATCGGCTTGTCGTAGATCGGCAGCAGCTGCTTGTTCACGGCCAATGTCGCCGGGTGCAGGCGCGTGCCTGATCCGCCGGCGAGAATGATACCCTTCATCGTCAAGTCCTTCCCGGCGTTTGGTCCGCCAGCTGGCGAACCACTTCGTCCACCGCCTGCTGCCACGGGCGCAATTGCAGGCCGAAATCCGCAGCGAGACGGCTGCAATCGAGCCGCGAATCGACTGGCCGGCGGGCCGGGGTCGGATAGTCAGCCGTGGTGATCGGCTCCACCGTGGCCGGCACCTTCATACCGCAGGCAGCGGCACTGGCGAAAGCGTGCTCGGCGAGGCCATGCCAGGTTGTTTCACCCATATTGGTGCAATGCCATGTGCCCGATGGCTGCGCCGGATCGCTGGTGAAGCGCGCGGTGATCGCCGCCAGTGCCTCGGCCAGATCGCCGGCATGGGTCGGGCAGCCGCGCTGGTCGGCGACGACGCGCATGCGATCGCGTTCGGCTCCGAGACGAAGCATGGTCTTGATGAAATTCGCGCCATCCGCGCTGAACACCCATGCGGTGCGGACAATGGCATGGCGCGCGCCCGATGCGCGCACGGCGTCCTCGCCGTCCGCCTTGGTCTGGCCATAGACGCTGACCGGGCCGATGGCATCGTCCTCACGCCACGGACCTTCGCCATCCGCCGGGAAAACATAGTCGGTCGATACGTGGACGATCGGAATGCCGGCACGCGTTGCGGCGGCGGCAAGCCGGGCCGGGGCGGCGGTATTGATCGCGCGGGCCATGAGCGGCTCGCTCTCGGCCATGTCGACAGCGGTGTATGCGCCGCAATTGATGATCGCGGTGACGCCTGCGAGCAGCGGGTCAAGATCGGGCAGCGCGGCAAGATCGAGTTGCTCACGCGGCGGCGCGACCACTTCGACACCCGGCAGCGAGAGATGCTGCAATGCCGTGCCGACCTGCCCTGTCCCGCCGGTGACGAGCCAGCGTTCAGCCATTTGCCGTATCTTCGATCGACAGGCCGAGCCGTTCACCGCGGTACGAACCGTCATGGATCGCCGACCACCAGGCTTCGTTGGCCAGATACCAGCGCACGGTGCCGGCGATACCGCTTTCGAAGCTTTCCTGCGGGGTCCAGCCCAGCTCGCGGCCGATCTTCGCCGTGTCGATGGCATAGCGGAAATCGTGGCCCGGACGGTCCTTCACATAGGTGATCTGCGAGCGGTAGGATTCGCCGTTCGCGCGGGGGCGCGCCGCATCGAGTTCGTCGCAGATCGCATGGACGACCTGCAGGTTGGTTCGCTCCGAATTGCCGCCGACACAATAGGTTTCGCCGGGAACGCCCTGATCGACCACCAGCCGCAGCGCGCGGGCGTGGTCTTCGACATGGAGCCAGTCGCGGATGTTCGAACCGTCGCCGTAAACCGGCAGCGGCTGGCCAGAAATGGCCTTGAGGATCACCAGCGGGATCAGCTTTTCAGGGAAGTGGTACGGACCGTAATTGTTCGAACAATTGGTCACCACCACCGGTAGGCCGTGGGTATGGTGCCAAGCGCGCACGAGGTGGTCGCTCGATGCCTTGGATGCCGAATAGGGCGAGCGGGGATCGTAGGCGGTTTCCTCGGTGAACATGCCTTCGTCGCCGAGCGAGCCGAACACTTCGTCGGTCGAGATGTGGTGAAAGCGGAACGCGGCGCGTGCCGCATCGTCCAGCCCGCGCCAGTATGCGGTCGCCGCGTCGAGCAGGGTGAAAGTGCCGACGACATTGGTCTGGATGAATTCCGCCGGTCCGTCGATCGAGCGGTCGACATGGCTTTCGGCGGCAAGGTGCATCACTGCGTCGGGGCGGAAATCAGCAAAGGCGCGCGCCATGGCAGCGGCATCGCAGATGTCGGCCTGCAGGAAGTGGTGCCGGTTCGATTGCCGCGCATCGGCCAGCGACGACAGATTGCCGGCATAGGTCAACTTGTCGACATTGAGGACTTCAGCCTCGGTCTCACCGATTAGCTGGCGAACTACTGCCGACCCGATGAAGCCCGCACCGCCAGTGACGAGGATACGCTTGTGCTGCATGATCAATCGAGCTCCGCCATCGGAACGCCGTCATAGGCGAAGAGGCTGACAAAGTCGGCCAGCCGGGGCAGTTTCCTGTCCTTGTCGGACAGCATCGGCTCCAGGCCTTCCAGCGGCCAGGCGAGGGCAATGTCGGGATCGTCCCAGGCCACGCCGCTATCGCAATCGGGCGCGTAATAGTCCGAGGTCTTGTAGGCGACCTCGACATTGTCGGTCAGGGTGAAGAACCCATGCGCGAAACCGACGGGGACATAGAGCTGTTCGCCGCCTGCCGCAGTCAGGGCACATCCGACCCATTTGCCATAGGTCGGCGATCCGGCGCGCAGGTCCACCGCCACGTCCCAGATGGCCCCGGCAAGACAGCGCACCAGCTTGGCCTGGCCATGTGGCGGGGTCTGGAAATGCAGCCCGCGCAGGGTGCCACGCGCTGCTGAAAAGCTGTGGTTGTCCTGCACGAAATCATCCGCGATGCCGAGTTCGGCAAGGCGGCGCCGGCTGTAACTTTCGGTAAACCAGCCGCGTGCGTCGCCGTGGCGGACAGGAACTATACGCTGGGGAATGGGCATTGCGGGCGCTGGCTCGGCCTAGTTACTGAAGGGTTGGCGGGTGCGTTACGGGCAAACCGGGACGAGGTCCAGCCTTGCAACGTTGGGGCAACGAAAGGCCCGATCTGGCGCGAACCAATTGCGAGATTAGGCGTTTTGCTCCTATAGGGGCCACGAACGGGCCCGTGAGCTATGGGCGGGACGGAAGCAGGCTTCGAATGACGATCGCTAACAGGCGGTTCCAGAGACGCAGCACCTGGCTGCACCCGATGGTTCAACTGATCACCGCGTGCCTTATCTGCGTTTTGCTGCCCTGGCTGGTCCAGGTCTGGTCGCTGCCGGCTTCGTGGCAAAGGCCCGAAACCGACAATACCGCCATCGCCGCACTCTGTGCGCTGGTCGTCGGCTTCTGGCTCCATTCCTCGGTCGCCAGCCTGCCGGGTACACGCGAAAGCTCAGGCATTCTGCCGGGCTTCCTCGCCTCGTTCGGCCTGACGCTGACCGTGATCCTGCTGCTGCGCATCGAATATTCACGCTCGCTGCTGGTCGTCGCTTTCGTGCTGTCGGTGGCGTGGTTCTTCCTTGTCTACGCCATGACCCAGCGCAAGACGCAGCTGGTGCTCGGGGTGGTCGAAGGCGGACGCGTCGGCCTGTTCGATGCGATGAACGGGGTCGAGGTCGTGCGCCTTGACGGCACCGCGCTGCCTGACCGGATCGACGCCGTGACCGCCGATTTCCGCCATGACCACAGCGACGCCTGGGAAGCGCGGCTGGCCGATTACACGCTCGCCGGGATTCCGGTCTACCATTCGAAAGACCTCTATGAATCGCTGACCGGCCGCGCCGATCTTGAGCACTTGTCGGAGAATACCTTTGGCGCGCTCGGCCCGTTGGCCAGCCTGCTCGAATTCAAGCAATGGATTGACCGGCTGATTGCCCTGCCGGTGATCATCCTGCTGCTGCCATTGTTCGCGGTGGTGGCCGTGGTGATCAAGCTCGACAGTCCGGGGCCGGTGTTCTTCATCCAGCGCCGCATGGGCTATCGCGGGCACGAATTCAGCGTGATCAAGTTCCGCACCATGCGCGAAGACCGCAAGCACCCGCGCGGAGGGGAAGAACGCTCAGAGGATCGGGCTGGGATCGACCAGTTCATCACCAAGGAAAACGACCGGCGCATCACCAAGCTCGGCCGCTTCCTGCGCCGCACCCGGATCGATGAACTGCCGCAGGCGTTCAACATCCTCGCCGGCCAGATGAGCTGGATCGGCCCGCGCCCCGAAGCGTCGCAATTGTCCGAATGGTACGAGGCGGAGATCCCCTTCTACCGCTATCGCCACGTCGTGCGGCCGGGCATCACCGGCTGGGCACAGGTCAATCAGGGCCATGTCGCCGAAATTCACGATATCCGCACGAAGCTGCAATACGACTTCTACTACATCCGCAATTTCTCGCTGTGGCTGGACATCCTGATCGTGGTGAAGACGATCCGCACGGTGTTCACCGGCTTCGGCCACAAGTAACGAACGACAAGGAATTCTATGACCACCCCCACCCCGCGCGTGACCGTGATTGGTCTTGGCTATGTCGGCCTGCCGCTCGCCGTGGCGCTCGCCAAGCAGTTCGAGACCACCGGGCTAGACATCGACACGCGCCGCATTGACGAGCTGAAAAGGGGCCACGACCGCACGGGCGAGATCGACCGCGAACGGATGACGGCGAGCAGCCTGACGCTGACCGCAGATCCCGCCGCCTGCCTGCCGTCGGACTTCTACATCGTCACCGTGCCCACGCCGATCGACGGCCAGAACCGCCCCGACCTTGGCCTCGTCGAAAAGGCCAGCCGCACCGTGGCAAAGATGATCGCGCCTGCCGTCGCAGAGGGCCGCGCGCCGGTGATCGTCTATGAATCCACGGTCTATCCCGGCGTCACCGAAGATCTTTGCGCCCCGATCCTCGAGGAAGTTTCGGGCCTCGTCAGCGGCGAGGACTTCTTCCTTGGCTATAGCCCCGAACGCATCAACCCAGGTGACCGCGAACATACGATCGACAAGATCACCAAAGTCGTTTCCGGCCAGACACCCGAAGTGCTCGACCGCGTGGCGAACCTCTATAACGCCATCACCAGCGGCGGCGTGTTCCGCGCCAAGTCGATCAAGGCCGCCGAAGCCGCCAAGGTCATCGAAAACGCCCAGCGTGACATCAACATCGCCTTCATGAACGAAATCGCGCAGATATTCGGCGCCATGGACCTGTCGGTCTGGGACGTTCTGGAAGCGGCGCGGACCAAGTGGAACTTCCTGCCGTTCTCCCCCGGTCTTGTCGGCGGACACTGCATCGGCGTCGATCCCTATTACCTGTCGCACCGCGCCGAGGTACTGGGGCTCGACCCACAGGTGATCCTTGCCGGACGCGGGGTGAACGATGGCATGGCCGGCTGGGTCGCCCAGCGCCTGCACGGCCTGCGCGGGGGCAAGCCCGGATCGGTACTGGTGCTCGGCCTGACTTTCAAGGAAGACGTGCCTGACCTGCGCAATTCGAAGGTCGCCGACCTGATCGACGCGCTCAAGGGTCTTGGCCATGACGTGACCGTCCACGATCCCCACGCCGATCCCGACGAAGCCGCCCACGAATACGAATTGACGCTGCAGGGCGGAGAGCCTTCGGGCGCGTACGACCTCGTCCTGCTCGCCGTACCGCACCGCGAATACCTCGCGCTAGGCGCCAGCACGCTGCGTTCGCTGGTGGCGGATGGCGGCAGCCTCGCCGACCTCAAGGGCGCGCTCGGCGGCGGGGCCGACTGGACGCTGTGACACCTCAAGCCTAAAGGCACCCCCATGAAAGTTCTCGTCACCGGCGCGGCCGGGTTCATCGGTTTCTCCCTAACCCGCAAGCTGCTCGCGCGCGGCGACGAGGTGATCGGGGTCGACTGCGTCAATGACTATTACGACGTCAGCCTGAAGGAAGCCCGCCTTGCCGTGCTGCGCGAAGAGGGCGGCAGCCGCTTCACCTTCGTCAAGCAGGACTTCGCGCTCTACGAACCGCTGGTCGAAGCGCTCAAGCCCTACACCTTTGACCGGGTGGTCCACCTCGGCGCGCAGGCCGGGGTGCGCTATTCGATCACCCACCCGCACGCCTATCTACACGCGAACCTTGCCGGCCATCTCAACATGCTCGAAGTCGCCCGCCACCGCGAGCTCGACAACATGGTCTATGCCAGCTCCAGCTCGGTTTACGGCGGCAACACCAAGCTGCCCTTTGCCGTGGAAGACCGCGTTGACCAGCCGGTCAGCCTCTACGCCGCAACCAAAAAGGCCGACGAGCTGATGAGCGAGACCTACGCTCACCTCTACCGCCTGCCGCTCACCGGCCTGCGCTTTTTCACCGTCTATGGTCCGTGGGGCCGGCCTGACATGATGATGTGGATCTTCACCAAGGCGATCCTCGCCGGGCAGCCGATCCCGGTGTTCAACCACGGCGAAATGTACCGCGACTTCACCTTCATCGAGGACATCATCGCGGGCGTCATGGCCTGCCTTGACAATCCCGCCCCCGATGACGGCGCGGTGAAGGCCGGCGGCAGCACCAAGCCGCACCGGCTCTACAACATCGGCAACCACAGATCCGAACACCTGATGAAGGTGATCGAGATCCTTGAGGAACAGCTGGGCAAGAAGGCCTTCATCGACTTCCAGCCGATGCAGCCGGGTGACGTGCCGCAGAGCTTTGCCGATATCGACGCGATCTCGGGGGATCTGGGCTACAAGCCGACGACCAGCATCGATGTGGGCGTTCCCAAGTTCATCGAGTGGTATAAGGGCTACCACGGGGTTTGAGAGACTGGGGCCGCGCGGCATCCTTCGACGGGCTCAGGATGAGTAGAGGTGGTGCAGTGGCAAATAACCAAAGCCCGCTCAGCCCGAGCTTGTCGAAGGCCGCTCGCAAAGCGCTCCCAACACCACGCCCCAAACGCAACTCCGCCGCCACCAGGGCATTTCCCAGCAGCGGCGAAATTGTCAGTCAGCCTTGGCAGGGATCAAAATCAATCGATGCCGTAACGCTGGCGCAGGGTGTTGATCCGCTGCTGCATCAGCCTCTGGTCACGCTGCGAGAGCATGCCGCGGCGGTCATGACGCAGGTTGCGTTCGGTGGCGCGCAGGCGGGTCACTTCGCGCAAGGCCATGGCGCGGGTGTTGCGTGAATTGCCCTGCCAGTTGCCACGATCGGCGCGCAGGTAACGGTCAAGCGCTACGAGCTGGCCAGCAATTGTCTGCGACTGCCAGTTGCCCTGCTGCTGATAATTACCACTCTGGGAATTATCGCGGGTCGAGATCCAGCGCCCACGGTTGTCGTAATAGCCCGTGGTGGCACCGGCATTCCAGCGGCCGTTGCTGTCGTAATAGCCCGGCTGGGTCTGCGAGGCCCACGAACCGTTCTGGGCATAGCCCGAGTCCTGTGATCCTTCGATCCAGCGGCCACGTTCGTCATAACGGCCCGTTGCCGGACCGGCATTCCAGCGGCCGCTCTGGTCATAATAACCAGTCGAGACACCGGCGACCCAGCGATCGTTGCGATCATAGTAACCCACTGACGATGCCGGGACCCAGTCACCATCACGGGTATAGGCGCCGCTGGCTTCACTGTCGCCCGAGCGCGCGATCCAGCGGTTGCCGTCGGCATAGGCGCCGTTCGGCGGGCCCTGTACCCAGCGGCCGTCGCGGTCATAATAGCCGCGCGCATCGCTCGCCGAAACCCCGGTGGCGTGCCAGCGGTTGTTCTCGTCATAATAGCCATAGGCCTGACGGCAATCGCGCGAGGGCTTGGTTACCTGGTTGCCGACAACCGCGCCGCCGGCGCCGCCGATGACCGTGCCAAGCGTCTTGTCGCCCCGGCCGGCAATGACATTGCCGAGCACGCCGCCGATGACGGCGCCGGCAACAGTGCCGACAACCTGGTCGGTCTTCTGGCTCTCACACGAGCTCTGGGCAAAAGCGGCGCTCGGGATAAGCGCGATGGCAGCGGCAGAGGCTGCAAGATGGAACAGACGCATGAGATGATCTCCGGAAACGGGAAAGATGCTTCTCACGCAATATGGGGAGTGATTGTAAGATTACGAATCAGTCTGGTAATAATGCTACACTGATTATTTCTTTAATTACGTCCTTACTGCACCGGGAACAATATTCGTTCAAACGCGTTGGCCGGTTTCAGCTCGCCAATCTTAGCCCGTGAGGCGCTGCTTCGCCCAGCTTGGGCTGATCCGGCCAGATGCCGCGCGTGTCGTAAACGACCTTGCCGGCGCGTTCGGCGAGCGGGACGACGCGGAATACGTCGTGGTCGACCAGCACGATCAGCAGGTCGCAATCTTCCAGCGCAGTGTCGATGTCGATGAGATGCGCACCCGTGCCTTCGAATTCGCGCGGCAGTTCCGCCGCATAAGGCTCGACCACCGACACGCGTTCCCCATACCGACGGGCGAGGGTTGCCGCCACCAGCCGCGCCGGGCTTTCGCGGAAATCGTCGATATTGGCCTTGAAGGCGAGTCCCAGGCAGGCGACTTTCGCGCCCGGATTGGCCGAGACCAGTTCATCAGCGCGGGCGATCACGTGATGGATCTTGCAATCGTTGACCCCGCGCGCGGTTCGGATCAGCGGGCTTTCCTCGGGCGCAGAATGGACGATGAACCACGGATCGACCGCGATGCAGTGGCCGCCAACACCCGGGCCGGGCTGGAGAATATTGACGCGCGGGTGCCGGTTGGCGAGGCGGATCACTTCCCAGACATCGAGGCCGAGCCGGTCGGAAATGATCGACAGTTCGTTGGCAAAGGCGATGTTGACGTCGCGGTAGGCGTTCTCGACCAGCTTGGTCATTTCCGCCGAGCGGCTGTCGGTCGTCACGCAGGTGCCTCGCACGAACAGCTTGTAGAAGGCCAGCGCCTTACGGGCGCAGCGCGGGGTGATGCCGCCGATCGAGCGGTCATTGCCGGCCAGTTCCTCGAGGATCTTGCCGGGCAGCACGCGTTCCGGGCAGTAGGACACCGAAACGTCAGGCGTTTCATTCGTCAGGCCGGGAAATTTCAGGTCAGGCCGTTCGCTTGCGAGCATGTCGCGCAGCTGTTCGGTGGTGCCAACCGGCGAGGTCGATTCTAGGATCACCACGTCGCCCTGCTTGAGCACCGGCGCGATCGAACGGCCGGCGTTCAGGACATAGGTCAGGTCCGGCGCGTGGTCCTCGTCGAAGGGCGTGGGCACGGCAATGATGAATACGTCCGCCGGCTGCACTTCTGTCGAGGCGGTCAGCAGCCCGCGCGCGACGACACCCTGGACGAGGCCGTCGAGATCGACTTCCTCGATGTGGATTTCACCGCGGTTGATGGTGTCGACGACCTTTTGCGACACGTCGACCCCGTTCACCCGGCATCCGGCGCGGGCAACGATGGCAGCGGTAGGCAGGCCGATATAGCCGAGGCCGATGACGGCGACGTCAGGTTTGGCTTGAGAATTCACGCGCGATCAACTCCACGATTTGGCGCGCCGAGGTGCCATCCCCAAAGGGATTATGCGCCCGCGCCATACTTTCGTAAGCCGCCTTATCGTCGAGGAGGGTGAAGATTTCGGTAACGATACGAGTGGTATCGGTGCCGACGAGCTTTGCCGTGCCCGCCGCAACGCCCTCAGGCCGTTCGGTCGTTTCGCGCATGACCAGCACCGGCTTGCCGAGCGCGGGGGCCTCTTCCTGCACGCCGCCCGAATCGGTGAGCATGATCTCGGCCAGCGAGATCAGCCGCGCGAAATGCGGGTAGTCGAGCGGTTCGAGCAGCGCGACATTGTCGAGTCCGGCCAGCGCCGAATTCATCACCGCGCGGACATTGGGGTTGAGGTGGACCGGGAAGACAATCGCCACATCAGGCCGCGCGGCGATTTCGCGGATGGCGCGGGCGATGTTCTCCATGCCGTCGCCGAAATTCTCGCGCCGGTGGCTGGTGACACCGATGATTCGCTTGCCAGCGAAGAGAGCCTCGACATCAGCCAGCCCCGAGACGAGCGAGGGATCGGCGGCGTTGCGCTTGGTCACCCAATGCAGCGCATCGATCACCGTGTTGCCGGTTACATGCACACGGTCCGGCGCCACGTTCTCGCGCAGCAATGCTTCACGTGAAACATCGGTCGGCGCGAAATGGAGCGAGGCCATCGCGCCGATGATCTTGCGGTTCACTTCCTCGGGCCAAGGGTGGTAGATATTGCCCGAGCGCAGTCCGGCCTCGACATGATCGACCGGAATCTTGCGGTAATAGGCCGCCAGCGCCCCGGCCATCGCCGTCGCTGTATCGCCCTGAACAATCACCCGGTTGGGCTTTTCGACATCCATTACGCGGCCAAGGCCGGTGAGAAGCGTGGCCGTCAGCGCGTCGAGGCTCTGATCGGGCTTCATCACGTCAAGGTCGTGGTCCGGCACGATGCCGGCGATTTCGAGCACTTGATCGAGCATCCCGCGATGCTGCGCAGACACGCAGACCTTGCAATCAAACCGCGGGTCCGCCTTCAGCGCGGCGACGACGGGGAACAGCTTGATCGCTTCGGGACGGGTGCCGAAGACGACAAGGATCTTTGCGGGGTGTGGCGCGCTCATACCGGTGTCCCTAACCCAAAGAGAGTTAAGGTTAAATCACCGGCAGCTTTTGCAGTAGCCTCAGTTCTACTTCGGCGGAGTGGGAGCAGGATTGACGCTGGGCGGGGTCAGCGGCTGCATCGCAGCCTCTTCGGCCTCCTGCTCGGCGCGCTTCTTGGCGTCGATTTCCTTCTCGACCGCCTCGACCCGCGCCTGGGTGGCGCTGGCATCGGTGTCGATCGTGGCGAGGCGCTTGCCGCGCTCTTCCTCGATGATCCGGGCAAAGCTCATGTCCTCGCCCTGCTTTTCGGCATAGGCCTGTTCGATCAGCTTCTGCGAGCAACCGGTCCAGCCGCCTGCACCGCTGGGCGTGCACGACATGGTGCCGGTCTTACCGACGCGCTCATAGGCCATGACGCGGCTGTTCCACGATTCGCTGGTAGCGCTGGGGGTTTCGCGCAGGCCCTTGGGAATGCGGAACCGCTCGGCCTCGGGCTTGCGGGCGCAGACAGTGATCTCGTCATCGCTGGTCGGGCGCGGGCATTCGTCCTGGCCATAGACGATCACGGCGTTGACCTTGTCATTGGCGGCGTCCTGAGCAAGCGCCGGAGTGGCCCCGGCCAGAACGGCGAGCGAGAGGGCTATGGTCAGGCGCATGGGTTCACTCCTTGGGACGTCGGTCAGCGATATAGGGCCTATCGGGCTTTAACGGTAGATGAAGCAGCAGGTTCCGCTCCGCCTTGTCCAATATCAAAAGCCGGGCAAGGAATCAGATGCGTTCCGAAAGCCGGATCGCCACGCGGCAGCCCAGCCGGATCGCGCCCGAGAGCAGCGGATAGGCTGGGGCGCGTTCAGCCCCCGAGGCAAGCGCGGTGTGGAGGTGCTCGCGTTCATCATCGCGGAATTCCTCAACCACGGCGGCCAGTTCTGGATCGGAACCGTCAGCCAGTTCGTCCAGCTGCTGCGTGTAATGCCGGTCAATCTCGGTCTCGATCGCCGCCGTGCAGGCCATTGCCGCTTCCGGGCCGAGCAGAGCAGTGGCCGCGCCGAGCGCATAGCCAGCGACCGACCAGATTGGCTGCAACGCCGTGGGCCGAATGCCGCGCGCGGCAATCATCGCGTCGAGCTTTGCCCGGTGCCCGGCCTCCTGCGCGGCCATCGCGGCGATTTCAGAGGCCTGCGGTCCGCGATTGCCCATCACCGCCATCTGTCCGGCATAGATCCGCGTCGCGCCATATTCGCCGGCTTGGTCGACGCGCAGCATCCGGTCGGAGCGCGAGCGGCTCACTTGCGGCGGCCCAGCAGGACCAGCGCGGCGAGAGCGCCGGCGGTGGAAATCAGGAAATTGAAGCCCGCGAGCGAAATGCCCAGCAGCGACCACTGGATCTCGTCGCAGCGGGTAATCGGCGCAGCGAGCACGGCGGCGAGCGGATCGCCGCCCGTTTGAACCATCGACGTGCAGCGGGTGAACCCTTCCCACCAGCCATATTCGACGCCGGCATGGAACGCGCCGATCAGACCCGAGGCAAACACTGCCAGCGCGGCCAAAGCCACCGGCCAGCGCGCACCCCTGAAGCCGAAGCTGATCAGCGCGAGGCCGATCGCCGCGAAATGCGGATAGCGCTGCCACCAGCACATTTCGCACGGAAACAGGCCGAAACCGTACTGCGACACATAGGCCCCGCCGAGCAATCCGGCGGGCACCAGCAGAGAAATCCAGCGCGCTTTATCAAGGTTCGTCATGCGCGCCAGATGCCCCGCTTACTTGCCCTTGGCAAGCTGGCTGCCGCCCGTCCGCTTGAGCGTGGCGATGGCATAGTGCAGCTGGAAGTCGGTGATGCCCTTGGCCTTCAGCCCTTCGGGAGTATCCTTGAAGCGCGGATCCTCTGCCTTGTCGGTTTCCAGCTTCTTGTCGTCCATCGATATCTCGTTGATCAGGTGGCCGCGCAGGTCGCTTTCGCGGATCTGCAGCTTGGCGCGCTTGGCGGCATCCGGATCGGACAACTGCGGCACGCGGATATCGGGTTCGATGCCGCCTTCCTGCACCGACTTGCCCGATGGCGTGAAGTAGCGCGCCGTGGTGAGCTTCACCGCGTGCGTCCGGTCTAGCCGGATCATCGACTGGACCGAGCCCTTGCCAAACGACCGGTCACCCATGATCAGCGCGCGCTTCTGATCCTGCAGCGCGCCGGCAACGATTTCGGAGGCCGAGGCCGAGCCCGCGTCAATCAGTACGACAACCGGCAGGCCGGCGGCAACATCGCCGCGGAACATCGATTCTGCGCGGTAATACTGGTTTTCCGAAGCAATGCGCCCGCGCTGCGAAACGATATCGCCCTTGGTCAGGAAGAGGTCCGACAGGGCCACCGCTTCATCAAGCGAGCCGCCCGGGTTCTGGCGCAGGTCGAGCACGATGCCCTGCATCCGCCCGCCGCTTTCCTTGCGCATCGCCTCGATCGAGTCGTTGACGTAGCGGCCGACATCGCGGCTGAATTCATTGACCGTGACGACGCCGATGCCATCGGTCAGCTTGTGAGTCACCGGTTCGAGGGTGATCACGCCGCGCGTCACGGTGATGTCAAAGGGTTCATCACGGCCCTGGCGCACGATGGTCAGGCGGATCTTGGAACCGGCCTCGCCGCGCATCTGTGCGACGGCATCATCCAGCGGCAGGCCATAGATCAGCTTGCCGTCGAGGTGCGTGATGTAGTCGCCCGCCTTGACGCCGACCGCCGCCGCCGGACTGCCGCGCATCGGCGAGATCACCTTTACCGTTTCCTGTTCGGACTGCACCGACAGGCCAAGGCCCGAATAGGACCCGTCGATCATCGTATCGAGCCGGGTCAGGCTGGAGCCTTCGAGGTATTCCGAATGCGGATCGAGGCTTTCGAGCATGCCGTCGATGGCACCCTTGATCAGCTTGTCGTCGTCGGTCTTGTCGACGTAGTTGGCCTTCACCAGCTGGTAGATCGTATAGAGTTTGCCGAATTCCGGCCCCGAACGCCCGTCAACCGCCGCGAGGCCTGCCGTGGTCGCAGGCAGGATCGAAACGGCTCCCAGCAGCAGCGAAGTGCGCAGGAAAGTGGAAAGCTTGGTCGCCATCGTCGGCCTTTCGGAACAGGTTTGCCGCCAGTCTATAACCCGCGGCTGCTTAACGCCAGATGGCGCGAATGCGGTGAGTTGCAAGAACGGATCGACAAAACGCGTTCACAGGCGGGCGAAATCCAGCGGATTGACCGGCTTGCCATCGCGCCGCAGTTCCAGACTGACCACCGGACGGCCCGGACCGGCAAGGCCGAGCGGCGACCCGGCGACGACATTGCGGCCAACCACGGTATCGACCTGGGCAAGCCCGGTGACGAGCGAGGTCCAGCCGTTGCCGTGATCGATGATAATGATCGAGCCATAGCCGCGATAGGGTCCGGCAAAGGCGACGCGGCCCGGCGCGGGGGCGACGGCTTGGGCACCGGCGCGGGCGACAAGAGCTATGCCCTGCGATCTTGCGACGCCGGGCGCCGAAGCGCCGAATCCGGCGATCAGGCGGCCCTGCACCGGCATCTGGAAGGCTGGCGCGGCGGCAGCGCTGGCGGAAGGTGATGGGTCGATCACCGCGACTTGCGCGGCTTGCGGATTGGCCGGGCGGATCACCGGGCCGGCGAGCTTGGCCAGTTCCTCGCGCAGTTCGCCCGCCTCACTCAGTTGTTCGGTCAGGCCATCAAGGTCGCGGGCAGCCTCGGCAAGGGCGAGCGCGCGTTCGGCCTCGCGGTCGGCGGTGCCGCTGCTCTGGCGCAGGTCGAGCCTTTGGCGGGTTTCGAGCGCGGCGAGCGCCTGCCGCCGCTTGCCGAGTTCTGCCTGTTCGGTCTTGAGCGTCTGGACGGCGGCAAGCGCCTGATCACGCAGGGCCTTGCCCTTGTCGATCTCCCCGCGCAGCGCGGCAGTGCGGCGCTGCACTTCAGGAAGCATGGTATCGAGCATGGCGCGCATATGCACCGTGTCCTGCAGCGATCCCGGGCGCAGCAACGACAGCGTAAGAGGGCGGCGCGACAATCGTTGCAGCGCGCCTGTTAGCCGCACCACGGGAAGCTGGCGCTGGGCGAGCCGCGCGCGGAGTTCCTCGCGCTGCTGGTCGATCAGGCGGATGTCAGCCTCTCGTGCGGCGATGGCGGCCTGAGCCTCCTGGATGCGCGCGGCGGCGGCGGCGGCTTCACGCGCGGTGCGATCGGCCTGCTGCCCGGCCTTGGCGGCTTCGGCTTCAAGCACTTCGGCGCGCTGGCGGGCGGCAGCCCCTTCGCGGCGGGCTTCGGCAAGCGCGGCGCGGGCATCGCCGGCGTTGTCATAGGTCGCCAGTTCCTGCTGCTGCGCGGTCGCCGCGGCGGCAATCGCGCCAAGGGCAAGCAGGCCGGCAAGGATCGGGAAACGGCGCATGGTGGCCGGCCTTATCCCGAACGATGATAGGGATGGCCAGCCAAAATGCTGCTCGCGCGCCACAATTGCTCGGCGAGCATGGCGCGGGCCATCATGTGCGGCCAGGTCATGGCGCCAAAGGCTATGAGCAGGTGCGCCTCGGAGCGCAGTGCATCGCCGTGGCCATCCGCCGCGCCGATCAGGAAGCGCACCTCGCGCACGCCTTCATCGCGCCAGCGGCCAAGGAGCTCAGCGAACTCCTCGGACGACAGCTGTCTGCCCCGCTCATCGAGCAGGACATCGCGCGACGGCGTGGCGGAAGGTGGCGGAATCGTGCCGCCTGTGTCCGGAAGTTCCGTGACCTTGTGCGGCCACGTCACACGTTTCAGATAACGCTCAACTAACTCAGCCTCGGGCGAGCGGCCAATCTTGCCGCGCGCCACGATGTGTACCTTCACGCAGCGCCCGAAGGGCCGTCGAATCCCCACATGCGTTCGAGGTTGTAGAAGGTGCGCACTTCCGGGCGGAACAGGTGAATCACGATGTCGCCGGCGTCGACCAGCACCCAGTCTGCCGCGGGCAGGCCTTCGATGCGGACGTGGCCGAAGCCGCCGTGCTTGATTCGCTCGGCCAGTTTCTGCGCCATGGCGGCGACCTGGCGAGTCGAACGGCCACTTGCGATGACCATGTGGTCAGCGATCGCGGTCTTGCCTTCGAGCGGGATGGAGACGATTTCCTGCGCCTGGTCGTCGTCAAGCGACTGGAGCACCAGGGCGTGAAGCGAACCTGGTTCCGAGGGCGGAAGAGGTATCGCGCCGGGGTTGGCCGGTTCTGTACTTGCCTGGTTCATGAAGAAAAAATCGGCTCCTGTTTCCGTAACTTAGGCAACACGATCACGTCACCCGCCTGTGAGTGACACCGTCGCGAAGCGAGGGGGTAGGTATGCGGCTGGCCCAGGATGGGTCGGCGCGGCGAATGGCGGTAGCCGAACGCGGATCGGGATCGAAACGCAAGAGCACCAGCGCGGGCGCGCTCCAGTCGCAACCGTGTGAAAGGCTGGCAGCAGACCGCCGGTAACGGCCGAGCCAGGCCATGGCGGGGCTCGCCATAGCATCCCCCTCATAGCCCGGACGAGCGATAACGGCAATCGGCACCATTCGCGCGATGCGCCGCCAGTCCTTCCACTGGTGAAACTGGGCGAGATTATCGCTGCCCATCAGCCAGATGAAGCGCCGTTTCGGCCAGCGCCGCAGGATCGCCGCGAGCGTTTCGACGGTATAGCGCGTGCCGAATTCGCGCTCCATCGCGCTGGCCCGGATTCGGCTCCCGCGCGCCCGCCGCTGTGCCGATGCCAACCGTGCAGACAAAGGCGCCATACCGGCCTTCGGCTTGAGCGGATTACCGGGAGAAACCAGCCACCAGACCTCGTCCAGCGTCAGCGCATCGATCACGAAACGGCTGATCCGGCGGTGTCCGCCATGCGCGGGATTGAAACTGCCGCCGAGCAGCCCGGTGAGGGGGCCGCGCCGGTTCAGGGGCGCACCTGGCCGGTGCCGCGCACTTGCCATTTGTAAGTTGTCAGCCCTTCGAGCGCGACCGGCCCGCGGGCGTGGAGCCGCCCGGTGGCAATGCCGATCTCCGCCCCCAGCCCGAATTCGCCGCCATCGGCAAATTGCGTGCTGGCATTGACCATGACGATCGCCGAATCGACCTCGTTGAGGAATCGCTCCGCCGCAGCGTCATCGCCGGTGACAATGGCCTCGGTATGGCTGGAAGAGTGCGCGGCGATGTGCGCCAGCGCCTCGTCAAGGCCATCGACCACAGCGACCGACAGCACGGCATCGAGGTATTCGCAGTCCCAGTCATTGGCGCTGGCCGGAACAATGCGCGGATCGAGCGCGCGGGCGCGGGCATCGCCGCGCAGTTCGCAGCCGGCATCGAGCAGGCCGGCAACCACTGAAGGCGAGGCGGGGAACTGCGCGTCGAGCAGCAGCGTTTCCATCGCGCCGCAAATGCCGGTGCGCCGCATCTTGGCATTGAGCGCAATCGCGCGCGCCATGTCCGGATCGGCGGCAGCGTGGATATAGGTGTGGCAGATGCCATCAAGGTGCGCGAGCACCGGCACCCGGGCATCGGCCTGAACGCGTTCGACCAGGCTCTTGCCGCCGCGCGGGATGATCATGTCGATCAGGCCGGCTGCGGTGAGCATCGCACCAACCAAGGCGCGGTCCTGACTGGGCATCAGCTGCACGGCATCGGCGGGAATGCCGGTCTTTTTCAGGCCCTCAACCAGCGCGGCATGAAGCGCACGGTTGGAATGGACCGCCTCGCTGCCGCCGCGCAGCAGCACGGCGTTGCCCGAACGCAGGCACAGCGCCGCCGCATCGGCGGTGACGTTGGGGCGGCTTTCGTAAATGATACCGATGAGGCCGATCGGCACGCGCACGCGGCTGAGCACCAGCCCGTTTGGCCGCTGACTGCGCGAGATTTCCTCACCTACCGGATCGGGCAGCGCCGCGACCTGATCGAGCGCATCGCAGATGCCTGCGAGCCGGCCGACATCCAGCCGCAACCGATCAAGCATTGCCCCGGACAGCCCGCGCGCTTCGCCCGCGGCCACGTCGAGCGCATTGGCGGCGAGGATCACCGCATCGCTGGCCCGCATGGCTTCAGCGGCGGCGCGAAGGCCCGCTGCCTTTTCGGCGTCGGTCAACCGCGCCAGAATGCGCTGCGCCGCGCGGCCCGCCTGCGCCAGACGCGCGACGAGCGATTCGGGAGTTTCTGCGGGAGTAATGTCGGGTGAGCTTGGCATGATGCCGCTCGCCTATCACTTGGCCGGCGGTTTGTCAGCCGATCTGGCGATGGTCGTCCGGTGAGGGGCAAATCTTGCCGAATCTGGTAAACAGATGTTTCACCGAACCGTTCACCGCATGACTCTCTCGACTCGGCCCGAGTCCGCTCGAGTCGATTCGCCACGCCCCAACCACCCTGCTAGCCGCGCGCCAGCCCGAAGACGGGCGCAAGTAGGGCGGGTCAATTTTGCCGAACACAACTGATGGTGCATTAACACGGCGCCTGCGGAACTGGTTCCCGGATCGCGAATTTTTCATGCGGTCGCAGGGGCAGGTCCGTTTCATCAAGATTTCCATGCGGGTCCAGGTATGGGCCGCGTCGGCGGTTGCGCTGTTCCTTGCCGTCTGGCTGGGCACGATGGCCGTGATGACCGTCAATTCCCACCTCGCCAGCCGCGATCGACTCTCGCTGCTCGCGCGTGAGGCCAAGGTGACCAGCGCCGAAACCCGCGTTTCCGCCTACAAGGACGACATTACCGGTGTGTCCGCCGAACTGCGCCGCCGCCAGGACGCCATCGAAAAGATGGTCGGATCGCTGCCACAGGACGTCATGGCCGGCGAAACCGTGTCCGATTCGTCGAGCGAAGCCGCCAAGACCATCGACAAGGTTTCAGCGGTGTTCCCCGAAGCGGCCGCACTTGCCCGTCTCGAAGCCCGCCAACTCGCTTTCGTCGAAGGCCTTACCCGGCTGGCTGACCGCCGCGCCAAGGAAGCCGAACTGGCGATGCGCAAGGTCGGGCTCGATCCCGCCTATCTGCTGTCCTCGGTGGACGACAAGAGCGCGATGGGCGGTCCCTTCATCGCCTTTACCTCGTCGACCGATTCGGCGCTCGACCAGCGCTTCCAGCGCCTCGCCGTCAGCCTTGCCCGCCTTTCGGCGCTGCAGCGCGGCCTGACTTCGATGCCGCAGGTGATGCCGGCCGACCTCGCCGGGATCTCTTCAGGGTTCGGCTATCGCTCGGACCCGTTCAACGGCTCCGCCGCGTTCCACGCCGGCCTTGATTTCAAGGGCCCGATCGGCGCACCGATCCATGCCGCCGCGAAAGGCAAGGTCAGCTTCGTTGGCCAGCGCCAGGGCTATGGCAATTGCGTTGAGGTTGACCACGGCAACGGCATGGTCACCCGCTATGCACATATGAGCGCATTTCGCACCACTTTGGGCAAGGACGTGCTAGCGGGCGAAGTGATCGGCGCAATCGGCAATACTGGCCGTTCGACCGGACCCCACCTGCACTTCGAAGTGCGAATCAACGATTCTGCGGTCAATCCGCGCCCGTTCCTCGAAGGATCGAACCGTGTTCAAAAGCAAGCTGTCAGCGCCATCGGCACAAGGAACTAGGCAAATGGCCGGATCAACCTTTTCGGTGCTTGGCTCGGATGTGGCCATCAAGGGCAATATCTCGGCCAAGGCTGATCTGCACATCGACGGCCGCGTCGATGGCGACATCTCCTGCACCAGCCTCGTCCAGGGCGAAACCAGCGAGATTGTTGGCGGCGTGACGGCGGAAACCGCGCGGCTTGCGGGCCGTGTGCGTGGTTCGATCACCGCCGGTCAGCTGGTCATCCTCAAGTCCGCGCATATCGAAGGCGACGTGTTCTATGACGCGCTGACCATTGAGCAGGGCGCGACGGTAGAGGGCAAGTTCGCTCACCGCGATCCCGAGCCCAAGCTGGCGATTGCCGGCGGCACTGACGCGGGTTGAATTGGGGGGCGGCAACGCTCCTATTTCACACCATCGTCATCCCGGCGCAGGCCGGGACCCGGTCCGGACACATAAGGCTGTCGCTTTGCGGGCGACGTTCACTATTACGCTGGGCCCCGGCCTGCGCCGGGGTGACGGTTTAGTCATTGATACGCAGGGCGCTCAATCGACAAACCCCGCCAGCGCCTGTTCCTTCAGCGTCTTGCGATCCAGCTTGCCGATCATCGTCTTTGGCATCGATTCGCGCACGACCACATCATCGACGCGCTCATGCTTGCCGACCCGCAAGTTGAGCCATTCGCACAGCACCGCGCCGGGCGTGTCCTCGCCTTCCTGCAGAGTCACAAAGGCGCGCGGCTTTTCTCCCAGCCGGTCGTCGGGCATGCCGATTACCAGCGCTTCCTTCACCGCCGGATGCTCTAGCAGAACGTGTTCGACCTGACTGGGGAATACCTTGAACCCGCCCACCGCGATCATGTCCTTGATGCGGTCAACAATGCGGACGTAGCCTTGGCCTTCGAGCACGGCGACGTCGCCGGTGCGCAGCCAGCGGGTACCATCGATCAGGGCAAAGGCCGATTCGTCCGCCTCGGGACGCTGCCAGTACCCCTGCATGATCTGCGGGCCGGCAATGGCGAGTTCGCCCGGCTCACCCGCTTCCGCGTCACGCGTGGGGTCCTCGCGGTCGAGCAGGCGGACATAGGTCCCGGGCAATGGTTGGCCGATCGTACCGGCGCGGTCATCGCCTTCATAGGGATTGGCCGTGGCCACGCCCGAGCTTTCGGTCAGGCCGTAGCCTTCGACAAGGCTGACACCGGTCTTCGCCTTCCACCGCTCCTTGACCGGCAAGGGCAGCGGCGCGCCGCCGACGATGCAGACGCGCAGCGACGAGAGGTCCGCCTTGTCTATCCCGGGATCGTCGAGCAGCGCCTGGAACATCGTCGGCACTCCGGGGAACGAGGTCGGCTGCACGCGGCGGATGGCCTTAAGCACCTGACCCGTCTCAAAACGCGGCAGCATGGCAATGCAGCCGCCATTGACCACGGTGCGGTTGAGCACGCCCGAATTGGCAAACACATGGAACAGCGGCAGCGCGCCAAGGATCACATCGCGCTTGCCCGCCTGCGGATCGATCGCGGCGATCTGGCGGGCATTGGCCGACAGGTTCTGGTGGGTGAGCATTGCTCCCTTCGGCGTCCCGGTGGTGCCGCCGGTATATTGCAGCAGGGCGAGGTCCTTCAGCGGGTCGATCACTACTGGCGCGGGATCGCCCTTGCCGAGGAATGCCTCCCAGCGGGTAATGTCGGCCTGCTGCGGAATGGGCGTGAGCTCCTTGCGGCCAAGCAAGCGGAAGGCGATGCTTTTCAGCGGCGGCAGCAGGCTTGGGAAATCGGCGACCACCAGCTGCTCAAGCGCCGATCCACGCAGCACGGTCAGCGCGGTGGGCAGCAGCTTGGCGAGGCTGACGGTGACCAGCAGCCGCGTGCCCGAATCGGCCACCTGCGCTTCCAGTTCGTGCGCGGTATAAAGCGGCGAGAAATTGACCAGCGTCGCCCCGGCCATAAGCGCGCCGTAATAGGCGGGAATGTAGGTCGGCACGTTGGGCAGGTAGAGCCCGACCCGGTCGCCGCGCTTGATGCCCCAGGCCTGCAAGCCAGCCGCGAAGTGCTTCGCCTCGGCCAGCAGTTCAGCATAGCTGTATCTGCGGCCCATAAAGTCGACGAGCGGGGCCTGCGGGTGCTTCGCAGTAGCATCTGCAAGCAGGTCAGGCAGGCTCAGCGGCGCATAGTCCGCGTGCCAGTCACTGGGATGACCATAGGCTTCGAGCCAGGGCGTTTCGGGCTTGCTGACATTCATGTCAGCTAGATTGCCCCAAGCAGGGCTTCAGGGCAAGGGCGGATTGCGCCGCAACGGGCCGATCTGGCGGTGTTGCAGCCCGCTTGCACAGGGCTTGCGGCCCTGCCGTAAGGGCAGGGCGCACAAACTTTTTTCGGCTTATTCCTCGCCGGCAGCTTCGGCAGCGCGCTTGGCTTCGAGCCAGGCGGCGGCTTCGGCTTCCTGCGCCGCTTCGCCGGCAGCCTTGATGTGGGCCTGACGTTCGGCGCGCAGTTCCTCGATCAGCGCCTCACGGTCGCTGCCCAGACGGCTATCGGCCTCGGTATCGACAATGCCGGCCTTCTTGGCGGCCTTGGCGACCAGAGCATCAAGCTCGCGCTGCGAGCAAAGGCCGAGGGTCACGGGATCCTTGGGCTGGATGTTCTGGATGTTCCAGTGGCTGCGGTCACGGATCGCGGTGATCGTATTGCGGGTCGTGCCAATCAGCTTGCCGATCGCCGCGTCCGAGATTTCCGGGTGGTTGCGCAGGACCCAGGCGATGCCATCAGGCTTATCCTGACGCTTGGAAACCGGCGTGTACCGCGGGCCCTTGGTGCGGCTGACCTGGGCCGGAGCCTTCTGCATCTTCAGCGAATAGCTGGGGTCGGCCTGACCCTTCTCGATTTCCGCCATGGTCAGTTCGCCCGAACGGACCGGATCGCGACCGGTATACTTCGAACTGGCGAGATCGTCGGCCATGGCCTGAACTTCGAGGATGTGCAGACCGCAGAATTCAGCGATCTGTTCGAACGAAAGCGCGGTGCTGTCGACCAGCCACGAGGCAGTGGCATGCGGCATCAGCGGGGTGGGTTGGGTCACGGCCAAAAACTCCGGCAAGGAGAGAATCGTCTCCGGCGAAAATAGATAGGGCCGCCCCTTGCGGAGCGGCCGTTCGGGCATTCCTGTAGGCGAGGAGCGCCGCAAGGGCAAGGCAAAGAGTCAGGTCCCGGCGATGAATCGGGGGCAGCGGATCAGCCGACCTTGAGCACAATCTTGCCGATGTGCGCGCCGGCTTCCATGCGCTGGTGCGCCGCGGCGACATCTGTCAGCGCAAAGGCCTGGTCCATAACCGGCCGCAGCGCGCCTTCGCCGACCAGCGGCCAGACAGTATCGCGCAGTTCCGCCACCAGCGCTGCCTTGAACGCCTTGGAGCGCGGACGCAGCGTCGATCCGGTGAGCATCAGGCGGCGGCTCATCACGGCGGCCATGTTGATTTCGGCCCGGGTGCCGCCCTGCACCGCGATGGTGACATGGCGTCCGTCTTCGCCAAGGCACCTGAGGTTGCGCGCCACATAATCGCCCGCAACCATGTCGAGCACGATATGGACGCCCGCGCCGCCGGTGATCCGGGCGACTTCTTCGACGAAATCGGCGGCCTTGTAATCGATCGCATGGTCCGCACCGATGGCCAGCGCCGCCTTGCACTTGTCCGGTCCGCCGCAGGTAACGATTACTGTCAGCCCATAGAGCTTGCCGAGCAGACAAGCCATCGAACCGATGCCGCTGGTGCCGCCGTGGACGAGGATCGTCTCGCCCTCGCGGGCACAGGCGCGTTCGAAGACATTGTGCCACACGGTCATCAGCGTTTCAGGCAGCGCGGCGGCCTGATCGAGCGGCAGGCCGGGCGGCACCGGCAGGCACTGGTCGGCCTCGGCAAGGCAGTATTCGGCATAGCCCCCGCCGGCGACCAGCGAACAGACCTTGCGGCCGAACAGGTCGGTGGAAACGCCCTCACCCAGCGCGACGACTTCGCCCGAAACTTCGAGGCCGGGAATCGGTGAAGCGCCCGCCGGAGCGGGATAGAACCCCTGCCGCTGGACCACGTCGGGGCGATTAACGCCGGCATAGGCAACCTTCAGCAATACCTGTCCGGGGCCGGGAACAGGCATGGGCAGGACCTCGCTGCGCAGAACCTCAGGCCCGCCTGGGGCATCGAAGCCCATGGCAACCATCGTTTTTGGCATGGAATCGGGCAGATCGGCCATTGCATGTCCCCTGTAAGTCCGGACCCTGTGGCAAGGGAGTCGCACCATCGGGGCGACCTCGCCATGTCCCTTAGCTTGCAGTTGACAGATAAGGCAACGCGTTGAATTCTCTTCCGTGATGGACGAAGACGACCGCCCTGCCCGGCGCGGAGACGCCGCCAGCCTTTTGGCGAAAGAGTCGCTCGACAGCTACTCGCGTGAGGAGCTGGACGGCCGGGTTCAGCAACTTGAGGCAGAGATCGCCCGGGTAAAGACCCACCGCGACAAGGCTGAGGCGCACCGTCTCGCCGCCGACGCTTTTTTCAAGCCGAAGAGTTGAAAATGCGCCGCCGCCCCTTCCTGCCCCTTGGCGGCCCGGTTTACCGTTCCTATTCATACAGTGCACAGCACGGCAGCCATAGAATCCGATCCCTGCGTGCCGTTCTCTTCTCCAGCCCATCCGGGCCCACCGAAAGCCTCTGAAATGCCCAGCTTTGCCCAGAGCCTCGAAAAGACGCTGCACAACGCGCTCACCAACGCGGCCGAGCGGGCGCACGAATATGCGACGCTGGAGCACTTGCTGCTCGCCCTGATCGATGATCCGGACGCGGCGCAGGTCATGGGTGCCTGCGGGGTGGACCTGGCGGAACTGACCGACGTGGTGAAGCAGTACCTCGATCAGGAATATCAGTCGCTCAAGACCAGCGAAAAGGGCGACCCCGCGCCGACCGCCGGGTTCCAGCGCGTGATCCAGCGGGCGATTCTGCACGTTCAATCGAGCGGCAAGGACACGGTCACCGGCGCCAACGTCCTCGTCGCGCTGTTCTCCGAACGCGATTCCTATGCCGTCTATTTCCTCCAGCAGCAGGACATGAGCCGGCTCGATGCGGTCAGCTTCATCAGCCACGGAATTGGCAAGGGCGGCAAGCGCGTCGAGGACCGCAGCCCGGGCGGCTCCGAAGAACCGCAACAGCAGGCACCGCAGCAGGAAGAAAAGAGCCAGTCGAAGGGCGACAAGAAGGATTCCGCGCTCGACCAGTTCTGCGTCAACCTCAATGAAAAGGCGATGTCGGGCAAGATCGATCCGCTGATCGGACGCGGGCCTGAAGTTGACCGCACGATCCAGATCCTGTGCCGCCGGTCGAAGAATAACCCGCTCTATGTCGGCGATCCCGGCGTCGGCAAGACCGCTATTGCCGAAGGTCTGGCGCGCAAGATCATCGAAGGCGATGTGCCCGAAGTGCTTGAGGACGCGGTGATCTACAGCCTCGACATGGGCGCGCTGCTGGCCGGTACACGTTATCGCGGCGATTTCGAGGAGCGGCTCAAGCAGGTAGTTTCCGAGCTTGAAAAGATGCCCGAGGCAGTCCTGTTCATTGACGAGATCCACACCGTGATCGGCGCCGGCGCAACCAGCGGCGGCGCGATGGACGCATCGAACCTGCTCAAGCCGGCGCTGTCCTCTGGCGCGATCCGCTGCATCGGTTCGACGACCTACAAGGAATTCCGCAACCACTTCGAAAAGGACCGCGCCCTGCTGCGCCGGTTCCAGAAGATCGACGTCAACGAACCAACGATCGAGGACACGATCAAGATCCTCAAGGGCCTGCGCTCGGTGTTCGAAGAGCACCACCGCGTCCGCTACACGCCCGAGGCGATCAAGACCGCGGTTGAACTGTCGGCGCGCTACATCAATGACCGCAAGCTGCCCGACAAGGCCATCGATGTGATCGACGAAGTGGGCGCGATGCAGATGCTGCTGCCGCCCTCAAAGCGCAAGAAGACCATAACCGCGCGCGAGATCGAACAGGTCATCGCGACGATGGCGCGCATCCCGGCCAAGTCGGTCTCGTCCGACGACAAGAAGGTGCTCGAACACCTCGACCGCGATCTCAAGCGCGTCGTATTCGGTCAGGATGCGGCGATCAGTGTGCTCTCCACCGCGATGAAACTCAGCCGCGCAGGCCTGCGCGATCCCGACAAGCCGATCGGCTCGTTCCTGTTCTCCGGCCCAACCGGCGTCGGCAAGACCGAGGTTGCGCGCCAGCTGTCCGACATCATGGGCATCCCCTTGGTGCGCTTCGACATGTCGGAATACATGGAGCGCCATTCGGTCAGCCGGCTGATCGGCGCGCCTCCGGGCTATGTCGGTTTCGATCAGGGCGGGCTTCTGACCGATGCCATCGACCAGCAGCCGCATTGCGTCCTGCTGCTCGACGAAATCGAAAAGGCGCACCCGGACCTGTTCAACATCCTGCTGCAGGTGATGGATAACGGCCGCCTGACCGACCATCACGGCAAGACCGTGGACTTCCGCAATGTCGTCCTGATCATGACCACCAATGCCGGTGCCAGCGACATGGCGCGCCAGGGCATCGGCTTTGGCGACGTTTCGAAGGCCGATGCCGGCGACGAAGCGGTCAAGAAGATGTTCAGCCCCGAATTCCGCAACCGTCTCGATGCGATCGTGCCGTTTGCCTACCTCGGTGGCGAAGTCATCGCGCGCGTGGTCGATAAGTTCATCCTCCAGCTCGAACTGCAACTGGCCGACCAGAACGTCCACATCCAGTTCGGCAGCGATGCCCGCCTGTGGCTGGGCAAGCGCGGCTACGACAAGCTCTATGGCGCGCGCCCGATGGCGCGGCTTATCCAGGAGAAGGTCAAACAGCCGCTTGCAGAGGAACTGCTGTTCGGCAAACTGGCGCACGGCGGCGAAGTACATATCTCGGTCAAGGATGATGCGCTCGCCTTTGAACTGACGCCGGCTCCGCCCAAGCTGGTCAAGCGCAAGGCACCCAAGGCCGAGCCTGAAGCCAAGGCACCCACCAAGGCAAAGGCCAAGCCCAAACCGAAGGGCAAGGTCGCCAAGGCAAAGAGCGACGGCGACGAAGGCTAGGCGCTCTCCGCCAGACCCGGAACCTGAGCCCAGATATCGGCGTTAGCGCTTGATGGCTGCTGCCTTTTCCTGGATCCGTCCCGAACCTTGGGGCCTGCATGTTGTCCCGGCGGACTTCTGGATCGATCCCGCCCGTCCGGTTGACAGCGCGCTGGTAACCCACGGCCACGCCGACCACGCGCGCGGCGGGCACGGCCTGACCATCGCTACGCCTGAAACGCTGGCGATCATGGGCGTACGCTATGGTGTGGCGGAAGGAGCTCAGGCCGCATTGTATGGCGAGCGCGTGCCGCTCGGCAATGGTGTCCATGCAACGTTTGTCTCCGCCGGCCACGTGCTCGGCTCGGCGCAGATCCTGCTCGAACATGCGGGCGAGCGCATTGTCGTGACCGGCGATTACAAGCGCGCTGCCGATCCGACCTGTATGCCGTTTGCCGTCACCCCCTGCGATCTTTTTGTCACCGAGGCGACTTTCGGTCTGCCGGTGTTCAAGCACCCGCCGATCGAACAGGAAATTGCCCGCCTGCTCGAAGCGCGCCGCGCCAACCCCGATCGCGCAATCCTCGTCGGCGCCTATGCGCTCGGAAAGGCGCAGCGCCTGATCGCCGAACTGCGCCGTGCGGGGCATAATGAGCCGATCTACCTCCACGGCGCGATGGAGCGCATGTGCCGGCTTTACGAGGAACTCGGCGTGCCGCTGGGCGACTTGCAACTGGTCGCGGGAATGCCCAAGGGCGCGCTCGCCGGCCAGATCGTTGTTTGCCCGCCTTCCGCGCTCAACGACCGCTGGAGCCGCCGCCTGCCCGAACCGATCAATGCCATGGCGTCTGGCTGGATGCAGGTCCGCCAGCGCGCGCGGCAGAAAAATGTCGAACTGCCGCTGGTGATTTCCGACCATGCCGACTGGCAGGCGCTCACCGACACGATTGCCGAAGTGAACCCGGCGGAAACGTGGATCACGCATGGCCGCGAAGAAGCGCTGCTGCGCTGGTGCCAGCTGGGCCAGCGCCGTGCCCGCGCGCTGGCTCTCGTCGGCTATGAAGACGAGGACGACTAGCGTGGAGCGCTTCGCCGCCCTGATCGACGCGCTGGTCTATACCCGCAGCCGCAATGGCAAGCTGGCGCTGATCGCCGATTACCTGCGCACCACGGCCGATCCCGATCGCGGCTGGGCGCTGGCCGCGCTGACCGACGGGCTCGACTTTCCGGCAGTGAAAAGCAACGCGGTGCGCGGCCTGATCATGGAGCGGGTCGATCCGGTGCTGTTCCAGCTGAGCCGCGAATATGTTGGCGATACGGCGGAGACGGTGAGCCTGCTGTGGCCCGATCCGTCACATGAAGTCGCCCCGCCGCCGACCGTCAGCGAGGCGGTCCACGCCCTGCAGGGCATGACCCGCGTGACCGTGCGGGCGCAGCTTGCCGAACTGCTTGACCGGATCGACGCCAATGGCCGCTATGCCATGCTCAAGCTGGCGACCGGCGCGATGCGCATCGGCATTTCTGCCCGGTTGGCGAAAGTGGCCTTCGCGCAGGCCTTCGAAGTCTCGGTCGATGATGTCGAGGAATATTGGCACGGCCAGTTGCCTCCCTATGCCGAGCTGTTCGCCTGGGCCGCAGATGGCGCGCCGCCGCCCGATGCCGCCGGCCTGCCACTGTTCCGCCCGTTCATGTTGTCGCACCCGCTCGAAGGCGCGGCACTGGCGGGGGTCGAAGTCGATTTCGCCAGCTATGCCGCGGAATGGAAATGGGATGGCATCCGCGTCCAGATCGTCCGCGTCGGCGAAGAGACCCGGCTCTATTCGCGTTCCGGTGACGACATATCGGCCAGTTTCCCGGAGATCGTCGCCGCTCTGGATATCGAAGCCGTGCTCGATGGCGAACTGCTGGTGCGCGGCAGCCACCAGGGCGGCGAGGCAGGCGGCGCAGCGAGCTTCAATGCGCTGCAGCAGCGTCTCGGCCGCAAAACCGTGTCGAAGAAAATGCTCGCCGACTATCCTGCCTTCGTGCGGCTCTACGACGTACTGGTAGCCGAGGGCGAAGATCTTCGCCCCTTTGCGTGGGAGCAGCGACGCACCGCGCTTGAGGAGCTGGTGTCCCGGCTGAGCACCAGCCACTTCGATCTGTCGCAGGTTATCTCTGCAAGTTCGCTCGATGACCTCACCGCGATCCGCGAATCAGCGCGCGATGACGCGATAGAGGGCGTGATGATCAAGCGGCGCGATTCCGCCTATGTCGCGGGACGCAAGACCGGGCTGTGGTTCAAGTGGAAGCGCGATCCCCTGCTGGTCGATTGCGTGCTGATGTATGCGCAGCGCGGATCGGGAAAGCGGTCGAGCTTCTATTCGGACTTCACTTTCGGCTGCTGGGACGGCGACCCCGATGCGGGGGCGGAACTGCTGCCGGTGGGCAAGGCCTATTTCGGCTTCACCGACGAAGAGCTCAAGTGGCTCGACCACCATGTCCGCCAGCATACGGTGAACCGCTTCGGCCCGGTGCGCGAGACCGACAAGTCACTGGTCTTCGAAGTCGCCTTCGATTCGGTTCACCTGAGCAAGCGGCACAAGTCCGGCGTGGCCATGCGTTTCCCGCGGATCAGCCGCATCCGCGCCGACAAGCCGGCGCATGAGGCTGACCGGCTGGACACCCTGAAAGCGATGATCCGCGATTGATGTCGATCAACGCGCGTGCAACGCGGCGTCCTTAAGGGAAGGCTCCCCCAATGCCTTTCGCCGGAGGCCCGATGACTGCCGAAGTACAGGAAAAACCACGCCCAACCACGCCCTATGAACGGCTCGGTGGCCTGCCCATGCTGCGCGATATTTCGAACCGCTTTTACGATCTGATGGACAGCGACGAGGCCTATGCCGAGCTGCGTGCAATGCACGCCCCAAGCCTCGACAAGATGCGCGAATCGCTCGCGCTGTTCCTCATGGGCTGGTCTGGCGGCCCACGCGACTGGTTTGAGGCCAACCAGGGCCGCTGCATGATGTCGGTGCACAAGCCTTTCGCCATCAGCACCGATGTTGCCGGCCAGTGGTCCAGCGCCATGACCCGCGCGATCGACGAGGTGCTGGGCGAAAGCGATCCGCCGCTGGCCCAGGAGATGAGCCGCGTGCTCGACCAGATGGCGCGGAGCATGGGGCGCTGATTCGCCGCTTGCTCCCAGAGCCCGCTTAGGCCTAGCCAGACCCATGAAACCAAAATTGCTGACAACCTTGCGGGGTTACACCTCATCGCAATTTCGCGCTGACGTGCTGGCGGGTATCACGGTCGCCCTGATCGCCATCCCGCTCAGCCTTGCTATTGCAATCGCTTCAGGTGCGAATCCGGCGGCGGGGCTGGTCAGTGCGATCATCGGCGGTTTCCTGATTTCGCTGCTGGGCGGCAGCAAGGTCCAGATCGGCGGGCCGACCGGCGCATTCATTGTCGTCGTTTACGGCGTGATCGCCGCGCACGGGTTTGCCGGGCTGATCCTGGCAACCCTGATGGCGGGTGTGATCCTGGTGCTCGCCGGATTGCTGCGGCTCGGCAACCTGATCGAACATGTCCCCGAACCGGTGGTCAATGGCTTCACCATCGGCATCGCCGTGATCATTGCGTCGAGCCAGCTCAAGGACCTGCTCGGCCTTGATATTCAGGTGGTGCCTGCCGAGTTCCTGCCCAAGATCGCCGCCCTGTGGTCTGCCCGTGCCACCCTTGATACCGCAGCGCTGGGCACCGGACTGATCGCGCTGGCCCTGATCATCGCGCTGCGGCGGCTGTTCCCGAAATTGCCGGGGCTGATCTTTGCGATGGCTGCCGTATCGCTTGGCGTTGCCGTGATGCACTTGCCGGTCGAGACGATCACCTCGCGCTTCGGCACGCTACCGAGCCACATCCCCGCGCCCGTCGTGCCCGAGATCAGCCTGGCCCTGCTGCGCGAGCTGCTGCCCTCGGCGCTGGTCATTGCCTTCCTCGCCGCGATCGAATCGCTCCTGTCGGCCATGGTTGCCGACCGCATGATCGAGGGCAGCCACCGCCCCAATGCCGAAGTCATGGCGCAGGGCTGGGCGAATATTGCCGCGTCCCTGTTTGGCGGGCTGCCAGTCACCGGGGCCATCGCCCGCACCGCAACCAATGTTCGCGCCGGAGGTCAAACGCCGGTCGCCGGACTGGTCCATGCCGCTGTGATCTTCCTTATCATGCTGGTCGCCGCGCCCTATGCCGGATACCTCGCCATGCCCGCGCTGGCGGCGATCCTGCTGACGACCGCGTGGAACATGAGCGAGCCGCACCGCTGGCCACAATACTGGGCAGCTCCGATGGCTGACCGCGTCCTGCTGCTGCTGACCATGGTGCTGACCGTGCTTGCCGACCTGACCACAGCCATTGGCGTCGGCGTCGCGCTGGGGCTGGCGTTGCGGCTGCGCGAGAAAGGTCTGCCGCCTGCCCCGTGGTCGGGCCGCCAGTGAGTCCGCAAGAACCCTGCTCAAACCATCCCGTTGACCTGAAAAAGCTTCTCGCGCGAAGTTGCGCCGCGCAACATTTCGATGCGCGATGGCGCGAGGCCGAGGGCCTTGGCGAGCATCTGGCGGACGGCTTCGTTGGCCTTGCCGTCCTCCGGCTTGGCGCGGACTTTTGCCTGCAGGCCCTTTGTTGAAACTTCGAGCGATTCAACCTTTGCGCCGGGGGTCACGCGCACGGCGAGACGGCCTTCGCTATCGATCAAAGCCCGGATTTCCGCTGGATCGGGCAGATCAGTCCTGATCCGAGCCATCGCCTACCTCAATCAGCGAGGCCTTGTGCATACGGGCGTTCAGGACATAACCCTGCACGCCCATCTGCATGTCGGCGAGGTGCAAGTCGGCCAATTCGCGCATGAAAGCTGCGGGCCTGCCGCCCCAGAGCTGGCGCGACGGAATACGCTTGCCCGGCGTCAGCATCGCCCCCGCCGCCAGCATCGAATCGCTCTCCATGTGGCAGCCGTCCATCGTGATCGCGCCGATCCCGACAAAGGCGCGGTCTTCGAGCACGGTTCCGTGAACCATCGCCATGTGGCCGATCAGCACGTCATCGCCGATGATGGTCGGGATGCCTTCGGGGCGCTTCGGCTTGGGGCTGTCGCAGTGGATGACGGTACCGTCCTGGATGTTCGAGCGGGCGCCGACAACGATGCGGTTGGCATCGCCGCGCATCACGCAATTGTACCAGATGGAGGCATCGGGTCCGATCTCGACATTGCCGATGATTCGGCAGCCGGGAGCGATGAAGGCGCTGTCGTGAATGCGCGGCCAGATGCCATTGAACGGCGCGATGGTGACGCCGGGAGGGGCGGTCTTCATTGGGAATTTCCTGTAAAGGCGTGCCACTGGACATAGGGCAGGATCGAGGCGTGGTCATCGGTCCACATGCGGTTCGCCGCGGGACTCAGCGGCCTGAGCGGGGTCTTAGGCGTCAGGCGGACAAGGTCATCCAGCCGCGCCTGATTGCGCGCGATGACCACCCAGGAACTGGGGGTGTATTCAGTCACGCCGGGCGGATTGTCGGCGCGGATCGCCGCTGCGAGACCCCGCGATTTGACCGCTGCGGCAAGCACCGGCTCCAGTTCGATGAAGCGGTTTGAGATGTGGATCAGCAGCAGGCCCTTGTCGCTCAAGGCATTGAGATAGACGCCCATCGCCTCGTTGGTCATCAGGTGCATCGGGATTGCATCGCTACTGAAAGCGTCAATCGCCAGCAGATCAAAGCTGCCGCGCGGGGCCTTGGCCAGTTCGATGCGGGCATCGCCGATCACGACCTTGGTCTGCGGTGCGCAATCGCGGATGAAGGTGAACGTGCCGTTGCGCGAAAATTCCAGCACGGCGGGATCAATCTCGTAATAATGCCACGATTGACCCGGCACTCCATAGCAGGCGAGCGAGCCGGTCCCCAGCCCGACCACACCCAGCCGTGCATTGGCTCCGAACAGGGCGGTGGCATTGGCAAAGGCCATGCCTGCGCCCGAACTTGGTCCATAATAGGTCAGCGGCAAGCGGCGTTCCGCGGAGCTGAGCATCTGCTCGCCGTGCAACGTGGTGCCGTGGGCGAGCGTACGCATCTTGCGCGTCTCATAGGTACGCACCGTGTAGATGCCGAAGTAGCTTCGGCTGCGCAGCCCGTCGCGGGTATCGGCCAGCGTCTGGAAGCCGCCCTGCACTATCATCGTTGCCACCAGCACCAGCAGCACCGGCCCGCGCAGTTGGACGAGGATCAGCGCGCAGAGCGCGATAGCCACGGCGAGGCCCCAGCGCTTGAAGCCGAAATCGCTGTCCATCGTCACGCTGTAAAGCAGCCACAGCAGGAAGGCGGCGAAGACCAGCGCGGCGATCATCGTGATCTTCACCATCGCCGGGTCGAGCCCCTTGAGCCGGCGCCAGTCGGGCAGCGAGGTCAGCGGCAGCAAAGCGGCAGCGGCGAAGACGAGGATCGGATGCTCCCAAGCCCAGTCGAACACCACCGGGGCGACCAGCGCAGTGAATGCCCCGCCCAGCGCGCCGCCCGCCGACATCACCAGATAGAACTGGGTCAGGCGATCGGACTCGGGCCGAAGGTCGTACATCCGCCCATGCAGCGCGACGCAGACGAAGAACAGCAGCGCGATGCTGACGATCACTGGCAGAAGCCCCACCGACCCCTGCGACACCATGGCGAAACCACCGGCGACGAGGATCACCGGCCATGCCAGCGCAGAGATCAGGCGTGCAGGCTTGCGGTTGTCGGCAAAGGCGGGAACGAAGCTCAGCAGGTAGATGCCCAGCGGAATCACCCAGAGCAGCGGCATGGCGACAAGGTCGGTGGTCAGGTGCGTCGTGGTCGACAGCATCAGCCCCGAAGGCACGGCGGCGAGCAGCAGCCACAGTACGATGCGCCGCGCTGGAACCTTGGGCGAAGTCACTTCGACGGCGGCCACGGCCTGTCCCGCAACCTCGCGCCGCGCCCGCGCGCAAAGCAGGACCAGTACGACGAGCAGGCCGTAACCGACCGACCAGCCGATCGCCTGATTGCGCACCGACATCAGCGGTTCGGCGAGCAGTGGATAGGCAATCAATCCGGCGAAGGAGCCAAGGTTCGACGCCGAATAGAGCGCCCACGGCGCGCCAGCGTTCGGATCGGCGGCGAACCAGCGCTGCATCAGCGGGGCCTGCGCCGACACGAGGAAGAACACCGGGCCGATGGTCAGCGCCAGCAGCGCCGGCACCCACAGGACTTCCATTCCCGCAGCCGGCGGCGGCAGATTGGCAAGGCTGACCGGCAAGGTCAGCGCAGCGATCGCCAGCAGGATCAAGTGAATCCGCGCCTGCTTGGCCAGCGACACCTTCGACAAGCGGTGCGCGTAGAAATAGCCCGCCAGCAGCAGCGCCTGATAGACCAGCATCGCACTGTTCCACACCGCCGGCGCGCCGCCGAGGCGCGGCAGCGCCATGCGCGCGACCATCGGCTGCACAAGGAACAACAGGAAACTGCCGGTCAGGATGGTGAGGACGAACAGGGGCCGGCCCGCTGCCGAAGGTCTGGCTTCAGCCACGCACTTTCTCCCAAGCTTCACGGGTGATCGAATAGACGATGATGCGCCCCCCTTCGGGATCGAATTCGGTGTTATCGAAATCGAGATCTTCCCGGCGTTCCATTCCCAGCCGCACCATCAGCCCCCAGCTTCCGGTATTCCCGGGAACCGTCAGCGCAATGACATGCGGTGCGTGGTGGACGAGGAAGGCCTGCTCCAGCGAGGCCTGCGCCGCTTCGCGCGCATAGCCCTTACCCCAGGCGTCTTCACGCAGCCGCCAGCCCACTTCGAAATCGCCCAGCGGCGCGCCTTGCTGGTTCGCGCGCTTGAGCCCGCAAAAGCCCAGCAGCGCGCCGTCTTCCTTACGCTCGACCACCCAGAACGTATGGCCATGTTCGCGGGTATATCCTTCGAGGCGGTCTTTGAGCCACGGGTGCCGTTCTTCTGGCAAGACCCCGCCCAGCCAGCGCATGACTGCGGGCGTGTTGGTGCCCGCGAAAAACGGCTGCCAGTCCTCCTCGCGCCAATCGCGCAGGATGAGGCGTTCGGTCTCGATGCGGGTTTCAGCCATTCAGCAGGCGCGCGGCATGGGCGGCGTGGTAGGTGAGGACGCCGGAGCAGCCCGCGCGCTTGAAAGCGGTGAGGGTTTCCAGCACCAGCGCATCCCGGTCGCCGGCGCCGGCTGCAGCCGCTGCCTCGATCATCGCGTATTCGCCGCTCACCTGATAGGCGAAGACCGGCACTTCGAAGCGCTGCTTCACCCGCACGACGATATCGAGATAGGGCAGGCCGGGTTTCACCATCACGCTGTCGGCACCTTCGGCTAGGTCCATGGCGACTTCGCGCAGGGCCTCTTCGCCGTTGGCCGGGTCCATCTGATAGGTCTTCTTGTCGCCCTTGAGCAGCCCGCCCGAGCCAACCGCATCGCGGAACGGACCATAGAAGGCCGAGGCATATTTCGCCGCATAGGCCATGATCTGGACATTGGCGTGGCCTGCACCTTCCAGCGCCTGACGGATCGTGCCGACCCGGCCATCCATCATGTCGGACGGGGCGATGATGTCCGCGCCCGCCGCCGCCTGGTTGAGGCTCTGGCCAACCAGCATTTCGACGGTGGCATCGTTGAGCACATAGCCGGCACCATCGATCAGCCCGTCCTGCCCGTGGCTGGTATAGGGATCGAGCGCCACGTCGGTCAGCACGCCGATGTCCGACCCGCAGGCATCGCGGATCACGCGGATCGCGCGGCACATCAGGTTGTCCGGGTTGAGCGCCTCGGCCCCGTCTTCGCTGCGGCGACCGGGCTGCGTGTTGGGGAACAGGGCAAGGCAGGGAATGCCGAGCGCCACGGCTTCTTTCGCGCGCGCCGCAATGCCGTCTACCGACCAGCGGGACACGCCGGGAAGCGAGGCGATCGGTTCTTCCACGCCACTGCCATCGGTTACGAACAGCGGCCAGATCAAGTCGGCCGGGCTGAGCACAACCTCGCGGTGCATGGCGCGGCTCCACGCGGCGGCGCGCGTGCGGCGAAGGCGGGTGGCGGGGAAGCTGGCAGTCATGGCAACGCGTCCTGCCGCAAAGCGCCAATCTCTTCAATGGGCGAGCGCTTCATGGGGGTCAGCGCTTCAATTGGGGTTCAGCGAAGTGCGACCTGTCCGGTGCGGGCCATGGCGACGGCATTGGAACCCCCGCCTACGCTGCCACCGGGGCGGATAGCCTTGAACTGCGCCATCTTCGCCTTGAACGCGGCGAGCTGCTTGGGATCGACCTTTTGCACCACGGTCGTCGTGGTGGCGAAGTTCATGCCTCCGCCCAGCGGATTCACCGTGCGGCCATTGCGGTACATTTCGTAATGCAGGTGGGGGCCGGTCGAAAGCCCGGTGGAGCCGACATAGCCGATGACTTGCCCTGCGCGCACCCGCGTTCCGCCCCATGCAGCGATCGAGCTCATGTGCCCATAACCGGTGCCAAGCCCGCCGCCGTGATCGATCCGCACGTAATTTCCGTGGCCGCCGTGCCGCCCGGCGAAGGAGACGACGCCGTCCGCAGTAGCGCGGATCGGTGAGCCCCAGCCGGCACCGAAATCGACCCCGGCGTGAAGCCGCGCATAACCAAGGATCGGATGGCGGCGCATGCCGAAGTTCGAGGTAATGCGGCCATTGACCGGATAAAGCAGGCCGACGCTGGACGTATAGGTTTGTTCGACGGGCCGGGTGATCGCGTCCGCCGAGTAGAATTCGTTGCCACTGCCCCAGCGCATCAGTTCGACCACCGGGCGGTTGCCGCGATCGAGCCCGGCGAACAGCACTTGCCCCGCCTGCCCTTCGCTGCCTTCGGCGCGCTTCCACGTCATGACGATGTCGAAGGCGTCGCCAGGCTGGATGTCGCCCTCAAGGCTGATGTGCGAATCGAGCGCCTGCAGATATTGCTGGATGGCATCGGCCGGAACCCCTGCCGAGCGCGCCGAGCGGTACAGGCTCTGGCCGACAGTACCGCGAATGCGCAGCGGCGCGGTGTCGATCGGGATCGCGCGGGCGGCGATGGCAAGATCGTCGCCTGAGCGCGAGATCGACAAGGCGAGGTCCATGCGGGCGCGCAGATCCAGCCCGGCAAGTCGGCGCGGCTCGCCAGGCGCGGGCCGTTCACCCAGCACCAGCGACACCCGCGTACCCGGCGCGATGCGGCCAAGCGGCACCTGTCCGCCGACCAGTTCGGCCGCGCGCATGGCATCGAAATCGGAAACCCCGGCGCGCTGGAGCAGCCGTGTCAGGCTGTCGCCTTCGCCCAGCACGGCGGCGAGTTCCACACGGCCGCGTTCCCGCGCGGCGCCGACGGCGGTAACTTGCGGGCTGGCAGCCATGCGGCGGCCGCTTTCGCCACCCAGCGCCATCGGCATGATCATCTGGCTGCGGTATTCATCGCGCACCGGCACGTCGGCGGAAACGGCGGGCGCGGCCTCAAGTTCGAAGTTGGGCCAGAAGGCGAGAGTAAACAGGCCTAGGCCGGCAAAGGTGGCAAGACCGCGCATCCAGCGGCGCGAACCGATTCCCTCGGCCAGGTCGGGCGTCCAGTCGATGGCCGACCAGTCGATGGATGGCCAGTAGGGTGCCGCGACTCGTGAGACAGCGGTGAAAAGGCGGGCGCGCAGGCTGCGATCATCGAAGATCTGTTCAAGCACCAGCGCAGCCGCAGGAGCGGGCGAAGACGCAACTAGGCGCGGTTGCCCGAGGTCGTGATCATCGATGGATTGAAACACCCCTGCCTCCTTGCCGCCCCCTCCTGCATGGCAAAGGGTTAATCTTCACCTAATCCGGCGGAATTGCGGGCTATTTTCGGACGGTTTGGGAAAAGGGTCCGCATTTGCTTGCGGGCACCCGGCCAGCCTGCCAGATTTGTAAATTCAATGGTCGCAAACCGCTCATCCTCCAGTCGCCGCGACGAGTCCGGCAAGCTCGTTGCCGTGCTTGGCCCGACCAATACCGGCAAGACGCACCTCGCTATCGAGCGGCTTTGCGGCCATTCCTCGGGCGCGATCGGCTTTCCGCTGCGACTGCTGGCGCGCGAGGTTTATGAGCGCGTCTGCGCGATGAAGGGCGCAAATCAGGTCGCGCTGATCACCGGAGAGGAGCGCATCGAGCCCAAAGACGCTCGCTATCTGCTGTGCACGGTCGAGGCGATGCCGGTCCACGCCGACCTTGCCTTCATGGCGATCGATGAAGTCCAGCTCGCCGCCGACCGTGAACGCGGCCACATTTTCACCGACCGCCTGCTCCACGCCCGCGGGCGCGAGGAAACGATGATCCTGGGCTCCTCGACGATTGAGCCACTGGTCCGCAGCCTGTTGCCACGCGCCGAGATCATCGGGCGCCCGCGCTTTTCCACCCTGCGCCATGCCGGGGCGAAGAAGCTCAGCCGGGTGCCGCCGCGCAGCGCCATCGTCGCCTTCAGCGCCGAGCAGGTCTATGCCGTGGCCGAGCTTTTGCGCCGGTTTCGCGGCGGCGCGGCGGTGGTCATGGGCGCGCTCAGCCCTGAAACGCGCAACCGGCAGGTCGCCATGTTCCAGTCGGGCGAGGTCGATTACCTCGTTGCCACCGATGCCATTGGCATGGGGCTCAACCTCGACCTCGATCATGTCGCCTTCGCGGGCCTGTCCAAGTTCGACGGCCAGCGCCAACGCCGGCTGACCACGGCGGAGATGGCGCAGATCGCCGGGCGCGCGGGGCGGCACCACCGCGACGGGACCTTCGGTACGCTGTCTGGCACGCGCAGCCATGACGCCGAATTCACACCCGAGGAAGTCTACGCGATCGAGGAGCACCGCTTCCCGCCGCTGACCAAGCTGTTCTGGCGCGATTCGGAACCCCGCACCGACAGCCTGACAAACCTGATCGAAGACCTGTCCGCCCCGCCCGATCGCCCTGAACTCGCCCCCGCGCCCGAAGCGATCGACCTTGCCGTGATGCGGCGGCTGGCCGAAGAGGCGGACGTCGCCTCCACGGTTCGCGCCAGCGCGCTGGTCGAACGGTTTCGCGAGGCCTGCATGCTGCCCGATTTCCGCCAGCAAGGCGTCGAAGTGCACTCGCGCTTCGTCGCGCGGCTGTGGCAGGACCTGCGCCACGGCGCGCTGCCCACCGATTATATCGCCGCCCGGATTGCCGAGCTCGACAATGTCTCGGGCGACATTGACACGCTGCAGGGGCGCATTGCCGCAATACGATCATGGTCGTACATTACCCAGAGGCCTGACTGGGTGATCGCCCGCGAGGAAATGGCGGCGCGGGCGCGGGCGGTGGAGGCGCGGCTGTCCGATGCGCTCCATTCACGCCTGACCGAACGCTTCGTCAACCGAAGGCTAACAATTCTTATGCGAGGAGCCGGCGCAGACGCGGCCCTGCTGCCGGTAACAACTCAAGGGGAAGATGTTTTGGTCGACGGTGAGCCGATTGGTAAGTTGGAAGGTTTCAGGTTCAAGGTCGATCCGGCAACGCATCATGCTGATCACAAGCTGCTTTTTGCTGCTGCCGAACGCCACTTGCCGCAGATTTTCGCCGAACGCGCCCGCGAACTGACCGAAGGCGTGGCCAGCGGTAGCGAGGCGCTACACATCGCCAATGGCTCGCTGCTGCGCGGCAACGAAGTACTCGCCCGGATCGAGGTTGACCGCGCGCGGTCGATGACCCCGCGCATCGTCCTTGACCGCGCGCTCGAAGCCGTGCCCGAGACCGAGCGTCGGGCCCTGAAGGAGCGTCTGGACGAGTGGCTGGCCGCCTGGCAGGCACCACTCGCCGGCCTCGTCGCACTTGATGAAGCCGCGCGGGCCGAGGATGGCGGACCCGAACTGCGGGCGCTGCTGATCAAGCTGGTCGATGGCGGCGGCGTGCTGTTGCGCGCGCGATCGGGGCTTGAAGGCCTGTCAAAGGATCAGCGCCACAAGCTGCGCCAGCTCAAGGTGTTCTTCGGCGCGCTCGACATCTATCTCTTGTCCGCGCTCAAGCCTGCAGCCCAGCAGCGCTGGCGCGAACTGGCCATGGCGCGCGGATGGACCCTGCCGCCGGTGCCCGAAGGCATGCCCTCGGTCATCAACGCCGATAAGGACCGGCCTCCGGCAGCCTATCGCCGCGCCGGCAAGCAGGCGATCCGCATCGATCTGGCCGAGCGCCTGTTCCGCGCCGCTCACGGCGTTCGGGCCGAAGCGCAGCGCAAGCCATTCGCCATCGATGATGCCATGGCGACGTCGATGGGCCTGACCGAGCCGGGTTACGAGGCGCTGATGCGCAGCGCCGGTTTCCGCCCCAAGCCGCGCCGTACGCTTGGCGAAGGCGAATTCGGACCGCCGACTCCCAAGATGTGGACCTGGCTGCCGCCCCGTCCGGACGATACACCGCCACGTGAACGCGCTGCACGCCGTGCGTCTCCGGCAAAACCTGCGCACGCAATGCCGGCCCGCACAGATCCTGCCGGCGGCGAGCCGCGCCGAAACGACACCAAGGCGGGCGCGCACAAGCCAGCGGAACGGCCCGCGAAAAGGCCGCCTGCTCCTCCAGCCGGCGGCGGTGCCTTTGCCGGATTAGCCGATCTCCTGCGCGGCGGAGCAAAAGACTGACCGGCGCAATGCGCATCGACCGCCTGTTGTGGTACCTGCGCCTGGCACCCAGCAGGCGCCACGCGCACGACTGGGCGCTCGACGGCCATATCCGCGTCAACGGTCGCCGGATCGAGAAACCCAGCGCGGGAATCGCGGCGGGCGATGTCCTTACGCTGCCAGTGCGTTCCGGAGTGGTCGTGATCGAGATAATCGTGCTGCCGCAGCGGCGCGGTCCCGCCTGCGAAGCTCAATCGTGTTATCGCGCGCTTGACGCGACCTCACCAATGCCGATAGCAGCACCTCAAACGAAGCAAGATATCGAAGGGGATACCAAGCCATGACCTATGTCGTCACCGACGCCTGCATCAAGTGCAAGTACATGGACTGCGTCGAGGTTTGCCCGGTCGATTGCTTCTACGAAGGCGAGAACATGCTGGTGATCAACCCCAGCGAGTGCATCGATTGCGGCGTTTGCGAACCCGAATGCCCGGCCGAAGCCATCCTGCCCGACACCGAAAGCGGTCTGGAACAATGGCTCGAACTCAATGCCAAGTTCTCGGCCGAATGGCCAAACCTGACGACCAAGAAGGATTCGCCGGAAGACGCCGACGAATTCAAGGGAGTCGACGGCAAGTTCGAGAAGTTCTTCTCCCCCGAACCCGGCGATGGCGACTAAGCCCACCCGTCTGTCCGCATGGTTTTCTGCGGATAAATCATTGAATCTCTTGAGAATATGAACCCTGCTGCGCGGCGCGCGGCCGGGCTGTTCGCCATTGCGACTCGTGGGTCTGGCAATTTTGTTACAGTGATGCTATATAATGCTGCGAGTGGCGGCGCATTTCGCCACCTCGTATATATGGTTTCATGAAAGGTACGGGTCGCGCAAACGTGGGTTGATCGGGTACGGAGCCCGGCGCGCCGAGAGGCGTTCCATTTCCTCCGCTCCCAATATCGCCTGCGTCATCCGATCCTGCCGAACGAAAGGACGCACGATGTCGGCCAAGGCGAACGCCTTTGATGTTGGTGACTATGTCGTTTATCCCAAGCATGGTGTCGGCCGGGTGATCGAACTGCAAGAGCAGGAAATCGCCGGAATGAAGCTGGAACTCTATGTCCTGCGATTTGAAAAGGAACGCATGACTCTGCGCGTTCCGATGAACAAGGTCGAAGCGATCGGCATGCGCAAGCTGTCGTCTGACAAGACCCTGCGCGAAGCCCTCGATACGCTCACCTGCAAGCCCAAGGTCAAGCGCACCATGTGGTCGCGCCGCGCCCAGGAATATGAAGCGAAGATCAATTCGGGTGACCTCGTGTCGATCGCCGAAGTGACGCGCGACCTGTTCCGTGCCGATGACCAGCCGGAACAGTCCTATTCGGAACGCCAGATTTTCGAAGCGGCCTCCTCGCGCCTAGCGCGCGAACTCGCCGCCATGGAAAAGACCGACGAACCGGCAGCGCTGCAGAAGATCCTCGCGATCCTCAACGAACATGCGCCGAAGTATTACGAGACTGCCGCTTCCGCCTGATCGGAACGTACAGAATCACCGAGGGGCCGCTTCCGCAAGGAGGCGGCCTTTTTGGTTTGTGCAGAGCCTTTGCTGGGTGCGCCCCTGACATCCGTCAGGGGCTTGCGGAGGCAGAAAAGAACTCCCCTTGAAGTTCTCTGATTGCTGTATTACATCAGCAACACAGATCAAGGGAGATGCCCAGATGTCATTCGCCAAGTTCATCCGCACCATCGCGCCGCTGGCAGCAGTCGCAGCCATGGGCCTCGCGGTCTCCGCCTGCGACGGCAACATCACGATCAACGGTGATGATGGCAAGAAGCTGTCCGAACTCGACCTTGGCGGCGAAGCGCCGCACAAGCTGGCGCTGTTCGGGCCGGACAATGTCAAGGTCACCCAGGGCGACAAGCTGGCCATCACCATCGACGGCGATGCCGCATCGGCGGACAAGCTGCGCTTCTCGCTCAAGAACGGCACCCTGGCGATCCTGCGCGCCAAGGACTGGAAGGAAGGTCCTTCGATCACGGTTAACGTGACCATGCCGGCCCCGCGCGAAATTGCGCAGATGGGTTCGGGCAAGATCGAGGCCGGCGCGCTCGACAAGGATGCCAAGGTCAACCTGATGGGTTCGGGCGATGTCAACGCGACTGCACTCGCCGGTGACAAGCTGTCGCTGGCAGTCATGGGTTCGGGCACAATGCACGGCGCCGGCACGGTCAAGCAGCTCGACCTCAAGGTCATGGGTTCGGGAAGCGCCGATCTTTCCGCGGTCAAGGCGGACAATGCCGATGTCGACATTCTCGGCTCGGGCAGCGCCTCTTTCGCTTCCGACGGTCAGGTGAAGGCCAAGATCATGGGTTCGGGCACGGTTACCGTGAAGGGCCGCGCCAAGTGCACGGTCAAGTCGATGGGGTCTGGCTCGCTGGTCTGCGAGAGCGGCCCGGCCACCAAGACCGAAGGCAGCGATGATGCCAGCGACGAACCCACCGCTGAGCCGTCAAAGGGCTGATCAGCCAATCTTGATCAGGCTGCGGCGCGGCGCAGGCGGTCGTTGATTGCCGCGCCAATGCCCACCTCCGGCACCGGGGCAATCGCCACAAGCGGCCGCGCATCGGCGGCGGCAAGATGCAGGCAGGCGTAAAGGCGGGCGGCCGCCTCGGCGAGGTCACCCGTTGCCGACAGGTTGGTGTGGCCTTCGACAGGACCAAACCCGATCAGGAATTCATCGTCCCGCCTTTCCACCGCGCCCAGCCGCACCGGCTTTCCGGGGGCATAATGGCTGGCCAGCTGCCCCGGTGCCTCGATCCTTCCGGTTGACGTCATGCCGTCACCAGCTGCGCCGATAGCGGCGGAAATCTGCGCCTCAGTGATCGGACCGGGCCGCAGGATCGACCAGCCAAAGTCGCGCGGCGCAACTATTGTCGATTCAATCCCGGCCTCGCAGGCCCCGCCATCGAGCACCATGTCGACCCGGTTTCCAAGGCTCGACGCTACGTGGCCAGCGGTCGTCGGGCTGACCCCGCCGCTGCGGTTGGCCGAAGGCGCAGCGAGCGGCAGGCCGCTGATTTCCAGCAGCGCGCGCATCGCCGGATGGGCCGGAACGCGCAGGGCAATGGTCGGCAGGCCAGCGGTAACGGCGGGAGTAATCTCGGTGCCTTCGCGCAAGGGCAGCACCAGCGTCAGTGGCCCCGGCCAAAATGCCGCTGCCAACTTGCGCGCGCGGTCATCGAACAGAGCAATGGCTTCAGCAGCCTCAAGCGAGGGCACATGGACAATCAGCGGATTGAAGTCGGGCCTGCCCTTGGCGCGATAGATCGCGGCCACCGCCGATTCGCTGTCCGCCCGGGCGGCGAGGCCGTAAACTGTCTCGGTCGGCACCGCGACAAGACTTCCACCACGCAAACAGTCTGCCGCCGCGGCCAGTGCCGTAGCGTCAACCAGTCGTAAATCAGGGCCGCTCTTGCCGCTCATCCTGCTGCGCTATAGGCAAGCCAGCGAACATTCCAAGTGAAAGCCCCGGGGGAACCGCCATGACCTATGCACCGCCCAGCGCCGAACAGGCCTTTGCCCTCAAGATCAGCGCCGGCATCGAAGAGCTTGCTGCCAGCGAGCGCTTCGCCGCCGCCAGCGCCGACATGGTCGAGGCGATCGTCGAGGGCATCGGGCAGTTTGCCGCCGGTGAATTCGCCCCGCTGAGCCGGGTCGGCGACACGCAGGGCGCGCGGATGATCGACGGCGTGGTCATGCTCCCGGCCGGCTATGCCGAGGCCTACCGCGCATATGTCGAGCAGGGCTGGAACGCCGTTTCAGGGCCCGAGCACTTCGGCGGACAGGGCCTGCCCTTCAGCCTCGCCGCCTGCGTGCTGGAAAACCTCGGCACCGCCAATATGGCCTTCTCGCTGCTGCCAATGCTCACCGTCGGCGCGATCGAGGCGATCGAGAAGCATGGCTCTGACGAGCAGCGCGCGATGTACCTCGCCAAGCTGGTCAGCGGCGAATGGCCGGGCACGATGAACCTGACCGAGCCGCAAGCCGGGTCCGATGTCGGCGCACTGCGCACCAGCGCGACGCCGATTTTGAAAGGCGAACATGCCGGCAAGTACCTGATCAAGGGCACCAAGATTTTCATCACCTGGGGTGAACATGAACTGGCGGACAATATCGTCCACCTCGTCCTCGCCCGCACACCCGGAGCGCCGGCGGGATCGCGCGGGATCAGCCTGTTCATCGTTCCGCGCTTCCACGTGGGGGCTGACGGCAGCCTTGGCGCGGCCAATGATGTGAAGGCCGTGAGCCTTGAGCACAAGCTCGGCATCCACGCATCGCCCACCTGCGTGATGTCCTATGGCGACCACGACCAGTGCGTCGGCGAACTGATCGGGGCCGAGAATGAAGGCCTGAAATGCATGTTCACGATGATGAACTCGGCGCGGATCAACGTCGGCGCGCAGGGCGTGATGGTTGCCGAGGCCGCCTTGCAGCACGCGGTCGCCTATGCGCAGGGCCGCGTTCAATCCGCCCGCGCCGGATCGCCCGACAAGACCCCGGTCGCCATCATCGAACACCCCGACGTGCGCCGCATGATTCTGCGTATGCGCGCCCTGACCGAAGGCGCGCGCGCGCTGCTGTACTACACCTGCGGACAGGTCGACCGCGCCGCGCTCGGCGATGATGCCGCCAAGACGCGCGCCGACCTGCTGGTGCCGCTGATCAAGGCCTGGGGGACCGATGCCGGCTGCGAAGTTGCCAGCCTTGGCGTGCAGATCCACGGCGGCATGGGCTTCATTGAGGAGACCGGCGCTGCCCAGCATTACCGCGATGCCCGCATCACCCCGATCTATGAAGGCACCAACGGGATTCAGGCGGCCGACCTCGTCACCCGCAAGCTCGGCATGGAAAACGGCGGCGTTCTGGCGTCGCTGATGGCTGAGATCGCCCGCGATGCCGGTGATGAAGCAGGCCTTGCCGCGCTCGCAAGGGATTGCGCGGCGGTGGGCGAATGGATGCGCGATTCTGCCAGCCTCGATGACAAGCTGGCCGGCTCTGTGCCGTTCCAGACAATGTGCGCGGTGGCGGTTGCCGGATGGCAGCTGCTGCGCCAATCGCGCGCGGCAGAAGCTGCCGGCGGTAACCTCGCCCGGACCAAGCCTGTCGTCGCGCGCTGGCTCCTTGATCACCTTGTTCCCGAAGCAGCCGGGCTCAAGGCCTCGGCGACGGCTGGTGCCGCCCTGCTCTACGCGCTCGACAGAGAGAGCCTGGCGTCATGACGTCAGAGGGCCCGATGCTCGAACGGATTGCCCTTGCGCTTGAACAGCTTGCGCCGGCACCGCGTGCGTTCGCCGACTGGCTGGCGGCCCCCGCCTATGTCTGGGATGGAGCCTCAGCCCGCCTTGTAGAGCGCCTCGAAGCCCCCGCGCTCGGCTTGCTGCGCGGGGTCGATCAGCAGAAGAATGCCGTCGTCGGCAATGTCGTCCGCCACGCCGCCGGACATGCCGCGCATGACATGCTGCTCTGGGGTTCGCGCGGCATGGGCAAGTCGGCGCTGATCCGCTCGGCGGTTTGCGATGCCCAGGCAAAGGACGCCGCCGCCATCGCGCTGGTGCAAGTCGCGCCCGATGCCTTGTCGGGTCTGTCGGCGCTGTTTGGCGAACTCGGCAAGGTGCAGCGCCGCTTCATCGTCTATATCGACGATCTCGGCTTTGAGGACGGCGACAGCACCGGCCCGCGCCAGCTACGCTCATGGCTTGAAGGCGGGGTTGAGGCCCGGCCCGACAATGTCCGTATCGCCGTCACCGCCAATCGCCGCGCCATCGTTTCGCGGCACACGAGCGAGCAGGACGATCCGATCAATCCGCGCGATGCCGTGGACGACCGGCTGGCCCTGGCTGACCGCTTTGGCCTGTCGATCGGCTTCCACAATTGCAGCCAGGACGATTACCTTGACATCATCCGGGGCTATGCGGAAAGCCTGAGCCTGCCCTTCGATGAAGGCGATGCGCTGGAATGGTCAAAGCGCCGCGGCGCCCGGTCAGGCCGGGTCGCCTGGCACTATGTCACCGAACTGGCGGGGCGAGCCGGACGTCAGCTCTAACCCCTATTTGCTGAGCGCTTCTTCGATCTGACGGCGGATCTGCGCTTCCGATGCCGAATCGATTGCGCGCGACGCCGGCATGCGGGTGCTGGCGATCATCTTCGGCTTGGCCAGCGGCTGCGCGTTCGGTGCGATCACCCGCCAGACCACGCCGCCAACATCGTCGGTCACCAGCAGCGCCCCGGTCTTGTCGAAGCCGAGCCACACCGGACGGCCGCGCGCTTTCTTGCCATCTGCAAGGAACCCGGTCAGCACCGGCGCGGGCTTGCCTTTGGGGTTGCCCCACTCGTCAAAGGTAACGAAAACCACGTCATAGCCAGAGAGCGGCTTGCGGTTCCACGAACCGTGCCGCGCGACGAAAGCGCCTGAGTTGAACTGGGTGCCCAGCCGGTTGCCCTCGGCCACGAAGCGCATGCCCAGAGGCGCCGTATGCGCGCCCAGCGCAAATTCAGGCTTACGGACGTATTCGCCGAGGAAGTCGGGCATCGGATGCTCGACACGGTCATCAAGCCGATCCTTCCAGTAATACCACGGCCAGCCATACTGCGCGCCCACCGGCACGTTGGTCATGTAGTCGGGAACCAGATCGGGGCCGAGCATGTCGCGCTCGTTTACTACGGTCCACAACTCGCCGGTGACCGGGTTCCAGTCGAGCCCGTTGGGATTGCGCAGGCCGCCGCCGTACTGGCGCATGCGCCCCGTGGCGACGTCCAGCTCATAGATCGCCGCGCGGCGATTTTCGATTTCAATGCCCTTTTCGGCGATGTTCGATGCCGAACCGACCGCGACGTAAAGTTTGGTGCCATCTGGGCTGGCAAGCAGGTTACGCATCCAGTGATTGCCCGCGGCGGGCAGGTTGACGACCTTGGCCGGCGCGCCTTCCAGCGTGGCGGCGCCGGGCACAAAGTCAAAGGCCAGCACCGCATTGTGGTTGGCGATGTAGAGTTTGCCATCGATCCAGGCCATGCCCGAAGGGGAATCCATATCCTTTTCGCGCAGGACAGAGCGGGTTTCGGCCACGCCGTCGCCATCGGCATCGCGCAGCAGCACGATTTTGTTCGGCGAAGGCTGGCCTGCACCTGCCTTCTTCCAGAAATAGCGCTCGATCATGCCGGTAATGCCGCCGCCTTCGCCCTTCGTCGCTGGGTGGTCGGTCTCAGCCACCAGAACGTCACCGTTAGGCAGGACCAGCATGGTGCGCGGGTGATTCAGCCCGGCGGCAAAGCGGTTGACCGTAAGACCCGTTGCCGCCGTTGGAGCCTCGTTCGCAGCCCAGCCAACCGGCTTGGCAATGCCCATGCTGGGAATCGTCTCGGTCTCGGGAGCCCGAAGCTCGACCTGCGTACCCTCGGTCGCGCCAAGCGGCAGATTCGAGGGGTTTCCGTGCGAGAACCAGACCCAGAAACCGCCCAGCACAATGGCAAGGACGACAAGGATGATGAGGGGTTTTTTAAAGGAGCGCATCGGCAAGAGATAGGCTTGCTCCCGGCACCTCGCAACCGCTGCTTTTCCGGTAAGCGCCCCGCGCCGGACTGCACCGTTTCGGGACAGCGCCGCAAGTCATTGGCCAGATCACTTGGTTTTCCGCCAGTTACGATGGTAAGTTCCAGGTTAACAGGCGGGACTCGTGCGCCCGCCTTACGAAACAGAGGGGAATTGCCCATGCGCCTTCGCGCTCTTACCTTGATCGCCGTGTCGACCACCGCTTTCGCCAATCCCGCCTTTGCTCATGAAAGCGGCCATCAGACGGCCCCTGCACAGCATGACATGCACCACCAGCAGGGTATGCATCACCAGCAGGGCGGGCCGCAGTGGCAGCACTCTGCCCCCAACGATGGTGCCTGGGCGCGCCAGCGTGAGGACTGGCTGGTCGAATGCCGCCGCCGCCTTGGCGGAAACCGCAGTGGCGCAACCGGCGCTGTCCTTGGCGGGGTCGTGGGCGGCGTGCTTGGCCGTGAAGTTGCGGGCCGCGGCAACCGCACGTTCGGTACGATTGCCGGCGCTGCGGTCGGAGCCGTTGCCGGCGCCGCAATCGAGCGTGGCAGCGAAGGCCGCCGTTACCGTGACGAATGCGAAGCCATGCTCGACAATTCACAGGGCGGCTATAGCCCGGGCTATCCGCAGCAGGCCTATGGCTATGGCTATGCAGTGCCGATGATGATGGTGCCGGTCACCATGGTTTCGATGCCGATGCATCATCCGAAGAAGGACTGCCACGAGCACGTGACGACCGAATATGTCACGACCTATGACACGGTTTACCGCAAGGTCCGCGAAGTCCGGTACCGCTCGGTTCCGACATACAAGCGCGTGAAGGTTGTTCCCGACAAGCGCGTGCGGATGGTGCCGGACAAGCGGGTAGTCGCCGACTAAGTCTGTGAATTTAAAAACCTGTTAGAGCTAAAGGCCGGCGCTGCAAAAGCAGTTTCCGGCCTTTGCTTGGCGCTCTCTAGATGTCACCACCGGTCAGCCGCTGGCAGATGAGGTCAAGCTGGTCGAGCGTGCGATAGCGGATCGTTACCGCCCCGCTGCGGGGATCGGCATCGGCCTGGATGCGCACCGGCAAGCCGAGAAATTCTTCAAGGTGCGCCTGAACGGCGGCAATATCGGCATCGTCCGCCGCGCCGCCACTGCTGCGCGCCCGGCGCGGTGCGGCCGATGCGCCGCGGGTTTGCTTGCGCACCAACTTTTCGATTTCGCGGACCGACATCTGCTTGGCGACAACCGTCGCGGCCAGCTCCTCGGCATTCCCGACACCGATCAGCGCGCGGGCGTGGCCCATCGAGAGCCGGCCTTCCTGGACATGATCAAGCACGACATCGGGCAATTGCAACAGGCGCTGAAAGTTCGCCACGTGGCTGCGCGACTTGTCAACGAACCGGGCGATTTCGGCCTGGGTCAGGCCCTCTTCCTCGCTCAGCCGGTGATAGGCCCTCGCCTCTTCAACTGGGTTGAGATCCTCGCGCTGAAGGTTCTCGATAAGTGCCAGCGCCATGACATCGCGGTCGGACAACTCACGAACAAGTGCCGGGATTTCATGCAGTTGTGCCCGCTGCGCGGCCCGCCAGCGGCGCTCACCGGCAACCAGCTGGAAACGCCCCTGCCCGACCGGGCGGACAATCACCGGCTGGATGACACCGCGCGCGGCGATCGATTCGGCCAGTTCGACCAGCGCCGCCTCGTCAAAATGGCGGCGGGGCTGGTTGGGATCGGGATCGATCAGCGAGATCGGCAACTGGGCCAGCCCGGTCGTCGCCGAAACTGTGCCTACGGTCTGGGCAGGAACGCCGCCCACCAGCGGCTCCTCACGGCGCGATTCGCCAAGCAAAGCACCAAGGCCGCGCCCAAGGCCCGACATCTTGCGCTTCGCCGGCGCGGCCGACGGAGCGGGCTCCGCCTGTGGAACCGAAATGCGGATTACCGGATCGTCGTTCATGCCGCTTTCCTCATCGCCGGCAGCCGCGTGATCAATTCGCGCGCCAAGGCCATATAGGCCCGGCTGCCCGGGCAATTGTGATCGTAGACCAACGCTGGCAATCCGTGGCTCGGCGCTTCAGACAAACGCACGTTGCGCGGGATCACTGTCTCGAACACCAGGTTGCCGAGGCAGGACCGCACGTCATCGCTGACCAGATCGGTGAGGCGGTTGCGCCGGTCAAACATGGTCAGCGCCACGCCGAGGATCGACAGGTCGGGATTGAACCGCTGCTGCACACGCTCGACCGTCTGGAGCAGCTGGCTCAGTCCTTCGAGCGCGAAGAATTCGCATTGCAGCGGCACCAACAGGGTATTCGCCGCACCCAGCGCGTTGAGCGTAAGCAGCCCGAGCGAAGGCGGACAATCGATCATGACAATGTCGTGGCCCTTGTGCGCGGCTAGGGCATTGCGCAAGCGGTGGGCACGGTCTTCCTCGCCGACCAGTTCAACCTCGGCGCCCGACAAGTCGACCGTGGCGGGAATCAGGTCGAGCCCGGGAATCTTGGTCGCGTGGACACAGTCGGCAATCGGCACCTGATCGAGCAGCACGTCATAGGACGAAGCCGTGCGGTCCGGCGCGGAAATGCCGATGCCGGTCGAGGCATTGCCTTGCGGGTCGAGGTCGACCAGCAGCACCTTCCAGCCAATGGCGGCGAGCGCGGTGGCAATGTTGATCGCAGTCGTGGTCTTGCCCACCCCGCCCTTCTGGTTGGCTACTGCGATGGTGATCACGCGCGGTTCCTCTTCGATTTCGCTGTTTCACCACTGACTTGGCCGACGATAATCCCTGCATCGGGGTCGGTTTGCGATTGTTCCACGTGGAACATATGCTGCCAGCCGGAGAGCTCCTGCAATTCCTGCCGTGCAGAACGCCCTTTGGGCAACAACCAAATCGTGTCGGGTGTGGAAAAACGTGCGGATAGATCGAGCAAACGTGGCAATGACGCAAATGCGCGTGCCGAAATGACGCTGCACTTACGCGTTTGCATCAGTTCCAGTCGCGATCCGATCACTTCCGCCCGCTTGAGGCCGAGTGATTCGCACGCCCTCACCAACCAGTCGATTCGCCGCGTGCGGGATTCGACCATCAGGACGCACGTTTCCGGCAAGACACAGGCAATCGCCAATCCGGGGAAGCCTGCCCCGGTGCCGAGATCGAGCCATGGCCGCGACGTTTCACGTGGAACATGGCGCAGGAGCTGAAGCGAATCGGCAATGTGTCTTTGCCAAACATGGTCGAGGCTGGCGGCAGCAACCAAGTTCTGGACATTGTTCTCCTCGGCCAACATGGCGGCGAGCCGCTCAAGCCGGTCGATCGCCTCAGCGTCCACTACGGGGATTTGGCTGACGAATTGCCGCGCCTGAACCTCATTAGTGATCACGCCGCATTCCTTCGTGCATGGACTAGCAGCGCCGCGAGGGCTGCCGGCGTGATTCCCGGCACCCGTCCGGCCGCTGCTAGGTTCGCCGGGCGCGCGCGAGTGAGCCGCTCAACCATTTCGTTCGACAGCCCCGGGATGCGGTCATAGGCGAAGGCATCGCCAAGCAGCAGCGACTCGCTGGCACGCAAATCACGCAACTCGCCATCCTGCCGGGCAAGATAAGGCGCATAGGCCGCATCCTCGGTTACCTCGCTCGCTAGCTCCGGGTCATCCGGGAGTGCATCGCCAAGCCACGGCGCCAGTCCAGCGAGATCGACACCGCCGAAACGCAGCCATTCCCTCAGCGACAATCGGCCGGTATCGGCCCGAACCGGCAAGCCCGCCTGCGAAAGTTCTGACCCTGTAGCCTGCCGATCAAGCGCCGCTTCGATAGTCACGCGATCATCCATGCGGCGATTGAACCACGCTGACCGGGCCTCGCCCACCGCTCCCACCGTCATCGCCAGCGGCGTGAGCCGGGTTGATGCGTTGTTGGCGCGCAGCCGCAAACGATATTCGGCACGGGCGGTCAACATGCGATAGGGCTCGGTAACTCCGTGCAATGTAAGGTCATCGACCATCACCGCCATATAGCTGTTCGCCCGGTCAAGCGGCGCTGGCTCACGCCCTAAGGCCTGCGCGGCGGCATGCATACCCGCGACCAGCCCCTGCGCCGCCGCTTCCTCATAGCCGGTGGTGCCGTTGATCTGCCCGGCACAATAGAGCCCCGGTATGTCCCTCAACTCAAGGCTGGGTCGCAACGCGCGCGGATCGATGTGGTCGTATTCCACCGCATAGCCCGGCACTGCCATGTCGACGCGCTCCAAACCCGCCATGGTCCGAAGCATGGCGAGCTGGACATCGGCGGGGAGCGACGTGCTGATCCCGTTCGGATAGACCAGATGCGTGTCGAGTCCCTCCGGCTCAAGGAACACCTGATGCCCGTCTCGGTCGGCGAAGCGGTGAATCTTGTCCTCGATCGACGGACAATAGCGCGGGCCTGACGCTCCAATTGCGCCGGTGAACAGCGGAGAGCGGTGCAGGTTGGCACGGATGATATCATGACTTTGCAAATTGGTGCGGGTGATCGCGCAAAAGATTTGCGGCAGCGCCCTGCCCCGCACATCGGCCATGGCCGACATCGTCCAAGGCTCGGCATCCGAGGGTTGTTCTTCGAGCGCGGCCCAATCGATCGTCCGACCATCAAGTCGCGGCGGTGTGCCGGTCTTCAATCGCGACATCGGCAATCCGGCCCCGCGTAGCTGCGCAGCCAGCACCTGCGCCGAGGCCTCGCCAATACGCCCGCCGACAAGCCGCTCCTCACCGCGGAACAGGGTGCCGCCTAGGAAGGTGCCAGTACACAGCACTACGGCCTTGGCCAACAGTCTTGTCCCGTCCGCGAGATCAACACCACAGACCCGCCCAGCTTCAATCCTCAGCGCCGCCACCTCGCCGGCAATCGTCGTCAGGTCGCCTTGCTGGCCAAGCAGCCTCTGCACCGCCGCCTTGAAGCGCTTGCGGTCAGCCTGAACGCGCGGGCCCTGTACCGCTGTGCCCTTCGAGCGATTGAGCATGCGGTAATGGATCGCCCCAGCATCGGCGGCGCGGGCAATGATGCCGTCAAAGGCATCGACCTCGCGAACCAGATGCCCCTTGCCCAGCCCGCCAATCGCCGGGTTGCAGCTCATCGCGCCAATCATTGCGGGATCGAAAGTAGCAAGCGCCACGCGCGCACCCATGCGGGCCGCGACAGCAGCGGCCTCAACCCCGGCGTGTCCTCCGCCGATTACAATGATGTCAAACTGGTGCATGTTACACCCACGTTTAGCCTCGCAAGATCGCGCGGTCAAAACCCGGTGTGTTTCACGTGGAACATGTCATTTGCCGATGCAGAACCTGCTGAACAGCGTGTCGAGCATATTCTCAGTCGTGGTGCGGCCGAGCAGGCTGTCGAAAGCGAGCCGTGCCTGCCGCAAGCCTTCCGCAGCAAGCAAGGGATCAGCCTCATGCCGGGCATCTGCCAATGCGCGCGTCGCCCGGGTGAGCAGGTGGTGCTGCCGCTCATTGAGCGCGGCGTCACCGGGCGCGGGCATGGCGTTGCGCGCAGCAACGACCAGATCCTGCCGGAGGTCGTCCATACCCGCCCCGGTCATGGCCGAAATGCGGTGCCGCGCAGTGCGCTTGGGTTGCGAATCGTTTCGGTCGATCTGTGAGGCAATTTCCCAGGCACCTTGCGGCCCCATGCCTTCCGGGCCGAGCCAGAGCACGAGGTCAGCCCGGTCGAGCGCTTCCATGGCGCGTTCGATGCCGATGGCCTCGATCTCGTCATCAACCGCATCATGCAGACCGGCGGTGTCGGCGAACAGGAACGGCACACCATCAATCGCCACGGGGCGCGTCAGCACATCGCGCGTCGTGCCTGCAATCGGGGTGGTAATGGCGGCGTCAGATTCAACCAACTCGTTGAAAAGGGTGCTTTTCCCAAGGTTCGGCGGCCCAGCGATAACCACGCGAAAGCCTTCGCGCAGAACTTCGGCACGCGGACGGGCAAGCCAGTCGCCAATCTCGCCGCGCAAGGACTCGATTTCCTGCGGGAATTCCGGCGGCAGCAACGCAACATCGTCTTCGTCGGCGAAATCGAGCACGGCCTCGAGGCTCGCCGAAGCCATCAGCAGGCGCTCGCGCCATCCTTCGACGAGCCGCGAAAACGTTCCGCCCGCCATAGCCATGGCGCTGCGGCGCTGAAGTTCGGTCTCTGCGGCGAGCAGGTCCGCCAGCCCCTCGGCTTCGGCCAGATCGATCCGGCCATTGGCAAAGGCGCGGCGGGTGAATTCACCGGGCTCGGCCTCACGCAGGCCGGGAAGCTCGCCCAGCGCATTTTCCAGCGCGGCGATAACCGCGCGGCCGCCGTGCAAGTGAAACTCGGCGAGGTCCTCGCCTGTCGCGGTGCCCGGCCCCGGGAACCAGGCGACCAGCGCGCGGTCAATCTCTTCGCCCTCACCGTCAATCAGCCGCGCCACGCCCATGCGGCGCGGTTCGGGGATCGTTCCGGTCAGCGAGCGCAAGGCATTGCCCGCCCCTGGTCCGCTCACCCGGACAATGGCGATTGCAGCCGGCGGAGAGCCGCTCGACAAGGCGAAGATCGTATCGGTCATGCGGGCCGCGCGATCAGCTTTCGCCGTCCTTCTTCTTTTTAGCAGCGCCGGTGCCGGCATCCATGAACTGCTGGAACAGTTTCAGGCCGATCTCGCCCATCGGCGCGACCTGCTTGGCCATGGTTTGCAGCTTTTCGAGATCGCCAACGCCCTGCATCGCCTTGGCCACGGCATCGACATAGACGTCGTTGGCCTTGGCAACATCCGGCAGACCCAGAAAGCGGCGGGCTTCCTCTGGCGTGCAATCAACCTCGACGTGAACCTTCATGGGTTAAGCCTCCTGCGCCAGCGTGGCGCACCTGAACTAGATGGGCAGCCCGCGCGCTCTTGGCAATGGTCTTGCGCAGGACCGAAGGGTTGGGCCAAAGGAACTGAAAGCGCCAAACCGCACAACCACGCAAGGAGAGTTCCCATGGGCGAAAAGGTCCGCATCCCCACGTTCGAAGGCGACAAGAGCTTCCCCGCCTATGTCGCCCGCCCGGCCGGCACGCCCAAGGCGGCGATTATCGTCGTGCAGGAAGTGTTCGGCGTAAACCCCGGCATCCGCAAGAAGGCCGACGACTGGGCCGCCAAAGGCTACCTCGCCGTCGCTCTCGAAGTGTTCTGGCGGCAGGCCGAGGGCATCGATCTCGATTCGGATATCCCTGAGGAGTTCCAGCAGGCGATCCGCCACATGCTGGCGCATGATTTTGATGCCGGTGTGCGCGATATCGAGGCGACCATCCGCTGGATTCGCGGCACGGAAGGCGTGGCCAAGGTCGGCCTCGTCGGCTTCTGCATGGGCGGCAAGGTGGCCTATCAGGCCGCCGCACGCACCGATATCGATGCTTCGGTCGGTTACTATGCCGTGGGCATCGACCAGATGTTGAACGAGGCCCACGCCATCGCAAGACCGCTCATGCTCCACGTGCCGACGGCTGACGGCTTTGTCCCGCCTGAAGCGCAGGCGGCGATGCATGCCGGACTGGATGACAATGCCCACGTGACGATCCACGACTACGCCGGGCTCGATCACGGCTTTGCGGCGGAACACGGCGTGCGACGCAACGATGTTGCAGCGCAGCTTGCCGATCAGCGAACGGACAAGTTCTTCGCCGCCAATCTCGCGTAACTAGTTGATGCCAAATGTGTCGATCGCCTGGAAAATCCGGGCGATCGCCGCGCGATCTTCCTCCGGGATTTCGGGGCGCCAGATCTCGAACAACAGGATGACGCGAGTTTCATCGCCGGCGTTGATCGCCTCGTGCTCGACTGAATCGTCGAAAACCAGCACCTGCCCGTCAATCCATTCGCGCCGTTCATTCCCGACGCGCAGCGAACAGCCCGGTGCAGTCCGTACCGGGATATGACAGATCAGCCGCGTGTTGAGCATGCCGTGGTGCGGGGTGATATGCGCACCGGGCAGCAGGCGCGACCACAGGGCGTTGGGCGCGCGTCCGGGTACCTGAGGCAGCGGCGCATGGCCAAGCGCCTCCATGGAGCGCGGACAGGCTCTGGCGTGGTCCTCGACCACCGACCCGTCCTGCCAGAAATAGTGCGCGCTCCAGTCCATCCGGCCAAGCAACGGATTGTTCGGCGCAGGGCGGTTGGCCTGCTGCTTTACATAGGGTTCGAAACCCGCCCCCTCGCGCGCCTCCAGCTCCTCACGCATCGCCGGCGCCAGCGCCAGCATGGGTTCCAGCCAGGGGAAGTCCGTAGCATCATAGAACCACTTCTGCGGCAGGCCTGGATAATAGAAAACCGATGGCTCCTGCAGGTAAAGCCGCGACTGCCCGGTCAGCAAATCGATCGCCTCGCGCATCGTCGGGCTGAGCGCATCGCCAACGACTTCGCGCAGGTGCGCGCCGTAATCGCCCTTGGATGATTCGATGAATTGCCGGCCATGCGCCATCAGGCCGGCGAGCGGCGGCGGGACGGGCGACCCGGTAGCCACCTGATTCGACGCCGCCTGATAGAAACTGGACGCGCCGCGCGGATCGCCCTGCCGTTCGCGCAAGTGTCCCTTGACCAGCAGCGGCCCGACGTCGCGGGTTTCCAGCTTCAACTGGCGATCAACCGCCGCTTCCGCCGCATCGAGATTGCCCAGCGCCAGCTCGACATTGCCGAGGGCCATCCACGGGAATTCGATTTCGGGCAGCGCGCCGCTCGCCGAACGCAGCAATTCTGCCGCGCGCTGCGAATCGCGTGCCTGCAAGGCGGCAAGGCCCTCGGCGATCGCTTTATGCGCGTCCGAAGGGCCTGCCATCGTGCCAGCCTTACTGGTTCATCGTGGCGAAGAAGTCCTCGTTGGACTTGGAGTCCTTCATCTTGTCGAGCAGGAACTCCATCGCGTCGACAGTGCCCATCTGCATGAGGATACGGCGCAGGACCCACATTTTCGAGAGCTGGTCCTTGGGAACCAACAGCTCTTCCTTGCGGGTGCCGCTCTTGCCGACATCGAGTGCGGGGAAGATGCGCTTGTCGGAGACCTTGCGATCCAGGACGATTTCCGAGTTACCAGTGCCCTTGAATTCTTCGAAGATAACTTCGTCCATGCGGCTGCCGGTATCGATCAGGGCCGTGGCGATGATTGACAGCGAACCGCCTTCCTCGATGTTGCGCGCCGCGCCAAAGAAGCGCTTGGGGCGCTGCAGCGCGTTGGCGTCAACACCGCCGGTAAGCACCTTGCCCGAGCTCGGCACGACCGTGTTGTAGGCACGGCCAAGGCGGGTGATCGAGTCCAGCAGGATCACGACGTCGCGCTTGTGCTCGACTAGACGTTTAGCCTTTTCTATAACCATTTCAGCAACTTGAACGTGGCGCGTGGCGGGTTCATCGAAGGTTGAGGAAATCACCTCGCCCTTCACGCTGCGCTGCATGTCGGTGACTTCTTCCGGGCGTTCGTCAACCAGCAGGACGAGCAGGAACACTTCGGGATGGTTGTCGGTAATGGCCTTGGCGATGTTTTGCAGCAGCACCGTTTTACCGGTGCGCGGCGGCGCGACGATCAGCGCGCGCTGGCCCTTGCCCTGCGGGCTGATGAGATCGATCACGCGGGCCGACTTGTCCTTGACCGTCGGGTCCGAACTGTCGAGCACGAGGCGCTCGTCCGGATAGAGCGGGGTCAGGTTATCGAAGTTGACGCGGTGGCGAACAGCTTCAGGCTCATCGAAGTTGACCTTGGTCAGTTTGGTAATGGCGAAATAGCGCTCACCGTCCTTGGGTGCGCGGATTTCGCCTTCAACGGTATCACCGGTGCGCAGGCCCCATTTGCGGACCTGGTTCGGCGAGACGTAAATATCGTCAGGCCCAGCGAGGTAATTCGCTTCGGGGCTGCGCAGGAAGCCGAAACCTTCGGGCAGCACTTCGATGGTGCCGAGACCCATGATTTCCTCGCCGTCTTCGGCGACTTCCTTGAGGATGGCGAACATCAGGTCCTGGCGGCGCAGCGTGCTGGCGCCTTCGACCTCGTATTCCTCGGCCATCTCGACCAGTTCGGCCGACGTCTTTTTCTTGAGTTCTTTCAGATGCATCGTTTTGTATTCCATGTATTTTTATACGTGATGGCCGGGCGGGTCGATGGGCTTGGAGAAAGCAGACCTGCTCGCGCGCAAAAGGGCGCGAGCCGTGCCGGACAGGCGCGATTTATGCCTCGCGCGGGGGCAAGTCAATCAAAACGCCGTTTCGATTAGAACGGACGGATCACCACGAGCACGACGATCAGCGCGGCGGCGATCCCGGGGACTTCGTTAAGCAGGCGCAGCTTCTTGCCGGTCAGTCGCCGTTCGCCGCGCGCGAGCGACTTGTGATAGCCGGCCAGCCACACGTGATAGCCACTGAGCGCCGCGACCAGCAGCAGCTTGGCGAGGAACCACGGCTGGGCGAACGCCCCGGTCGTCACCGCCAGCAGCAGCCCGAGCACCCAGACGATAGTCATCGACGGCCACAGGATAATCTTGAGCAGCTTGCCCTCACGATCCGTCCAGACCGCATTTTCGGGCGAGCCTTCGGGCGCTTCCTGATGATAGACGAAATAGCGCGGCAGCATGAACAGCCCGGCCATCCAGAAGATCACGAAGATGATGTGGCCGGCCTTGAGCCAGTAGTAAGTCATGCTGAGCACCATAAGCATGGGTGGGAATGTAGGCGCGGCTTAGGGCCGGCGCCAGCCCCTGACTGTCGCCAGGGCCGTAGAAACGTTGTCGATCGGGGTCGTCTGGCCGATGCCATGACCCAGATTGAACACGTGCGGCCGATCGGCAAAGGCATCGAGGATGCGGCGGGTCTGGCGTTCGAGTTCCTCACCCCCTGCCAGCAGCAGTAGCGGATCGAGATTGCCCTGCACCGGCAAGCCTTCAGGCAGGTTGCGGTGCGCCCAGGTAGGATCGACCGTTTCGTCGAGACCGAGCACGTCAACCTTGGTCTCGCGCGCATAGGCGGGGAGTTTCTCGCCCGATCCCTTGGGGAAACCGATGATCGGCACGCCCGGACAGCGCGCGCGGAGCTGGCTGACGATGGCTGCGTTGGGCGCGATGACCCAGCGCTCGAACTCAGCAGGGGCCAGACTGCCCGCCCACGAATCGAACAGTTGCACCGCTTCCGCACCGGCGGCGATCTGGCCGGCGAGGTAATCGACGGTCACCGCGACGATGGCATCGATGATCGCCTGCATTGCCGCTGGATCGCGGTAGGCGAGCGCGCGGGTATCGTGCTGATCACGGCTGCCCTCGCCCGCCACCATATAGGTCGCGACGGTCCAGGGACTTCCTGCAAAGCCGAGCAGCGTGCGATCACTGCCAATCCCGGCCTTCACGCGCGCGACGGTCTCGTAAATCGGATCGAGCCGCGAGGGCACGGCAGCGAGCGAGGACAGCGCCGTATCGACTAGCCGCGGCGACAGGTGCGGGCCCTCACCGACCAGGAACTGCAGGTCCTGCCCCATGGCGTAAGGCACGATCAGGATGTCGGAAAACAGGATCGCGCCGTCAAAACCGAAGCGCCTGATCGGCTGCAGGGTGATCTCGGCCGCGGCCTCTGCGTCATAGACCAGCGCAAGGAATCCGCCCTTCTCTGCCCGCAGTGCGCGGTACTCTGGAAGGTAGCGGCCAGCCTGCCGCATGAACCACACCGGGCGCGTTTCCCCATTGGTTCCGCGCAGGGTTTCGAGAAGGAGTCCGGCCATCGGATCTGGTCCCAAACAAAATAAGAGAAAGTTTTATAAAAGGATTCTGTAGGTAGTTGGCCTGTGGATACTGGGCACAACGCGCCCTTGCCTGAATTGTCCCGGCCTGAACAGAGGGAGCGGCTTCCCGAATCGCGGGCCCGGTGCGTCAAGCAGGACTTATCCCCCTTGTCCCCAGCCTGTGGGAATCGTTATCCACCTGTCTACAAGAGTCCGATCGCAGTGCCGGTAGTGGGCGGGAATCGGGGCCTTCGCCAACTGGCCAAGTTGTCTTCAGCCTTGTCCCGTGGTTTATGCCCCATCTGTCCACAAGGCGTCGCGACTGCTCTCATGCCCAAGATTCATATCCATCTTCTGTCGGATTCCACCGGCGAAACGCTGGAGATGATTGCCAAGGCGGCGCTCGCCCAATTCGACGATGCCCAGGTCTCGCGCCACTTCTGGCCGATGGTCCGCAGTCAGCAGCACATGGACCGCGTGCTTGGCGAAATTGCGGCACATCCGGGGCTCGTGCTGTTCACACTGGTCAATTCGGAGCTGCGAAACCGGCTGGAAGAGCGATGCCGCGCGCTCGCTCTGCCTTCGGTTGCGGCGCTCGATACGGTGACTGCCGTACTGGAAGATCTGCTGGGCGAACAGGCCAAGGCCCGTCCCGGCCGCCAGCACCTGATGGACGATGCCTATTTCGCCCGCGTCGATGCCATCCACTACACCATCGCCCATGACGATGGGGTGAGCTTCGAGGACTGGGAAGAGGCGGACATCGTGCTCGCCGGAGTATCGCGCACGTCCAAGACGCCGACCTCGATCTACCTCGCCAACCGCGGCTACAAGGTTGCTAACATCCCGATCGTGCCCGAAAGTCCGCCGCCTGATGCGCTCTATTCCTTGAAGCGCCCGCTGGTAGTTGGGCTGACCACGGCTCCTGACCGGCTGATTCAGGTGCGGCGCAACCGGCTGCTCTCGCTAAACCAGCGGCCGGAAACCGCTTATGTCGATGAGGACCGCGTGGCCAAGGAAGTGAAATATGCGCGGCGCATGTTCGCGGATAACGGCTGGCCGGTGATCGACGTTACCCGGCGCTCAATCGAGGAAACGGCGGCGGCAGTGATCCGGCTTTATGATGACCAGAAGGGCAGCGAGGAAGCATGATCGTCCTCGCTTCACAAAGCGCCTCGCGCAAGGCCATGCTCGATGCCGTCGGCGTGGACTTCATTGCCGCGCCGGCGCCGGTGGACGAACGCGCGCTCGAAGCCGCGCTTGCAGGTGCTGCGCCGGAAACGGTGGCGGAGGAACTCGCGAAGGCCAAGGCGCTCGCCGCCGCGCCTTCCCACCCGGGGCGGGTGGTGCTGGGCAGCGACTCTCTCGTTGTCGTCGACGGCCGCCGCTTCGACAAGCCGGCGAGCCGCGAGGATGCGGCCGATCACCTGCGCTTCTTCTCGGGCCGCACGATGGAACTGCACAGCGCCGCGGCACTCGCACGCGATGGGCAAGTGCTGTGGAGTGGCGGCGATATCGCCCGGCTGAAGCTGCGAAGCTTGTCGGATGCCTTCATTGCCGACTATCTCGCGCACGAATGGCCGGCAGTGAGCGGCTGCGTGGGCGTGTTCCGGATCGAGGCGCGCGGGCCGCAGCTGTTCGCGGGCATCGAAGGGGATCAATTCACCGTGCTTGGCATGCCGCTCCTGCTGATACTCGGCGCATTGCGCGATTTGGGCGAGTTGACTTCGTGACGGCTCCCTATGCCGAAGTCATCGGCGATCCCATCGAGCAGTCGAAAAGCCCGGCGATTCACGGCTTCTGGCTCGCAGAACTGGGCATCGCGGGCGAATACCGCGCCTGCCATGTGCTGCCGGGCGGTGTCGAGGCCTACCTTGCCAAGCGCCGCGCCGATCCCGATTGGCGCGGGTGCAACGTCACCATGCCGCACAAGCAGGCGGTCATGCCGTTCCTCGACCTGATTGATCCGTTAGCCGCGCGCATCGGTGCGGTGAACACCATTGTCCGCGAGCAGGGCAAGCTGGTCGGCTACAACACTGACGTGGCCGGCTTCCTCGAACCGCTGCAACCGCGTCTCGGCGAGATCCACCTCTACCGCATGGCGCGCATTTTCGGTGCCGGTGGCGCGGCGCGGGCGATCATCGCGGCGCTGGCAGGCAAGAATTTCACGCTGGTCGTGGCTGCGCGCGATCCGGCCAAGGCGCGCGCGCTGCTCGATGAGCTCGATCCAGGCGGCGAACACCACGCCGTCGACCTCGCCCATTTCGCACCTGAAACCGATTTTGAATTCGACGACCGAAAGGGCTGTCTGGACCTGGTGATCAATGCCAGCCCGCTCGGCATGGCGGGAAAACCGCCGCTGGCCTTTGACTTCAGCCATGCCCCGCCCGGATCGGTGGTCTATGACATCGTCACGCACCCGCTCGACACGCCGCTGCTGGAAGCCGCCCGCGCACAGGGCCTGCCGACAGTCGATGGCCTCGCTATGCTGATCGGGCAGGCCGCCGCCGCCTTCGAAAAGTTCTACGGCCAGCCAGCCCCGCGCGAACATGACGCCGAATTGCGCGCCATGCTCACGGCATGAGCAAGCCTTTCATCCTCGGTCTCACCGGCTCGATCGGCATGGGCAAGTCGGCCGTGGCGGCAATGTTCGCCGGACTGGGTGTGCCCGTCTTCGATGCCGACAAGGCGGTCCACGAATTGCAGGGGCCGGGCGGTCCGCTGCTCCCGGCGATTGAAGCGGCCTTCCCCGGCACCACCGGACCGGACGGCGTCGACCGGCAGAAGCTGGGAGCCGCCGTGTTCGGCGATGCCGCAGCGCTGGCGCGGCTGGAGGCGATCGTCCACCCGGCGGTCGCGGCCATGCGGCGACAGTTTCTGCACGACATGGCACACGAACCGCTGGTGGTTTTCGACATCCCACTGCTGTTTGAAAAGGGTGGCAATGCCGGGGTCGATGCGGTGCTGGTCGTTTCCGCCGGCCCGGATGCCCAGCGCGCCCGCGTCCTTGCCCGTCCCGGGATGACCGAGGAAAAATTCGAGCGCATCCTTGGCCTGCAGATCCCCGACGAAGAGAAACGCGCCCGCGCCGATTTCGTCATCGATACCGGCGTCTCGCTCGCCGAAACACGCCATGCCGTCCAGGCACTGGTTCACGCCCTGCTCGGCAAGGCGGCCCCCTGACGCGGCAGGGCGACGCGAAGCGAAAATTTCCGAGTCACGCCCTTGCACATGGCCAAACACAGGCCGATATGATTCTAACAATGCGTGAAATCGTCTTCGATACCGAAACGACCGGTCTCGATCCCCAGAGCGGAGATCGACTGGTTGAACTGGGGTGTGTCGAAATGGTCAACCGGGTGACCACCGGTCGCACCTATCACGCCTATTTCAACCCCGATCGCGACATGCCGCCGCAGGCCGAAGCGGTGCACGGACTGTCTGCGGCCTTCCTGTCGGACAAGCCGCGCTTCGTCGAACATGCCGAGGACTTCCTCGAATTTATCGGCGATTCGCCGCTGGTCGCGCACAATGCCGGTTTCGACTTCGGCTTCGTCAATATGGAGCTGGCCGCCTGCGGGCTCGAACCGCTCAGCCGCGACCGGATGATCGATACCGTTGCCCTGGCGCGTGTGCGGCACCCGGGTGCGAAGAATTCGCTCGATGCGCTGTGCACCCGTTACGGCATCGACCGCAGCCACCGCACAAAACACGGCGCGCTGCTTGACGCGGAACTGTTGGCGCAGGTCTACGTTGAACTTACCGGTGGACGGCAGATCGGGCTCGAGCTTGCCGCCGATTCCACCGATACGCTCGTTGCTTCGATCAGCGTGATCGTGCGCGAGCGAACCTTCCGTCCGGCCCGGCCCCATTCGGCCAGTCCGGAGGAACAAGCCGCCCACGCCGCACTCATCGCGACATTCCCGTCGCCTGCCTGGGGCAATACGGCGGATCGCATACAGGAGTAAAAGGCTTATGGATCTTCGCGTTTCGGGTCATCAGATGGCAACCGGTGCCGCTCTCCAGACACATGCGGAAGACCGCATGACCGCCATGGTCAGCAAGTATTTCTCGCGGGCACTGTCCAGCCACGTAACCTTTGGCAAGGCGCCCGCCGGCGCATTCCGCTGCGACATTGTGACGCACGTCATGCATGGCCTGATCCTCAAGGGCGCCGCCGTCGCACAGGATGCCCACGTCGCGCTCGATCAGGCCGCCGAAAAGATCGACAAGCAGTTGCGCCGCTACAAGCGCCGGCTGAAGGACCGCCACGAAGCTTCGGACCACGCGCGCAAGGAAGAGGACGCCGCCTATGTCGTCTTCGCCGAGCCTGAAGCGGAGGCCGAGGAAGTCTCGGTCGATGCGCCGCTGGTGATCGCCGAAACCCGCGTCGACGTGCCGGAAGCCACGGTTTCCGATGCCGTGATGATGCTCGACCTGCGCAACACCAACGCGCTGCTGTTCAAAAACGCTGGCACCGGAAAGCATAATATGGTTTACCGCCGCGGCGATGGGTCGATCGGCTGGGTCGAACCGTCCTGACGCCTTAATGGCGCAACCAACCAAGCGTGCATTGCGGAGGATAATGACCCTTTCCGGGTCACCTCTTCCGTTGCACGCCGGATTGCGCGGGTACGGAACAACATTCTGCGATGAACGGACTTTTCACCCTGTTTCCTGAAGCGGTCGGCACGATTTCGGCCGATTCGAAGGATGCGATCCTGCGCCAGCTGGCTGAGACCTTTGCCGGAGTCTACGGACTCGACGCGGGCAGCCTGCTTGAGCGAATCGAGGAGCGTGAGCGGCTGGGCAGTACCGGTTTCGGTCGCGGCGTGGCTATTCCGCACGCACGGATCAGCGGCCTGCAGCGCCCCGTCGCAGCGTTCCTCCGGCTGGAACATCCGGTGGCCTTCGACGCCGCCGATGGCATGCCCGTCGATCTCGTCTTCGGCCTTCTTTCGCCTGAAACCGCCGGCGCCGCGCACCTCCATGCACTGGCCGCAATCTCGCGCCTGATGCGTGATGATGCCATGCACCAGGCGCTCAGCCAGGCACCCGGCGCCGAAGCGCTTTACGGGTTGCTCAGCAATGTCATCGACCGCGACGCCGCCTGAGGTGGACGCCGGTTCCGGTGCAGGTGGCCCAAGCGGGGCCGAACTGCACTGGCGCAGCCTTGAAGGGCTTTATGCCTCGGCGCCGATCAACGCGCTGTTCACTTCGCGCATCGCGATTCCCCACGAAGGCGCGGCGCGGATCGAATTCGATATTGATGAAAGCTGCTACCACGCCGCCGGCGCGGCCCATGGTACCGTCTATTTCAAGATGCTTGACGATGCGGCCTTCTATGCCGCCAATACGCTGGTGACCGACCGGTTCCTGCTCACGACCTCGTTCAACCTCCATTTCTCGCGCCCGGTCCGCAAGAGCCGCGTGATTGCCGAGGGCCGCTGGATCAGCGGCCGCCGCCGCGTACTGGTGGCCGAATCGCGGCTGCTTGACGCTGATGGCGAGGAAATCGGGCGCGGAACCGGCACTTTCATGCGTTCGCGCATCCCGCTTTCCACGCTCGACGGTTACCGCGCCTGATGGATGAGGCGCGGCTGCCCGCCCATCTCGAAGTGTCAGGCCTTGTCCGGCAAGTCCAGGCGGCGGGCGGCTTTGCCATGGTGCTCAGCAAGGGCGAGCGCGATGCCGGCACGATCATGGTCGTAACCTGCGAAAAAGGCAGGAATTCCCGTGCCTGGGAACGGATGCCTCAGGCCGATGGCAGCCGAGACTGGACTTGCATTCGCAGCGAAGATCCCGACATTCCCGGCGCATTTGCCGAATTTGTTGACCGCCGCAGAACGCAGGACTCGGACTTGTGGATTGTCGAACTGGACATCGCGGATGCGGAACGGTTCATCGGATCACCGGGAACCAAAGGTTGACTTTGTTGCGCCGCACAATCAAAGCGCCGCCACTTTCGTAGCGAAGGCGGCATTTCGGAGCACTCAGGCTTCCGAGTTGCTGGCACGCAGACGGGGGGCAGCCGGCGAGTAGCAGGGTGCCATGTTGGAGTTGGAGCCTGAACGGGCGCTGACTGGCAGGTATTTCCTCACTCGCGCGGGCTTCCAACCGCACAAAAAGCATACGTCATGAGTCGCAAGACCAACTTCGCCGGGACAGTTGCCCTGGCATCCATGTTTGCATTCACGCTATTCAGCTCTGAACCCACTGGTGCGGCCGCCTTGGCCCAGGATTCCTCCAACCAGAACGATCTGCCCGCTCTGAACGCGCCTTATGCCGCGAACGAGCGTCCCGATATCCAGGTTCAGCCCATTCCAGACAGTGAAATTCCCGAAGCCCCGGAAGCGGACGCCGACGACGCGTCCCCCGATACGGCTCCGGTGTCCGCTGCCTCGCTCCAGCAGCTCGTTGTCAAGCAGGCCAGCTCTGCGCCGCTGTCACGCGAACTCAATTGCCTTGCCGGCGCGATCTACTTCGAATCGAAGAGCGAACCGCTGGTCGGCCAGCTCGCCGTTGGCCGCGTGATCGTCGCGCGCTCGCGCTCGGGCCGTTTCCCCAATTCCTATTGCGGCGTGGTCTACCAGCCCTCGCAGTTCTCCTTCGTTCGCGGCGGCACCATGCCGGCGATCCCGAAGGGTTCGCAGGACTGGAAGGAAGCCGTCGCCGTCGCCCAGATCGCGCATGAAGGCTCTTGGAAAAGCCCGGTTGAGGGCGCCATGTTCTTCCACGCCGCCCGCGTTTCGCCGGGCTGGCGGCTTGCCCGCGTCGGCAAGCTGGGCAACCACGTCTTCTACCGGTAATTCCGGGATGAAAATGAAACGGGGGGCCGGGTAACTCCGGCCCTTTTTTCGTGCGCTCAGGCGTCAGGGCGCAGCTTGATCCACACCGGTGCGTGATCACTGGCCTTTTCACGGCCGCGGTGGTCCTTGTCGACGCCGGCGGAGACCAGCCGATCGGCCAGCTCGGGTGACAGCAGCAGATGATCGATGCGAAAGCCGTGGTCGCGCTGCCAGGCGCCGGCCTGGTAATCCCAGAAGGTCCAGACGCCGCCCTGCGGGTTGAGCCGGTCAAGCGCGTCGGTCCAGCCGTCACCCAGCATCCGTGCATAGGCATCGCGCGATTCCGGCTGCATCAGGGCATCGTCTGCCAGAGCCTTGGGTGACCAGATGTCCTTGTCTTCCGGCACTACATTGAAATCGCCGAGCACGATCGCCGGGACTTCCTCAGCCATGACTTCGCGCATGCGGGTGCGCAGCCGGTCCATCCAGCGCAGTTTGTAATCGAATTTCGGTCCCGGTTGCGGGTTGCCATTGGGCAGATAGAGGCAGCAGACGCGCACGCCGAAGACATCAGCTTCGATATAGCGGGAATGTTCGTCCTCGGGCTCGCCAGCCAAGCCGCGCGCGACTTCGATCGGCTTGGTGCCATCGGCGAGGATGGCGACGCCGTTGAAGCCCTTCTGTCCGTGCCAGATCGCGTGATAGCCGATCTTTTCGAACTCTTCGGCGGGGAAGCCCTCGTCCTGCGTCTTGATCTCCTGCAGGCAGGCGACCGACGGGCGCGTTTCCTCAAGCCATTCGAGCAGGCGCGGCAGCCGCGCCTTGATCCCGTTGATGTTGAACGTGGCGATCTTCATCAGACGGCGAAGGACGAGCCGCATCCGCATCCGGCCACGGCCTGCGGGTTCTCGACCTTGAACATCGATCCGCCCATAGATTCGACGAAATCGACGACGCAGCCAGCGACCAGATCGAGGCTTACGGAATCTACCACCAGCTTCACGCCGTCCGTTTCGCTGATCACGTCATCCGCCTCGACGCCTTCGGCTAGGCCAAAGCGGTACTGGAAGCCGGAGCAGCCACCCCCCTCGACCGCGAGGCGCAGCGCCGCCGGCTTGCCCTGCTTTTCAGCAATGAAGGCCACGCGCCGGGCAGCGGAAGGCGTGAGAGTGATTGTCGCAGCGTCCATGCGCCCGATGTAGGCACTCGCTGCGGTGGCGGCAAGGCGGGATAGTCTGGCAGGATATCTCGCGCGCTCAGGCTGACTGGATATAGGCGCGCATGGCCTCGGCATCGGCCTCTATCCGGTCGATGCGGTGCTTGACCAGGTCGCCGATCGAAATGAACCCCACCGCGCGGCCGCTTTCGGTGACGGGAAGGTGACGGATGCGCCGACGGGTCATCAGGGCCAGTGCGGTCAGCACTTCGGTGTCTGGCGCGACGGTGATCGCAGGCGCGGTCATGACGTCACGCACCGACTTGTCGAGCGCATCGGCGCCGGCACTGGCGAGGCAATAGATCACGTCGCGTTCGGAAAAGATGCCGATAACGGCGTCGTCCTCGCACACAGGCAAGGCGCCGATGCGCTTTTCGGCCAGCAGGGCAATCGCCTCGCGAACTGTCATGTCAGCGCTGCAGGTAATGATTTCGGCGTTGGATCGGCTCGCGATTATGCGCGCGATGGTCATGGTGGCTCTCCCGGACATCTTTGCCTGCCGGGAAGGTGACACGATTTATCCTGCGAGGCGAGTCCCTGCGAGAGTCACCCCATTGCCAAGCGCAGCCGGCGGGAGCATGGCCGGCCCATGGAACTCAAGCCCAGCCCGCTCGACGATCCGCGCGTCGCCCAATTCGCCTGGGCGCGGTACAAGCGGATGATGCGCTTCATGGCGCTGATCACGACCAGCGTGGTGATGGTGAGCTGGTTCGTGCTGTACCAGCAGGTGGGCTTCGTCTCGATCCACTTCTACATCGCCACCGGGCTTGGCATCGGTTTTGCCATGCTGCTGATGTCGGCGCTGATGGGGCTGGTCTACCTGTCGAATGGCACCGGCCACGATGCGTCGGTGGTCGATCCGCTGACTGACGAGGAAGACTAGTCCTGTGCGGGATAGAGCCGGTATTCCTCTACCGGAACGCCGCCCACCAGATGCTCGTCGATGATCCGTTCCAGCGCCTTTTCGGTGCAGGAATGATACCAGACGCCGTCCGGCCAGACGACGGCCACGGGTCCGGCGGCGCAGACCTTCAGGCAATCGGCCTTGGTCCGGGCAATGCCGCCTTTCCGGTCGAGTCCCTTTTCTCGCAGCCGCTTCTTGAGGAATTTCCAGCTCGCCGCGCCGATGGCGGGCGGGCAGCACTTGGCCTTCTGGGCTTCGGCACAGATAAAGATGTGGCGCTTGATCGGAGCCGGATATTCCTCGGCCAGCGCCTCGCGCGCGGCGGTGATGCGGGGGCTGTCTTCAGTCATGACCGCACACCCCACTCGGCTGCCACGGCATCGCGGAAGGCATCCGGGATCAGATGCGGCTTGCCGTCCTTGGTGCAGACCATGACCGAACGCGCGAAGACCACGGCGCGGCCTTCCTGCGTGATCAGCAGTTCAAGCGTGTAGCTGGTGCGGCCAACGTGTGATGCCCCGGCGTGCAGGTGCAGCGTGCCCGGATAGAATGCCTGCCCGACATATTCGATGGCAACGCTGGCCACCATCGATCCCACCCCGGCGATCGCCGCGTGATAACCGCTCGCCCGGTGAAAGCGCACGCGGCCTTCCTCGACGAAGTTCGACAGCGACACGTTATTGACGTGACGGTTCACGTCCATGTCGCTGAAGCGCACATCTACTTCCGTATCGAACGGGTAGCGCGCGGGATCGAGCAATGCTTGGTCAGGTTTGGCCATGCCCCCCCCTTGGCTACTTCCGCAGCCAGCGGTCAAGCCATGCGAAGACGGTCTGGTGCCATTGCTTTGAATTCTTCGGCTTTAGCACCCAGTGGTTCTCGTCGGGGAAGACCAGCAGTTCTGACGGAATCCCCTTGCGCTGGAGCGCGGCGAAGCTGGCCAGACCCTGAGTATAGGGGATGCGGAAGTCCTTCTCGCTGGTGATCACCAGCATCGGCGTCTTCCACTTGGCGACGTGGTTCACCGGGTTCCACTTCTCGTATTCCTCGGGCGCTTCGTGATACGGCTTGCCGCCGTGCTCCCATTCGTCGAACCACAGTTCCTCGGTTTCATAGGCCATGGCGCGGGCATCGAAGACGCCGTCGTGCTGGACCAGGCACTTGAACCGGTCGGGCCACTGCCCCTCGATCCAGTTGACCATGTAACCGCCATAGCTGGCGCCGAGCGCGCAGGTGTTGGTGCTATCCAGCGCGCTGTCGATCCTCAACGCCGCTTCCATACCCTTCTGCAGATCGACCAGTGGCTTGCCGCCCCAGTCCTTGTTGATCGCATCGGTGAAGGCCTGACCGTAACCGGTCGAACCATGGAAATCGACCGAGACCACTGCATAACCCTGCGACGCAAAGACTTTCGGGTTCCAGCGCCATGACCACGAATCGTTATATGTGCCCTGCGGACCGCCGTGGATGAACAGCAGGACGGGAAGCTTGGCGCTGGCCCCCGCCGGCTTGTGAATCTGCCCCCAGACGGTGTCGCCATTCGCTCCGGCAAAGCTGAAGCGCTGCGTGGCAACCGGTGCCATGGCGGCAAGCTGGGCATCGTTGGCGCGGCTGAGTTGACGGGCGGGCTTGCCGATCTTGTCGGTCATCCACACTTCGGCCGGATGGGCGATGGCGTCGCGGGTGAACAGCAAGCCGCCGTTCTTCAGTGGCACGACATTGCTGATGTGGCCTTCGTTCATGCCCTTTGACATCAGCTTGAGCCGTTCAACCTTGCCGCTCACCGGATCGATGCGGAAGGCGGGGGTGTCCATCACGTCTTGCGCGGTGGCGATCAGGCTCTTCGAATCGGGCGTCCATGCCAGCGAGGCGACGGAGCGGTCCCAACTGGTGGTGAGGGTCTTCTCCTCGCGCGTGGAGAAATTGACGATCCGCACCACCAGCCGGTCCGATTCATACCCCGGGCGGGCCATGGCGGCCCAGGCGAGCCACTTGCCATCGGGCGAGGGCGTGGGGAGTGTGTCGGTCGCCTCGTTGCCGTCGGTTATGTTGTGCGGCGTCCCGCCATCCAGCGGTGCGTGCCACAGGTCGGTATTGGTCGAAAGCGGCTCGTTCCGGTCCGCCTGCCGGGCGATGAACCAGGCGCCCTTCGAATCGGCGGTCCAGGCCACTTCCTCGCCGCCGCCGTGCGGCTTGGTCGGGGTGTCGCCGGTAAGAACGCCGGCGGGACCATCGAGTGCCGTGCCGCTGTCGGCCACTATGCCGTCCGCGCCGAGCGCGAAGGCAAAGGCGCGGCTGTAATTGCCGTGCGTCTCCCACGCGTCCCAGTGGCGGACGAAGCCGGCGCCGTCCTTATAGTGGCGGCCGGTGCCGAGGCCGGGCAGGGTCGTGTTGCCATCCTTCTCGCAGCCGAGCGTTGGGCAATCGCGCGCCACATCGCCCCAGGCAATGATCTTTGCGCCATCGGGGGAAAGCTTGAAGCCCGAGACATCGGCCTTGAACTTCGATGCCTGCACCGGGGCTGCGCCGGCGGCGGTCAGATCAAGCATCCAGACTTGGCTGGAGCCCGACTTGCCGGAGAGGAAATAGAGCCGCTTGCCGTCGGGGCTGAAAGCGGGATCGCTTTCTGCTGCGTCGGTCAGGTCAGCCACGCGCTCTGCCGTGCCGCCCTTGGCCATGACGCGCCACAGGCCGGCCTGCCGCTTGTAGCTTTGCGCGTCGGTGTCGGTCTGCTGCCAGACGACCCACTTGCCGTCAGGCGAGGCGACCGGCGCGGCAATGCGCTTGAGCGTGAGGAGGTCCTCGATGCCCATCTGCTTCTGCGCCGATGGTGCGGACTGGGCGAATACGGGGACGGCGACGAGCGCGGACGAAAGCGCGAGCAGCGCGAAGGCATGTCTTTTCATGTGAAACCGGTTAGCCGCTGCGGGCCGCCCGGTGCAAGCGATGTTGCCCAAACCCGAGCGGATTCAGATCTTTTTGCCGACGATGCGCTGAATTTCCGCTGCGACCATAGCCTCAACCAGTGGCGGCAGATTCTTGTCGAGCCATTCGGCGAGCGCCGGGCGCAGCAGTTCGCGCGTCATGCCTTCGAGCGAGGTTTCGCCGGAGCGGACGATCTGCGGCGCCATGCCGGGTGCTGCCATGACCGACAGGGCTGCAAGTGATTCGCGCATGGAGAGGCGAGCCTGCTCGGTCACCAGCGGGGCTTCGTCGCCCGAGCCAACCTCTTCAACGAGGTCGAGAATCTGGTCTTCGGCATCGTCGTCGCTATCTGAAACCGGCGGAACCTTGCGGCGCGGCTGCTCATCAAGGCGCGAATCTCGGGCGATCACCTTCTTGATCGAAGCGAGGATATCTTCGACTGATGGTTCGCCCGGTTGTGCCATTAGAAGTCTTGCCCCCGATTCACTTCACGGCTGGAACTGAGCCGTCCTGCACCTTGGTGTCAACGGTTCTCGTCGACTTAACCGTTGGCGCGGGGTCGAGATCCCAGTCGAAGATCTTGCCGTGGACGCGTTTGTAATTGTCCTGCGGATCATAAAGCGCACCGCCATCGAGCCCAAGATCGCGCGCCTCGGCCTTGCCCATGGCGGAGAGCAGGTTGAACCCGGCGACGTACGCGTTGCGGCGGGCCGTGACGAGCTGGACCTGCGCATTTAGCAGTTCCTGCTCGGCATTGAGGATGTCGAGGATGGTGCGGTTACCGACGCTGTTTTCCGCGCGCACGCCTTCAAGGCTGAGCGAGGCGGCATCGACAGCCGTCTGGCTTGAAACGATCACCGCGCCCGCTGCCTGCCACTGGGTATAGGCGGAGCGAACCGTGGCGATGACTTCGCGCTCGGCGGCGATCTCGTTTTCCAGCGTCGCGCTTTCGCGGGCGCGGGCCTGGCGTTGCTGCGCGGCGGGAAGTCCGCCCGAGAAGATCGGGATCGATGCGCGCACGCCCACCTGTGCGCCGCTGGAGACCTGATTGAGCGCTCCGCCGCCCAGCGATCCGAGATAGTCGGTGCGATCGGCCCCGGCGAAAACTGAAACGCGTGGCAGGCGGCCTGCTCCGGCCCCGGCGCTGTCGAATCCAGCGGCCTTCGAACGGGTGCGCGCGGCGATCAGGTCGGGATTGCTTTCCAGCGCGATGGCGACGGCGTCTTCGGCGGTGGCCGGGATGCCGGTCAGCGGCGGCGGTGCCTCAAGATTCTCGGGCGCCTTGCCGACCAGTTGGATATAGCGCTCGCGGCTGCCGGCGAGGCTGGCCTCGGCGGTTTCGAGGCCGCTGCGCGCGATGGCGAGGCGCGACTGCGACTGGGCAACGTCGGTGCGCGTTAGGTCGCCGATCTCGAACCGGTCGCGGGTCGATTGGACGTTGACGTTCAGCACCTGCACGTTCTTGCGGCGCAGGCCGACGATTGCCTCGTTGGCGATGACATCGAGATAGGCGGCGACAACCGCGCTGAAGATCGCGCTTTCGGTGCCGCGCAGGTCTGCCTGCCCGGCGGTGATGCGGGTTTCCGCCGCGCGGACCTGATTCTTGATTGCGCCGCCGGAATAGACCGGCACGCCAAGGTCAGCCGAGAGGGTGAAGATCTTGTCCGGCCCGGTCAGCGACGCGCCCGAGAGGACATGGGTATAGCTCGCCGCACCCGACAGCGAGGGCAGTCCGGCTGCACGCGCGATTGGTACGCTTTCATCAAGCGCGCGCTGGCTCGACCGCGCCGCCTGCAGCGACGGGTTGGTGTTATAGGCCAGGGTCAGCGCCTCGCGCAGGTTGTCAGCTGCCGCGGGAACGGCAAGCGTTCCAGCAGCCGAAGCGGCCATCAGTGCGAGACGGAAACGGCGGGTCAAGATCAGAAGCTCCAGCCCTTTGCCGCGGCAAATTCGGGGATCGCCGGGATGCCCATGTCGGCCAGCGGCAGCAGGGCGATGGCGGTCCCGGTCTTGCGGCCCAAGGCGAGCCGGCTGATGCCGCGCTCGATCACGCCGGTCACGACGCGGCCGTCATCGGAAACCATTCCGGCGAGCGAGGCGGGCAGCGCTTCGGCAGCGCCGTCGATCAGGACCACGTCGAAGGGACCAGCCTTCTTCCTGCCCGCGACATCGGCGGGGGTGAGAGTCGTGACCGAAGCGCCAAGCACGCGCACCAGCGCGGCGAGATAGCCGTTGGTCGAGACGATGAGGACCTTTTCCCCCGGCTTGATCGCCGCTTCGACGAGCATCCGCCCTTGCGCCAGCGGTGCAGGCAGGTTGTGTCCGTCGCCCAGTGACAGTGCACGGTCGATATAGGCCGATCCGGCAAGGGCTGCCGGAACGTGGTCTTCACGCGCCACCTTGTCGAAGGCGGCAAGCACGGCAGGGTCATTGACGCCGCTGACGCGCAGCTGGCTGTCAATCATTGCGCGGCGGGCCGTCGTCGTCCGCTCGTCAAGCAGGGTCATGCTTCGAAATCCTCATTCGCAGCGCACTGTATTGCACATACAATACAGCGGCGCAATCCCGTCCGCTTCTAAGCCATGCCCCGGCCTGCGCCAAGCGTTTAGAATGAGCCGGAATGTCGTGAATTGTCGCCGTGGCGAAGCTGCAACGCTTTGACCCCCGCGCGCCCGCGTCCTAAGGGCGGCTCGATAGCCCAATTGCGAAGGAGCTGGTGCAATGGCCGACATGGTAACGATCCGCGAGGAAGACCTGATCGAAAGCGTCGCCGACGCGCTCCAGTATATCAGCTATTACCACCCGATGGACTATATCCGCGCGCTGGGCGATGCCTATGAGGCGGAGCAGGGCCCGGCGGCGAAGGACGCCATCGCCCAGATCCTGACCAACAGCCGCATGTGCGCCGAAGGGCATCGCCCGATCTGTCAGGACACCGGCATCGTCAACGTTTTCGTCGAGTGGGGGCAGGACTGCCGGCTCGGCTCGGACAAGTCGCTGCAGGACGTGGTCGATGAAGGCGTGCGCCGCGCTTATCTGAACCCGGAAAACAAGCTGCGCGCTTCGGTCCTCGCCGATCCCGCCTTCACCCGCCGCAACACGCGCGACAACACGCCTTGCGTACTTCACGTGACCATGGTTCCGGGCAGCAAGGTATCGATCGATGTCGCGGCCAAGGGCGGCGGCTCGGAAAACAAGTCGAAGTTCAAGATGATGAACCCCAGCGACAACATCGTTGACTGGGTTGTCGAAATGCTGCCCCAGATGGGCGCCGGCTGGTGCCCGCCGGGGATGCTCGGCATCGGCATCGGCGGCACGGCGGAGCACTGCATGCTGCTCGCCAAGCAGGCGCTGATGGAGCCGATCGACATGGGCCAGCTGAAAGCGCGCGGTCCCCAGAACGATATCGAGGCGATGCGCATCGATATCTTCGACAAGGTCAACGCGCTGGGCATCGGCGCGCAGGGGTTGGGCGGACTTTCGACCATCCTCGACGTCAAGATCATGGACGCACCGTGCCACGCCGCGGGCAAGCCGGTCGCGATGATCCCCAACTGCGCCGCCACCCGCCACGCGCACTTCACGCTCGACGGTTCGGGGCCGACCTTCCTTGAAACGCCCAAGCTCGATCAGTGGCCCGACGTTCACTGGCAGCCCGACGCCGCAGCGAAGCGGGTGAACCTCGATACGCTGACCCAGGCCGAAGTCTGCAGCTGGAAGCAGGGCGACCGCTTGCTGCTCAACGGCAAGATGCTGACGGGCCGTGACGCGGCGCACAAGCGGATTCAGGACATGCTGGCTAAGGGCGAGACCCTGCCGGTCGAGTTCAGGAATCGGGCGATCTATTATGTCGGTCCGGTTGATCCGGTGCTGGGCGAAGTCGTCGGCCCCGCCGGTCCGACAACGGCCACCCGCATGGACAAGTTCACCGACATGATGCTCGACCTTGGCCTGCTGGCGATGATCGGCAAGGCCGAGCGCGGGCAGGGAGCGACCGAAGTCATCGCCAAGCACAAGGTCGCTTACCTGATGGCGGTTGGCGGCGCGGCCTATCTGGTGGCGCGGGCAATCCGCGAAGCCAAGGTCGTGGGCTTCGAGGACCTCGGCATGGAAGCGATCTACGAATTTACCGTCGAGGATATGCCGGTGACGGTCGCGGTCGATAGCGAAGGCAACAACGTCCACCAGATCGCCCCGCTGGTCTGGAAGGAAAAGATCGCGCGCGAAGGCCTGCTTAAGGCCTGATTCGCGGTCGGAAGGCGCTCGACCAACCGCCGACCGCCTTCGACAAAGCGACTGGCTGCCTTGCGAGCATAGCCCTAAGCCGGTTGCTGCGCGCATGACCGAATCAAACACCCTGCCGCCGCGTGTTCCCGCGCGGCTTGTCCTGGCTTCGATAGCCGGCATGTGGCTGTGCTATCTGCTGGTGACAACGCTGCGCAGCTATCTCGTTGGGCTGGAATATCAAGGGCCGCTGTTTGGCCGCCGGCTGGCAGTCACGGTCGCCTGCATGGCGGTGACTGCGGGGATCTGGCCGATCCTGCGGCTGCTCGATTCGCGCAGCCTGTGGCTTAAGGCGCTGACCGTGGCGCTCGTCGCCCTGCCCGCCTCACTTGCCATGGCGAAGATCAACCAGTGGGTGTTCTCCGACATCGAGAACCAGGTGGTCGACAAGATCGGCGAGCGCGAAGGCATCCGCATCCGCCGTGACGAAGCCGGCAACGTGCTGGTTGATGTTCCGGGCAAGCAGGTGGAAAAACCGCCAGTGCCCGAGGCCAGCCCGCTCGCCCTGCCCACGCCCGAACCGCATGTGCGCACCATTGCCCAGCAGGAAGCCGATGCGGACAACCTCGTCACCATCGATCCGGCCACGGCGGCAGAAACCCGCTGGCGCCAGCTGACCGACGTGGCGCTGTCACGCTACTTCCTCGTCATTGCCTGGGGCGCGATCTATCTCGCGCTGCTGATTGCCGAGCAGGCGCGCGTTTCGGAACGGCGCGAGGGCGAATACCGCCGCGCCGCCAAGGCCGCCGAGCTGCGATCCCTGCGCTATCAGATCAACCCGCACTTCCTGTTCAACACGCTCAATTCGCTGTCCTCGCTGGTGATTACCGGCCGCAACGAGGCGGCGGAGACGATGATTCAGTCGCTCGCCGCCTTCTATCGTCGCGGCTTGTCCGAGGATTCGACCGGCGATCATCCGTTGTCCGAGGAAATCGAATTGCAGCGGCTCTATCTCGAGATCGAGGCGGTGCGCTTTCCAGACCGGCTGGCGCTGGTGGTCGAAGTGCCGGAGGATCTGGCATGGGTTCCCGTGCCCGGCATGATCCTGCAACCCTTGGTGGAAAACGCGGTAAAATACGGCGTTGCCCGCAGCACGCGGCCCGTCACCCTGACGATTTCCGCGCGCAGCGAATTCGGGCGGCTGGTGGTCAGCGTCGTCGATGACGGTCCGGCCACCGGCAAGGAAGAACACGGCATGGGCATCGGCCTTGCCAATGTGCGCGACCGGTTGAGCGCACGCTTCGGCGATGGCGCGGCCTTCGTTTCGGGGCCGGTGCCGGGCGGCTACCGCACCGAACTTCGCCTGCCGATGCCGTAATGAACGAGAACGAGGGGACAATGGAACAGCCGCTGCGCACCCTGATAGTCGATGACGAGCCGCTGGCGATCGAGCGGCTGCAAGTGCTGTGCCGACAGATCGGCGGGCTCGACGTGGTCGGCACGGCCAGCGACGGCGCCAGCGCGCTGCGCGAGGCCGGGGCGCTTGATCCCGACCTTGTCCTGCTCGACATGACCATGCCCGAACTCGATGGCCTCGGCGTCGCCCGGGCGCTGGCCAAAGGCCCCAATCCGCCAGCGCTGGTTTTCGTCACCGCGCATGACAGTTTCGCCGTTGAAGCCTTCGATCTCGATGCGGTCGACTATGTGCTGAAGCCCGTCGCACCAGACCGGCTGGGCCGCGCGATCCAGCGTGCGGTCGCCCGGCGCGGGGAGAAGCGCAGCGAATCGGCCAGTCCGTGGATCGCGGAATTCTGGGTGCCTTACCGCTCCGAGCTGCTTCGCGTTGCCGCCGCCGATGTCGACCGCATCGATGCCGAGCGTGACTATGTGCGGCTCCACGTGGGGGCCAAGGAAGGCGAGGGACGTTCGTACCTGCTGCTGCAGACGGTTTCGGGGCTTGAGGCGCGGCTTGATCCGGCGATGTTCATCCGGCTCCACCGCTCGACCATCCTGCGGCGTGATCGCATCGTCGGGCTGCGGCACGACGGGCTGGGCGTCTGGTCGGCGGAACTGGCCGATGGCTCGGCGGTGCGGATCGGGCGGACCTATCTGGCTAAGGCCAAGGCGATGGCGGGCCGCTGACTTCGGATAAAAAGCAACCCGGGCCAAGGGGACAATTCGGCCCGGGTCAGTCTGGCGATTGTCGCCGGTCGTTGTGGTGGCGGTCTCAGCCGCCCTTGCCGACGCGATTCTGATAGGATTCGACCTGCGCGAGCACCTGGCGGCGCACGTCTTCAATGCACATGCCACGGGCGAGACGGGTGCCGACGCGCGATTCGCCGTCGCAGACACGGCGCGCGGCATTGCGGATGCGGGCGTCCAGCGTCTTCTGGCCGGCGGCGGATTCGAGGTCGAGGTCGTTGAACTGGACCGACTGCGCCTGCGGCGGCGATGCGGCCATGGCTGAAGCAAAGGGGGCGGCCAGAACGGCCAGCGCGAGAGCGGGGGCAAAGATGGTCTTCATCGTCACTTCCTTGGTTTTCCGCACGGTGGGGGTGTCCGCGCAATGTTGAGGTAGGACGAGTAGGGTGCCTCCGCGAGCAGGGCTCGACCGAAGCGTTCATCGCGCCGACCAGAGGTGTGTTACATCGATAAGACGCCTACCAAGACCGACGAACGTCACTGCTCGCTGGCATTTGGCACGCTTCGCCCTAGATTAAGCCGCACATGGCACTGGTTTTCATCTTCATCATGGGCGTGGCGAACTTCGCCATGCACAAGGCTGTCCTCGAAAGCGGGCATCCCATGTTGGTGCAGCTGCCGTCGATCTTTCGCAGCCCGGGCGGCAGGATGAGCCTTATCGTCGAATTCCTGATGCTGCTCGGCACGATGCTGGTCGTCGCCAATGGCGCGAGCCAGTGGGTCTGGGGCTATGTCGCCTATTCGGCGATGAACGCCCTGTCGGCCTGGCTGATCCTGTCGCAGCGGATCTGACCCATGCGCCTGTTCCATGTCAGCGACCTGCATTTCGGGCAGGAAGACCGCGAAGCGCTCGACTGGTTTGCGGGCGAAGTGGCTGAGGAGAAGCCCGATGCGGTGATCTGCACGGGCGATCTGACCATGCGCGGCACCCGGCGCGAGTTTGCTGCGGCGCGCGAATGGCTCAAGGGTCTCGGCGTGCCGATGCTGGTTGAACCGGGCAATCACGACATGCCCTATTACTACAACCCGATTGGCCGCCTGCTCTGGCCTTATCGCCATTACGACGCGCTGCGGGCGGAGCTGTCGAGCGAGCTGACGTTTCCGGACGTCGAAATCGTTTCACTGCGCACGATCACGCGCTTCCAGTTTCGGCTCGACCAGTCAAAGGGCCATGTTGGTGGAGACAGGCTTGAAGCCGCCTTGGCACGGGTGTCGCTGCACATGGCCAAGCCGTTGTGTCTGGTCGCCTGCCATCATCCGCTGATCGAGGCTGACACCCATTCCAAGGCGTCGACCCACGGCGGCAAGCGGGCGCTGGCGGCGCTGGCGCGCGCAGGCGCCGATGCCGTGCTCTCGGGCCACGTCCACGATGCCTTCGACAAGGTGGTCGAGATCGACGGCCACGCCATCCGCATGATCGGCGCGGGCACGCTGTCGGAACGCGTGCGGACCACTGCGCCCGGATATAACCGGCTGAGCTGGTCTGGCGAAGACGGGCTCGTCGTGGAGCCGCGCAGCCTTACCTGAAAGCGCGTGCGCGGACCCGCGCCTCGACCGCGTGGATCAGGGCGAGCAGGTCTTCGCGGCCGACGTCGAGCACTTCGTCCCATTCCTCAAGCACGGCATCGAGATCGGCATCCTCGATATGGCCGGCCCAGGCTGGCACGATGGGTGCCGGAGCGGGACGGTGCGGCCACGAATGTCCGCTGAACCGATGCCAAACCCAGGCGCAGGCAATCAGCAGGACGACGTTCAGCCCCAGGGGCAGCAGCAGGAAGCGTGGTCCCATTGCGGCAATGACCGGTGGTGCCAGCGCGGTCAGCAGGGCTGTGCCGCCCGCAGGAGCATGGAGGCAGCGCGCCATGCTCATCACCGCGATCGAAGCGCCCACGGCGAGCGAAGCCGCGAACCATGGTTCCGGGACGAGCGCGTGGCACAGCAGTCCTATTGCTGCCGCAACCATATGTCCGCCCAGCACCGGCCATGGCTGGGCCAGCGGACTTGCTGGCAGGATGAAAACGAGCACGGCACTCGCCCCCATCGGCGCGAGCAGCCAGGGAATCGCAGGATCGCCGAGAACAACAGCATGGCTGACCAATCCGGTCAGCGTCAGCGCCAGAAATGCTCCCACAGCGCCGGGAAGCCAGCCCAGACGACCGCCGGCCGCCATGGCCTGCGGCGTGGCACGTGCGCCATGCGGAAAGTTGCTTTGAACTGAGCGGTCCATGCCGTGATGCTGGTTCCAAGAAAAAGGGGCCAGCCTTTCGGCTAGCCCCCAATTCGATAAAGGCTTTCGCCCCTGATCAGCGCTTCGAGAACTGGAAGCTGCGGCGAGCCTTGGCGCGGCCGTACTTCTTGCGTTCGACGACGCGCGGATCGCGCGTGAGGAAGCCAGCAGCTTTGACCGTGCTGCGCAGAAGCGGTTCGAACTTTGACAGAGCCTGCGCGATGCCGTGTTTGACGGCGCCGGCCTGGCCTGAAAGGCCACCACCCTTGACCGTGGCAACGATGTCGTACTGGCCAACGCGGTCCGAAATCTGGAACGGCTGGTCAATCACGAGACGAAGCGTCGGGCGGGCGAAGTAGACGGCCTGGTCACGGCCATTGACCGTGATCTTGCCGGTGCCGGGCTTGAGCCACACGCGGGCAACGGCATCCTTGCGGCGGCCGGTGGCATAGGCGCGGCCCTGGGCATCGACTTCCTTGTCGCGGATCGGCGCGGCAGGACCGGTGCGGACCGGGGCTTCAGCAGCAGGGACAGCCGCTTCAACAGCGACGCCTTCAGCGAGATTGCCGAGATCGGCGAGATCGGTGACGGTGTTCTCGGACATTATGCGCCCACCTTGTTCTTGCGGTTCATGGCAGCAACGTCGAGCGGCTGGGGCTGGGTGCCACCATGCGGATGCTCGGTGCCGGCGTAGAGGTGCAGAGCGCGCATCTGGTCACGGCCCAGCGGACCGCGGGGGATCATGCGCTCAACAGCCTTTTCAAGCACGCGTTCCGGGAAACGGCCGTCCAGGATCTTGGCCGGGGTCGTTTCCTTGATGCCGCCGGCATAACCGGTGTGCTTGTAATAGACTTTACCGGTCAGCTTGTTGCCGGTCATCCGCACCTTGCCGGCGTTGATCACGACAACGTGATCGCCGCAATCGACGTGGGGGGTGAAGCTCGGCTTATGCTTGCCGCGCAGATGGTTGGCGATGACGACCGCTAGGCGACCGACGACCAGACCTTCGGCATCGATGAGATGCCACTTCTTTTCGACCTCGGCCGGTTTGATCGACCGGGTCTGCTTGCTCAACGCCTTCATGGCTTGTGAATCCCTGAATTTCTGGTGTGCCAGCAGATGTCCGCCGGCCGGGAAGGCGCGCCAATGTGCGAATGGGGGGTGAAAGTCAAGCTGAACCGCGGTTTTGCGGAGAGGTAAAATAATACCTTTAGTAATTCTGCCCGAGTTTCCGTTCAGCGATCGCCGGTCATTGACCAGGTTTCCTCGCTCAGCCGGCTGGTGCCGTCGATCTCGGTCAGGATGCGGCGATCAAGCTGCCGCAGCCCGCCGGCGGAAGCGGGCCGGGCCTGCATCGTTACGGTGACGCGGCCCTGATTGCCGCCGGGCAAGAGAATGTTACGCACGTCGATCACGGGTTCCGCCGGGGGACGGAAAAGGTCGACCGGCCAGTTGCCGCCGGATGCCTGACTTTGCGTCGCGATCGTCTGGATCATCTGCTTGGCGACCGTCTTGTCGGTCGAGCTCATGGGGATTTTTTCGACCGCCTCGTTGGCCACGATACGCGCCTTGTCGGTGGCGACGGCATCCGTCGGGGCGCGCTGGGCCACGATCAGGCCTTGCGAATCGAGCGTTAGCGGAAACAGGCCAACGTCCTTGCGCGCCTTTTCCAGCGCCGCCAGTTCGGCAAGTTCTGCCGGGGCTTCGACTTCGCTGGAGATCAGAGTTCCGTCGACCCGCCAGCCCTTGCCTTCGGGCACGAAGCGGATCTCGTAACTGCGCCGGGTGACGATCTGTTTGCTGCGGCCCATCGTCCGGCGCAGCTCACGCGTGAGGACAATGGGGCCGGCAGGGGCGGAAAATGCCGCTGCGCCTGATGCCTGTGCCACCGTTTCGGCGCTTGCCGAGGGGGCAAGGGCAAAGGCGCATCCGGCCAGAAGGGCAGCGCGCAGGCCGTTTCCCGGGCTCCTCATGCCGCCAGCGCCCCCATCCCTTGCGCTTCGGGCAGTGCAAGATCGGTCTTGAACAGAACCCCCACGGTCTCGGCCTCTTCCCTGTTGCCCTCCCCGACAAAGCGCGACTGCATCACAATCATATTGGCGCAGGCTCCCAGACCTTCGTCAAGCACAGTGTTTATACCTGCATCTGCCGATTCGGTATCACGAAATGGGCGCCAGGCCAAAGCGGGGCCAGGCCAAAGCGGGGCCTTTTGCGCTCATGTTTTGCGTCCAAGGGCATGGGCACCCCAGGCCGTGGCGATGACCACTAGCGCGCCCACCAACTGGTGCAGGACCGCGAGCCACAGCGCGACCCCGCTCATGACCGTGACGATTCCCAGGACGATCTGGACGCCGAACGCCGTGTGGATCGCGATTGATGCGGGCCGGCACTGCTGGCGCACGCGGCGGGAAAGGACGATCAGGATCGCGACAACTCCCCAGGCCCACCAGCGGTGCAGGAAGTGCAGCAGGAAGGGATCGTGGAGCAGCGCATGGATTGGTCCCTGCGACCAGTCGACGCCGACCGGGAAAAACCGCCCCATCATCAGCGGCCAGTCATTGGCGACATGGCCCGCGCGCAGTCCCGCCACCAAGGCGCCGAGGAACAACTGCAGGAACAGTGCGGCCAGCGCGAAAAGTCCGAAGCGGGTGAAGCGCGCGGGCGCCTTCCCCCGTGCCAGCGCCTGCATGTCGAGCGCGGTCCAGGTGGCATAGGTCAGGGTAAACAGGGCCAGCAGCAAGTGCGTTGCGAGCCGGAAATGGTTGACCTTGACGTCGGCATCGCCGGTCAGGCCCGACTTGACCATCCACCAGCCAACCGCGCCCTGCAGCAGACCCAGTCCGAGCAGGCCGAGCAGGCGCGGCTTGAAGCCAGCGGGAATCGCGCCGCGCGCCCAGAACCAGCCGAGCGGCAAGACGAAGGCCAGCCCCAGTCCGGTACGGACGAGGAAGCGATGGAACCACTCCCAGAAATAGATGAACTTGTAATCGTCCATCGTCATGCCGGCGGGGCCGTTGACCTGGATATATTGCGGGATCTGCTTGTAGGCGTCGAACTCGGCCTGCCACTGCGCATCATTCAGTGGCGGAATGACGCCGGTAACCGGTTTCCATTCGGTGATCGACAGGCCCGATTCGGTCAGGCGGGTAATCCCGCCAACTGCCACCACGGTGACGATGATCGCCACCACAAGCCAAAGCCAGCGTGCCAGCAATGCCGGCTTGCCGCTGCGAATACTGCCAGACATCGTGTCTGCAACCCCTGTCATATCGCTCGCTCCCTGCGCTGGGACACGGCGATGCGCAAGTGAAGAAAGCACGGTTCGTCGCAATGTTTGACGCTGCAGCCTTGCGCAATGTTACAAGGTATCATATCTGAGCGGGACATGGCCAAGGCTCAGTTCTCGATTCGTGACCGGCTCGACCGCACGGGGATATTCATCTCCGGGCTTTGCGCCGTGCATTGTCTGGTCAGCCTGGTGCTGGTCAGCGCGCTGGGGCTGGGCGGGCAATTGCTGCTGGCTCCGGCGATTCACCGGGTTGGGCTAGGGCTGGCGATCGCCGTCGGCGCGGTGACCCTCGGCATCGGCGTTTTCCGTCATGGCCAGATCTGGCCCTTGCTGGTCGGCAGTGTCGGCCTTGTGCTGATGACCGGCGGTTTACTGGTGCCGCATGGTCCCGCTGAGGCGATCCTGACCATCGCCGGCGTCGGCATGGTCGCATCAGCGCACATCATGAACTTGCGCCTCGCGCGTTGAACGCTAAGGCGCTGGTCATGAGCCAGCAAATCGCCCTCACCGTCAATGGCGAGCCGCGCCGCACCTCGGCAGGTATCACGCTCGCCGGCTTAGTCGCGGAGATCGGCCTCAACCCGGCCAAGGTCGCGGTTGAGCGCAACGGTGAAATCGTCCCGCGCGGCACGCACGATAAGGTCGTGCTGACCGATGGCGATATGCTGGAAATCGTACATTTCGTTGGTGGAGGCTGAACCCTTGTCGCAAGATACCTGGACCGTTGCCGGTCGCACTTTCACCTCGCGGCTGATCGTCGGCACAGGCAAGTACAAGGACTTCGCGCAGAACGCGGCGGCCGTCGAAGCCAGCGGAGCGGAGATCGTCACGGTTGCCGTGCGCCGGGTCAACATCAGCGATCCCACAGCGCCGATGCTCACCGATTTCATTGATCCCAAGAAGATCACTTACCTGCCGAACACCGCCGGCTGCTTCACCGCCGAAGACGCGATCCGCACGCTGCGGCTGGCGCGCGAGGCCGGCGGCTGGGATCTCGTCAAGCTTGAGGTGCTGGGCGAGGCGCGCACGCTTTACCCCGACATGCGCGAGACGCTGAAGGCCTGCGAAGTGCTGGCGGGCGAAGGTTTCCTGCCGATGGTCTACTGCGTCGATGATCCGATTGCCGCCAAGCAGCTGGAAGAAGCCGGCGCGGTGGCGATCATGCCGCTGGGCGCGCCGATCGGCTCGGGGCTAGGCATCCAGAACCGCGTCACCGTGCGGCTGATCGTTGAAGGCGCGAATGTGCCGGTGCTGGTCGATGCCGGCGTCGGCACAGCAAGCGACGCGGCGGTAGCGATGGAGCTGGGCTGCGACGGCGTGCTGATGAACACCGCGATTGCCGAGGCAAAGGACCCGATCCGCATGGCCCGCGCAATGAAGCTCGCGGTCGAAGCCGGGCGGCACGCCTATCTTTCCGGCCGCATGGCGACCCGCAAATACGCGGATCCTTCTAGCCCGCTGGCAGGGCTGATCTAAGCTTCATGGTTAATCGGATGGTAACCAAAGTCTGGTGAACTGCCTGTGTGGGAAAATCCCATGCAACAGGATACCGGACATGGCCAATCTTGCCTCCGCCTCGCTGACCATTGCCGAACTGCGCGAATTCGCCAGTTTCAGCCCCTGCGAGCAGCGCTACATCAAGCGCAGCCTCGACATCGGGCTGGGCCGGCGGGACGCTTTCAAGCTGTGGGCGCGCGATGCCGATGAAAGCGCGGCGATCCGCCGGCAGTATGTCGCTTACCAGGATCTCAAGGGCCTGCGCGATGTCCTCCCCGATGAGGCGGAATTCGACGGCGTGGAGGCGTTCATGGGCCGGCTGATGCTGGTCACCGCCTTTGACCTCAGCCAGGGCCGCATCGCCTGCTTTTCCTCTTACCGCTTCCTGTATGAGCGGCTGCTCGGCCCAGATGTCCGTCCGTGGCTGCCGAGCGCCTTCTGTGGCGCGGCGGCGCTTCCCCAGATTCACCCCTCGCGCCGCAAGGTGCTGCTCCAGTCGATCAGCGAAGCCGCCGCAACCGCGCCTGGCTGGTCCGCTCGCACACCCAGTTTCTATCCGGAATGGGTGGACAAGGAAGCGGCGTAACTCACGCCTTCTTCACGGGGCGCGCTGCTCCCGAATAGCCGCCCTCGCCCTTGTCCAGCGTGCCGAACATCCAGTCGTAAAGCAGGGTGATCGTCGCGAAGTTGCCGCCGGTGAACTTGGCGTGGTGGTAATGGTGCATGTCCGAGGCGTACTTGGCATAGCCCCAGAGGAACCGCCCCTCGCCCCACAGGTTGTGGTTGTGCAGGTTGATCTGCGAAAAGGCGACGAAGGTCACCGTCACGGTTACCACGTCGAACCGGCCCATGATCGCCGCCAGCGCCGCGATTGTCGCGACGTAGAGCCCCAGCCCGATCGCCACTTCCAGCGGGTGGATATAGCTTGAATCCATGCGGCAGGGATTATGTTGGCGGTGGTGGATCGCGTGCATCCACTTGAGCGGCCCGCCGAGGAAGTCGCTGTCGTGGAACAGGAAGCGGTGCGTCAGGTAATAGAAGAAGTCATAGACCATCAGGATCACGAAGCAGTCGAGCAGCAGGGCACCGATGCTCGGCAAGCCGGGCTTCAGGCAGAACGGCAGGATCGCGGTGAAGATGATCAGCTGGAAGAAGAGCGCCCACTTGCGGTTCCAGTTCTGGTTCTCGACATAGCTAGGCTTCTCGCGCCGTTTCGCCAGCGTTTCGCGGTTGATCCGTGCCTCGGCACCCACCGCCGGAATGCGCGTGATCAGCCAGCCTCCGGCGAGCGACAGCGCGATGATTCCCGCAAAAGCGTAAAGTGAAAGTAATCCCTGCCACTGGCTGGCAAGCTGCGTAAGCAGTTCGGTGTCCATGTCTTCTCCCCGAGAACTTTGTTCTCAATGCAGGATTACCACGCCTCACCCGGTCCTTCAAGGCAGGGGGCTGAAGGTAGCCTTGCCTGCAAAAGACCTTAGCCCTTGTAGAGCCCGTCCAGCCGCTCGCCGTAGCGCTCTTTCAGCTTGTGGCGGCGAATCTTGAGGCTGGGGGTCATTTCCTCGTTATCGATGGCAAAGGGTTCGTCGGCGAAAGCGAACTGGCGGACCTTTTCGATCACCGAAACCTGCGCGTTCACCCGGTCAATCGCGGCGCGCACGGCAGAGCGGAAGGCGGGCAGGTGTTCGAGCGCCTTCATGTCGAACTTCTCGCCCTCACGCCGCGACCATTCCAGCGCCCATTCGGCATCGGGCACGACCAGCCCGACGAGGTAGGGGCGCTTGTCACCTACGACCATGGCCTGCGCGATCTCCGGCTGGAGCGTGAGCATCCCCTCGATCCGCTGCGGCGAGACATTGTCGCCCTTGTCGTTGACGATCATGTCCTTCTTGCGGTCGGTAATGACGATACGGCCCTTGTCGTCGATGTGGCCGATGTCGCCGGTGTGCAGCCAATGGCCACCCTCACCATCGGGCTCGAGCGCCTTGGCCGTCTCTTCCTTGTTGTGCCAATAGCCGTCCATTACCAGCTCACCGCGCACCAGAATCTCGCCGTCCTCGGCGATGCGCACTTCTACGTTCCGCATTGGCGGGCCGACGGCGTCCATGCTGACGCCAACCTTGGGCCGGTTGCACGAAATCACCGGGCCGCTCTCGGTCTGGCCATAGCCCTGCAACATGGTCAGCCCCATGGCCTCGAAGAACACGCCGACATCGGGATTGAGCGGCGCACCGCCCGAAACCATGGCCTTCATCCGTCCGCCCATCTTGGCGCGGATCTTGGGGCGCAGTGTCTTTTCCAGGATCAGGTCCATCGGCTTGTCGCGCAGGCGAATCTTGCCCTTGGCCTTCAGAGTGCCGATGCTCAGCGCACGTTCCATCAGGAAATTGGCGAGCCGGCCCTGCTTTTCGACCTGCTTCATGATGCGCGTGCGCAACACTTCGAACAGGCGCGGCACGACGACCATCACTGTGGGTCGCACTTCCTCAATGTTGGAGGCGAGCTTTTCGAGGCCCTCGGAATAGGTGATCGTTGCGCCCATGCCGATGGGCAGGAACTGGCCGCCGGTGTGTTCATAGCTGTGCGACAACGGCAGGAAGGAGAGGAACACCTCTTCGCCCCAGCCGAAATCCTCGACCAGGATGCGCGCCGCTCCGTCGACGTTCATCAGGATCATGCCGTGATGCTGACGTACCCCGCGCGGCGCGCCGCCGGTGCCTGAAGTGTAGATGATGCAGGCAAGGTCCTTGCGGCCGATCTTCGCGATCCGCTTGTCCACCGCCGCGCGAGCCGCCTGTGCATCGCCATCAAGCAGCGCGGCCCAGACATGGGGCTGGGCGGACATCTGCGGCAGCTTGAAGCTTTCGAAGGTGATGAGGTGGCGCACCTTGTCGGTCCCCATCACCGCGGGCAGCAGGGGCTTGGCCAGCTTGCCATCGGACACGATCACCGCCGAGGCGCCGGAATTTTCCAGCACGTGGCGGTGGTCGCGCTCGGTATTGGTCGTATAGGCCGGCACGGTGACCAGCCCTGCCGCCATTATGGCAAGGTCAGCCATGCACCATTCGGGTCGGTTTTCGGAGACCAGCAGCACGCGCTCGCCGTCCTTCAGACCCATCTTGCGCAGCGCCTCGGCCATCAGGCACACGCGCTGCGCCGCCTCGGTATAGGAGATCGACTGCCAGCGCCCGTCGACCCGTGCGGTCAGGAACGCGCGGTCGCCCAGTTCGTCGGCGCGCTGGAGGAACAGCGACACCAGATTGGGGGCTGCATCGAAGTCGGTAATCTGCACGTGGCCATGCCTCTCGTTTTGCCGTCTGCGCGGTTGTCCGGGAGACTAGTAGGGCCTTTCCCTAGCGGCAAGGCCCACAAGTGTTCATTCCGCAGCGGCCACCCCATCGCTGCGCGGATCGGCCCCGCCGCGCAAGGTGCCGCCCACCACTTCGATGGCATTGGCCTTGCCGCCCGGGCGCGTGCGAACGTCGGCATGGCCCAGCGCTTTCAGCGCCGGGATCATGCCTTCCAGCCGCGTCCCCGATTCGACAAAGACCGCCGGGCCTTCGGGGGCGAAAATCAGCGGCTGGGCGATCGCGTCCTGTGCGCTCATGCCCCAGTCGAGCACGGCGATGATCGATTTGGCGACCTGCGCCGGGATGGTAGTGCCGCCCGCGGCACCGATGGCGAGCCGCAGCTTGCCGTCCGGGCCATAGACCAACGTTGGCGCCATCGACGAACGCGGACGCTTGCCGCCTTCGACGCGGTTGGCAGCGGGCTTGCCGTCGCGCTCAGGCACCATGTCGAAATCGGTGAGTTCGTTGTTAAGGTAATAGCCGCCCGCCATCAGCCCTGATCCGAAGGCGCTCTCGACGGTCGAGGTATAGGTCACGGCATGGCCGCGCCGGTCGACCGCGACGAAGTGCGAGGTGCCGTGTTCGGGACCGGAAGCACCCTCGGCACGCGCCAGCTTTTCCGAACCCGGAGGCGAACCGGCGGTCACTAGGCCGAGCGAGCGCGTGGGATCGATCAGCGCTGAACGGCTGGCGAGATACTGCGCGTCGATCAGCCCGGCGACTGGGACTTTCACGAAGTCCGCGTCGCCAAGGTACTTGGCGCGGTCCGCATAAGCGAGCCGCATCGATTCGGCGATCAGGTGCCATGCGGTCGGCGAATCGGGGCCGAGCGCCTTGAGGTCGAAGCGTTCGAGCTGCTTGAGCACGGCGAAGACGGTCGTCTCGCCAGAGCTTGGCGGGGCCATGCCGCAGACGCGGTATTCGCGGTACTGACCGCAGAGCGGGCTGCGATCTTTGGCCTTGTAACTCGCGACATCCTTCAGCGTCATCGGCGAGGGATTGCGCGCAGCGGTGGTCACGGCGCCGACAATCGCCTTGGCATTGGCCCCGGTGTAAAAACCGCGTGCGCCTTTTCGGGCGAGCATTTCCATGGTCTTGGCCAGGTCAGGATTGGTCACCCGCGTGCCGGCGGGCAGCGGCTTGCCATCCGCGCCATAGAACATGGCCATGCCTGCCGGCGTGAAGGCGGCGGACCCCTTGGCGAAATCGAGGAACTGGCGGGTGCGCGGGGTGATCGTCCAGCCTTCGCGCGCAAGGCGGATCGCCGGTCTGAACAGAGCCGACCACTTCAGCTTGCCGTGGCGGCGGTGCGCCTTTGCGGCGAGCGCGATGTTGCCCGGAACGCCAACGCTGGTGCCGCCGGGAACCGCCTCACGGAAGGACAGAACCTTGCCGTCCTTGTAGAACCATTTCGGGTGCGCGGCAGCGGGGGCAGTTTCGCGGCCGTCAATCGTCTCGACCCGGCCCCTGGCGTCTGCGGTGACGTAGAACCCGCCGCCGCCAATGCCCGAGCTTTGCGGTTCGACCACGGTAAGCGCCAACATCGTCGCGATGGCCGCATCGGTAGCGCTGCCGCCCCTGCGCAGCATTTCCAGCCCCGCCTCGGTCGCGCGCGGATCGGCGGAAGAGACCATGCCCTTTTCATGGACCTGGCCGGAGGGGGGCTTGGCAATGGTGGCAGGGGCGAAGACGGGGGCGAGCGCGAGGGCGCTGGCGAACAGGAATATACGGCGGTACATGGACCGCAGCCTATTCGCTCCCGACCGCCTCGGCAATGGAGGTGAAGCCATCGCGTTTCATGCACGCCTCCAAACCTGCCGTAATGACCCGCGCGATCCCCGGCCCTTCATAGACCATCGCGCTGTAGAGCTGGACAAGACTCGCCCCGGCGCGGATGCGAGCCCACGCCTGCTCGGCCGTGGCTATGCCGCCGACGCCGATCAGCGGTAGTCGGCCCTCGCTCGCCTTGCGGAAATCGCGCAGCCGCTTGAGCGCGAGGTCGTGCAGCGGCGCGCCCGACAGGCCGCCCGCTTCGCCGGCGTGGCGCGAGTGGAGAGTTGGCCGGGTGATCGTGGTGTTCGAGACGATGATCCCGTCGATGCCGTGCTTCATGACAGCCGCGACGATTCGCGCCGGGGCATCGTCATCGAGATCGGGGGCAACCTTGAGGAAGATTGGCGGCCAGCCCGATTCGCGCGCGGCGGCAACGGCGGAGAGCAGGTCTTGCAGCTCCTTGTCGCCCTGCAAGTCGCGCAGGCCCGGCGTATTGGGCGAAGATATGTTGATCGTCAGGTAGTCGGCCACCGTGGCCATGGTGGTCAGCCCGGTGACATAGTCTGCCACTCGGTCCGCCGCGTCCTTGTTCGCGCCGACATTGGCCCCGACGATCCCTTGCCGCTTGCGCGCCGAGAGCCGCAGGTGCGCCGCCTGCAGCCCGCCGTTGTTAAAGCCCATGCGGTTGATCACCGCGCGGTCTTCCTCCAGCCGGAACAGGCGCGGACGCGGATTTCCGGGCTGTGGGCGCGGGGTGACCGTACCGATCTCGACCAATCCGAAGCCGAGGCCGAGCACTGCGTCGGGCACTTCGGCATCCTTGTCATAACCGGGCGCCATGCCGAGCGGATTGGGGAAGCGGATGCCGGCTACGGTCGTCGCCAGCGGGCCATCGGCAGGCGGCGGGGCGACCGGGCCAAGCTGGAGCGCGAGAATCGAGAGGCGATGCGCGCGTTCCGCATCGAGTCGGAAGATCAGCGGTCGAAGCAAGGGGTAGAGCATGGCGCGGCCTATGGCAGAGCGGGAAAGGCGTGTCGAATGGGCAACACACGCCCCTAAAGCAACATTGACACCGGTTCCTGACGCCATTTGTCATTTTTAGGAGGGAGGGGGTGTCGGATTCTTACAATTCTTTCGCCGGCCTATGGGTCTACCCGGCTTCTGCGACCCGAAGGGCTCGTGGCTTTTTTGCAGCGAGTTCTCAACTTATATGGCGGACCTGGGATCTGATCCCAGGTCCGCCCTTTTTTTGGGCTCCGGCGCTACAGCGATTGAAAAGCGCCAGACACGCGCCTAGGTGAAACCGGAACGAATCAGTCCGATTTGTCTGGAGCTCGCTCAATGCGCCTTTCGAGCATGGCCGATTATGCCGTCGTCACGATGAGCGCCGCCGCGCGCCATTGCGGCCACGCGCGCGTTTCGGCGGCGCAGCTGGCGGCGGAAACCGGCCTGCCAGCGCCCACCGTGCAGAAGCTGGTGTCGAAGCTTTCGGCGGCCGGCCTGATCAAGTCGGTGCGCGGCGCGGGCGGCGGCTTCAAGCTGGCGCGGCCCGCGGCGGCGATCACCCTGGCCGACATTGTCGAAGCCGTCGAAGGCCCGATCGCGATCACCGCCTGCATCGACGGGCACGATTGCAACCTCGAAAGCGGCTGCGCGGTCCGTCCGCACTGGCCGATCGTCAACGAAGCGCTGCGCGGCGCACTTGCCGGGGTGCCGCTTACCCGGCTCGCCCAGTTGCAGCCGCCCCCATTGCAGATGCAGGACCAGGTCCTGGGAGTTCCGGCATGAACGAGGAAGTCGCCATCAAGGATCAGGCCGCGCGCGATGCCGCCGCCAAGGTTGCCGATTACGAACACGGCTGGTCGGCCGAGATCGAAACCGATTTCGCCCCCAAGGGCCTCGACGAATCGACCGTCCGCTTCATCAGCGCCAAGAAGAACGAGCCCGAATGGATGCTCGACTGGCGACTCAAGGCCTTTCGCCAATGGCAGACCATGCCGATGCCGGACTGGGCGAAGCTCAAGATCCCGCCGATCGATTATCAGGACGCCTATTACTACGCGGCGCCCAAGCCGAAGAAGACGCTCGCCAGCCTGGACGAGGTCGATCCCGACATTCTCGAGGTTTACAAGAAACTCGGCATTCCGCTGGAAGAACAGAAAGTGCTCGCCGGCGTTGAAGGCGCGCGCAAGGTTGCGGTCGATGCCGTGTTCGATAGCGTCAGCGTCGCCACCACCTTCCGCGAAGAGCTGAAGCGGGCGGGCGTCATCTTCCTGTCGATCAGCGAGGCGATCCGCGAATATCCGGATCTGGTGAAGCGCTGGCTGGGCAAGGTCGTTCCAGTGCGCGACAACTTCTTCGCCGCGCTCAACTGCGCGGTCTTTTCCGATGGCACCTTCGTATACATTCCCGAAGGCGTGCGCTGCCCGATGGAGCTCTCCACCTATTTCCGCATCAACGCGGAAAACACCGGGCAGTTCGAACGCACGCTGATCGTGGCGGACAAGGGCAGCTACGTCTCCTACCTCGAAGGCTGCACCGCGCCGATGCGCGATGAAAACCAGCTCCACGCCGCCGTGGTCGAACTTGTCGCGCTCGACGATGCCGAGATCAAGTATTCGACTGTGCAGAACTGGTACCCCGGCGATGCGCAGGGCAAGGGCGGCATCTACAACTTCGTCACCAAGCGCGCGCTCTGTCAGGGTGCGCGCAGCAAGGTGAGCTGGACCCAGGTTGAAACCGGCTCGGCGGTCACGTGGAAGTATCCAAGCTGTGTGCTCAATGGCGAGGATTCGGTCGGCGAATTCTACTCGGTCGCGGTGACCAACAATTACCAGCAGGCCGATACCGGCACCAAGATGATCCACAACGGCAAGGGCAGCCGCTCGACGATCATCTCGAAGGGCATTTCGGCGGGCAAGAGCAACAACACCTACCGCGGCCTTGTCCGCGTCGCCCCGCAGGCGGAAGGCGTGCGCAACTTCACCCAGTGCGATTCGCTGCTGCTCGGCAAGGACTGCGGTGCACACACCGTGCCCTATATCGAGGTGAAGAACGCCTCGGCCCAGATCGAGCACGAGGCGACCACCTCCAAGATCAGCGACGACCAGCTGTTCTACGCGATGCAGCGCGGCCTCGGCACTGAAGAGGCCGTGGCGCTGATCGTCAATGGTTTCGCCAAGGAAGTGCTGCAGCAGCTGCCGATGGAATTCGCGGTTGAGGCGCAGAAGCTGCTGGGAATTTCGCTTGAAGGGAGCGTGGGGTGATCAAGCAAGCTCCAACCCTTCGTCATCCTGAACTCGTTTCAGGATCCATCGAGCCCCACAATCGGAGCATTGTCACAAAGCGCAACGGCAACGTCTTGATGACTGATAGAGCTAAGGCGTGCGGTGAGAAATGGACCCTGAAACGAGTTCAGGGTGACGGCTCAATATCGGCCCCCACAGGACCTAATTCATGACCAAAAAAACCCTCACCGTTCGCCCGCTCGACGAGCGTACCGAAGCCCCCGCAATCGAGAAGCGCGGGCGCGGCTGGACGATTTCGGACAAGCGGCTCGACGCGATCCATGACCAGGCGCGGCGCAACCGAATGGAGCCTACCCAGGCCCAGAAGCTGCTCGGCGAAAAGCTGGTGGAGGCCAATCTCGGCAAGTTCAAGATGACCCGCCAGCAGGTGATCGGCTCGGCCATTGTCGACTTCGCCTGCAACCCGCTGCGGATCGTGGTGTCGATTGACGAGGGCGGCGATCCGGCGGTCACTGCGCGGCGCGACAAGAGCCTTGAGGCGGTTGGCGTGAAGCTGCTGCGCTTCACCGCGACCCGCGTGCTTGAGGAACCTGATGCCGTGGTCGCCGAAATCGTTGCCGCCATGAAGGCCAGCTACGACGAACGCGGCCGCGCGCGCAAACAGCACTTCCAGACACGCGGCGCGCCGCCACGCCGGGAATATTGAACCATGCTCACGATTGACAACCTGCAGGCCACTGTCGCTGACAAGCCCATCCTCAAGGGCCTTTCGCTCCAGATCAACGCGGGCGAGGTCCATGCCATCATGGGCCCGAACGGCGCGGGCAAATCGACGCTGGGCTATACGCTTGGCGGGCGGCCCGGGTATGAAGTGACCGGCGGCACCGCCACCTTCAACGGCGAGGACCTGTTCGGTCTCGAACCGCACGAACGCGCCGCTGCCGGGCTGTTCCTCGGCTTCCAGTATCCGGTCGAGATCCCCGGCGTGTCCTTCGTCCAGTTCCTGCGCGAAAGCCTCAACGCCCAGCGCAAATCGCGCGGCGATGCTCCGTTGTCGGGCGGCGAATTTCTAAAGCTCGCCCGGACACAGGCCGCGCTGCTCAAGATGGACATGGAGATGCTCAAGCGGCCGGTCAACGTCGGCTTCTCGGGCGGAGAAAAGAAGCGCGCCGAGATGGTGCAGATGGGCATTCTTGATCCAAAGCTGGCGATCCTCGACGAAACCGATTCCGGGCTCGACATCGATGCCCTGCGGATCGTCGGCGACGGTATCAACGGCATCATGCGCCGGCCCGACAAGGCGGTCTTGCTGATCACCCATTACCAGCGCCTGCTCGACTACGTGAAGCCGGACTTCGTCCACGTTCTGGCCGGCGGCCGCATCGTCCGCACCGGCGGGCCGGAACTGGCTCTTGAGCTTGAAGAGCATGGCTATGAGGCCGTGGCAGCGTGAACCAGATCGCCGCCCTCCCCACTCACCGCGACGAGGATTACCGCTATGCGGACCTCGATGCGCTCGCGCCGCTGTGGCCGGTGGCGCGCGAGAAGATTCGTGTTGCGCCGGGTGAAAGCGGAACCCTGTCCATCGTCCTCAGCGGCTATGAGGCGAGCGCGCGTCATCTCGTGATCGACATTGCCGATGGCGCTTCCTTTGATCTGCGTGTGCTGAACACTGGCACCGGCTTTGCCCGCGTGGCGGTCGATGCCCGGCTGAGTGCGAAGAGCGAATTCACGCTCGGCGCGGCGCAGCTTGGCGGCGAAAGCGCCAACCTCGAACTGGTCACCGAAGTCGCGCACCTCGCGCCCGATGCGGTCAGCCGCCAGATCGTGCGCTCCGTGCTAGGCGGTGAAGCCGTGGGCACCTATCTCGGCAAGGTCGCCGTGGCGCGCGGGGCGGACGGCACCGATGCCAGCCAGTCGGTCCGAGCCATGCTGCTGACCCGGACAGCCACGGCCAATGCCCGCCCGGAACTTGAGATCTACGCTGATGATGTGAAGTGCGCGCACGGCTGCGCGGTGGGCGAACTTGATGGGCAGGCGCTGTTCTACATGGCCCAGCGCGGGCTGCCGCCGGAAACGGCGAAGCGGCTGATGCTGCAGGCCTTCGTGGCCGAGGCCTTCGTTGGCGCGGCGGACGAGGAAGCGCTGGATGCGGCATCGCAGGCCGCATTGGAGGCGCTGCTGTGACCACGCTCGCATCGCCGCTGGCCGCGCTCAGGGCCGATTTTCCCGGTCTTGCCGGCACTTGGCATTATCTCGATACCGCCGCCACCGCGCAGAAGCCGCAGGCGGTGATCGACGCTGCATCGAACGCGATGGGCCGCGACTATGCGACCGTGCATCGCGGCGTTTACGCGCGCTCGGCGAACATGACGGTGGCCTTCGAGGCAGCGCGGCGCAAGGTTGCGCGCTTCATCGGCGCGGCGGAGGGCGAGATTGTCTTCACCCGCGGCGCGACCGAGGCGATCAACCTCGTCGCCCAGACCTGGGGGCTGGCGAATCTCAAAGCCGGCGACCGGATACTGCTCTCCACGTTGGAGCACCATTCGAACATCGTGCCGTGGCAATTGCTGCGCGCCCGCACCGGGGTGGAAATCGACGTCTGCCCGCTGACGCCGGATGGCCGCATCGATCTCGACATTGCGGCAAGGATGCTGACCCGCGAGCACAAGCTGGTGGCGCTGGCCCATGTCTCGAACGTGCTGGGATCGACGCTCGATGTGAAGCGCGCTGCCGACCTGGCACACGGTGTTGGCGCAAAGATCCTGATCGACGGCTGCCAGGCCGTGCCGCGTCTTGCCGTCGATGTCGCGGCGCTGGACTGTGATTTCTACGTGTTCTCGGCGCACAAGCTTTACGGCCCCACCGGCATCGGCGCGCTCTGGGCGCGGGCCGAGATTCTTGATGCCATGCCGCCGTGGCAGGGCGGCGGCGCGATGATCGACCGGGTGACTTTTGCCGAAACCACCTTCGCCCCGCCACCCGCGCGGTTCGAGGCAGGGACGCCGGCAATTGTCGAGGCGATCGCGCTGGGTGCGGCGGTGGACTATGTCTCGGCCATCGGGCTCGACACGATCCACGCGCACGAAACCGCGCTGGTCGCCCAGTGCCGCGATGCGTTGAGGGCCATGAATTCGGTGACGCTGTTCGGGCCGGAAGACAGCGCCGGAATCGTCTCTTTCGCGCTGGAGGGGGTGCATCCGCACGACCTCGGCACCATATTGGACGAGGAAGGCGTGGCCATCCGTGCCGGGCACCACTGCGCCCAGCCGCTGATGGACCACCTTGGCGTACCGGCCACAGCCCGCGCCAGTTTCGGCATTTACAACGATGAAGACGATGTGGCGGCGTTGGTCCGCGGCATCGAACGGACGAAAAGGATTTTCTCGTGAACGAGGAAGCGAAATTCACCATCGAGGAAGTCGACAGCGTCACCCCGCCGCCCAAGGCGCGCGTGGAAGATGCCGAGGCGCCTGCAGAGAAACTGGTGCGCAAGCGCGACTATCTTGAGGGCTTCCTCGCGGAAAAGCCTGAGGGCGTGGACCCTGCTGCTCCAGGCGGCGATCTCTATGAAGCGGTTGTCGGCGCGCTGAAGGAAATCTTCGATCCGGAAATTCCGGTGAACATCTATGACCTCGGCCTGATCTATGGCGTCGATGTCGATGCGGACAGCGGCGTGGTCGTGACCATGACGCTGACGACGCCGCACTGCCCGGTCGCCGAATCGATGCCGGGCGAGGTTGAACTGCGCGTCAGCTCGGTGCCGGGCGTGCGCGATGCCGAAGTGAACCTCGTCTGGGATCCGCCATGGGATCCCGCCAAGATGAGCGATGAAGCGCGGCTGGAGCTGGGAATGCTATGACCGATACCGCAACCAAGACCCGCGCACGGCCCGCCGCCGTGCTGCTCACCCCCGCTTCCGAAGCGCGGATCGCTCATCTGATGAGCGAAGCGCCCAAAGACGCGATTGGGGTCAAGCTGTCCACCCCGCGCCGGGGCTGCTCGGGCCTCGCCTATTCGGTCGACTACGTGACCGAGGCGGCGCCGTTCGACGAAAAGATTGAGACACCCGGCGGGCTGTTCTTCATCGATGGCGCTTCGGTGCTCTACCTCGTCGGATCGACGATGGACTGGGTCGAGGACGACTTTCAGGCCGGCTTCGTGTTCAACAATCCGAACGCCAAAGGCAGCTGCGGCTGCGGCGAAAGCTTCACTGTCTAGAACGCGAAACGGCCCGCCTCCCCGAAAGGAGACGGGCTATCGCGTGTTCCGGAGCTACTCGGCTTAAAGCCCGGATTTCTCTTCCGCGAGAAACGCCAAGAGCGCCTCGTCGTATTCGTCGACCTGGTTGTTTCCATCGATCTGGCCCTGCAACCAGGTATTCTCTTCCGTCGTGACCGCAGCAGCGGCGGCAATTTCGGGTGCCTTGTCCAGACCCTTGCGGCCGAACAGCGTGCGGAACGTGTGGCCGATCCCCGATTCCACGTCCGCCTTCGCCATGCGTCCGGCGAAGCGCAGCAGGCTCGGCGTATTGGCATCCATGAACCGATCAAGCTCGGCCGCGCGCGGGGCGTCGAGCGGGGTGTAGCTGGTATAGCCTGACATGTAGCTGCCGACGCCCTGTACGAAGAGCTGCTTCCACTCGGGCGCGTTCCGGCCGCCCAGCGTGGCATCCTTCAGCCGGAACAGCATCTCGGCCTCGCTGCGGCTGGCGGCTGCAGGGCGATCTCCTGCCTGAGCGAAAACCGCCCGGCGCAGGATCTGGGCCTCGACGGCGTTGACGTTGCCGCGCTCAAGGTGACCGCCGCGGGTCGGGCCTTCGCCGGTCAGCACGGCGCGCTCGACCTGCGCGATGACATAGTCCTTCAGGCTCTGCGGCACATTGAGCGCCTTTTCGATGATCTTCACCAGCAGTTCCAGCTCGGTCATCGATTGCAGCGCACCGTTGTGATCGACCCGGGTCACCAGCCAGTCGGCCTGGTCTTGCGAGACATAGCCCTTGGGCTTGACGCCGTTGACGACGAATTCACCCAGCGCCTCGACAAAGAACTCGGCCCATTCGACGGACGGGTCCTCAAGCTGGTCGTTGACAGCGAAAATCGCCTCGGCTTCCTCGGGAGAAATCGCTCCGTCACCCCAGCCCGCGCGGCGCAGGGTCAGGATTTCTTCGGCCGAAATCGCGCCGTCGGCAGCAGCCTGCTCGGCAAGCGCGCGGAATTGCATGGTCATTGCGGCAAGGGCCCCTTGTTGAATACGGGGCAATGCCTAGCGAAATTGGGCTAACGTTTCCTTAGCGCCGCAACGCAGCTCGCCCGGTCAACGTCTTTGCCGTCGCTGGAGCGGCGCGCCTCGACATAGGTCGCGGTAGGCTCGCGGCCCACGGTTTCGGGATAGAGAAACACGTCGAGCACGCAGGCATTGCCGGAAAACTGCAGCTTGCGGGCATCGCCTTCGATCACGTCGAGCCGCGCCGCGCCAAACTGGCGCTGCAAATCGCCCGCATTTCCGCCAATCACGCCTTCCAGCCCCGGTCCGGCCATCACCCGGGGGCGAATCGCCGGTCGCGCCGGCCCCGGGCGCGTTACCGTCGGCGGTATTGGCAGCGAAGCCGTGCTCACGCTCTTGACTGAATTGCCCGCGCCGCCGCAGCCGGCAAGCAGCAAGGCAGGCGCCAAGGCGGGCGCGATCTTGGAAAATGCTCTCACAAGTGAGCGCATCCCCGATCTGCCCCATGTCTGTCAACGCCGCCGGCCTTGCCCCCGGCACGGGTGGGCGCTAGTCGGCGCCGATCAATTCATTACGAAGCCGCAGTGCTTCAATAGGAAGGCCCTTCATGTCCCAGCCCACCCGCGACGTCGTCGCTATCGGCAATGCCATCGTCGATGTCATGGCCCCTTGCGATGAAGCGTTGATCGACCAGCTCGGCATGACGCGCGGCGGCATGACGCTGATTGATACCGATCAGGCGCACGCCCTTTACGGCGCCATGGGCCCGGCGCGCGAGATTTCGGGCGGTTCGGCGGCCAATACGCTGGCCGGCCTCGCCGCGCTCGGTGCCAGCTGCGCCTTCATCGGTCAGGTGGCCGACGACCAGCTCGGCGAAGTCTTTGCGCACGATATCCGCGCCGGCGGCATCGCCTTTGAAACTGCCGCCCGCGCGGGTGATCCGCCGACGGCGCGCTGCCTGATCTTCGTCACGCCCGATGGCCAGCGCACGATGAACACCTTCCTTGGCGCCTCGCAGTTCCTGCCGGCGGACGCGCTGGATGAAGCGGCGATTGCTGATGCCAAGGTGCTCTACCTCGAAGGATACCTCTGGGATCCGGAAGAACCGCGCGCCGCCATGCGCCGCGCCATCGCCGCTGCCCGCGGGGCTGGCCGCAAGGTCGCCTTCACCCTGTCCGACGCTTTCGTCATCGCCCGCCATGGCAACGATTTCCGCGCGCTTATCGATGCGGGTGAAATCGACATCCTGTTCGCCAACCACGTCGAACTGGCCGCGCTGACCGGCAGCGACGATTTTGACGCCGGCGTTGCCCAGCTGCGCGCCAAGGTGCCGACGCTGGTCGTCACCTGCGGACCCGAAGGCGCCATCGCCGCAGAGGGTTACGAACTGGCCCGCGTTTCCGCCGAACCGGTCGAACGCGTTGTCGATACCACCGGCGCGGGCGACTTGTTCGCCGCCGGCTTCCTGTTCGGCCACGTGCGCGGGCGCTCGCTGCAAGACTGCCTGCGGCTGGGATCGATCTGCGCGGCGGAAATCATTTCGCACTACGGCGCGCGGCCCGAAGCGAACTTGAAGGCGCTCGTCGCCGAGAAGATGGCCTGATCACAATAAAGGGGGAGCGGCAACCCCACTGGGTTGCCGCTCCCTGTCGGATCGGACGGGACTGAAGCGCCCGATCAGCGCGCCGCAAGCGTGCGGGGGGTAACTGTGGCTGCCGCGATGGCAGCCTGACGGCTTGCGGAAACTTCGGCCTGCTTGGCAGCGAGGCAGCGCTTCTGCGCGACGCTGAGTGTCAGGTTGCGCTCGCTCTTGTCGAACCCGCAAGCCAGCCGCACGGCATGGGCAATCCGCGCATCGAGCGCTTCGATGCCGGCCGGGGTAGAGAGCGCGAGGTCGCTGTGATTGATGGCGATGGCGCCCGTGGAGGTCTGCGCCGCTCCCGGTGCCGAAACGGCGGCCAGTGAAAGGGCGAACGAGAAGATAAGCTTTTTCATCGGAGGGTTCCTGCTTGCTGTCGATGACATGAAACTGACGCATTTGCTGCTGTCGTTCCAACAAAAGCATAGACACGAAACATAAGTCCTCTTTATGATAGAACCATGACCGCAATTCCACCGTTAGCTGCCATTCGTGTGTTCGAGGCTGCGGCAAGACACGAAAACTACACCCGCGCGGCAGAAGAACTGGGCATGACCCAGGCCGGGGTTTCCTATCAGATCAAACTGCTCGAAGACCGGCTCGGCGAACCACTGTTCATGCGCAAGGGACGCGGTCGGGTGCTCACCGCAGCGGGAAAACGCATCGCCCCCCGCATCGCCGCTGCCTTTGCCGAGATTGAATCGGCCTTCGCCACGTTGCGGGCGGAGGACGATGCCGTCCTGCGCGTCTCTGCCCCGCATACGCTGGCGACCAACTGGCTGGCGGGGAAGCTCGGCGCGTTTCAGCTCGCGCGGCCCGGCCTTGCCGTGCAGCTCGACGTCTCGGACCGCTTCGTCGACCTTGAAAGCGGCGAGTTCGACCTGGCCATTCGCGGCGCGGTCAGTCCGGGCGCGGGGCTCGTCTCGCAGTTCCTCATGCGGCAGGCTTTCCTGCCGATGGCCAGCCCGGAATTCCTCGAACGTCACCCGGTGGAAAAACCGGACGATCTCGCTCACGTGCCGCGCCTGTCACCCGGCGACATCTGGTGGGACATGTGGTTCGCCAAGGTCGAACATGGCGGCCAGATCGGCATGCCGGCCAATGCCATTCGCTTCGATTCGCAAGTGCTCGACGGACAGGCGGCGCTCGCCGGACACGGCGTGGCGGTGCTCAATCCGGTGATGTTCGAAGGCGCGGTGGCGGCGGGCCGATTGAAACCCTTGTTCCCCTGCGCCGCAACTGAGGCGCGTGCCTTCTGGCTGGTCTATCCCGAACACAAGCGCCGCAGCCCCAAGGTCCGCGCCTTCCGAGAATGGCTGCTCAGCGAAGTCCGCGCCAGCGCCGGGGCAGATCCGTGGCAATTGCTGGTGCCGCCGGAAGACGGGGCGCGGTCGGGGGCCTGTTAGCCCTCCTCTCGCGCAACCTCACGAAAACCGATGTCGCGGCGGCAGAAGCCTGACGGGAACTGGATCGCGTCGACCGCAGCATAGGCGAGCGCCTGCGCCGCCTTGGCGCTTTCGGCCATGGCAGTGACGTTCAGCACGCGCCCGCCGTTTGCCACCAGTTTGCCATCGGCAATCGCCGTGCCGGCGTGGAACACGCGGCCCTTGTTGGGGTTGCCGAGCATGATCTCGCCGCCCTTTTCTGGCGTGGCGGGATAGCCGTTCGCCGCCATGACCACGGTTAGAGCGGTTTGCGGGCGCAGGCGAACTGGGGCGGCGGTGGCAAGGCCGCCGGGCTGCGCGGCCTTCGACAGCAGGTCAACCAGATCGCCTTCAAAGCGCATCATCAGAACCTGGCATTCGGGATCGCCGAAGCGGCAGTTGTATTCGATCAGCTTGGGACCTTCATCGGTCAGCATCAGCCCGGCGAACAGTACGCCCTGATAGGGCATGCCGTCCCGCGCCATGGCGGCCACGGTCGGGCGCACGATGCGCTCCATGACCTCGGCCTCGATTTCGGGGGTGAAGACGCCGGTCGGGGAATAGGCGCCCATGCCGCCGGTGTTGGGGCCGGTGTCACCGTCGCCGACGCGCTTGTGATCCTGCGCCGATCCGAAGGGGATCACGTTGCTACCGTCGCTGATCGCGAAAAAGCTGGCTTCCTCGCCGCGCATGAATTCCTCGATCACCACTTCAGCCCCGGCATCTCCGAAGCCGCCGGAGAACATGAATTCGATGGCCTCATTAGCCTCTTCAGCAGTCTCGGCGATGATCACGCCCTTGCCGGCGGCGAGGCCATCGGCCTTGATCACAACGGGCAGGCCGAAGCGGGCGAGGTCGGCCAGCGCGGCGGCCTTGCTGGTATGGCGGGCATAGGCGGCGGTAGGGATATTCTCAGCCGCGCAGAGGTCCTTGACGAAGCCCTTCGAGCCTTCGAGCTGGGCGGCAGCCTTGCTGGGTCCAAACACGGCCACACCGGCGGCGCGCAGGCTATCCGCCAGACCATCGACCAGCGGCGCTTCGGGACCGACGACGACGAGGCCGATCGCCTTGTCGGCGCAGAACTGCACGACGGCGGCATGATCGGCGCTATCGAGCTGGACCAGCTTCGCGTGTTCGAACATCCCCGGATTTCCGGGGGCGGCGTAAAGCGTTTCGCACAAAGGCGATTGCGCCAGTCGCCACGCCAGCGCATGTTCGCGGCCACCACTTCCGATCAGCAGGATATTCATGTCGCCGCCCTCGTCTTTCGATACAGATTCCATGGATTCCGGCGGGCTGGTAGCGAAGGAAGGCCGGTCCAGCAACGCCGAGCCTTTGTCGGTCACCGAGATTTCCTCGGCGCTGAAGCGCACGGTAGAGGAACGCTTCGCCTATGTGCGAGTGCGCGGCGAGCTTTCGGGCGTGAAACTGGCGGCGTCGGGGCACCTTTATCTGGCGCTCAAGGACGAAGGCGCGCGGCTGGACGGGGTGATGTGGCGCGGCACCGTGCAGCGGCTCGCCTTCCGGCCCGAGGACGGGATCGAGGTGATCGCCACCGGCAAGCTGACCACCTATCCCGGGCGCTCGAACTACCAGATCGTTATCGAACGCATGGAAATCGCCGGCGAAGGCGCGCTGCTCGCTCTGCTGGCGAAGAACAAGGCGCGGTTCGAGGCCGAGGGCCTGTTCTCGCCGGAGCGGAAGCGGCGGATCCCGTTCCTGCCCGGCGTCATCGGCGTCGTCACTTCGCCCACCGGCGCGGTGATCCGGGATATCCTCCACCGCCTTGCCGACCGGATGCCAAGCCGGGTGATCGTCTGGCCGGTGCTGGTCCAGGGACAGGGCGCGGCGGAGCAGGTTGCGGCGGCGGTGCGGGGATTTGGGGCACTGGGTCCGGACTCCTCCGTGCAGCGTCCCGACGTGATCATCGTTGCGCGCGGCGGCGGGTCGATCGAGGACCTGTGGTGCTTCAATGAGGAAGTCGTGGTTCGCGCGATTGCCGAATCGCCGATCCCGGTGATCTCGGCTGTCGGGCATGAAACCGACACCACGCTCGCCGATTTTGCTGCCGACTTGCGCGCGCCAACTCCGACGGCAGCGGCGGAACTGGCCGTTCCGGTGCGGGCAGACCTTGCCAATAGCATTGCAGAACTGGCGCTACGCGCTCGCAAGGCCGTTGCAAGGCCGTTGCAGTTGGGCCGGGAACGGCTGGAAGCGCGCGCCCAGCGCCTGCCGCAACCTCAGGCATTGCTGGCCCTCCCCGCGCAGCAGCTTGACGAGGCCGGAGAGAAACTGCGCCGCGGGCTGGGTGACAGGATTGTCCTCGCCCGACACAAACTCGCTGAATCGGCAGGGAAATTATCCGCCCCGCTGCTCCTGTCCCGCCGCGACCGCGCCGCCGAACGCCTCGCCGCGCTGCGCTTGTCCCCGGCTCTGGTTGAACGTGGGATAGCAGCAGCTCGGGACAGGCTCTCCGGGACCGTCCGGGTCATGGCCTCGCTCAATCCCGACAACGTGCTAAAGCGCGGATATGCGCGGGTTACAGGCGCTTCGGGTCACACGCTCACCACTGCCGAGGCAGCGCGCGGAGAGGCGGCGCTGGGCCTCCATTTCGCCGACGGAATTGTCTCCGTCACACCGGTTTCAGATGGCGCTCCCCCGCCGCGACCGGCGGTCAAACCCGTGCAGGCGAAAGCCAGTCCCGATCAGCCGAAATTGCTTTGACCGGCCGAAGGCGCTAACGCGAACCCATGCTGATGTCCTCCTCCGAACGCCTCGCCGTGCTGCGCTACGAACCCAACGGTTTCCGCGTCATCGCGCCCGGAACCCACGTGAAGTGCGCGGTTTCCGGCGAATCGATTCAGCTTGAGGTGCTCCGCTACTGGAGCGCCGAGCACCAGGAAGCCTATGCCAACTGCGCCCTTGCCACGATGCGGCTCGCGGAAAACGGCTGACATGGCGCGGGCGACGGGGCTCGGCTCGCTGGCCGGCCTGACCATGCTCGCAATGGGGAGCTGCAACCTCAACATGGCCCCTGCAGTTGCGCAGGTTTCCGCCGTTCCCGTGGCAAAGCCGGCCCTGGCTCGCCAGACCAACGACTTTTCGCTGTTTGGTCAGCAAGTCCAGGGCGGCTGGCTGCGCGGTTTTGCCCCCACCGGAACTCTCTCGCTGGCCCTGTCGGGAAGGCCGGTCGAGATCGAACCTGACGGCAGTTTTTTCGTCGCTTTCGATCGCGATTCCGGGCCTTCGAGCGAGCTTGTCGCCCGCCGGGGGGACTTGCCGACCGTCCGCAAAGTGCTCGTAATCGCGCCGCGTGGCTGGCAGATTGAACACGTCAACGCACCCTATCGGCCCAGCGGCATGGCCGATGCCGAATTCGCCCGCCGACGCGCCGCAGAGCTCGCCCAGATCGGCGCTGCCCGTGCGCAATCGACCGATGCGGCAGGGTGGCGGCAACCTTTCGCCTGGCCCCTGCGCGGCGCCATCCGCGGGCGCTTTGGAGCGCAGCGCGTCTATCAGGGCAAACCGGGATCGTACCACGGCGGTCTCGATATTGCCGGGGCAGAAGGCACGCCGTTCATGGCCCCCGCCGATGGCGTGGTGGTGCTGGCCGCAGCCACGCCCTTCACGCTTGAGGGGAACCTGCTGATCCTCGACCACGGCTCCGGCCTGTCGAGCGCGTTCCTCCACGCCTCGCGGCTCGGCGTGCGACCGGGGGGCCATGTGCGGCAAGGGCAGGTCATTGGCTGGGTCGGACGGACCGGACGCGCCACCGGGCCGCACCTCCACTGGGCGATCAAGTGGCGCGAGGCGAAACTGGACCCTTTGCTTTTTGTGTCACCGCAACCCTGAGGTGCAAGCGTGCATCGCAAGGGCCATAACAAGTTTCGGAAACGAACTGAAACATTTGGCGCATAGCCTGAATATAAATGTTGCAACGAGGCGGCCCGGGGCAAGAAAGTTACAATTGCCGCCGTTTACACCGCCTTGGCCCCCGCCGTTCACGTGGCAGCCATGTTGTAGAATGGCCACAGGTCGGTGGAATCTGCTTTCGCCCGCAACCAAAATCTTTGCTGATACCACGCGTTTCCGCCAATAAACCCCATCTTTCCCGGTTGGGACAGCTGCGCGTAGCCATTTGGCGACAGGGGGCAGCTTCCCTATCCACTCACCGGGATTGCACCGGAAGCCTGGCGGATGAGCCGTCAGGTGACCGTGAAACAAAGGGACTGGACTGTGAAAAAAACCACTCTTTCTGCTCTGAAGGCGGGCTCGGCACCTGTCGTGCTCGGCCTCGCGCTCCTCAGCACCCAAGCCTTCGCGCAGGATGCTGCCGAAGAAGCACCCGAAGATGGCAACGTAATTGTTGTCACCGGCTCACTCATCAAGAACCCGAACCTCGTTCAGGCCAACCCGGTCAATGTGACGACGGCTGATGCAATCGAGCTGAAGCAGTCCAACCTCGCTGAAGAAGTTCTTCGCGAAATCCCGGGCGTCGTTCCGAACATCGGTTCGGCCGTGAACAACGGCAACGGCGGTTCGTCCTACGTCGACCTTCGTGGTCTGGGTTCCAACCGCAACGTCGTTCTGCTCGACGGCAACCGCATCGTCCCTGCTGACCTTGCTGGCCGCGTCGACCTTAACAACATCCCGCTTGCACTGGTCAGCCGCGTTGACGCCCAGACCGGCGCCGCCGTGACGACCTACGGCGCAGACGCCATCACCGGCGTTGTCAACTTCATCACCAAGAAGGACTTCGCTGGCGTTGACCTTTCGCTGGGCCAGCAGATCACCGAGCGCGGTGACGGCGCCTTCTTCCGTGCCGACCTTACCGTCGGTGCAAACTTCGACGATGGCCGCGGTAACGCTGTGCTGTCGCTAGGCTACCAGAAGTCGGACCCCGTCTATCAGGGCGACCGTGACTTCTCGCTGCGTCAGGTCAGCTCGTTCACCGGCGGTCCCGCCGGTTCGGGCACTGGCGTTCCAGGGCGCTTCTCGGGCACCCGCCCGCTGATCGCCGGCACCAGCACGCCTGACACCAATCCGCTCACCGCCAACGGCGGCGTCCGTCAGGTGAACTCGGCCGGTCAGGCTGTTGGTACCTTCGCAACCTTCAACTTCAACCCGTACAACGTCTTCCAGACGCCGTTCAAGCGCTATAACATCTTCGCTCAGGCGAACTACGAAGTGTCGGATTCGGTTGAAGTCTACACGCGCGGCATATTCTCGAAGAACACTGTCGATACCATCATCGCGCCTTCGGGCTCGTTCGGCGGTACCGTCACCATCAACCTGAACAACCCCTACCTCCCGTCGACCCTGCGCAACCAGTTCTGCGCATTCGATACGGATTCGGGCGCTGCCTACGTCGCTCGCTTCGACCCCGCGACTTGCGCTGCCGCTGCTCTGGCCACTGGCCCGACGGATGCTCGCTATCGCACCGTGACGGTTACCTACAACCGCCGCGCCACCGAAGTTGGTCCGCGCATCAGCAACTACAGCACGACGATCTTCGACTACCGCGTCGGCCTGCGCGGTCGTATCACCGATACGATCAACTGGGACGTGAACGGTTCGTACGGCGAATCGGAAAAGCTGCAGACGATCAAGAACTACACCCTGCAGTCGCGCTGGCGGCAGGCTGCACTCGCCAACAACACGACGACCTGCATCGACAGCTCCAATGGCTGCGTACCGGTCAACCTGTTCGGCGACGACGGTTCGATCACGCCGGCTCAGGCTGCCTTCCTCACGGCTGACAGCTCGACCCGCGTCAAGACCACGCTGACGCAGCTGCGCGGCCTAGTCAGCGGTGAACTCGGCGTTTCCTCGCCGGGCGCCAACAACCCGGTGAACTTCGCACTTGGTGCCGAATACCGTTCGTACACCGCCGAACAGGCTTCGGACCTTCTCGCCAAGACCCCGGGTGAACTCGGCGGCGCTGGCGGTGCAGCTCCGGACATCGACGGTGCCTACAACGTCTATGAAGCCTACGGCGAAATCATCGCTCCGCTGATCGAAGACAAGCCCGGGTTCAAGAGCCTGACCCTTGAAGCTGGCGCGCGTTATTCGAAGTACAACGTACGCGGCGGCGGCAAGCCGGAAACCTGGACGTACAAGGCTGGCCTTAGCTGGGAACCGATGGATGATCTCAAGATCCGTGGTAACTATGCCCGGGCTATCCGCGCTCCGAACATCGGCGAACTGTTCACCCCGGTTACGGTGGGTCTGACCAACCTCGGCGTCGATCCTTGCGCCGGCGCTGCTCCGACCACCAATGCCAACCTGCGCGCCATCTGCCTTGCGCAGGGCGCTCCGCTCGGCACGATCGGTTCGATCACCAACCCGACTGCAGGTCAGGCCAACATCGCTACCGGCGGTAACCTGAACATCACGCCGGAAAAGGCAACGACCTGGACGATCGGCGCTGTTATCCAGCCTTCGTTCCTGCCGCGCTTCTCGATGACGCTCGATTACTACAACATCAAGGTAACCGACGTTATCGGTGCTCCGCTGCCGGGCGATCTGATCGGCGCCTGCTTCGGTTCGGTCTCCGCTGCCAGCGCGACCAACCCGGCTTGCACGGTCATCCGTCGTAACCCGATCACCGGTGGCCTCGACGGCGATCCGGCGATCACGCAGGGCCTGTTCGCACCGCTCGATAACCTCGGCACTCTCAAGTCCGACGGTATCGATCTCGTGATGAACTACAGCCACGATTTCGGCGCAGTGAAGTGGAATGCCTCGTTCGTCGGCAACTACACGCTGCACCAGAAGTTCAAGGCTACCCCGACCGGTATCGATCGTGACTGCGTTGGCTACTTCTCGGTCAACTGCGGCTTCACGGGTTCGATCCCGCCGAAGTACCAGTGGTCGCTCCGCAACACCTTCACATACGGCAAGATGGATGTGTCGGTGCTTTGGCGCCACATCGCAGGTGTTGAGCACGAACCGCTCGACATCATCGATCAGGGTGCGTTCTTCAGCGGAACCGCCCCGGCTGGCACTGGTCCGATCGCCGGCACGCAGGTCGATTTCAACAAGATCCCGGCCTACGACTACTTCGACCTGACCCTGCGTTGGAACGTGAACGACAACTTCACCTTCACCGCAGCCGTGCAGAACCTGTTCGACAAGCAGCCGCCGGTCGTCGGCAACACTGCTGGTTCGACCTCGTACAACAGCGGCAACACCTATCCGTCGACCTACGACGCGCTGGGCCGCCGCTTTGCCTTCTCGGCACGCGTCAAGTTCTGATCGCTTAGGCGAGACGAAATGGAATGGGGGCGGGTAGCAATGCCCGCCCCTTTTTCGTGGGCGCTGCAGACGGGCTCACGCTTGACAGGTCTGCACGGCCAATCCCAAGTGGCGGGGTGATCACACCCGAACTTGCCGCCGCCGCCGCTCAGTCCGAAACGGCCATCGCCGCAGGGCACGGCGATGGCTACGATCACATGATCCTCGCGCTGCTGGCACAGGCCAAGGGCGACACCGCCCGCGCCGAAGACCTTTTCGGGCAGGCGCAGGCGCTTTCTCCGCATGACCCATCGGTGTTGACCGGGCGGGCCAAGTTTCTACGCGAAAGCGGCCGCCTCAGCGAAGGCCTCGCCGCCTGTGATGCCGCCATCGCCATAGCTGCCGACTATCCCGATGCCTGGATTGAGCGCGGCGCCATCCTCGGTGCCGGTGGATCGTCTCGCGCCGCGACGGATAGCTACGAACGCGCGCTGGCGCTCAACCCGCAGGCCGCTCCGGCCCATGCCGGCATCGCCGCCATTGCCGCGCGCAACGGAGATGGAGCCCTTGCCCGAACCCATGGGCAGAAGGCAATGGCGATAGACCCGCTCAATGCCATAGCGGCGAGTGCGCTGGCCACGCTGGCGAACGAGGCGGGCAATCCGCAAGCCGCCGTCGATCTTCTGCAACCGGTGATCGACGCCCGCACTGCACCGGCTTTCGATCGCTCGCTCGCGCTGGGCCTGCTTGGTGATGCCAGGCACAATCTGGGCGACCACGCCGGGGCCTTCGCAGCCTACAGCGCCTGCAAGGCTGATTTCGCGGCGATTCATGCAGATCCTGCGGGTGGCCGGATGCGCCACCGCGAATTCGTCGAAGCCATCGACGAAGGCCTGCGCGCGGCACCGCCGATGGGACCGGCTGACTTGCCCCCCTCACCCCTCGCGGCACAGCGTCATGTCTTTCTGCTTGGCTATCCCCGTTCAGGCACGACGCTGCTGGAAAACGTCCTTGCCTCGCTCCCCGGGGGCGAGGCGCTGGAGGAGCGTCCCACGCTTTCTGTCGCCGATGATGCGGTGCTCTCGGGCGACCGCGGGGCTATCGTCGCGGGGATGGTCCGCCTTGCCGGCGCAGCGGACGAGGTCCTGCTCCCATGGCGCGATGCCTATTGGGACAAGGTCACCGGCTCCGGCATCACCCCCGGCGCGGCGGCTTTCGTCGATATGGACCCGCTCAAGGGCACGCGCCTGCCGATCATCGCGCGCCTGTTTCCTGAGGCGCGCGTGCTGGTGATGCGCCGCGATCCGCGCGATGTCGTGTGGTCGTGTTTCAAGACACAATTCGCGATGACCAGCGGGACGCTCGATTTCACGACGCTGGAAGACACGGCGCGGCACTATGATGCGCTGATGACCCTCACCAGCCACGCGCTGGACCGCCTGCCGGTGCATGCGCTCGATGTGCATTACCACCGCCTCGTTCGCGATTTCGAGGCGGCCACGCGAGAAATTTGCGCCTTCGTCGGACTGGAATGGAGCGACGCTGTCCTGCGCTTCGATCGCACCGCCCGGACGCGCGGCGTGGCGACTGCCAGCGTCAGTCAGGTCCGGCGCGGGCTCTATGACGGTACGCGCCAGTGGGAACCCTACGCCCGCTGGCTGGAGCCTGTGATGCCCATCCTCCAGCCGTGGATCGAGCGTTTCGGCTATCAGTGAAGCTGGAGCAGCGGGGCCTGTAGCAGGGGATTGGGCGCGTCCATGCTGATCGCGGCGGTGTCGGCCACTGCCTTCGCCCAGGTCAGCACCATGTCGATCTCCTCGCCATGCGCGGCGCGGACGCGGGCATAGTCCGCCGCGCGAACCTCGGCCGAATAGTCGACGCCGGACTTGGAGTGCTGGGTGAACGCAGGACCGGCAAGCGCGGCGCCAATATCGAGTGATAGGCCGTAATGCGCCGCCACCGCAGCCAAGGCTCCGGCCGGATCGGCAAACATCCGCTCACTGTCGAGACTCGCGAGCCGGTCGCCCACGGTCCGCGCCATCGAGGCGAACAGCCGCTGCTGGGCCAGCCAGCCGATGGCGGCGACCTGCAGATCGCTGTGCAGGAAATGGTCGTCGCGGCTGAAGCCCATGCCTTCGACTGCGCCCTCGATCAGGAAACCCTGCAGCAGTTCGCGCGTCCAGATGCGGCAGTGCAGCCCCTTGTTCGCCACCGAGATCAGATAGGTTTCAAGCGGCGCGTGGAGAAAAACCGCGCGCGCCTCGGTACGCAGCGCCATCAGCAGGTGCGCCAGCGGATTGATCACGTTCGATGGCTTGACCACCACCGCCTCGCCGGGAGCGAAAGGCCGGCCGAGCAGGCGCGTGGCGGCATCGGCAGCGCGCGCCACCGCCCGCGGATCGGCGCCGCGCCGGCGGAACCCGACCACGTCGTTGAGCGCCTGCGGCTCGCTCAGCCCCATGGCCACGCCCGGCTGCGACAGGCCGCGCACCAGCATGGTCGATCCGCAGAACGCCGAATGGAACAGGAAGTGCAGCGGTACGTCGGCGCTCAACTGCAGGCACTGGGCCACCGGTACGTCGCCACCCTTTTCGCGGGTCCCAAGGTAATCGTCGATCAGGAACGTCGTGGCCGCATGGTCCTCTCGGGGCACGCGGATGAAGCGGAACGTGTCATCGCTCTCGACGAAGCGGTGCGCCAGCCATTCAGGCTCGGCCAGAAGTGTGGGGAAATAGACCATGGCGCGACCCTAGGGTGGGGCACGCGCGCCCGCAACTCCCTTGCTCCGGTGCAGCCTGTGCAATATCCATGTGCCAGGGGGACAGTTTTGATGAGCAATCCGGCGCTTGCGCAGGAATCAAATGCCGCTGGCATGGCCGCGCTGCGAAGCGGGGATGCCGCTGCGGCAATAGCGGAGTTCACGCGGGCGACGCGGGCCGATCCCGGCGCCCTGCCTTTGTGGATCAACCTGGCCCATGCCTGCCGGCTCGCTGGCGAGGACAAGGCGGAGCGCGCGGCGCTGGACCGGGCGCTGTCGCTCGACCGCACGGATTTCACCGCCAACCTGCGTCTGGCGCAATTGCTGCAACGGCTGGGCGAGGAAACGCAGGCGCTGGTCGCCTGGGGCGGTGTGCAGCAGCTTGCCATGCAGATGCCCAATCTGGCGCCGCATGTGACCGCTGAACTGGATGCCGGCCGGTCCTATGCCGAAGCCTTGCAGGCCCGGCTCTATGAGCGGGTCGATGCGGCGCTGGGCAAGGCGGCGGCCTCGTGGGATGAGACGGAAAACCGCCGCATACGCGCCTTTGTCGACACGGCGCTCGGCAAGCGGCAGGTGTACCACAATCAGTGCGCGGGGGTGTTCTATCCCTTCCTGCCCGAAGACGAATATTTCGACCGCCGCCACTTCCCCTGGCTCGATGAGCTGGAGGCACACCACGGCGCGATCAAGGCCGAGCTGGAAGCGCTGCTCGCCGATCCGGGTGATGCCATCAGGCCCTATGTCCAGATGGAGCCGGGAACACCGGAAAGCGCGTGGAGCCAGCTCGATGGATCGCTCGACTGGGCAGCCTGCTTCCTGTGGGAATACGGTCGCAAGAACCTCGCCGTTACCGACCGCTGCCTGCAGACCGCAGCGCTGCTGGAAAGGCTGCCGCTGGCGCGCATTCCTGGGCGCGCGCCCAATGCCTTTTTCTCGATGCTGAAGCCGCATAGCCATATCCCGCCGCACACCGGCGTCACCAATACCCGGGCGATCATCCATCTCGCGCTCGACGTGCCGCCGGGCTGCTGGTTCCGCGTTGGCAATGAGACTCGCGAATGGGAGGAAGGTAAGGCTTTCGCCTTTGACGACACCATCGATCACGAGGCGGTGAACCCCAGCAACCGCCGCCGCGCGGTGCTGATTGTTGATACCTGGAACCCTCACCTTAGCGAGGGCGAACGCGCGGCGCTGGTGGATTATTTTGCCGCAGCCGATGGCGCGCTCGCCGGGTCCTCGCCGCTGGTCTGAGCCGCTTGCGCCGAGCGGCTTTCAGGCATATTCTCGCGCGATCAGCTGCACGAGGTGCATGACCCATGCGTTTATTCCTGCTTGTCCTGGCAATGGCATTTGCGTCCCCGGCCCTGGCGGCACCTGAAACGGTCCAAGGCCCGGTCAAGATGCGGCCGAGCGACATCCGGGCCTACAACGCGCTCTTGAAGCCCACCGATCCGGCCTACATCGTTTGCCTGAAATCCGCACCGACCGGATCGGTCATCCTGCGCACGACCTGCCGCACGCGGAGCGAGTGGGAGCGGCTCGCACAGATCGGCAATGACGATGCCATGGCCTGGGTGAATGACGCCCGGTTGCGCCAGTTCAGCATAAGTGAAGAGCCTGCCGGTTCAGTCGGACCGGCAATCGGCTCGAACAACTGATACCGAAAGGAGACCCAGGATGTCGCTGGTACTTGCCCTGCTGCTTGGCAGCGCCGACGCCGTGATTCCCGCATCTGCCCAGACGCTTGTCGAACCCGATCCCAAGGTCATGACGCAGAAGGAAATCCGCGCGTTCAACGCCTCTCTCGACAGGAAGCACCCGTTCTACATCCGCTGCGTCAGCACGATCGAGATCGGCACCCTGTCCAAGCGGCAGTATTCCTGCCGGACCAATCGCCAGTGGTCGCTTGCGGACCGGATCGGCAACGATAATGCCCGCGAAACCTACGATGCCATGACCAGCAAGTCGTGGAATCAGGAAGGCGGCTGAGGCAGTCACGGGTGCCCATGTCGGGTTTCCCGACTGGCGCCAGCGGTGGCTGTGGCATTTCGCGCGGGCGGCGCTAGAATGGCGCGATCACGGCTGAAACGGCCTGCATTCTCGAACGGAAACCCATGACGACCATCGCCCTTGCCCTGCTGCTTTCCGCCGCCGCCCCTGAAGCGGCTGCTCCTGCCCCGGCCCCCGTCAGCGAGCCGGACCCCAAGGCCATGACGCAGAAGGAAATCCGCGCGTTCAACGCCTCGCTGGATCGCAAGCATCCCTATTACATCCGCTGCGTCGCCTCGACAGAGATCGGCACGCTGTCAAAGCGCACCTATTCGTGCCGGACGAATCGCCAATGGGCGTTGGCCGACAAGACCGGCAACCAGAACGCTCGCGACACGGTCGAAGCGATGACCAGCAAGGCGACTAACACAAACTGAGGCAATCAGCCTCGGCCGGGCCTCAGTCAGCCAGGCGAATCACCCGCACGCCGGGCTGGCCGTTGACGTTGGCCATGAAGCCGCCCAGCGTGCCGCGCTTCACCACGATCTTCTGGCCGGCCTTAGGAAAGGTGTCGCGGCCCTCGGTCTGCTTCCAGCGCGAACCATCGGCGAGCACGAATACGGCCATGCCGTCCCGCGAAGAATAGGCCGAGGTCAGGGTCGATTCGATCTGGTTGACCTCGACATCGTCATTGCCGCCGAAGATCTTGATCTTGGGCAGGCTGATGCCGAACAGGCCGCGCTTGGTCTCGCGGATCGTCGCGCGGTCGATGACGACAAGGTCTTTCTTGATGGTCGCATCGGCCATCGCTGCGACCGACTTGTCGAAGCAGGCGAGCCGCGCGGCGGGATCGGCCATGGTGCGGCAATCGAGCACACCCTGATAGACGGGCGGCGGCGCGGTGGAGAGGTCCTTGTCCTTGTCCTTCGCCCCGGCGGGAGCGCACAGCGACGCGAAAACAAGCGAATAAAGCGCGATACGGGCGGTCTTGGCCACGGCATTTCCCCCAGCGACAGATGCTATGCGCGAATGGCTGGCAGAAGCGCGCGGCAGCGTCAATCCGCCTGCGCCGGGCCGCTGGCAAATGGCCGCGCCCATGCAAAAAGGCGCCCGGAAAACCGGACGCCCGATGCGTTCACAAAATTTGAAGGATCAGGCTGCGGCCTTCTTCTTCAACTCGCGCTTTACCTTGACTGCGGTGGTCGAAAGCTTTTCGTCCGAGGTCTTCAGCAGCCAGTTGTCGAGGCCACCAACGTGCTCGACCGAACGCAGGCCCTGCGTCGAAACGCGGAACTTGAAGCTGCGGTCAAGGCCTTCAGACATCAGCGTGACGTTCTGCAGGTTGGGCAAGAACAGGCGCTTTGTCTTGTTGTTGGCGTGGCTGACGTTGTGGCCAGTCATGCGGCCCTTGCCGGTCAGTTCGCAAATGCGGGACATGTGAGTTACTCGCTTGAATCGTTGTGCCGTTTCCGGATGAAGGCGCGCCCTTACCGATTCACCCTTGTATGGTCAAGTTATCCCGGCCAATTCGGGCAAATGAACCGCTGGCCGCTTCCCGAACCGATGGTGCTTGCGCTGGCAGAGGCCGGGAAAGCCGTGGCTGCGGGTGAAGTGCCGATCGGCGCGGTGATCGTCAAGGACGGATCGGTGATTGCCGCCGCCCACAACGCCCCGCGCGGCCTTTGTGACCCCACTGCCCATGCCGAGATGTTGGTGATTCGCGCCGCGGCACAGGCGCTGGGCAGCGAACGGCTCGACGGCTGCGAGCTGTGGGTCACTCTTGAACCCTGCGCGATGTGTGCCGGTGCCATCGTCCACGCGCGAATCGCGCGGGTCTATTATGCCGCGGCCGATGCCAAGGGCGGCGCGGTGGAGCACGGTGCGCGCGTCTTCGAACAGGAGCAGTGTCTGCACCGGCCAGAGGTTTATTCGGGCATGGGCGAGGCGGAGGCGTCCGCATTACTCAAGGGCTTTTTCCAGCGGCTTCGGTAAAACAGATTGACGCTCCAGAGGGGTGCTCGATTTTAGGTGCAGCGACGACCTCTTGAACCGATTCGTCGAGAGGAGTTGAGCATGAAAGTTTTGCAGGCCACCATAAACGGCATCGCCATCGCTGCCATGATTGCTGCCGCAAACGCGCTTACGGCATGAACAAGAATGTGCCGCGTCCGCAGCAGAACAAGCCTTAAACGCCTCGCCAGATCTTCATCGCCTGCGTATCGCGCGCGCCGCCGCGAGCGCAGGTTGATGGCTTGCGACGTTCATTGAAGCATAGGTGAACTTCGCGCAGCCATCCCGATTGCGACAGCCGAATGGCAACCGCATTGGCCGGCCAGCCGGGATTGGCGACAACGAAAGCACGGCGAAAATCGCCTGCTGTCAGCCCGCTTTTGCGCGACAGGCGATTGGCATCGGGCCAGGTGATGCGGTTCCACGCTTCTCGGGCTTGCGAGAAATAGGCGTCGGGTGTCGGCGCCATGCACGAACCGTGCTTGGCCCATTCGTGCTCAAGCAATTGCGGCGAGGGGGTCATGCAGAGGTTGCGGCGGATTTCGGCGAGCGAGGGCCGCGCGCCCGTGCCGCACCACTGCGGCGGTGCCCCGCTGCGCGACTGCGGCCACAGACCGTGCAGGATGAAACCAAAGCGCCCCGCCTTGCCCGAGCATTGCATCGAACCCGAAGCGCCGCGAGAGGCGTTGCAGTATTCAGGCGACCAGCTCGCCGCGAGGATGAAGCCGCCGATGGGGGCAGTCCGGCTGGGTCCATCGGGCCGAGCGGGCGCGGGCTGGCTAATCGAATCGGGCACCCGGCACTGATAGGCCTGCGCCATGGCGCTGCCGGGCAGCCACAGCGCCAAGGCATAGGCTAGGCCGCGCAGCACAACGCGTCAGGCGTCGGCATCGGTGCCTTGGCCGCTCCCGGCGAACCAGGCCTTGGCATCAGCGCGGAACAGGAACGACAGCGCGACGATCCGCAAGGCCTCTACCGCCACGCTGACCAGCACGCCCAGTCCGCCCGAACCCAGTTGGCGCAGCGCGCTCGGCAGGTTGAGGATGGCGAGCGCGGTGAAGGCAACGAGGATCCATTTGGCCAGCGCGCTGCGCTTGTAGGCCACGGCGAACCACAGCAGCAGCGAGATTGCCGCACCAACCGCGATGGAGCCGTAAATGACCCCGGACCCCACGCCGATGGCGCGCAATTGCGGCATGGCCTCAATTCGCGCCTGCAGGCGGTCGATCGACATGAACGAATTGACCAGCCCGAGGCCGGTGGCGACCAGGTAAAGCCGGTCGAATGTGACAATGGAAGCCGGACGCATTGCGAAACCCCTGTATTGCGTTCGATGACGCAATGTTTGCCCTAAAGCGGTGTGAAATCCAAGCCGATGTCGGCAGCAGGGGCGCTTTGGGTGAGCCGGCCGACCGAGACGTAATCGACCCCGGTCGCGGCAATCGCGCCGATAGTGTCTAGCCGGACTCCGCCCGATGCCTCGCATGGCACGCGGCCGGCGACCAATTCGACGCAGGCGCGCAGTTCTGGCGGGGTCATGTTGTCGAGCAGCAGGTGATTCGCCCCGGCTTCGAGCGCGGGTGTGATCTGTTCGATCGAATCGACCTCGCAGATGATCCGGGCAACACCGGCGTCCCGGGCGCGGCGCACAGCCTCGCCAACGCCGCCGGCGACAAGGACGTGGTTGTCCTTGATCATGGCCGCGTCCCACAGGCCCAGCCGGTGGTTCTGCGCTCCCCCGGTGCGGGTGGCGTACTTTTCAAGGTGGCGAAGGCCCGGAATCGTCTTGCGGGTATCCAGCAGCACGGCGCGCGTTTCACCCATGGCGCGGACATAGTCCCGCGTCATCGTGGCCACGCCCGACAAGTGCTGCGCCGTGTTCAGGGCCGATCGCTCCGCCGTGAGCATGGCGCGGGCATTGCCCGACAAACGCATCAGGTCGGTCCCGGCGGGCACCTCCGCGCCTTCCTCATGCAGAATTTCGATCTCCATGTCCGCGTCGAGCGCGCGGAAGAAGGCCGCGGCAATTGGAAGCCCGCAGACGACGATGGCGTCGCGGCTGTCCATGACGCCTGAAAAGCGCGCATCCGCGGGAATCACGCTTTCGCTGGTCACGTCATGCCCGCCACCGGGCCAGCCTTCACCCAGATCCTCGGCGAGCGTGGCGGTGACGAAAGCGTGCAGGTCAAAGCCGGACAGTTCGAAGGTGCTCATGACCTTTCATTGCCGCCGCGAGCCCGCTTGTCGAGACCGAAGGCTCTGCATTTCATCTAAGTTGACACACCGGTGGCACGGGACCAAAGGCAAACATGCATTTCACATGCATCTTAAAGGAACTCCCACTTGTCCAAGATTCTAAGTGCCGAAACCAAGGCGATCATCAAGTCGACTGCTCCAGCCCTGCAAATGCACGGCGTTGCCATCACCACCCGGATGTACGAACGTCTGTTCGAAAACGCCGAGGTAAAGGCCCTGTTCGATCAGGCGGCTCAGGAATCGGGTGAGCAACCGCGTCGCCTTGCCGCAGCGATCCTTGCCTATGCGCAAAACATCGACAAACTGGAGAATCTGACCGGAGCTGTCTCGCGCATGGTCGCCCGCCATGTGGAAACCGGCGTGCGCCGCGAACACTATCCTTATGTCGCCGAAGCCCTGTTGCCCGCGATTCGCGACGTGCTGGGCGAAGCTGCGACCGACGAAGTGCTAGCGGCATGGGGCGAGGCCTATTGGGCGCTGGCTGAACTGCTGATCTCCATGGAAGAGGCAGAATACCTGGAAACGACCTGAAGCTGCGCCAATGATAGTCATCCCGGCGCAAGCCGGAATGACTATCAGTCAGGCTGGACCTTGGCCGCAAATGATAGGCTCCCGGGTGGAGCCGGGGCCGAGAATCAGTGCACGAAGCGCGCGACAACGTCGCGGTAGGAGCGACTCACCTTCACCTGCGCGCCCGATTCGAGCACGAGGAAGCATTCGCCGTTGGTGTGCGGCTTGACCTGACGGACCTGGTTGAGGTTGACGATGGTCGAGCGGTGGACGCGCTGGAACACGCGCGGATCGAGCCGACGTTCAAGGTCCTTCATCGTTTCGCGCAGGATCAGGCTGTTATCGGCCGTGCGGATGCACATGTAATCGCCCGCCGCCTCGATATGTTCGATCGAATCGACATCGACGCGGAAAATCTGGCCGCGATCCTTGATATTGATGAGCTTTTCAAAGCGGGCCGCGCCGTGGCCGGCATTGGGGTCCTCTTCCTCGGGCATGGCATCCATCGCGTCCGGCGCGACTTCGGCCAGCACCGACTTGAGCTTCTCCGCCTCTTCGGACGAGCGCTTTTCGGCGAGGCGCGTGCGCACGCGGTCGAGCGTGTCGGCCAGCTTGTCTTCGTCGACCGGCTTCATCAGGTAATTGACGGCATTCGCCTCGAACGCGCGCACGGCGTATTCGTTGTAGGCGGTGACGAAGACGAACAGCGGCGGTTCGATATCCATCACGCCCTTGACCACGGAGAATCCGTCGAAACCGGGCATCTGGATGTCGAGAAACACCAGATCGGGCTTTTCAGTCTTGATCTTGCGGATCGCTTCGCGCCCGTTCGAGCAGGTTTCGATCACTTCGACATCGGCAAACTTTTCGAGCCGGAGCATGAGCCCCTGGATCGCCAGTTTTTCGTCATCGACCAGAATGGTGCGGATGGTCATTGCAGTCCTTTTTCCAAACGCCCCCGAATTTTTAGATGCCCCATGTGGGGTCAACCGGCCGGAACGGCAAGGCGTGGCGTTCCCGCGCTTGGCCCTGAGCCCGCCCCCGCACTCGCAAACGGCGCCGGCGCCTCGCGCTCCTCATAGGGTATTTCGATCAGCACGCTGAAGCCGCCTTCGGGCGGATCAACGATCTCGAACCGGTGCGCCGGACCATAGGCCTGAGCCAGCCGGTCGCGCGTGTTGGTGAGGCCAACCCCTGTCGATACCTGTTCGCCGCCATCGAATGTCACGCCGGCCAGCCTGTTGTCGATACCGCCGCTTTGCAATCCCGGACCGGTATCGGAGACGGTGATGCGAAGCGCAGTTCCGACGAGTTGCGCGGTAACCGTGATTTCGGCCCCGGCCTCTTGCGGACTGACCGCATATTTGATGGCATTTTCCACCAGCGGCTGGAGCAGCAGCGAAGGCAACAGCCCGGGTTTCGCGGCATCATCGATTTCAAAACGGGTGCGGAGCCGTTCTTCAAAGCGCATCCGTTCGATATCGAGGTAGAGCTTCAGAGTTTCTACTTCCTGCGCCACGGTCACCCGCCCCGCGGGCTCGTTGGCCAGCGTATAGCGCAGGAACGAGGACAGCCGCGTCAGCATGGCATTGGCCGGCTCGGTCTGCTTGAGCAGCACCAGGGTGGAGATCGAATTGAGCGTGTTGAACAGGAAATGCGGGTTGAGCTGGTAGCGCAGCATGGCCAGCTGGGCACTGGTCGCTTGATTTTCCAGCTGGATCATCTGGTCGTTCTGCTCTTCAATCTGCACGTAGAAATTGATCATGTAGTACAGCGCCGACCATGCGCCGAGCAGCGTGGCGTTGAGGTAGAAAACGCCGATCAGCAGCCGCGCGAAGTTGTTGTTTCCGTCGGTCTGGCCCAGGCTGAACACCCAGGCATCGATGAAGGCATAGAGCATCACCGCCAGTGGCAGGACCAGTGCGGTTACCCCCCAAGTCACCAGCGGGCGGCGGCTAATAATCTGGCGGTAAATCACCGAAAGGATCAGCGAGATCGAAAAGCCGGTTACCGCCTCGATCGCGACGAAGACGAGGAACGACCACTCCTGCCCGCCGGCAATCGACGACATGGCGCGCAGCAGCATGGCCCCGCCCCAGCCGATTGCCTGGAGTCGCCAGAAGGCCTGATTCTTGTTGGCGAAGAACGGCGCGGGGGTGATTGGCAGGACGGCCATGAAGTCGGTCTAGGGAATCCGGAAGCGAAGGGGAAGAGTCAGCATGGGCTGGACACTATGGACACAGTCCAGAGTTAACGTGTCACCTTGCCAGAGGTTGCTGCCAAGATGCGAGAATTTGGGCGTATTACTGTCATCCGTCAGCGATGACACGTCGCCGCGATGTAGGAAAGGGGAGCCCCGCCCTAGTCCCGCCAGCTCCGGTCGACACGGTCCACCTTGCGCACCCAGGCGGCAAAATCGGGCGCACCGGGGCCGCCGGGGAGCTGGACCTGGCTGAGGTCGCGCTGGTGTACGCGCAGCACCTCGTCTGAGACCAGAACCGGCTTGCCCATGGCCAGCGTGGCGCACTGGATCTCGCAGGCGCGCTGCAGCGCCCACATAGTGAAGAACATCTCGGGCACCGTTTTGCCCATGACCACCGGGCCGTGGTTGCGCAGCATCAGGATCTTGTGCTGGCCAAGGTTCGTCAGCAGCCGCTCGCCCTCCTCCGCCCGCACGGTGACGCCTTCGAAATCGTGGTAGCCGATCTGGCCGACGAAGGCGCAGGCGTAGAAGTTCGAAGGGAGCAGGCCGTGTTCATAGCTGGATACGGCCATCGTCTCGCTGGTGTGGACGTGGCAGATCGCCTTGGCCTGCGGCAAGTGGCGGTGAAAATAGGCATGCTGCGTGAAGCCCGCCTTGTTCACCGGATAGGTGCTGCCATCCAGCGTGTTGCCATCGATGTCGATCTTGACGAGGTTGGAGGCGCAAACCTCGGAATAGAGCAGGCCGAAAGGGTTGATCAGGAACGCGCCGTCCTCACCGGGGACGGTCAACGAGATGTGGTTGTAGATCGATTCGGACCAGCCAAGCAGGTCGAAAATCCGGTAACAGGCGGCAAGCTGCTGGCGCGCTTCCCATTCCTCGGCGCTGCATTCGATCGGGCGGTGAAGCTGGGTTGCCATGGTCTTTGCATCCTCTCGTCGCGCCGCTGCGCGTTCAAAATCGTTGACCTCGCGCCGCGCCGATGGCAGTGCGCCCGGCACGCGGCCAAGTACTGCCGGTACGCCGGACAAGCGGGTATAGCATAGTGGTAATGCACTAGCCTTCCAAGCTAGCTAGAGGGGTTCGATTCCCCTTACCCGCTCCAGCCTTTCTCACCGACCATCACAGGCACATCGCCCGGTTGCCAAGGCGCATGGCGATCCATGACCGCCGCGAATCGCGGGCTGGCGAGGTGACGCGCGAGCCACGATTGCAGGTGCGGCAGGGGCTGCGCGGCGAACCATTCGGGCTCCAACGCAGCGAACTGGCGCACGAAGGGCATGATTGCGGCATCGGCCAGACCTTCCGATTCGCCGCAGAGATTCGCGCTCGTAGCCAGTCGAGCTTCCAACGTTGCGAGAAATCCCAACCCAGACGCGCGGTGCGCTGCCGGATCAGAGTCATGGCGTTCGGGGTACTTGTAGCGGTCAAGATCATGCTTGAAGCCCCCGTCATTGGCGGCGACGAGCGCCGGATCGTGGCGGGCCAGCCAGCCATCGGGATCGCTGTGTCCCAGTGCCCAGACCATGATGTCGATGCTTTCGTCGATCACCGCGCCATCGGGCAGGACCAGCACGGGGACCGTGCCTTTGGGTGAGGCTTCGAGCATTTCGGCGGGCTTTGCCGCCAGCTTCATTTCGCGGCGCTCGTGGCGCAGGCCGCTCACCGCCAAGGCCAGCCGCGCCCGCATAGCATAGGGGCAGCGGCGGAAGCTGTAGAGGATGGGATCAGCCCCCACAGTCCTCGCTCTGCCTCGGCGGCAGCACGGCGCCGACATGGCTTTCGCCGCGCTCGGCCGCGAGCATTTCCTGCTTTTGCCGTTCGCGATAGGCGGAGCGCTGCTCGTCGCTGCGCTCGGCGTGGCAGGCGGGGCAGCTCACTCCTTCCTCGTAAAGCGGTGATGCCTGATCGGCGACAGTCACCGGGCGGCGGCAGGCGTGACACAGGGCATGGGTGCCTTGGGAAAGGCCATGGCCCACGGCTACGCGCTGGTCGAAGACGAAGCATTCGCCCTGCCACAGGCTCTCGGCCTCGGGCACGGTCTCGAGGTACTTGAGGATCCCGCCCTTGAGGTGGAACACCTCGCCCACGCCCTCGGCCTTGAGGAAAGCGGTGCTCTTTTCGCAGCGGATGCCGCCGGTGCAGAACATGGCCACCTTGGGCGGCGGCCCATCGCCGAGCAGTTCGCCCCGGTGCTCACGAAACCATTCGGGGAAGTCGCGAAAGGTCGGTGTTTCCGGGTCGATCGCTCCGGAAAAGGTGCCAATCGCCACTTCGTAATCATTGCGGGTATCGATCAGGATCGTGCCCGGATCGGAAATCAGTGCGTTCCAGTCTTGCGGTTCGACATAGGTGCCGACCACGGCGAGCGGATCGATGCCGGGCTGGCCCATGGTCACGATCTCGCGCTTGAGCCGAACCTTCATGCGGTGGAACGGCATGGTCGGCGCGGCGGAATACTTGACGTCGAGCCCTTCGCAGCCGGGCAGGGCGCGGATGTGGGCGACGACTTCGGCAATACCTTTGTCCGGGCCGGCGATCGTGCCGTTGATGCCCTCATGCGCCAGCAACAGCGTGCCGCGCACGCCATTCGCTCGGCACAAGGCCTCAAGCGGCGCCTTGTGGCTGGCGAAATCGTCCAGCGGTGCAAAGCGATACAGCGCGGCAACGCGGACGGGCTGGTTCGTCGGAGGAGGCGTCATAGTCATGGCTGGCCAATCGCCGCGTGGCGGCCCTGCGCAATTCGTCCGGATGGAGGCCCGAGCCGGAATCGAACCGGCGTGCGCGGATTTGCAGTCCGCTACGTAACCACTCCGCCATCGGGCCTGATTCCGAGACGATCCCTTTCGGGAAGGCGGCCCCTAACAACAGGCGCGCTGGCGCGCAACGGGATTCACGCGATTTGCTCGAACACGATCTCTCGGCGCACCGGGTCGGCGCGGGTCAGGCGGACGGTGACTTCCGCTCCCGGCACCACGCCATTGGCCGTGACGCGCGACACGACCGGGTGCTCGCAAAGCTGGATGCGGGCTCCGGCTTCGCCCAGATCGGTGACGACGGCGGCAAAGCGTTCGCCCTCGCGGCCCGAGAGCATCACCGCTTCGGCAAGGTCGACCACCGCGCGGTCGACCTGGTTATCGCGCGCCTCGGCCTTGGCCATGACCTTGGGCAGGAGCGGAAAGGCGTCGGCGGCGAAATCCGGCACCGGCTGGCCATTCGCGACGGCCATGGCGGCGGCGATGACGTGGCGATCAGCCAGCCGGCGCAGCGGCGCGGTGATGTGGCAATAGGTTGCCGCCATGGCGGCGTGCCACGGCTTTTCGCCGGCCATGAAGGGTACGTAGCTCGCTCCGCCGCCGCCACGCCGCGCTGCCATCAGGAAGGCGGCTTCGCGCGGGTCGAAAGGGTTAAGCCGCTTCTCGAATTCGGCGAGCGCCATGTCAGCCGGCCAGTCGAGCGCAAAGGCCTTGGCCGTGCCGCGCAGGCGGGTGATGGCGCGATCGCTCGCCCCCGGCATCACCCGGAAAAGCCCGGTCTGCGCCTGCCAAAGCGCGTCGGCGACGGCGAGGTTGGTCGCCAGGCTGAGCGTGGCATTGCGCTGCTCGGCCAATGTCTGCGGACGCAGTTGCAGGATATAGTGGCCAAGGGCGTCGCGCGCGACTTCCTGTTCGGGCGGATCGACGCGCATCGCCCCACGCGCTTCCTCGGCCGCTTTTACGCGACCCGCAATTGCGGCGAAACCGGCTGGCAGCTCATCATCGCGGACGTTTTCGTAGGCCAGCTTGGCGCGGCTGCGGATCAGCGCCTTTTCGACACCCTCGAGCCGGGTGCTACCATCGGGGCCAACGCGCACGGCAAAGACCGTGGCTGGACGATCACCGTCAGGCAGCAGGCTCGCCGCCTTTTCACTCAGCGCCTTGGGATAGAGCGAGGCCTTGGCACCCGGCAGGTAGCAAGTCGTGCCGCGCCGCCATGCTTCAAGATCGAGCGGATCACCCGGATCGACGAAAAAGCCGACATCGGCGATGGCATAGTGCAGCAGCCAGTCTCTGCCGGCCGGCTCAATTGCAAAGGCCTGGTCCAGATCGGTCGAGTTGCCCGGATCGAGCGTGACGTAATGCATGTCGGCGCGGTCGCGGTGCCCGCTGGGCACGCGCTGGGCTGCCTTTTGCGCCGCCGCTTCCACCTCGGGCGCGAAGTCTTGGGGAACCTGGAACTGCTCGCGGATGGCGTTCAGTCCATCGGCCAGCAGGCAATCGGGATCGCGCAGTGTTTTCATCCCTCCCCGCTTGCCAAGCGGCGAGCCGCACGGCAAGCGGGACGCGCGAACAGTCCGGAGGAATCGCTCAATGAAAACTCGCGCCGCCGTTGCTTTCGAAGCGAAAAAGCCGCTCGAAATCGTCGAGCTTGACCTTGAAGGGCCCAAGGCGGGCGAAGTGCTGGTCGAGATCATGGCGACGGGCGTGTGCCACACCGATGCCTACACGCTCGACGGGCTGGACAGCGAAGGCCTGTTCCCCTCGGTCCTCGGCCACGAAGGCGCTGGGATTGTCCGTGAAATCGGACCCGGCGTAACCTCGGTGAAGCCCGGCGACCACGTGATCCCGCTTTACACGCCCGAATGCGGCAAGTGCAAAACCTGCCTTTCGGGCAAGAGCAACCTGTGCACCGCGATCCGCGCCACCCAAGGCCAGGGTCTGATGCCCGATGGCACCAGTCGGTTCAGCTACAAAGGGCAGACCATTTTCCACTACATGGGCTGCTCGACCTTCTCGAACTTCACCGTGCTGCCTGAAATTGCCGTGGCAAAAATCCGCGAGGACGCGCCGTTCCAGACGAGCTGCTACATCGGCTGCGGCGTGACCACGGGCGTTGGTGCGGTGCTCAACACGGCCAAGGTCCAGCCGGGTGACAATGTCGTGGTCTTCGGCCTCGGCGGCATCGGCCTCAACGTGATCCAGGGCGCGCGGTTGGCAGGAGCGGCGAAGATCATCGGCGTCGACATAAACCCGGACAGGGAAGAATGGGGCCGCAAGTTCGGCATGACCGACTTCCTCAATTCGCGCGGGCTGAGCCGTGAGGACACCGTGGCCAAGATCGTCGCCATGACTGACGGCGGTGCGGACTATACCTTCGACGCCACCGGCAACACCGAAGTCATGCGCACCGCGCTCGAAGCGTGCCACCGCGGCTGGGGGACCTCGATCATCATCGGCGTGGCTGAAGCGGGCAAGGAAATCTCCACGCGCCCGTTCCAGCTGGTCACCGGGCGCAACTGGCGCGGCACGGCTTTCGGCGGCGCCAAGGGCCGCACCGACGTGCCGAAGATCGTCGACATGTACATGACCGGCAAGATCGAGATCGACCCGATGATCACCCACGTCATGGGGCTGGAGGAAATCAACACTGCCTTCGACCTGATGCACGCGGGCAAGTCGATCCGCTCGGTCGTAGTCTTTTGAGGAGAGAGCATTATGTTCACGCACAACACAGTCGGCACCAATGATCCGGCGAAGTCCAAGACGTTTTACGATGCATTGTTCACGGCGATCGGCGGCAAGCCCGGCTTCGCTGACGAAAAGGGCCGCACGGTCTACATGCACAACGGCGGCGTGTTCATCGTCACCCCGCCGATCGATGGCAAGCCGGCTACGGTCGGCAACGGCTGCACCATTGGCTTCGGTATGGACAGCACGGAAATGGCCGATGCCTGGCACGCGGCTGGCGTGGCGAACGGCGGCACATCGATCGAGGATGCTCCGGGCTGGCGCGAAGGCGGCTTCGGCAAGCTTTACCTCGCCTACCTGCGTGATCCCGATGGGAACAAGCTCTGCGCGATGAAGCGGGGCTGAGGGCATCCGGGCTGGACGATCGGCGCTGTTGAACGCGCCGTCGCTGTGGCAGGCTCCTTTCCAAGGGAGCAGGCCATGGCGAAACGTCCAGCGCTGGAAATGTTCACCCCGGAAGAGGCGGCAAAGCGCCTCGGCTCCGGGCCGATCGATGCCAGCGTCTATCACGACCCCGCCTGGTTCGAGGACGAGCGCGAGGCGGTGTTCAAGGCCGAATGGATTCACGTCGGCCACGCCTGCGAAGTGCCGAAACCCGGCTGCTTCATCCGCCGCGATCTGGAATATGCGCGCGCCTCGCTGCTGATCGTCCGCGGGCGCGACGGCGAAGTCCGTGCCTTCCACAATGTCTGCACCCACCGCGGCACCCAGCTCACCGATGACACCGAAGGCAAGCGCGCGACCTTTTCGTGCCGCTATCACATGTGGACCTTCGGGCTGGACGGCGCGCTGCTGTCCGCGCCCGAATTCGAACGCTTCGGGCTGGAAAAGAGCGCCTGCGGGCTGAAACAGGTTGCGCTGGAAAGCTGCGCCGGGCTGCTGTTCGTCAACTTCGCCAAGCCACCTAAGGAAAGCCTGCGCGAATTCCTCGGCGCGATTGCCGACGAGCTGGAGGAACTGCCGTTGTCGCGCACGGTGGAGTTCGACGAATACGTGTTCGAGATCGACGCCAACTGGAAGATCTACGTCGACAATTTCCAGGAAAACTACCACCTGAAATTCATCCACCCGCGCACCGGCGCCCCGGCAATCGGGCCGGACAACCCGCTGGCCTATCCCACGCATTACGGCTTTTCCGGTGCGCATCGGGGGCAAACGCTGTGGCGCAATCCCGAACCGCCGGTGTTGCCGCCGGTGCTGCGCATGGCGATGGAGCGCGGCATCAGGGCAGCAGGACGCGATGGCTTTCCGCCGCGCAAGACCGATTTCAAACTGTTCCCGGCGACCTTCGTGCTCGGCCTTGCCAGCCACGTGTTCACCCACACGATCTATCCCGTCAGCGTCAACAAGACGCGCGGCGTGATCCGCTTCTACTGGCCCAATCGCGCGACCGACGCCTCAACGCGGTTCGCGCGCGAATTCAACATGGCCTCGGTCCGCGACGTCCACGCCGAAGATCGCGGTGTGATTGAGGCCGGGCAGGGCGGCCTTGGTTCCGGCGCGGTCGACGTGATCCATTTTCAAGAGCACGAAATGCTCTGCCGCCACCTCAACGAACAGGTGCGCTTGCGGGTGGAGGCCTTGCGGGCGCAGCGGGATTAGCCGAACTATCTTCGCCGAGTTATGTTAGGCTCAATGAGAACAATCAGCCCGCCAAGTACGGAAAGTCCCGCAAAGCGAGTGCTTCCGTAAAAAGCCACTCCTACCAGCCCGGCCAGCAGCAACAGCAGGCCAGACGGTCGGATCCAGCTAGCCCTCCGAGAGCGAAGTTCGTCTTCCCTAGACGCGGTGTGGCTCAATACTTCAGCGCCAGCAAAGGGTTGATGAGTCGACGGGCTAGCCGCGCGCATATGAGTGCATCAGTCAAGTGGCTCTCAAGGATCGACAAAATCCGCAGGCCGCTTGGCCATCTGGCTGGCTACCGCCTCGATCTGGTTGCGTGATCCGATCAGACGCTGTTGTTCGATGGCTTCCGCCAGCAGGATAGCGTCGGTCGCCTCATCATCGCTGCGGGCGAACAGGGCCTTGGCAGCGCGGATCGCGGTGGGGCTCTTGGCGGCGATTTCAGTGGCAAGGGCCATGGCGCAGGCCAGAGGGTCGGCGTCGCAGCGGGTGGCAAAACCCATGGCCAATGCTTCCTCGCCGCTGAATTCGCGGTGGGTATAGGTCAGTTCGCGCAGCAGGTCGGGGCGCACCAGTCCGCGCCACAGGGCGAAGTGACCCATGTCGGGGACGATGCCCCAGCGCAGTTCCATCACGCTCAATTTGGCATCGGGGGCGGCAATGCGGATGTCGGCCCCGGCGGCGATCTGCAGACCGCCGCCAAGGCACGCGCCGTGAATCGCGGCGATGACCGGTACGGGTAGCTTGCGGAACTGCATCGCCATCTGCTGGAAGGAATTGGCATTGCCATGGGTGCGCGCGGCAAGGTCTCCCGCATTGGCGAGGCCCGATGCCATCGAGGCGAGGTCCAGTCCGGCGCAAAATGCGCGCCCTTCGCCCGACAGGACGAGGCAGCGCAGCCCCGGCATGTCATGGAGCGCGGTACCCGCGGCAAGCAGCGCCTCGATCATCGCCGAGTCGAGCGCGTTGAGCTTGTCCGCGCGGGCGAGCTTCAGGTGGCCGACACCGTCCGCTGCGAGGGCGAAAGCGATACGGTCATTGCTCGGCAGGTCATGTCTCATGCAGGTTCTTCCGGACGCTGGGGTCCGCGCCTGATTGCAGCGCATCCCGGCCTTCCGCAAGCCTGCGTCGCAGCGGGTCGGGTCCATCACGCTCGGGTGACAGCGCATAGCCGCCATCGGGCGTGGTCGAGACGATTCTGCCCAACCCTGCGGAGGCCAGTTTGGCGCGCAGTCGGCAAACGTGGACGGCAAGACTGTTGGTCTCGGGCTTGAAGCTCATCTGCCAGACTTCGCCAAGCAGGTCCTGCGGTGCGACCGAGCGACCCGGGGTCTGCGCCAGCCGCCACAGCAGCGAAAACTCGCGCGGGTGCAATCCCAGCCGCCGCCCGTCCACGGTGCCTTTGCGCAGGAGCAGGTCGAGCTCGAGCGCGCCGTGCCGACTGCGGCGAGGCTCAGCCTCGGCGGCCAGGCGCACGCGCAGGGCGCGCATTTCCAGTTCGCTCAGGGAAACCCTGGCCGGTAGCACTTCGCCAAAACCCTCACGCAGCCAATCTGCCCGTTCGGTGCTGTCGTCGATGCCGATCAGGACCACCTGCGCTCGCTGGCGCCGGGCCGCGATCGACCGGGCCTGCTGCGTATCGCTTAGCAGAGCAGGATAGGGGGCGGCATCATCACCTTCGACCAGCAGCCAGCCGCGTTGCCGCAAGTCCCAGTCTGCAGGTAGCGGCTCATCGCAGATCCAGCCGAAGCGCTGCATTGTCAGGCACGTCTTGCCCTGCCGTACGCGGCATGGTGTGCCGCGCCGGAAACGGTAGTCTGCCTAACAGGATCCTGCGCCCATGGCATCGGGATTCCCCTGAAGACGCTGTCAGCGACACGGGAATCCCAAATCTATTAACCATGTTCCGCCATCATGCGGCCGAGCTATTTACCCCCATTGTGGACAAATAGCGCTTGATGTTGCGCGCTGCCTGACGGAGCCGCTGCTCGTTTTCGACCATGGCGATGCGGACGAAGCCTTCGCCATCCTCGCCGTATCCGACACCCGGTGCCACCGCGACATCGGCATGGGTGAGCAACTGCTTTGAAAACTCCAGGCTGCCCATTTCCTTGAGCGCGGGAGGGAGCGGGGCCCAGGCGAACATCGATGCCTTGGGGCTGGGGATTTCCCACCCGGCGCGGCCAAAGCTTTCGACCATCACGTCGCGGCGCTTCTGGTAGAGCTCGCGGTTCTTCTCGACGATGTCCTGCGGGCCGTTGAGTGCCGCGCAGGCTGCTGCCTGGATTGGCGTGAACGCTCCGTAATCGAGGTAACTCTTCACCCGCTTGAGCGCGGCGATCAGGCGCGGGTTGCCTACCGCGAAGCCGACTCGCCAGCCAGCCATCGAGAAGGTCTTCGACATCGAAGTAAATTCCACCGCCACATCCTTGGCGCCGGGCACCTGCAGGATCGAAACGGTTGGGTTGCCGTCGTAGTAGAGCTCGGAATAGGCGAGGTCGGACAGGATCCAGACCTTGTTTTCCTTCGCCCAGGCCACCAGCCGCTCGTAGAAAGCGAGGTCGACCGTCTCGGCCGTCGGGTTGCCGGGATAGTTGACGATCAGAATCGACGGGCGCGGCACGGTGAAGGCCATCGCGCGGTCCAGCGCGGCCCAGTACTTATCGTCGGGCGTGGTCGGCACCGAACGGATCGTCGCGCCCGCAATGATGAAGCCGAAGGTATGGATCGGATAGCTGGGGTTCGGCGCAAGCACGACATCGCCGGGCGCGGTCATCGCGGTGGCAAGGCTGGCAAGGCCTTCCTTCGAACCCATCGTCATGACAACTTCGGTCGCCGGATCAAGCTCCACGCCGAAACGGCGGGCGTAGTAATTGGCCTGTGCCTTGCGCACGCCGGGGATGCCCGAAGAGGCTGAATAGCCGTGCGCCGAAGGCTTCTGCGCAACTTCACACAGCTTGTCGATGACGTGCTGGGGCGGCGGCAGATCAGGGTTGCCCATGCCGAGGTCGATGATGTCCTTGCCCGCCGCGCGGGCTGCGGCGCGCATGTCATTCACTTCGGCGATGACATAGGGCGGCAGGCGCTTGATGCGGTAGAACTCTTCTTCCATGACCTCGAAATTCCGTTGCTCGCGGCGGATTTGCCGCAAATGTCGCTTTGCTGCATTATCGCCGCCAAGGCAAATGCGGGATTGCGGTTCGCGCTACCTCCGCGTAATTGTGCAGTGCAGCATAACTGGGCGAGGCAATCATGGGCGATAGCAGCAGCGACAAGCCGGGCGAACCGGGCGGTAGCGATCCCTTTGCCGAAATGCTCAAAATGCAGGCCGAGGCGACTCAGGCCATGCTGGGCCGGTTCGCCAGCTTTGCCGGCGCCCCTCCCGCCACGCCGCTCGCCACCGATCCGGCCGAATTCACCCAATGGGCCAGCGTGATGCAGCGGATGCAGGACAAGCTGCTCGCATTCCGGCCCGACCTGTCGCTCGCCAATCCGCCCAAGCAGGTGACTGATCCGGCCACGTGGCTCGAAATGGTCGAGGGCTGGTACAAGAAGATGCCTTTCGCCGATGCGGAAACGCAGGGCCGCATGTGGGATGACAGCGTCAAGCTGTGGCAAGGCGTGCTTGGCCAGTTCACCGGCGGCAAGCCAAACGATGATGCCGGGCCTGAGCTACCCCGCACCGACCGTCGCTTCAAGGACCCGCGCTGGCGTGAACAGCCGGTCTTCGCGCTGATTCATCAGGCCTATCTGCTGTTTTCCGAGCAGCTCACCCAGCTGGCCGACAAGGCCGAGGGGCTGGAGCCTGACCGCAAGGAGCAGCTCCGCTTTGCCACCCGCACGCTGACCGAGGCGCTGAGCCCGGCGAACTTTCCGCTGACCAACCCGGTCGTGCTTGAACGCACGCTGGAGACCAAGGGCGAAAACCTTGTTCAGGGGATGGAGCACCTGCTCACCGACCTGAAGAAGGGGCAGCTCACCCATACCGATCCCGATGCCTTCGAACTGGGGCGCAACATCGCCATGACCCCGGGCAAGGTCGTGTTCGAAACGCCGATGTTCCAACTGATCCAGTATTCGCCGACTACGGAAAGCGTGCTGGAAGTGCCGCTGGTGATCTTCCCGCCGTGGATCAACCGGTTCTACATCCTCGATCTCAACCCGGCGAAAAGCTTCGTGCGCTGGGCGGTGGAGCAGGGGCTCACCGTTTTCATGGTCTCGTGGAAGTCGGCCGACGCGTCGATGGCCGATGTCGTCTGGGACGATTACATCCGCTCGCAGATCGAGGCGATCGACCACGTCCGCGAGCGGCTGGGCGTGGCTTCGGTCCACACCATCGGTTACTGCGTTGCCGGCACGACGCTCGCCGCCACGTTGGCGGTGCTGTGCCGCCGGGGCGAGGGCGAAAAGGTAAAGAGCGCCACTTTCTTCACCGCGCAGGTCGATTTCACCCATGCCGGCGAACTGCGCAATTTCATCGACGATCAGCAAATCAGCGCCGCCAATGCCTTGGCCACCGATGGCTATCTCGACGGGCGGATCATGGCCGCCACGTTCAACATGCTGCGCAGTTCGGACCTGATCTGGAACTACGTGATCGACAACTATCTGCTGGGCAAGGAATACCCGGCCTTCGACCTGCTCCACTGGAACGGCGATACCACCAACCTGCCGGCCAAGTGGCACCACGAGTACCTTTGCGACCTCTACCGCGACAACAAACTGGTCGTCCCCGATGCGCTGAGCGCAAACGGAACGCCGATTGATCTGACGCGAATCACCGTGCCATGCTTCATCCAGGCCGGGCGCGAGGATCACATTGCCCCGCCCGAAAGCGTCTGGATGCTGACCCGGCACCTGCGCGGTCCGTGGACCTTCATGCTTGCCGGCTCGGGCCACATCGCCGGGGTCGTCAACCCGCCGTCCTCGGGCAAGTACCAGTACTGGACCAACCCCGAGCCGGGCGACACGCTTGCCGACTTCGTCGCCGGGGCCGAGGAACATCCCGGATCGTGGTGGGGCCATTGGCTCGGCTGGATCGAGCAGCAGGACAGTGCGCGCATTCCCGCCAAGGGGAAGCGCGCGCCCGGTGGCAAAGGGGATCCGGGAATCGAGGACGCACCCGGGCGCTATGTCATGACGCGTTAACGGCCCGCGCCGATGCTTGTGAAGCGGGCATTTGTTGCACTGCACAATAAATATTGACATCCGCCTGCGCGATACTTATTGTGCACTGCAGCAAATGGTTCAAACCGATCCAACGGAAGCAGGCAACATGGCTGAAGCAACCGACACGCAATCGCTCGACGCCGCGGAAAAGGCTTACGCCCAGGCCGCTGCAGAAACGCCGGTCGTGCTGCCCGAACTGGCGCCCGCCGACCCTATCCCCGCTCCGATGGCGGAACAGGTCGAGGCGCCGAAGCCCGCCGCCAAGGTTGCCACCCCCGCCCCCAAGGCGGTCAAGGCACCCAAGGCTGCGAAGGCAACCAAGCCTGTCCCGGTGGTGAAGACTGCGACCGTGAAGACCAAACCCCTCAAGACCGCACCAGTCGCCGCCAAGGCTCCGGTGCGCAAATCGCCCGCGAAAAGCGGAACTCCTCCTCTCTCCGTGCTCAAGGATAAGATCATGGCCAAGACCGCCACCACCGATTTCACTGCCGCTGTTTCGACGGCGTTCACCGAGCTCAAGGAAAAGGCCAAGTCGGCCTATGAAAAGAGCACTTCGGCTGCCGGCGAAGCGACCGAATTCGCCAAGGGCAACGTTGAAGCCGTCGTCGAATCGGGCAAGATCTTCGCAGAAGGCGCCAAGGCGCTGGGCAGCGAAATCATTGCCGAAAGCAAGACCGCGTTCGAAACCATGACCGCTGACGTCAAGGAAATGGCCGCAGTCAAGTCGCCGGCCGACTTCTTCAAGTTCCAGTCGGAAATGCTGCGCCGTTCGTTCGACGCTGCGGTTGCGACCGGTTCGAAGAACACCGAAGCCATGTTCAAGCTCGCCAACGAAAGCTTCGCGCCGATCTCGAATCGCGTAAGCCTGGCAGTTGAAAAGGTTTCGAAGGCCGCCTGATCCAGGCAGGCTTTCAGCTTTCCGGGCCGGCCCTCCTCTCCCAAGTGTAAGCCGGACCGAACCAGCGGGCCGGACAGCCATAGCGCTGTCCGGCCCGTTCGCCGTCTCAACTTTGCGCAGCATCTTGCCCGCCCTGCCCCATTTACGGTATCCTTACTCGATGATCGTTCCGTTTGCCCCTATGCTCGTCCTTTCGCCTCGTTCCGGGGATGACGACGATTCAGGCCCGGGCGGCGGTAATGGCGGCTCGCAGATCGGCCTGGCCACAAAGACCCGGGCCAAGTCCCAAAAGCCCAGCCAGTTCAAGGTGCTGATGCTGAACGACGATTACACGCCGATGGAATTTGTGGTGATCGTGCTCAAACGCTTCTTCCACATGGACATGGACCAGGCGACGCGGGTGATGCTCCACGTCCACCAGAAGGGCGTCGGCGTCTGCGGCATTTTCCCTTACGAGATCGCCGAGACCAAGGTGAACCAGGTGATGGATTTCGCCCGGCAGAACCAGCATCCGCTGCAGTGCACGTTGGAAAAGGCCTGAACACTGCGGAAAAGGGTCCTGAACGCCCCCGAAAAGGCCTGAATACCCTGAATAAGGTCGATCCGGCCGCAGCGGGCCGCACGCCGCTTGCCAGCCCCCCCGGCATGACCTAGGCAGGAAGCCACGCTGCCAACTGCAACCGGCCGGGACTTTTGTTCAAATCCATCCCCGCAATTGATCGCTACATTTTCCGCCTCGTGCTGATGCCGATGTGCGGGGTGTTCCTTGTCGCGGCATCGTTGCTGATCCTCGACAAGATGCTCAAGCTGTTCGATTTCGTCGCGCTGCAGGGCGGACCGGTCTCGGTCGTGTTCAAGATGCTGGCGAACCTGCTGCCGGAATATGCCGGTCTGGCGATTCCGCTCGGGCTGCTGCTCGGCATCCTGCTCGCCTTCCGCAAGCTTGCCACCTCGAGCGAACTGGATGTCATGCGTGCGGTCGGGCTCAGCTATACCCGCCTGTTGCGCGTTCCCTACATGATCGCAATCACGCTGGCGGCGGTGAATTTCCTCAACGTGTCGTACCTGCAGCCGATGGCGCGCTACTATTACGAACAGCTCAATTTCGAGCTGAAGACCGGTGCGCTCGGCGCTTCGATCAAGGTTGGCGAATTCACCACCTTGGCGGACAAGCTGGCCTTGCGCATCGAACAGAGCCGTGAGGACGGCCGCCAGCTGATCGGCATTTTTGCCCGCCTTTCGGATGACAAGGGGCAAGTGCTGACCATTTCGGCGCGCGAAGGCCGCTTCCTCGCGCTGCAGGACCAGCCCGATACGATCATTTTCCGCCTCACCGACGGGCAGATCGTGCAGGACAGCCCCGGCATGACGCCGCGCATCCTCACGTTCTCGCGCCATGACCTGCCGATCCCGCTGCCCGCGCTTGAACGCTTTCGCGAGCGCGGCGGCAAGGAGCGCGAATATATCCTGCCCGAACTGCTGCGCATCGGCTGGGTGGCTGATGCCCCGCCGCTTGAACGGGCACAGGTGCGGGCCAGCTTCTCCTATCGCATGGTCGAGGTGGTCATGATGCTGCTGATGCCGCTGCTGGCGGTGGCGCTTGCCGTGCCGCCCAAGCGATCGACCTCGGCGCTCGGCCTGTTCGTCTCAATCGTCATGGTCGTTGCCTATCACAAGATCAATGAATCGGGCGCCGCCGCCGCAGCGCGCGGTGATGTCAGTCCGCTGATCGCGCTGTGGGCACCCTTCGCGCTGTTCTCGGCGCTGATCCTGTGGATGTACTGGCGCATCGCCTATGTTCCGGGCGGCCAGCCGATCGGCGCGCTTGAAAAGTTCGCACAGGGCTTTGGCAAAAAGATTGTCGCCTTCTTCAAACGGCACCCGGCGGCGCGCAAGCTGACCGGTCTTGGCGAAGAGGTTGGTCATGCGGCTTGATCTGTTTCCGTCACGCACGCTGACACTCTATCTGGCGCGGCTGTTCATCACGCGCATCATTGCCGTGCTGATCATGCTGGTGCTGGTCTTGCAGATGCTCGACCTGCTGGGCGAAAGCGGTGCCATCCTTGCCAAGCCCGGCAATGGCGAGGCACAGCTGTGGACCTATGTCACCCTGCGCGTGCCGCAGCTGATGGCGCGGTTCTTGCCCTATTCGGTGCTCCTCGCCACGCTGCTGACCTTCTGGCCGCTGAACCAGAACAGCGAGGTCGTCTCGATGCGCGCGGCAGGGCTCTCGGCGCATCAGGTCCTCGCACCGCTGCTGCTCAGCGCGCTGGTTGTGGCGCTGATCAGCTTTGCTTTCAACGAACGCGTCGTCACCCGTTCCACCGCGACGCTGAAGGCATGGCAGGCGGCGGAATATGGCGCGGTGCCCAGTGCCGGGGGCGGGCGGGCCAATGTCTACCTGCGCGATGGCGACAATATCCTCATGGCCTCGTCGCTCACCGGGCGCGGCAGCGAAATGGTGATGACCAAAGTCACGTGGTACCGCCGCGATCCGACGACCATGGTGCAGGGCCAGATCCGCAGCCCGCGAGCGACCTTTGCCGCACCGGGCTGGAAGATGGAAAACGCAGTCGAATTCGACGTCAAGGGCGCGAAGGTCAGCCAGCTTGGTACCGTCGTCGTCGCGCCAAACGTGACCCCCGGTCAGGTCGCCATCAGCAAGGTCGATCCCGATGCCGAGAACATCTTTGAACTGACCGAATCCATCGCCGCGATGAAGGCGGCGGGGCGGCGCACCAGCGAGCTTGAGGGCAAGTGGTGGCACAAGATTTCCGGGCCATTGTCAGCCGTGCTGATGCCGCTGCTCGGCTCGGTCGCCGCCTTCGGACTGGCACGCTCGGGCCAGTTGCTGATCCGCGGCGTCATCGGGATGGCGCTCGGCTTCCTCTATTTCGTCGTCGACAATGCGGCCATCGCCATCGGCAACTTCGGCGGTTATCCGCCCCTCATCGCCGCCTGGACGCCGTTCTTCCTGTTTGCCCTGGTGGGCGAAACCGTCCTCGTCAGGACCGAAGAGTAGCGCGCCTCAGCGCTTCACCATCGTGCTCGAAACCAGCTTGCCGACCAGCGGGAACAGCCCCCGGTAATTCGCCTTGTCATAAGTCGATTTCAGCCCGAGGTGCGCCATCAGCCGGCGGTGCGCTTCGGGATAGGAATGGTACGGGACCGAGGCCAGCAGGTGGTGCAGCGCGTGATAGCGCAGACCAACCGGCGCCCACAGCTCGCCCAGTGCGCCGGGCGGGGGGACGTTGACCGAATCCAGGTATTGCCCGGTCACCGTCATAGGATCGCCGTCGTTCGCCCAAAGATGCGCGACCAGCGTGCGAATCTGATTGAGCACGGCGGTGAGCGAGATCACCGCGATGGCCACGGCCAGCGGCCGCCAGTCCCACGTGGCGGCGCTCCACAGCAGGAACAGCGCCCAGACGCTGGCGCCCAGTTCCTGCCAGAACACCATCGTCCTGAACAAACCTTCGCTGGGTCGGCGGCGGAAATCCGGGTTGATCGACAGCGAGCTCGCCCGCTCCCACACCAGCCGGCGCAGCGGCGGAATGATCACGCCTAGTGGCACCAGAACTGCCGAGCGGATCAACAAGCCGATGGGCAGCAGTACCGCGAGCAGCAGGAACACCGGCAGGCTCCACGGCTTCATCAGCGCCAGCGGCAGGTATTCGGGATCCTCTGCCGTGCCGTAACGCGTGCGGGCATGGTGCAGCGTGTGGACGCCTTCGTACATGAAGCTGGGGATCAGCATCGGAATGCCGACCAGCAGGTTCCACGTGAAACGGAAGCCGGGTAGCGCGGTTTCATGGATGTGCGTCAGCTCGTGAATGAACAGCAGCGCGCGGTAGAGAGCCAGCGCCGAAAGCAGACCCAGGCCGGCCACCATCCACGTCGGATCACCCGCCAGCGCGGTCACGATTGCACCGTAAAGCGCGCCATATCCGATCAGTGCGGACAGCAGCATGTCCGGCCAGTAGATTTCGGGCCGGGCTGCTGAAATGTCGCGCGACAGTTCTACCGCGGCGCGCAGCATGGCCTTGTCGTCGGGGATCGCCGAGATCTTGGTAATGGTCATTTCAGGCGCATTCATGCCATAATTCCACGGTTAAAGGCCTGCCGGGCGCGTTTGGACTGTTGCGGTGCGGCTTGACATGTATCGGGACCGAACGCAGGTCCGGCTCCGGTTGTTCTCCAATCCTACGGCAAAGGCAATAATGTGGCGGCAGGTTCTCAGACTCCCGGCGAACTAGTGATCACTCCGGTCTCGGGCAAGGCCGGGATCGCGGACTTTGTCGATTACGGTTATCGGATAAATGCAGCGGACCCGAACTACGTGCCGCAATTGCGCGGTGAGGAGATCGGCAAGTATACTCCGGGCGAAAATCCCTTTTTCGAACATGCCCGCGTCCAGCTGTTTCTGGCGCGACGCGGCGGACAGATCGTCGGCCGCATATCGGCGCATATCGATGAACTGGCGCTGACCCAGCCATTGGACCAGGGCATGGGCCCCGGTACCGGCCTGTGGGGCGCGCTCGAAACCGAAGATCCGCAGGTTGCCGAAGCCTTGATCCAGCGGGCCGAGGCCTGGCTGCGCGAACAGGGCATGACCAAGGTGCTCGCGCCGATGAACCTTTCGGTCTGGGAAGAACCGGGCCAGCTCGTGCTGGGCCACGATCACCCGCCAATGGTGATGATGGGCCACCAGAACGCGCGCTATCAGCCGTGGATCGAAGGCGCGGGTTATGGCCTTGCCAAGCAGCTTCACACCTATGATCTCGACATCAAGCGCGAATTTCCCCAGCTGATCCAGCGTATCGTCCAGTCAGGCGAAAAGAACGCGCGGATCAAGGTGCGCGGCGTCGATCTCGCCCAGTTCCCTCGCGAGGTGAAGATCATCTGCGACATCCTCAACGATGCCTGGTCGGACAACTGGGGTTTCGTCCCCTTCACCGAAAACGAGATCGCCTATACCGCAAAAAAGCTGAAGCCGATCTGCAAGGCGGACCTGATCTACATCGCCGAATACGACGGCGAACCGGTCGCCTTCATGATGACCCTGCCTGACCTCAATCAGGTCCAGAAGGAAGTGGTGCGCCCAAATGGCAAGCCAACGCTGCTTGGCTGGCTGAAGCTGGCGCTGTGGCTGTGGAAGCCGAAGAATGCCGACATGCGTGTGCCGCTCATGGGCGTTGTAAAGCGGTTGCAGTCGTCTCGTATGGCCAGCCAGCTCGCTTTCATGATGATCGAATATATCCGCCGCAACGCCGTGAAGCACTACAACGGCAAGCGGGGCGAGATCGGCTGGATCCTGGAAGACAACCAGGGAATGGTCGCGATTGCCGAGACGATCGAGAGCAAGATCAACAAGACCTACAACATCTACGAAAAAGCGCTGTAGTCCGGCTGCGAGGCGGGGTCTCCGTCAGTCCCCGCGCCGGCGGTCTACCGTTGCGGTCGCCGCCACGTCGAGCGTCACATTGCCCAGCGTGCGCATGATGTCGGGCAGCATTTCCACCGCCACCAGCAGCGCCAGCGGGGCAATCGGCACGCCCATAGCATTGGCGATGGGGCCGACCGAGATGACGAAGCTAAGCGTTCCGGGCAGCGAGACCGAGCTCAGCGAGACGAGGAAGGCGACCAGCACGCCCGCGCCCAGAACCAGCGGCGAAAGCGGCGTGCCGGTCAGGTAAGCGGCATAGGTCGCCACGCCCATGTTCATCGCCGGGCTGGTGGCGCGGAAGATCGCCACGGCCAGCGGCAGGACGAAATCGGCGGTCGCCTCGCGCACGCCCAACTTGCGCGTTGCCGCCAGCATGGCCGGCAAACTGGCGAGAGAGGACTGGGTGGACAGCGCGACGGCATAGACCGGCGTCATAGCGCGGAAAAAGGTGTCCACCTTCTGTCCGCCCAGCGTCAGCGCTAGCAAAATACCGCCCAGCAGCACGACAAGGCCCGCTGCGCTGACGATCAGGACATAGTGCGCCAGCGCGCCAATGGCGTCGGCGCCGCTGCTGGCGAGTGGCAGGGCGAGGCCGAAAACGCCGATGGGGGCCAGTTTCAGCACCCAGCCGACCATCACCATCATCGCAGCGGCCAGCCCTTCGAACACCTGGTTCAGCTGCGCGCGCGGCGCGGCGGCGATGCGCGTCGTTGCCACGGCAAAGACCGAGACAAACAGCACGATCGGCAGCATGGCTCCACTTGCGGCCGAGGCGAAAATGTTCTCGGGCATCATCGCCTTCAGCACTTCGGCGAAACCGGGGACGTCGCCCGCCGTGGCCGCCCCGCCGCTCAGCGCTGCCGCCGCACGTTCGGGAATGGGAAAAGCGGTGAGTAGCGCGGGCACGAGCAGTGCGGCCATGGTGCCGCTGATCAGCAGAACGACGAAGAACAACCCCACCGCGCGGCGCGCCAGCTTGCCGCCGTTCGCCGCCGCCAGCGTCTGCGAGATGCCAGTGAACACCAGTCCGATGACCAGCGGCACGATGGTCAGCTGCAGGGCGCGCAGCCACAAAGTGCCCGCCAGCCCGCCGTACTTGAGCAAGGGCTCTGCCAGCGAGGTTCCCTGAAACACCAGCCCGGCAAGGAACCCCAGCACCAGCCCGGCAAAGGTAAGCCCCGCCGGAACCTTTATTTCAGGAAAGCCCGATGCCGTTTTCGCCGCGTCCATTATCGCCCCATATCCGTTGTGCCGGGGTGACATTAGCGACTGCTTGCGCCATGGCAATTTGTCATGGTTGCTGCGGCGGGAAACGCAGGTTTGGAGAGTGTTGCGCATGGCTAGGCAGTATTTCGGCACGGACGGGATTCGCGGGCGGACCAACGCCGGTGTCATGACGGCGGCGATTGCGATGAAGGTTGGCCAGGCGGCGGGAACGCGGTTCCTGCGCGGCGATCACCGCCACCGCGTGGTCATTGGCAAGGACACCCGGCTTTCGGGCTATATGCTGGAAAATGCGCTGGTCGCCGGCTTTACCAGCGTAGGCATGGACGTGGTGCTTACTGGCCCGCTGCCAACGCCTGCCATTGCGCTCCTCACCCGCGAACTGCGCGCAGATGTGGGCGTGATGATCTCGGCCAGTCACAACCCTTACGAGGATAACGGCATCAAGCTGTTCGGCCCCGATGGCTTCAAACTGTCGGACGAAGACGAACTGGCGATCGAAGCTCTGTTGGGTGAGGATCAGCCCCTGGCCGACGCCGCCAGGATCGGCCGCGCTCGCCGCATCGAGGATGCCCGCGGGCGCTATATCCACGCGGTGAAGGGTTCGGTGCCGGAAAACGTCCGGCTCGACGGGCTCAAGATCGTCGTCGATTGCGCCAATGGTGCGGCCTATCAGGTGACCCCTTCGGCGATCTGGGAGCTCGGCGCCGAAGTAATCGCGGTCGGTGTCACGCCCAATGGCACCAACATCAACGACAAGGTGGGGTCGACGCACCTCAACCTCGTAAAGGAAACCGTGGTCGCCAGCGGCGCGGACATCGGCATTGCGCTTGATGGCGATGCCGACAGGTTGATCGTCGTCGATGAAAAGGGCCAGACGGTCGATGGCGACCAGATCATGGCGCTGATCGGCAGCCGGCTGGCGGCGAGCGGAACCTTGCGCGGCGGCGGCGTGGTGGCGACGGTGATGTCGAACCTTGGTCTGGAACGCTTCCTCACCGGGCAGGGCCTGACGCTCGAACGCACCAAGGTGGGTGATCGCCACGTGCTCGAACGGATGAAGACCGGCGGCTTCAACGTTGGCGGCGAGCAGTCGGGCCACATGATCATGCTCGATCATGCAACAACCGGCGATGGCACCGTGGCAGCGCTGCAGGTGCTGGCCGCGCTGGTCCAGTCGGGCAAGCAGGCAAGCGAACTGCTCCACCTGTTCGATCCGGTGCCGCAGCTGCTGAAGAACGTGCGTTTCTCTGGCGGGAAGCCGCTTGACGATGCCAAGGTCAAGGCGGTGATCGCTGAGGCCGAGGCGCAATTGAACGGCCGAGGCCGCCTCGTCATCCGTCCCTCGGGCACCGAACCGGTGATCCGCGTCATGGCTGAGGGCGATGATGCGGGTGAGGTCGAACAGGTCGTCGTTGCGATCTGCGATGCCGTCAGCGAGGCCGCCGCCTGATGCTTGAAATGCGCCCCGATTGCGAAAAGTGCGGCTGCGACTTACCGGCGGAAGCGCCCGGCGCGTTCATCTGCTCGTTTGAATGCACTTTCTGCGCCGAATGCGCCGACGCGCTCGACGATCACTGCCCCAATTGCGGCGGTGAGCTGATGGACCGGCCGTCGCGGTCGAAGAAGCTGCAGGAGAAGAACCCGCCTTCGAGCGAGCGGAAGTTCCGTGGTTGAAGTTGGGGGGCTGATCCCTCCTCCCCGCATCCTTACCATCGCCGGCTCCGATTCGTCGGGCGGCGCGGGCATTCAGGCTGACATCAAGACGATCACCATGCTCGGCGGCTATGCCATGACCGCGATTACCGCGATCACCGCGCAGAACACGCTGGGGGTGAGCGCGGTCGAAGTTCTGTCACCCGATCTCGTTGTCGCCCAGATTGAGGCTTGCGCCAGTGACATTGGCATCAACGCGGTGAAGATCGGCATGCTGGGTTCGCCCGAGATCGCCCACGCCGTTGCCGACCTCCTCGAAAGCGCGAACGTCCCGGTGGTCTTCGACCCGGTGATGATCGCCACCAGCGGTGCGGCCTTGGCGGACGCCGCTACTATCGCGGCGTTCGAACGGCTGATGAAGCTCGCGACGCTGACCACGCCGAACGTGCCCGAACTGCTGGCGCTCGGCGGTGATACTGGAATAGCGGCGCGGGGAATCGCTTATCTCGCCAAGGGCGGCGATGCGGATGGTCCTGAGGTCGAGGACCGGCTGGTTATTCCCGGCGAGGACCAGCGCATCTGGCGCGGGATGCGGGTGCAGACGCGCCACACCCACGGCACCGGCTGCACCCTCGCCAGTGCGATTGCCACGCTGCTGGGTCAGGGCCTACCGCTGGTCGATGCCGTGGAAGGCGCGCGCCGGTTCGTCCGCGCCGCGCTGATCGCTGCACCGGGTTTTGGTTCAGGGCACGGGCCGCTGGGGCATCAGGCGGTGCGCTGATCTACGCCGGGCAGTTCGATCAGGCCAGTTTCGAGCAGTTCTTCGAGCACGATCAGGGCTTCGCTGTCCGGCCCAATTCCGCTCGTTTCAGCGAGAATCTCATCCACGCACCGAGTTCCGTCGATTTCTACAACGAGCGCTTCGACCAACCGGCAGGAGTCTGCTTCGGCCATCATTGCGCGTCCGGACTTGCCCAGCCGGATCTTGAACGCTGCTCCCTCAGCGCCAAGTTCGCGCGTCTCCTCGATTCCGAATGCGGCGCAGTCCGGGAGCATTAGCGCGCATCTGGTCCAGCGCCAGCGCCATGCGCTCGGCCAGCAAGGCCTTGCGCGTGGTGTCGATATGCCGATCCGGATAGGGGAGCAGCACCGGCATGCGCCCTGCGCGGGATAGATCCGGCCGCAAGCGCGGCACGCCAGCGCCTTGCCCGAACTGTCCAGAAAGCCGCCGTGGTGCACGCAGGTATAGGTTATCGATGTGGGAGGCATCGCGGCGGTGCTCCCGTTCAACCCAGGTCGTAGAAATCCCGGATCACATCCCAGCCTTCCTCGGCGGTTTCCACCCACGAGATCAGCTTGAGGTCCTCGGCATTGATCACGCCTTCCTCGGCCAGGGCCTGGAAGTTGACGACCTTGCTCCAGAATTCCTTGCCGTAAAGCAGGATCGGGATGGGCTTCATCTTGCCGGTCTGGATCAGGCAGAGCAGCTCGAAGAACTCGTCGAAGGTGCCGTAGCCGCCCGGGAACACCGCGATCGCCTTGGCGCGGAGCAGGAAGTGCATCTTGCGCAGCGCGAAGTAGTGGAACTGGAAGGCAAGGCGGGGGGTGACGTAAAGGTTGGGCGCCTGCTCATGGGGCAGGACGATGTTGAGCCCGATGGTCTCGGCGCCAGCTTCGGCCGCGCCGCGATTGGCCGCTTCCATGATCGAAGGCCCGCCGCCTGAACAGACGACGAACTGCCGCATGCCCTTCTCGACGATGGCGGCTTCGCTGGCGATACGGGCGAGATCGCGGGCGACGTCGTAATACTTGGCCTTGGCAGCAAGGCTTTCGGCCACGGCCTTGCGATCTTCGGGGGCATTTTCGACCAGTTCCGCTGCCTGTTCGGGCGAAGGAATGCGCGCCGAGCCATAGCAGACCAGCATCGATCCGATGCCGGCCTCTTCCATCAGCATTTCCGTTTTCAGCAACTCCAGCTGAAAGCGCACCGGACGAAGCTCCTCGCGCAGAAGGAAATCGTTGTCGGTGAAGGCCAGCTTGTAGCTCGGACTCAGGGTTTGCGGGGTGGCGGTGAAATGGGTCTCGGCAAAGCCGGCTTCCTGTTCCGCCTTGTAGAAACGGCGTCTTGTGAGCCGCTTGTCATCTGTATCTGTCATTAGCCCCTTTTCGGCCCTCGCGCCGCCGCTGTCAAAGGGCGCGACAGCTCGCGGCCTTTCCGTAGCGGCGACCGGCAGGAGAATCTCTGTCAGGCAGCCCTGAGCTGGGGCCAGTCGTCGGGATCAAAGGTGTCATCACCCCCGTCCTCAATGGCAGCTGGCGCGGGCCAGTCAGCAGGGATGCCGGGGATCGCGGCGTACCAGGCGATCCAGTCGAAGCGCGAAGCGGAGTTGGTCACGTCCATGTCCACACAATGCCAAAACCATGCTGCACAAAAATGACGGCGCTTATGTTGCAAGTGTAAAAAGCAAATGCCGCAACTGTATGATTGTGGACAATATTAACCATTCCCTCACGGTTCTCACCTAGGTGCAAACCCGCATGGCTTTGCGCTGAATGGCGAAAGGCATTGCATGGCGGGGTGCAGTCGTCACTTTCTTGACCGGGAAGAAAGGCTGCTCCCCTCCGAATGAATGCAACGGATTGCACCTGCAATCCAGCAACTGGTGGGAACGAAATCCATGAAGAAGACACTAGCCTACGCGCTGGCGCTGGGCAGCCTTGCGGCTGCCGGCCCGGCCTTTGCCCAGGCGGCAAATACTTCTACCGATACGGCCAGCGGCTCGGTGACGATCATTCGTCCGCTGACCCTGACCAAGACAACCGACCTTGCTTTCGGCCGCGTCGTCCAGCCCCGTTCGGGTACTGGCACGGTGTCGATCGCCAACAACAGCACTACAGTTGTCGGCGACAACGGAGCGGTTGTGCTCAGCGGCCTGACCACCAGCCATGCCGTGTTTGGCGTGAGCGGCGAAGGCGCGCAGGTTGTCAACGTCACCTCGCCGGCGACCTTTGACCTGTCGAATGGCGCCAACACGATCACCGTGACCCTCGCTCCTGACTGGAACACCACAACCAACCAGGTGACGCTCTTGGGCTCGCTCGGCGCGGCTGGCAGCGCAACGCTGAACCTCGGCGGCAGCTTCAACCTGCCCTCGACGCAGGCGAGCGGTGCCTACACCGGCACGTTCAACGTCACGGTCGCGTACAATTGATCGACCAGGGCAAGGGCGGAGGGACGGAACCCATGCGCAAGAAAGCAATGCTCCTGACCTCCGCCCTTGCCGCTTTTTCGGGGGCGCCCGCCTTCGCGCAGGCCAATGCTGCCTTCGCGCAGGAAGGTAGTGCTTCCGCACAAGGCAGCGTGGTGATCGAGCAGCCGGTTGGCAGCGGCATTGCCTACAATGTCCTGACTTCTGCGGTGTCGAGCGTGTTCCTCTCGGGCCGCTCGGGTGATGCCGTGTCGCTGACCAGCGCGGTGCGCGGCGGAGATGCGGTGATCCTGTCCACCGATACCTATCCGGTGTCGCTGGGCCGCGCCGGCGGCGCGCCGGGTCCGCAAGGCCAAGCGAACCTGCTGTTCCTTGCGCAATTCAATTAAGCGGGCCGGTCCTCCGGTCCGTCGATTCACAAGATTCCAACGGGGCTTCACGACATGAACCAGACAAGCCAGACGAGCCCACACAAGCTGATGCAGGCCCTGCTGTGCGTTTCCGCCGCGATGGCCGCAATCTCGGCTGCCGCCCCCGTGATGGCGCAAGCCGCCCCTCCGGCGACAGCTGCTCCGGTGAGCGGCGCGGCCGACATCAATGTCACCCCGCGCCGCGTCATCTTCGAAGGCAACAAGCGCGCCGATGCGGTCTACGTGTTCAACCAGGGCACCGCCGAAGTCACGGTCGATGTCGCGCTGATCGATAATGCGATGTTGCCCAGCGGCGAGATCGTACCAATGGCGCGCATCGCCGAAAAAGGCCCCGAAGCGGCTGCATCGGCTGCGCTGGTCAAGTCGGCCAAGCCCTTGCTGCTCGCCGCGCCAAGCCGCCTGACTCTGCCCCCCGGGCAAGGCCGCACGATCCGTCTGCGCGCCAGCGCCCCGGCCGATGTGGCAGCGGCGGAATACCGCACGCACCTGACTGTCACCACCGTGCCGCCGGCGGACAGCGGGCTGACCGCCGAACAGGCCTCCGCTGTCCAGCGCGGCGAACTGGTGCTTCGCATCCAGTCGATCTTTGGCGTATCGATCCCGCTGATCGTGCGCACCGGCGGGGTTTCCGCTGCCGCCGCTTTCGGGCCGATGCGCACCGCTGAGGTCAAGGGCAAGCCGGTCCTGACCGTGCCGATCCGCCGCAGCGGCAGCGCCTCGCTTTACGGCAATATCGAAATCCGTTCGGGCACGACCGTCATCGGCAAGGTGCGTGGCCTTGGCGTCTATCCCGAAATTGGCGAACGCCTCGCCGAAGTCCCTCTCGACCGCGCCCTGCGCAAGGGCGAGATGGTGACCGTCACCTACTTCGCCGACGAAGCAAAGCCCGGCGCGGCGCTGGCGGCAGGGAGCTTCACCGCTCCCTGAACCTGGATGTTTGGTCGAAACATCCTCCATGCTTTGATGCTGCTGCTGGCGACCGTTCTTCCGGTTGCAGCTGCGGCAGAGGCACAACAAGCATCCGCCGCGGCGGAGCCTGATCAGCTGTTGCTCTATGAAGTGCAGCTGAGCGGCACGACGCTGTCCGAATCGCTGAGCGCCTATGGTGACGCTGCCGACCCGCTGCTGCCGCTAGGCGAATTGTCACGCCTGCTCGAGATAAATCTGGATGTGCAGCCGGCGCGCGGCATGGTCACTGGCCGGCTGGGCGAAAACCAGCGTTCGATCACCATCGACCTCGCCGCCGGCAAGGCGCTGATCGGCGGACAGGTCATCGCGCTGGTTCCGCCGGATCGCAAGGTCACCCCGACCGAGATCTACCTGCGTGCCTCGCTCGTCGCCAAACTGCTGCCTCTGCGCATTGCCGCCTCTGAAAGCGAGATGACGCTGACCCTGACAGCGACCGAAAAGCTACCGCTGGAAGCGCGCCGCGAACGCGCTTCGCGGCTGGCCGGGCTGGGCGCGATAACGGGCGCGCCCGATGACGTGCTGCGGGTGCAGACCCCCTATCGCTGGGCCAGCCTGCCCTCGTTCGATTTCGGCTTAGAGCTTGGCGCGGACAGCAGTCTTAGCCATGCGGTCACCCGGCTGGAGGCGCGCATGTCGGGCGATCTGGCGCGCACCGGCTTTTCCGGCTGGTTTGCCACCGATGAAGCCGGCAAGCCCGCCTCAGCCCGGATCACCGCCACGCGGCGCAGCGCCGAGGGCGCTCTACCGCTGGGCGCGACCTATGCGGCGGCAGGCGATGTCTATGCGCCGGGGCTGGCGCTCGGCCCACGCAGCCAGGGCGGCGCCGGGTTCGTGGTGTCCTCGGCCCGGATCGAGGACAGCAGCGTCTTCCAGCACATCGACCTGCGCGGAGAACTGCCGCTGGGCTATGATGTCGAACTCTATATCAACGATGTCCTGCGCAGCGGGCGGCAGGGCTCGGCCACGTTGGGCCGCTATGAGTTCCGGCAGGTCGCGTTGACCCGGGGGCGCAACATCGTGCGCATCGTGCTCTATGGCCCGCGCGGCGAGCGGGACGAGCAGGTCCGCGTGATCAACGTCGGCGGCGGGCAGCTTGCCGCCGGCCAGACGGTGATCGATGCCGGCATCGTCGTGCAGGACCGGGCGCTGATTTCGTTGGGCAGCGACGGCGGGCTGCTCGGCAACAAAGCGCGCGGCAGCCTGCGCGCGGTGCTAGGCGTGACGCACGGGGTGTCGGCCGGGCTGACGGTCAATGCCGGGCTCGGCATCTACCGCGACTATATCGGCCACCGCCATGACGTGCTTACCGCCGGCCTGCGCACGGCGCTGCTCGGCATGGCGGTGCAGGGCGATTTCGCGCATGATCTGCAAGGCGGAAATGCCCTGTCGCTGGCAGCGGCGGGGGAGCTGGCCGGAATCAGTTTCGTCGGCCGTCACGCCGAATATTCGGGCGGCTTCAATGATGAGACAAATTCGGCATGGGACCTCAACCGCCCGATGAAGCGTTTCGATGAACTGACGCTCGATTTCGCGCTGCCGTTGCCGGGGCACAGCCGCCTGCCGATCTCGGCCATGGCAAGCCGGGCTCACTATGCCGATGGCGGCACGACCTTCCTCGCCCGCGCGCGCACTACGGCGAGCATTGCCAGCACGCTCATCGCACTCGGAACAGATTATCGCCGCCAGACGGGTTCTGGCGGGATCAGCGAGCAGTTGACCGGCAATATCTCTGCCATGCGCTTCATCGCCTACAAGTGGCAGTTGCGGGCCACGGCAGACTATTCGCTGGCGCCGCGCTCCAAGCTGGAGACTTTCGGCGTGACCGTGGACCGCAGGCTGGGCGATTCGGCGAGCTTCCGGCTGGGCGCGATGCGCTCGTTCGCCAGCCGAGATACTGCCTTCGAGGCTGGCATCACCGCGGGCCTGCCTTTTGCCGACGCCACGCTGGGCGGAAGCTGGTCCACCGGCCAGCGCAACTGGCGGATCGGCGTGCAGCTGAACTTCGGGCTGGCGTTCGATCCGGTGCGCGGCGGCTACCGGGTCACCCCGCCGGGACCGGCGAACGGCGGCAGCGCCTCGTTCCTCGCCTTCCAGGATGACAATGCCAATGGCCAATTCGATTCGGGCGAAAAGCCGGTCGCCGGGGTGGCGCTGCAAGGCGCGGCGCGGCCCACGATGACTGACGCGCAGGGCCGCGCCTTTATCACCGGGCTGGGCGACGGCGGCAGCGCCAACCTGCGCGCTGACATTTCTGATGCCGACGCCGGCTTTGTCACCGCGCCGCCGCAGAACGTGGTTCTGGCTCCGCGCGCGGGCCATGTCGCGACGATCCTCTATCCGCTGGTGCCCACTTCGGAAGTTGTCTTCCGCGTCAATTTCCGCCAGCTCAACGGCACCATGACCGGCCTTTCCGCAGTGCTCTTGCGCCTGATCCCCGAAACCGGCGCGCCGATTGCCGGCAAGACCGAATTTGACGGCACCGCCGTGTTCGATGGCGTGAAGCCGGGAACCTACCGCATCGCGCTTGATCCCGAGCAGGCTGCCCGGCTGGGCATGACCCTTACCGGCCCGGCCTCGGTCCGGATCGGCAGCGACGGGCGCACGGTCCAGCTTGCCGGCGAGGCCCGGTTTGACGCGAAGGCGGCGAAATGAGTTGGCTGCGTCTCGCCATTCTGGCCTTGCTTGCCGCAATCGGCTGGAGCGCCCCTGCACAGGCGCAGACCTTCACGGTCACCTCGATCGCCACCGGAAATTACGGCAACATAGTCGCCGCGCCGACCGGCGTGTCGGTGTTCCGAACCAGTGCAGCGACCGGTACGGTGACCAAGCTCTCCGGTAACGCCGTGCGGTTGTCATCCTCCGGCGTGCGCTCGCTGGTCACGGTGGCTTGCGGCAACCAGAATGCGTGCAACACCGCCAATGCCCAGTTGACCATCACGGTGACCGGCGCGCCGACGGGACGTGCCACGGCGCTGCAGAACTTTACCGTTTCGACATCGGGCGCCACGGCAACGATCACCCAGGCGCCCGGCACAGGCAGTGCGATTTCGTTCCGAATCGGCCCGGTCGGCCGCAATTCCTCGAAGACCTTCTGGATTGGCTTTGATCTGCCGATCAACGGCAACAATTCGGCTGGAATGACTGGAACCGCCACGTCGAACATGGTCGTGACCATCTCGAGGACCAACGGCGGGGCTCCAAATTCGCGGTCTGGCTCGGTTATCGCGCAGGTGTTCCGCGGCATCGCCCTCACCCGCAGCGCCAACCTCGCCTTTGGTCGCATCGTCTTGCCGCGCACGGGCAGCGGCACGGTCAGCCTTGCGCCAACCACCGGCGTGGTCACGGTGACCGGCAACGGCACGGCGGCGCTCGGCACGCCCGCGCCCGATGCCGCGAGCTTTGCGGTCAGCGGCGAGGGCGGCCAGGCGGTTTCGATATCGTTGCCGTCCACCTTCACCATGACCGGCGGAGCGAACGCGATCACCGTTACCACGATTCCCTCGCTCAGCGGCGTACAGGTGCTGTCCGGCGCGCTCGGTTCGGCGGGAAGCCTGTCGTTCGATGTCGGTGGCAGCTTTCCCCTGACCTCAGGCACGCCCTCGCAGGTCTACAGCGGAACCTTCAGCGTGACGGTCGCCTACAACTGAACACGCGCGGGAGCATCCGCAGGCGCGGGAATGGGTGCCGATGATGTCCGGAAAAATGGATGCCCCGCGAGGATTATAACTCTTGTCCATGCATGGTTACAGTCGAGCGCGAAACTAGCTGTATTGCAGGAGTTTATGCAACCCAAGAGCATAGCAGTGCATTGACGGGCACCCAGAACCACACTAGAAGTGTGGGGAAAGGTGTGGGGAAGCATGGGCAAGCTGACAGTCTTGAAAGTGAAAAGCGCCAAGCCGGGAACGGGCAAGGATGGGAAGCCATGCAAGGCGACCTTTCAGGACGGTGACGGACTAGCCCTTGTCTGCGCGCCAACCGGGGCAAAGAATTGGGTATTGCGAGTGCAGGTTGGAAAGCGCCGCCGGGATATCGGCCTAGGTGCGGTTGATCTGGACGGGCTGGGCCGAGAGTCCTTTGCTGGCGAGAACCGGCTCGCAGACACTTCGCTCATGTTGCGCAAAACGCTCACTCTGCCCGAGGCCCGCGAAAAGGCGGCGGCACTTCGCAAGCTGGCGAAGGCCGGAATTGACCCTGCAACCGAGCGGGACCGCGAGCGCGTGAAAATTCCGACGTTTGCCGAGGCTGTGACCGAGGCGCACAAGGCGCTGGGGCGCGGCTGGGCTGATCGCACGGCGGCCTCGTTCAAGGCATCGCTAGAGGATCATGCCGTGCCCAAGCTGGGCAAGCTGCCGGTTGATGCGATCGGCAGTGCCGAGGTTATCGGCGCGCTGGCCCCGATCTGGAATGACAAGCCGGTGATGGCCCGCAAGGTTCGCAGCCGAATTGCCCAGGTGCTTGCCTTTGCCAAGGCGCGCGGCTGGCGCAAGGATGCCTTGCCTGATGCGCGTGAACTGCGCTCGGGCCTGTCGAAGCAAGCGCGCGGCGGCAACTTCGCTGCGATGCCCTTTGCCGAGGTGCCCGATTTTGTCGCAGGCGAACTGGGCAAGGATCTGACTGCCAGCCGCGCTGCTATGCTTTTCACGTTGCTGACTGCCGCGCGCTCGGGCGAGGTCCGGCAGGCAACATGGGAGCAAATCGATCTGAAGGCGGGGACTTGGACCCGTCCAGCCGCGATCATGAAAATGAATGAAGGGCACGTTGTCACCTTGTCCGCTGCCGCTGTTGCCTTGCTTGAACGATTCACCCCGAAGGATTTGCGCGCGGGCCTGATCTTTGTGGGCCTGCGCGGCGGTGCGCTGTCCGATATGTCGCTGACCAAGGCGCTGCGCACGGCTGGGCGATCGGAGTCGGTGCACGGCTTCCGGTCTGCCTTTCGTGACTGGGCGGCTGAACTGATGCCGACAATCCCCGCGATGGTGGCTGAAATGGCGCTGGCGCACCGTGTCGGCACTGCGACCGAGCAAGCCTATCTGCGCAGCGACCTGCGCGATATGCGCCGCGCCATGATGGATGCTTGGGGCCGGTTCGCCGCACCATCGCTTTCCGGCGTTGCCGATAATGTCGGCGAGTTGATGGCGTCGGCATAATCATTCGGCTCTTTGCGAGATTGGCCGCCCACGAGACATTTACTCCAAAAGCCGCCTTTCCGGACACGCCAACTAAGCGGACGCTTGCTTTTCGCGCTCAAGCTCATGGGTCAACGGCGGCGCAGGCTGTTGGGGAACACGTACACCAGCTCGAGCTTGAACCGGCTCGCATGTGCGCCGTGCACGCCGAACTCGCGCGAATAGCCCGCGTTGATCGTTAAATGGTTGCTGATGCACTGCGACATGCCAAGGCTCAGCTGGGGTTTGATGCGGTTTTCGTCACTGGCGAAGGACGCCGCCACGCCGAGATCGACCGAGAGATAGCGGGAGAGATCGAAGGACAGGCCCAGTTCGGGATCAAGAGCCAGTTCCACACCGCCGCCGTGCGCTTCAGCGCGCAGGTCGAGCCCGGCGCTGACCGTCGCATTGCCAAGTGGCTTGGAGATCGAAGCGCCAACCAGAATGGTCCGCGGGGTCAGGCTGCGGTCGAGCATGACGCCCAGCCTAGCCTGCGCGTTGCCGCCGCTCTTGCGGTTGAACGACTGGCTGGCAACGACCGAGACCTGCGACAGCCCCGTGCGCCCACCGAGCTGCAGGGCCGTTTCACCCTGGTGCCGCAGTTCCACCCGGGTCCGGGTCGCGACCGCGCCAACCGCGATCTCGCGGTTCTTGCCGATCCCGGTCATGACCTGAAGGCCGATATCTCGCTGCGGCGTGACCAGCGCCAGCCGATTGCCTGCGCGTATCGGCTCGATGGCACTGCCCATGCCGAACGACAGGATCGCAGCCGTGCGCCCCGGCGGCAGCGCGCGACGCGTGCGCTGGAGCGAGTCGAGGCGGAGATAGCGCTGTTCGTCCTCGACGCTGACCGCACGCGGCCCGACCGGCTCGCCGGCATCGTTTACGAGGCGCAGCGCGAGCGCGCGCATGCGGCCTTCGATGTCGATCGTGTTGACCTTGGCCAGCAATTCGTCGGCGGGAATCCATCCCCGTTCGCCCAGCGCGGGATCGGCGACGAGATAGCCGCGCGACGCCGAATAGGCTTCGACCACGACGAAATGGCCGAAGCCGTATCCGGTCGATTCGTCGGTCTCCTGGATCAAGGTGATCGCCGGGCCTTCGCTGATCGCCTGCGAGAAATGGTCGGGCAGCACTCGGGTTCCATGCAGGGCATGCCCGGTGCGGGCGGCGGTGGCCATGCGGACCAGATCGCTGGCCTTCAGCCCGCGCCCGCGCCCGAACGCGTGTCCGCGCAGCAGCTGTTCCTCGGTTACGGTGACGCCGACCAGTGCGAAAGCGCTGGCCAGCGCCGCCGCGCCGCAATCGTCGTCGCGGGTCTGGCGGGCCACCGGCGGCCTTTCGGCGGCCATTGCCGCAATCGGCATGAACGAGATAACGGCGGCGGCCGAAGCCACCGCCGCTATCTGCGCCGCTATTCCCTTGGCCTGGATCGGCATTAGTTGATCCAACCCTTCGACCTGGCGAATTCGACGGCCGCCTTATAGGTCGAATAGACCTTGTAGGCCCCCCTGGCGCAGGTGACCTTGTTCTTCGAGCAATACCTGATCGACGCGCCACCGGCCGCAAGAATGATCACCCAGAACCCGCCTCCCTGGACTGCATCGAGGTCTTCGGGGCTGGCGTCGATCACGCCGTTGGGCGCGACGACCACAAGGGAATCGACGAGCACTTCGCCGGGCGCGGTCTGCTGATCGGTGGCGGCACCCGCCAGCGAGGGCATCGCGGTTGCGGACACCTCGCGAGTCTGGGCCGAGGCGACCGCGGAACCGGCCTGCGCCTGGGCGGCGATGGGGGTGATCACCATCGCCACCGTGGCGATCGTGAGAGGGAATTTGCGCATAGGGACCTCCTGTGTTGCGCTTGGCCGTCACGGACGCTGAGCTGATTCCCGGCGTCCACCGGTTGAGCGGTCATGGCACAGCGCCCGAGGGGAGAGTCCCGTGCGATCTCGAGGGTAAGCTGCGAGGTTGCTTACCCTCACTTCTACCCTTACTGATTTCCTTAAGGGGGCTGGAATGAGCGAATTGCTGCTGTCTGATGAGCTCAAAGGGCTACTGGCGGGGATCTGCGACGAGCTTCTCACCTGCATTTTTAACAACCGCAAGGACAAGGGATCGAAGCGGCAGTTCCAGGATTGTCTGGCCGGATTTCGATACAAGCAATTCAGGGAGCTACTCGGGAAAACGGAAACCGCGACAGCCGAGAAGTCGCATACTGCTCATAGGATATTGTTTATCATTGAACCCGGAAAACCGGTAACTGAGGTCATTCCATACAGCGTCTTCGAGAGCGGCAATGGCCATGACGGGACAAAGCGTGTCCCGGTGACAGATTGGATCGAAAACCAAAGAACGGCCAATCCCAAATGGATCACGGCCTCCGAACTGCTACGAATCGCGCTTGGTTACGCGCCGGCCGCCCCACCCATCACGCCCTCAAAATCGGAACCGGCGGACCCGATTGACAATACCGCCACCGCCGCACCCGCGGCGGCTCCGCCCTTTGATCAATCAGCCGACGGCAAACCCAATAATGCGCAACCGAACAACGATTTTGTCTCCCAGCTGTTCACAATCAGGACCGATTGGCAGAAGTCGAATGTCCCCGATGGACAAGATCTGTCCCTCGACATCAAGTTCGGAACGGTGACGGAACAGTTTCTGCTCGGAAACGAACGTGTCGATATCGAGATAGCGATCCACCGACTGTACATCGACCTTAACCTGGATGGCGGACTGGCCCGGATCGATCCGGAGAGGCTTGCAAACGGCTGGTTCGAATACGAGCAGGACGGACCGAACCACCTGAAGATCGTTCCATTCAAAACCTGGAGAGGCGACGCCCCGCAATTCGAGCTCAACCGCGAAGAGCGCTCCACGCCGCTTGCCGGGCACTTCCGCTACTTCCCGCTGTGCAATATCCACCCGTTGCCGGGAGACAACCCGCGGATTGTTGCACACTTCAGGCTGCAAGGCATAAGACCCGAATTTCCCCCAACGGTCATCGATCAGCTTGAGGGCAGCGACCGCGCGAAAACCGAGGAAAATCTGCTGACCCGTTGGTTGAGCGACAAGATGCTGGAAAAAGAGAAAATCCTGCAAGGAAACTACCGGGGAAGTGACAGGGCGATAGGTGAAGGCACCGAACACGGGGACGGCGATGACGATTGACCTGCAACCAGCAATCGACGCCATTAAGCAAAGTCGCGGAAAGCGGATCCCGGATCGGCTGATCGCACTTGGCCTCGATCCGGCGACCGATTTTGCCGGCGGCGACTGGCGATACAGCGACTTCAGGAATTGCGACCTTGCCGGTTTCGATTTTCGCAATGCACGTCTGTTTGGCGCCGACTTCACGAGGGCAGATGTGAGCGGCACCGATTTTACCGGAGCCTTGGATGTCCACAAGGCGAGGCTGCATCTCGCCTCGAATTGGCAAGACGCGATCTTGACCGACGATCAGATCGTTTTGATCGAGACGCAGATCAGCGGACTGGACACCCGTCGGAGGACCAGTCTGGCTCCCCAGCAATGGGTGGCGCTGATCCGTGACGCGAGCGATTACAACGCTGCCGCCGCCCTGCTTGACGAAATGGATGCAACCTCGAATGCGCTGAACGCCTTTGCCTATACCGCTACCATCATGAAGGCGCGCAGCCTTGAAGATCGCGCTGATGCACGGCGTCGCGTTGATGAGTTTCTTGCGAAACAAGGTGAGCCGGATGTTGCCTTCTTCACTGAGGCGATGAGTCTCGCGATCAACGCCGAGCAGGCGAACAAGCTGTTCGCCGACATGAAGCGCAGGCGGCTGTTTCCCGACAAATACGCCTACAACAAGCTTATATCCAAACAGGAGAAATTCGACAAAGCTTTGCCGATTTATCAGCAGATGATTGACAATAGCATCGAAATTAATGAGTATACTGGCTACGCACTGTTCGACGTTATTGCGAACTTCGATCACGCGATCACCGTTTTGATCAAAATGCGTGAAAACGGAGTGTTTGTATTTACATATCAATTTATGAATGAGTTAGTCAAACAGTCACGATTGATTGAGTCCACTACTCGGCGAGTCCAAGAGCTTATCGATCTTGGTAAGAATCCAAGAGAGATTGTGCGAACGCTGATCATCGAGAAGGCGAAGGATCCATGGAGGTCGACCGCGCTCCAATCCCTCGGTCTCGATCCGCTTCCCGACCTATGGTCGATCGGCAAACAACCGCCGGGCTAAACAAAACCCTGACCAACACTGGAACCGCTCGGCCTTACTCCTCCCCCATCCGTAGCGCCGCGATAAACGCCTCTTGCGGGATCGATACATTGCCATACTCGCGCATCCTGGCTTCGCCCTTTTTTTTGCTTTTCCAGAAGTTTCTTTTTGCGGCTGATGCCGCCACCATGGCACTTGGCGGTCTCTTCCTTCCTCAGCGCCGCGATCGTCGCGCGCGATCACCTCGCCGCCGATCGCCGCCTTGATTGGGATCTTGAACAGGTGGCGCTGGATCAGGTCCTTCAGCCGCTCGCCCATGCCGCACCTGTGCTCGTCGGTTATTTTCCTGCGGCAATGCAACTTGCGGCCATCCCACGGTCACGGAGGCGCCGAGCTGGAGGCAGGTTTTTGCGATCCGCCTCTGTGTCCGAACACTCTCCAACGTCTGACCGTGCATGCATTCGCGCATTTCGCTTCGATGTTCGCAAACCACGACTTTCCAGCCATAGCGCTGGCCTGATATGCGACCCGAGAGCTGCCTTTGATTCATTAGAGCGGTTTCCACACGAACTGACTCGTCGGTGATTCCTTTTGCGGCGGCGTTGTGATTCAGACTTCCTGCTCGTGGCAGGAGGCCAGCGTGGATGGCACGAACACTTTCGCAGGATCTTCTGGACAGGGTTGTTGCCGCGATTGCCCGGATGCTGGGGGCTGGTGACTTGCCAACTGTGGAAGTCGGACGATCAAAACCGGCGGAACTAGAAAGTACCAGCCGCGCGCCCGCAGCCGCTTCGATCTGGGAGCGGGCGCAACCGGCGGCAGGAACGCTCGCGGAGACCTATTTGCGCTTCCGGGGTATTTGGCAAGACATAGTGGTAAGTTAGCGCCTTAGCGAGCATGAACGGCGCGGCTGGCAGATTGTTACTAACCCTTATCCATTTCGCGGTGTTCCCGGTGTTCCCGGTGTTCTGCCCCGGAAATCCGCCGTTTATCGGGAACACTCGGGCAATTGTTCCGGTGTTCCCGGTGTTCCGTCTGGGGATAGCTGAACCGAAGGCCTGACAAGCGGGCCAGCCGCGCATAGCATTTGATCGGGGATAGGCTGGCCAGCCGACAAGCGCACTTCCCATGCGCTTCCCCGCTCACCCTCTGGGAACCGCTCGGGAGGCGGCATGATGGAAGATTTTGACGGCGGCGCATCCGACGCAACGGACAGTGAACCGGACGACTATTTCGATCTTGATGTTGACTTGCTCAGTGACGACTGGGTGCCAGCCGGACAGGCCATGCGAGAAACCGTCGATCTATATCTGGGCGTTGTCGGAGATCGGGACCGCTCAGTTACTGACGCAATTGCGGCAATTAGGCATCGACTAGAGACTGGGGCGCTTTGGGCGCGCGCTGCGAGGTGGTCCGCTAGCCTAGAATACAGCGGAGTCGAAGCTGAGCTTCAAGATATCATGCGCGGCTATTCCATATCTGAAAAGGAAGCGGACGTTATCACAGCTTCTTTTTGGCAAAATCTAACAGAGGCGCAGAAGTGGGAAAACGATCCCCCGGAAACGAAATGGGTATCGGGCTGGACTCGGACTGATTGGATCGCAGGGGACATTGAATTCGATATAGATACGAAGGTTGTAAAGGGGCCGATGAAGTCGATGCATATGCAAGGGCGGGCTACAGGCCTTTGCTTTAACCGCGCGGGCCTGCCGGCCACGAAGCGATTGAACGACTGGATCCACCACCCGCAATCAACCGGCAAAAAGGCAAAGGGTCGACCAAAAGGCTCGGGAGGATGGCGAGATAGTGACGCTCGCATTGTCGAAAAAATGCGGGACTTAATTGCGAATAACCCAGAAATGACAACGCATTTTGCGGCTGGTGTCTATGCTGGCGAGGCTTCCGGAAGCGCCGAACTCAACACCAAACAGCGCCGACTTTGGCTTCGCTTCCGGGAGACCTATCCCTGCGAGTAACTACAAACTCGCAAAATCTCGCCATTACTTCACGATGACATAACCACCACACCCCCCGACAATCGGCCCTGTTCCCACATGGACTGGAGCCGACAATGCATCACAAACCCGAACCGCTAGCCTATTCGGTGGCGGACGCTGTGCGCGTTTCATCGCTGTGCAAATCGCAAATCTACAACCTAATTCGTGAAGGCCGACTTGAGAGCCGCAAGCTAGGCCGGCGCACCCTGATCCCAGCCGCGAGCTTGCGGGCGCTGATCGAAGGGGCTTCCTGAGCCATGCCCCAGAAAAGCAAAACCCCGGCGCGTAAGGCCGAGGTTTCACGCGATAGCTTTGCGGGCCTGTCGCACACTCACTCTAACTTCAGCGCATACCGGATGCAATTTCCGATTCTTGCCCTGCACTGTGGCCCCGATTGGCTGGTTATGTTTGCTGCTGCTGGATCTGGGGGATTGCCCGGATGATCGATCTGCAAGCCATCCGCCAGAACAACCCATTGCCGGCAATTGCGGGCAAGCTGGTGGAACTTCGCAAAGCGGGGGCCGAATTCAAGGCCTGTTGCCCGTTCCATGCGGACCGCTCCCCTAGCTTCACCATATTCAGCGGCGGGCAGCGGTTCCATTGCTTTGGCTGCGGCGCGGCTGGTGACGTGCTCGACTTTGTGCAGCGCGCCTATGCGGTATCGCTTCCCGAGGCTGCCCGAATGCTGGGGGCCGGTGACGTGCCACAAGTGCCGATCCCGAGGCTGAAACCTTCGGAACTAGAAAAGGGCAACCGCTCTGCCGCGGCCTTGGCGGTCTGGAACCGGGCGCACCCGGCGGCTGGAACGCCCGCTGAGGCCTATCTGCGCTTCCGGGGCATCGCTCCCCCATATCCAGCCGCGCTGCGCTTCCTGCGCCTTCTCTGCGGTAAAATAGGGGTAACCTCTTGCCTGATTTGCGCGGTGCAGGACGTGAACGGCGAGGTTACGGGTATCCAGCGCATATTCCTTGCCCCTGACGGGCTGGGCAAAGCCGATATCCCCAAGCCCAAGCTATCGCTCGGGACGGTGAAGGGCGGAGCAATCCGGCTGGGCGATCTGGACGGCTCGGGGAGGCTGATCGTTTGCGAAGGGCCAGAGGATGGCCTGTCGCTGGCGCAGATGCTGGGGAAACCTGTCTGGGTATCGGGCGGCACCACGTTTCTGCCTGCAATGCAGTTTCCCCCCGAGGTGCGATCGATCCTGATCGGCGCGGACAATGACGGGGCGGGGCGCGAGGCTGCCGATAAGGCTGCGCAGGCCTTCGCCGGGCGCGGGCTGTCCGTTCGCATCATCCGGCCCCTTGCGGGCTTCAAAGACTTCAACGACGAATTGAGGGGTGCTCATCATGGCCGCTAATCCGAAAATGAATGAGCGAGCCGAGGCGTTTGACCCTTGGCCGGACCCGATCACGCTACGCGATGAACTGCCCCCGGTGCGGGCCTTCAGCTTGGATCTGTTGCCGAGCCAATTGCGCGGCTGGGTGCAGGACATTTCCGAACGCATGAACTGTCCGCCTGATCTGGTAGCAATCCCCGCCATGGTTTGTGCCGGGGCATTGATCGGCAGGCGCATTGGCATCCGGCCCCAGCGGCGCACGTCATGGCTGGAGGTGGGCAACCTCTGGGGCTGCGTTGTCGCTCGCCCCGGTAGCATGAAGAGTCCAGCCGCGAGCGAAGCGCTGGCCCCGATGCGCCGGATAGAAGCGCAGGCGGGTGAAGCAAACCGGGACGCGCTTTCGCGGTTCAAGGTGGCCGAGGCGCTGCACAAGTTGGAACGGGACGAGGCGCTAGGACAGGCAAAACGGGCGCTCAAGAATGGGGGCGGAACCGATGCGGCAATATCTGCACTTGCAGCGGTTGCCGATCTTGAACCCCCAGCGGAGCGGCGGCACTTCACCAGCGATGCCACGGTGGAAAAGCTGGGTGAGATTTGCGCCGCGAACCCTTTCGGCATCATGGTGCACCGGGACGAACTGACTGCGCTTTTTGACGATCTGGACCAACCGGAAAAAGCATCGGCAAAGGGTTTCTTCCTGTCCGGCTGGGGCGGGAATGAGGGCTATACCTTTGACCGCATTGGGCGCGGGACCGTGCATATTGCGGCGGTCAACCTGTCGGTATGCGGCACAACCCAGCCGGCGCGGCTGGCCGGTTACGTGCGAGAGAACTTCCGGCGCTATGATGATGGCATGGTGCAGCGCCTCCAGTTGCTTGCATGGCCCGATTTTACGGGCGAGTTTCGGGAGGCTGATCGCTTCCCAGACACCGAGGCGCGCAAGCTGGCGCACGAATGCTATCGTGATCTGGCAACACTGGACGCGCGCGAGATCGGCGCGACATGGGACGAATTCGACGGGCCGGACGCGGTGCCTTACCTTCGGTTTGCCGAGGATGCGCAGGACGTGTTTTCCGAATGGCGCGGCGGGCTGGAGTATCGCTTGCGGGGCGATGACCTGTCGCCGGCGATGCTTTCGCACCTCTCAAAATATCGAGGTCTTGTCCCCCGGCTCGCGCTGATCTGTCATCTCGCCAACAACGCCTTTGGTCCGGTTTCACTGGAGGCAGTCAGGCAGGCGATCGCTTGGGCCGAATATCTGGAGACCCATGCGGCTCGGGCTTACGCATCAACCACGCTGGACAATGCCGAGGCAGCGCGGGCGATCTGGAGGCACGTTCGCAAGGAGGGCGATTTGTCCCAGCCATTCACGCAAAGGGAAATCCATCGCAAACGCTGGTCTGGCCTGACTGACAAAGACCGGCTCGCGGCTGGACTGACAGCCTTGTGTGAGGCCGATTGGCTGCGCGCGATCGATGCAGAACCGGGCAGCCAAGGCGGGCGACCGTCAACCACCTATCACATCAACCCCAAGGCCTTGCGGCGCTGATATGTCCCCCAAGGTCACTGACAAAACCGACAAAACCCCTGTTCTGTCAGTTTTGTCAGTGCGTCCGGGGAGGGGGCGGCCAATTAACGCAGCAATACGCGCGCCGCGCGCGCGAGATGGCCCTAGTAAGATCCAACGGAAGGTAAACCCATGACGGCACGAAAGAGCAAACCCAAGGCGGTGGACCCAGCCGCATCCTCTGGAGCCGATAAGGACCGAGGATCGCCAACCGCAATTCCCGATCCACTAAAGGCCGCAAAAACTCTGATTGGCCCTTCAACCCGGCACGGACAGGCCTTCGCCCAGCTGTTGAAGGCGAACCTTGAAGGCGCTGCCTGGGCTCCCGACGCGAGCGACTATGGTGACGCTATCTTTTTGAGGGCAAGCAATGCTGAGGCGGGCGATCTGCGTTTTGCGAGCCGCCTGCTCGCCGCGCAAGCGACCACCCTTGACGGTGTTTTTACTGAGATGGTTCGCCGCATGGCGCTCAACATGGGCGATTATCTGGGGGCGACCGAGACCTATGCCCGAATTGCCATGAAAGCGCAGGCGGGCTGCCGGGCCACGCTAGCTGAACTGGCAAAACTGCACCAGCCGCGCGAGCAAACCGTGCGGCACGTTCACGTCAATGAAGGTGGGCAAGCCGTGATTACCGATGAATTCCACCATCACACCGGGGGGCAAAAAAATGGACAATCAAGCGGACAACCCCATGCAACCGGAACCGGCGCGGCTGGCAAAAGCCCCGCGCTGTCTGGCCCGGACCCGATCGGGCAACCCGTGCCAGTCGCCGGCGATCAAGGGGGCCAAGCGGTGCCGAATGCACGGGGGCAAAGGCAGCGGCGCACCTGAGGGCAATCGCAACGCATGGAAGCATGGCGGGCGGTCTTGGGAGACTGCGGCGGCGCACAACCGCATACGGGAGCTGTGCAGGTTGATCGATGACTTAGGAAAAAATGAATTGAATTAGTGTGATTGTGCGATGCTGACGAGAAACCAATCCATTGGATTGGTTGGTCGTGCTCGAGCTCGAGGGCTCTTGCGGTCGAATGTCGTCACCGCTTGATGCAAACCCCGTACATCCTGCCGGATTCCTTGAGGCACATACTGCCGACTTCGCAGTCGGTGTTGAATGAGCATTGCGCGCCGCTCTCCTTGCGAGAGGTGTCGCGCCACTTGTAGGGATCGCGGTTCTCGCGCGGCGGCTCGCCGGGGGACATCCCGCCGACGCAGACGCCTTCAAGGCGACCGGCTTGCTTCATGCACTTGGAGCCGATGTTGCAGTCGGTGTTGAAGTTGCAGGCGAGAGCGGTGGCCGGCGCCAAGATCAATGCGATTGCGATGAAACTCTTCATGCCAGTCTCCCTTGGAAGTTGGTCTACGTTGTCTTCCGCGAAGTCCCTTTGCCTGACCCGTTGCGTGCGGTAGGGTCAACCTGATCCTGGAGGCCATCCATGCTAATCAACAAGCTCACATCCTTGTTCGATGAGGTTTCATGGAACACAGATTCCGCATTTAGAAGTTCAATCTACAAGATTGACGCGACTTTTGTATCTCGCGGTTCTCTGTCGGGCTCGGATACGAAGGATTATTTTGAAATAACACCTTCAATTGGAGACTATCAACTTGTCGTTACGACCGAAGGTCTGAATATTAATAGCGTATTTAATTCAAGTATTACTGTAAAAATTACGAATTCGTTTGGGGAAGTTTTGCTAAGCGAAGATCTTTTGGGGCCAGACATTTTTACTGACTCGATAACGTTTCATTCGAACACGGCTGCAACACCCTATTATGTTGAGATTTCTAGTTTCGTAAGCGTCAATTACCGGGCGACATTAAACGTGATCGCCCCCACAAACTCGGCTCCGATTGTTTCAAATCCAATTCCGGATCAATCCTCCCTCGAAGATTCACCGTGGACTTTCCAGTTCGCGTCAAACACTTTTTTCGACGCCAACGGCGATGCCCTTTTTTATGCTGCGTCGCAAAGCAATGGCGGAGCATTGCCCAGTTGGCTTACATTCAATGGAGCAACGCGGACTTTTTCCGGTACCCCACCACCGAACACGAACGGCTTCATCGACCTTACTATTTTTGCAACAGATGGAATCGCGAGCACTACTGATACGTTCCGACTTACCGTTCAGGCAGTTAACGATGCACCGGTTGCGATCACGGACAACATTGGGGCCTTCAGAAACATACCGATTGCGATCTCGGTTCTGCTTAACGACGCAGACGTCGATAACGACAGCATTGCAGTGACGGTTGCGAGCAATCCTGCTCATGGTGCAGCTGTTGCAAATCCGAATGGTACCATCACCTACACGCCATCTAATGGATATGTGGGCCTAGATTCATTCGCTTACTCTGTTTCCGATGGGCATGGAGGGACGGCCACCGCGACCGTCAACGTGCAAGTCACCACGATTCCAGACGGTGCAGGGCTGAGGCTTGTCGCGGCAAATGCATTCGCGGCATCCCTTGGCGGCAATGGCACGGTCATCGGAACCAATGCATTCCAAGACATAACCGTGCCAAATCTACCCGCCTCTTTGTCCTTCGATGGCTCGTTTAGTAGAGGCGGTGACGTGGTGCGGCTGCCAGGAAATGCCGCGTCATACTCGATCATGACCTCCGGCTCGTTTGCCGTCTTGACCGATGGCGACACAAGGGTTTCAATTCCTATCGGCACTGCGGGAATGGCTATCGTCTTCGCGGATGGTCCTAGAACCTTGCTGTATGATGTTAGCCTAGGGAGTCCGCGGCTGGGAAATGAGTCTTTCGGATCAACATCGCTGAGCGTGACCGCTCCGCCTGATGGCAGCACAATACCAACTGGCGTTGATTCTGACGCTTCAGGCCGGCTCATTTTCGTCACAGCAAACGACGCCACCTTCGGGGGGAAGGCGACTGTGCTTGGCACGAACGGCGCTGAGCACATTACTCTCACAGGAGGCGCAATATCTCTCGATGGTTCGTTCAGTCGAGGAGGTGACGTACTGACTCTTGGAGGGTCCCCGAGCAGCTACAGTGCATATATTTCCGGGTCGTTCCTCGTGCTGAACTCTTCCGTCTCAAGCGCAACGATCCCAATTGGCACGGCAGGGATGCTGCTTGATTTCCCGGGTGCGGATGACCGGATGCTGCGCTTTGATGTGCAGAGTGGCAGCGTGAAGATTGGCACTCAAACCATTACGAGTACCAGCCTGGGAGCGGCCGAAACCCTCGACGGTCTTCAATCTTCCGCCGCAGTTTCATCACACCTTGTGGGGTTGGATCATTTTGCATTCGGATGAGGATAGGTCGGGTATTCGCGAGCTATGCCGGATGATCGATCGATTAGAATGAGAGGGGCAGGCCCGGAGCCTTGATCCGTTCCAAGGTGAAGCTTTCGCCCCCGAGTTCCAGCATGTTCAATTGCCCCGCCTTCCATGAAGCTAGCGGGTCAAAAACGAAGATCGCCTTGGCCTTCGCTTCCGGCGCTTGACTGATATCCAAAGCCTTGACGATCGCCGCATTGATGGAGGTTGGATCTGGGGTAACAGCCTGCACAACAATCGTTCGATCGCCCATCGTCATGCCAAAATCGAACGTGTGCTGCCGGTTCTTGCCGGTCACCTTGAAGTCCGGCCGCCCTTCCGGGAATCGAAGGCGAAGCGCTTCCTTCACTTCCTTGTCTAGCGGACGTGACACGCCAACGTCTGCCCTTTCGATCATGAAGGTCGCTGCACGGAATGATGCATCGGCAGTTAGCGCAATCGCAATCGCCACTTTCGCAAGCGGGAAATGATCTCGGAACACCCTGCCTTCGTTCGAGACGTTGAAACCTGTCTCGCGCAACATGCTGCGAAGGCGCGGGGTCTTGGAGAACGTGAGTCCATGCCGCGCGATTTCGTCAAACGCTGCGCCACCATCATGCAAGAAAAGCTGATCGCCGCGTGGCTGAATGTGAATGCGAATAGCCAGCCCGCTCGGCATGATGGTGTCTGCCAAAACGGAGCAGCCGTCTGCGTGCTCTCTAAAGAGACGCCCTTGGCAGATCGCTTCCCGGATGAGCCGCCATTCCATTAGAAAAGATTTTCCCTCTTCGGCCATTCGAAGGGCCAGGATGGCAACCCTATGCCTAGTCGATCAAGAAACCAAGGAAAGGCTTCGTCACGGGTGGCGATGATGCCGACCAAGCTTTCCGCCGTTGCAAGGTTCTTTGGCAGGCCCCCCTTGCTTGGCCGATTGACGGGCCACGGATGCCAGTGCGGCGCCGGAATCAGCTCGCCTTGTTTTCGATCGAAGTGCTCCAGCGATAGACACAACCTGCTTACGCACGTGGGAGCAAGCAGGTTCATGACCAAGTAGCTTTCGTTATCCAACATGACGGTCATCTCGAGATGCACGTTGGACACTCGGCCATCGACGGTGATCGGCAGATAGCATCTGCGCTCATTAAGGCGGCTGGTTCGGGACTCCCAGTCCGGCAATGCCGGCAGCGTCTTCGCTGGGGCGGCTAGAAACAGGTCTACGTCGTCTCGCGTCACCAGCTTCCCCCTTGCGCGGTTCTATTCGCAGGATTGCCGGCAAGATTGCAACTTACTTTGAGCATAGATAACCAAGGAAGTGCAGCACTTGCCGCGCCACTATGTGGGGCACTATGTGGGGAAGAATTCGGGGCACTGGCAGAATGCCGCGCAATTTCGCCATTTCTGGGCAGAAAATGGATGCCCCGCGAGGAATCTAACTTGATTTTCCCCGAACTTCGCTAACCTTCGCTATTCTGCGTGCTTGCAATGGCAAGCCTTGGTATTATGTTTCCCTTACGTTCTCTCGCATTCGCTTACTGCCAGGCCATAGTGTGGGAACGATTGAGGGCACGATATTGGGCGACCTAACCGCCAAGTTCATAGAGAAGGCCAAGCCGGGGCGGTATGCTGACGGCGGTGGCCTGTATCTTCTGGTCAAGCCCACTGGCGGCAGGTTTTGGGTTCTGCGGGTGCAGGTGGGCGGTAAGCGCCGTGACTTCGGGCTTGGTTCCGTTGAAACCCGCGCCCTGCGTGATCGTTCGGACATCGGGAATGATATTCCGCTGGAACAGCGTCAGCAAACTGACGCTGGACGAAGCGCGCGAACTGGCTGCCCGTATGCGCAATGTCGCGCAGGCCGGGGGCGATCCTTCGGCGGAGCCTAAGCGGGACAAGACACCGCCTCCCACGTTTGCGGAGGCAACTGAGGCAACGCACAAGGCGTTGGCGAAGGACTGGTCGGACAGGACCGCTGACGCCTTTCTGGCCTCGCTCAAGGAACATGCTTTCCCGGTGCTGGGCCGCGTTCGTGTTGATGCAAGGTGCTGGACTTCTCAAAGGCTATGCATTGGCGGGATTCGGAAGTGCCCCGCAAGTCTGTCGCTACGCTGATCGGCAAGAGTGTGAAGGGCGGGAGCTTCGCCGCAATGCCTTATGCAGAGGTTCCGGCCTTCTACGATGATTTGCACGGCAAGGCGGAAACGGTGGGGTCTGGCCCTCATGCTTATGTTGGCGACGGCCTGCCGCAATGGCGAGGCGCGTGAAGCGCGCTGGAAGCATATCGACTGGGACAAGCGCGAATGGAACCGGCCTGGTGCCTTGATGCGCAAATCTGGCGAGGCTCAAATGCGTTGTTGGTTCGGCGTTCTTGCGGGATTTTTGAGCAGGGAAGAGCGGGCAAGCGGCCTGCTGGTTTCGTAAAGTCCATACTCGCTGCGTGGCGTGTTCGGTCTACGCAATCCAGATCCGATCAGGAACAAAAGCGCCCGCCTCGGGACTAATGAGACGAGCGTTTCGTTGGTCTGACGCGTGTGGACCGTTTCCGTGCCTATTCGTACCCTTCTTATACGCAAGCAGCTGAAAAGGCCTGTGTCATTTCGGTACGTGGGATGCCCGCATGTAGTTGGGGGGCGGCCTTGCGTCCCCAATCTGGGCTAGTTTAGCAACAATGCACCCCGTCGCTCGCGATTGCCCCGCTCTCTTATCCATTGAGGAAACGACTCTTCACTCCATTCGAGCGAACGATATGTGACCAGTGCAACATCAAGGAAGGCAAGTATCAATTTTCTGTCCAGATTCATTTTGGCCTCGAACCCGGAGCCATCTATCAGCGTCAAAGCCGCAGCTTCTTTGCCGCCCGCAATCTTGATCGTCTGACATAGCGACGGCTTGGCATCCTTCGGAATTTGCACGGGAGGAAGCGGGTTTGCCTCTCGTGCGATCCTCAAGGCCTCTTGCTCGAACGACAGAGTCAGGTCCTTGGGCAGTCCACTCCTGACGTTGGCTTCGGCTCGTTTTGAGAGGTCGGGAACGAGTCGGTCGGTCAAGCGGCGGGTTAGGTGGATGGATAATAGCGCGCCGCCATCGTCGATCACATCAAGCCTGATGCGATCCTCATTGAGGTCCGCAACCATGGTGAAGGTCTTTATGAGAAAGCCGGTTTGTTCCATTGTTCCTGTCCATTTGATTGCTCTAGGGCTTGCTCGATGTCGGCAGTGAAGGGGAGTAGTGGTGGGACTAAGCTGCCACTTTCCATCTACCGCGATCCTGCTCCAATGTCAGGCGGGCATTACCTCCCACTTGGTCAGAATTGACCAGTCGTCCGATAATGTCACGGATCTGTGCATTGCCCTCATTTAACTCCCTGTAGATTGCGCGAATAAACCGATCTGCAATTTTGGGCTGGGAACCTTGCTTTTCCCACAACGTGACGGTCTGAGTCTCATTGCCAAGCATCGTGGCAAGCGTGGCTCGGCTCAGGCGCATCTCTTGCCGCAGGAAGCGCAATTCTGTGCCGGTCAGCCTTCCACTCTTGTTGACGATCCCATGCGCGATGGCACGGTGCAGGCCCTCTATGTCATGGATGGCGATTCCCGTCCCATCGGGAGTGTGTTCATTATAGCCATTCGCCAGCCACACGTTTGGAAGGCCGCATTCCCGATAATGATAAATGCTCGCCTCCTAAAACACCTTGATACCCGGTTGGGAGCTTCAATCGCCACCGATTCACTTACAATCTCGCGTGAAGGCGAGTTGTAACCTGCTCTGGGGAAACAATTTGCTGCTACATTCGTTCCCGAGCATTGTGCGTGCCGATCACTTAGGCACTGTCCTGCGCAATTACGCGAAGGACTTGGCTATGTTGCGCTAACGCGTGGTTTATTCGTGTTGGTAGGTGGGGACCTCTTCGCTCGTGGGCAGACGGTGCATCACAAGGCGCTGGTCGGGGCCATGGATCGGCGTCGGGCAGGAAAGTGCCCTATCGTCTTCTAGGTGACCTTCCTCCTCCGCATCGATTGGCTTGTCGTCGCAAGCGGCGTGTGGGTCACTGATCGGGCAGCCGGGGCCGTGCAAATGGATTGGCCAGTTGTGATGGTAGGTGTCATCTTCTGCGTCGGAGCCGTCCAGTTCGTCGCCATTTGGCTCAATGTCCGGGTCACCGGCCACCGTGTCGAGCCGGTCCATCAGCATTTCGACAACGCCTTCAAGCTCGTGGCGGGTGAGCCTTGGCAGGGCCTGCGAAAACAAGGCGAGAGGGGGAAGCGCTGCCGCGCCTCCCCGTGCGTGCATCATTGCCATGGTCACGCCTCCCCCAGTATCTTGGCGGCAATGTGAGCGGCCTCTCGGGATGCCTCGCAATCGTCTGCCAGCGCGCAACAAGCGATCACCTGCCGCATTGCCTTGCACTTGGTCGCGGCTGGAAGGGCGGCGAGGATGCCAAGCACAAGGGCAAGCTCGGGCGTGCGGGTTATGGAAGGGACTTTCGCCCCCTCCGGTGTCGGGAATTGGATGATCTGGCCCATGATCACGCCCCCAAGCCTGCGAAGGTCGCGGAGCGCGCCGATCAGAATGCGTGCGGCAAAGTCAAAGGTTGCCTCGCGTTCGATCAGGGCGGCAAGGTTTTCGTCATGGGCGTCGGCGTCTCGTCCTGCCGGTGGTCCGTTGAATGCGCCAGAGCCGTCCACAGGTTCACCTCGACTTCGCGGGTGGTGGTTGCCTCGGTGCTGCAAATCAGGGCCGCGGCGGGATCCATAATTGCCCGGTGCCTGCGCTCCGCCTCGTCGTCGTCAGGTGAGGTGCGGTTGCATTCAACGCGGGCCTGCTTGATGCGATCCTGTGCGGCAAGAATTGGTGTGGTGTGCGCAATGGGCGCATTGGTGCTATTGGTGTTCATAGTCTCTGCCCTATCCTTCAGGGTTTGCGATCAGGGCCGGGGTTGAAGGTTGCTGCCTTCGCCTCGGTCCGCCTAGGCAAGTTGCCCAAGTGATACTATTCGTATCATCGTCGTTTCGCTTGCGTCAAGCAACAGTTGATACTATTCGTATCACTATGACGCCGCAACAATCCCGCATGGCTCGCGCCGCCCTTGGATGGTCGCTCGATGAATTTGCCGCTCAAGCCGGTGTTGGCCGGGTGACAGTGGCTAGGTTCGAGTCTGGCGGGCCGCTGTCGCCAGATAGCCTTCTCAAGCTGGAAATCGCGCTCACGAATGGCGGGGCGCAGATGATCGATCAGGCGGGGCGGGTCGGCGTAACCGTGCCGAAGGCCTAACCTGCTTGTCAATTGACAGCGAGCGCTCCTGACTCCAGCTAATGACTATGCACATGCGACTTCCTTTACAGACCCTGCAAGCGTCCTGATCGGCCTCGGGGCAATGGTGGCGCTTTTAGGGACCCCCTAGGGGAGTGCCCCCTCCGACTTCAGATCCCATGATGAGTAGATAGCGGCCTGCGCTGTGGCAGAGTGAGGTTGCTACAAAACTCACTTTGGAGATCAGCATGCCTGTGAAGACTATGACCCGAACCGAGCTGCCCGCCGCGATCCGTGTCGACCTTGGCGCGATCTTCGTTTCTTTGGAACTGAGTAAGTCGACCTGGCTGATAACGTCGCTCGCGCCGGGCTATGGGCTACAGCAAGGGTTGTCACACATAGAGTAATCGCGGGGTTGGTGACACCGGCGCGGTTTCGATGCGTTGGAGGGGTGGTTGCCCCCCGGTAGGATGAAATACGGGCTCACGATTGACACCGGGCCCAGCATCAAACGGGAGACAACCACGAATGAGTCTATCGGCCTCGACGTGTCTTTGAAAGATACCTTCATCTCGGTGCGCGAAGGCGGCCAGCGGATCTGGCGCGGCAAATGCCCTCTGATCCCAAGCTGATAGCACAGGTCGTCCGCAAACGTGCCGCACGCGGAACGTGTCGTGTTCGAGACGGGACCCCTGTCGGTCCTGGTTCTATCATGGACTGCAGCTGGAAGGCTTGCCGGCGATTTGCATTGATGCCCGCCACGCCAAGGCGGCTCTGGATATGGCGCGGAACAAGACCGACGCGAATGACGCGGACGGCCTTGCGCATCTTGCCGAGGCGGGCTTTTACCGCGAGGTGCGGGTCAAGAGCTTCGACAGCACGCTGACTTGCACGCTGGTCGCAGCGCGCACTCGACTACTCAAGATGACAATCCAGCTGTCTAACCAGATCCGCGGCTTGATGAAGACGTTCGGCTTGGTCGTTCCCGAAGGTGCCCGACAAACGGTATTGACGACGCGACCAAAGCCTCAGGCGCAACAGCCTCGCTCACCATCTCATCTACGATGGCGCGATCGTAGATCGAAGAACGGTGCTTGGAGCGCCCCTTGACGGGGCCGCGATTAAACGACGACTTTTCATCATCGCTACCATGTCGTCTGGGCACCGAAGTACCGGTACAAGGTGCTCATCGGTGATGTGCGCCTCAGGGTGCGCGAGATTATCCGGCAGGTTTGCTCGGAGATGGGCGTGACGATCATCAATGGCGCGCTGTCTCGTGATCACGTCCATATGTTCGTGGAAATCCCGCCACATGTTTCGGTCAGCGACTTCGTGCGCCGCGCCAAGGGCCGCTCGTCGCGCACGATCCAGCAAGAGTTCGAGCACATCTGCAAACGCTCTTATGTTCGTTATCGACTAACTGAGGCATAATTTTTTCCTTCCGCCGGTTGTGACGAAATCAATCGAGGATAGCCGGTGCACAAAGTTGGAGACAGGGCATCTAGACGGCGGTTGGCATACTCCGCTCAAGCGGACGTTCGATGTGACTGTTGCCGGCCTTGGCATCCTCGTGCCGTCCCCGCTGATCGCGCTCGACGCGCTGCTCATCGTCCTCGAGGATCGCGGCCCGGTGCTCTTCGTGCAGAAGCGCATGGGCCTGTCGAACACGTTTTTCTCGATACTCAAGTTCCGGTCGATGCGGGTGGCCCAGCTCGACGACAACGGAGATGTTTCGACCGCGCGAGGCGATGTGCGGATTACCCGCATCGGATCCCTTCATCCGCCGCACCTCGCTCGATGAATTGCCGCAACTGTTCAACGTGCTGCTGGGTGACATGTCGATCGTCGGCCCACGCCCGCACGCGATTGGCAGTCTGGCTGGCGAAAAGACCTTCTGGGAAGTCGATTCGCACTATTGGCTGCGCCATGCGCTCAAGCTGGGTTTGACCGGACTGAGCCAGGTACGCGGGCTGCGCGGGGCGACCGATCATGAATCGGACCTGCAGGACCGCCTCCATTCGGATCGGGAATATCTGAACGGTTGGTCGATCTGGCGCGATGTGGCCATCGTCTTCGGGACGATCCGGGCGCTCGTTCACGACTGGGCCTATTGAGCGGCCAGCAGGAGATCAGCCCCAGTCGTTGCAATGCGGATCGGCACCCACGACCTGCCGCCGCAGCGAGGCCCGGGCCAGCCGTTCAATCTCCGCCTTGCGCCGCGCGGCATTGAGCCCGAGATCGGGTGCGGGGCGCAGGAATTCGGCGTCATACCCGTCAGCGATGATCAAACCGCAGCGATCAGGCAGGAAGTCGGCGGTTTCCATGCATTCGCGGTCTAGGTGATGTGACAGGCCCCAATAGAACCGGTCGCAATGGTCAAGGTAATCGGTCCATTTGCCGTCACCCAGCAGGTCGGCCTTGCTCACCTTGATCTCAACGATGATCACCCGGCCCTTGGCGTCGATCCCCATAAGGTCGGCTCGGCGATTGGATCGTAGCGGCATTTCGGGCAGGCACCAGATATCGTTGCGGGCAAACAGCCGGCAAATGCCGCGCGCCACGGCCAGCGCGGTGCGCTGTTCAAAGAGTGATTCGGCAGGCGCGGGCAGGCTCATGCCGCCAGCTTAGGAACAGACCAGGAACCTTGCAAGCCGCTTCAGAACGGGCGGCGCATGTCCCGGGCTTTCGGTGCCAGCGCCAGCAAGGCCGAGCGCGCGGTCATGAATTCCTGCCACAAGCTCAGCGCGGCGGTGCGCGAATCGATCCCCCGGGCATGCACCGAAAGCAGCGCGCCGATTCCGGTCTCCATGATCGCCGACAAGTCATCCACGCCTTGCCCGGCCATTTCGCGCTGCCAGCCTCCGGCATCGCGAATCACTGCCGGGAAATTGCGCAGTTCGGCTGTCATCGGCTCGGGAGCGATCCCGGCCAGTGTGGCGACGATGCCGGCAGCGTCATGCAGCGCGGACCATTTCATGCCCATGGAGCTGGCGGAGGCCTGGCCGAACGAGGCACGGCCTGATCCGGCGAGCGCCGGGGCAGTGGCTGATCCGGCAAATGGGGAGAGCGTTCCAGTCATGCTTGCCCCTTACGGCATAGCCCCTTGCAAAATTGCTAAGGCGATGCGGACGGTGTGCGATTGCGCTTTCGCTTTGCGCACGGCCCGCCATGATGCCGACAAGCGCTGCGGCATGATCCGAGGCATTTGGGGGGAATGACATGGCATCGGGCGAAGTTCTGGCCTTGGGCGAATGGAAGCGGCACGGGTGGAACATTCCCGCCTGTCTGGCTGGCATGATGCTGGTGTCGGTCCACAACTATGCACTTGGCGCGATGGTCCTGCCGCTGGAGCGCGAATTCGGCTGGTCGCGGTCAGAGATTACCGCCGGCCATTTCTTCCCCTCCATGGCGGCAATCATTCTGGCCCCGCTGGTGGGCATCGCGATTGACCGTCTGGGCGCGCGGCGGATTGCGCTCGCGGGCGTGCCGGCGTTTTGCCTGTGTTTGGCGGCCCTGTCGCTGGCCGGGCCGTCGATCACTTCGTGGCTGGTGCTCTATTTCCTGCTCGGCGTGGCATCGATGCTGATTTTTCCAACGGTATGGACCACCGCCGTCAACGTCCGCTTTGACCGCAATCGGGGCAAGGCCTTGGCGGTCACGCTGGTCGGGACGGGGGTCTCGGCCACTTTCGTGCCGACACTGACGACCGTGCTGATTGCCGAGGAAGGGTGGAGAACCGCATACCAAGTGCTGGCGCTCGGTTCCTTCGCCATCGTTTTTCCGCTGGTCTGGTTCCTCTTCGCCCGCGACGAACAGCGCGGCGCTGGGGCGGGGCACGCGGCCCATGCCAAGCCGATGGTGGCGGAACTGCTGTCCGCGCGGTTCCTCAAGCTGGCCGGAGCGGCCTTCGCTTTCGGCCTTGCAGTTTCGGCTGTCACGACCAACGCCGTGCCGATACTGCGCGCCGAAGGGCTCGATCCGCTGGCCGCTGCCAAAGTCGCCGGGCTGATCGGCATGGGATCGATGATCGGCAGGTTGCTGGGCGGGGTGATGCTCGATCACCTCGAGGCGCGTTACGTGGCGGCGGGATCGATGCTGCTGCCGGTCGCCGCCATCGCCATCCTGCTGGGATCACAAGGTGACGCGGCGAGCGCCGGGGCGGCCTGTTTCCTCGTCGGCCTGAGCGCCGGGGCGGAGTACGACGCCTGCGCCTATCTCGCCGCGCGGCACTTTGGCGTAAAGCGCTTCGGTGCGCTGTTCGGCACGATTGGCGGCATCCTGCTGGCGGCCAACGGCATGGCGCCGGCGCTGTCAAACCTCGTCTATGACCTGTCGAACAGCTACGATATCGTCCTATGGACAATGCTGCCGTTGCTTGCGCTGACCGGCGCGCTGTTCCTCGCAATGGGCACCTATCCTGCCGATCCGGACGGGCTGGCATTGGCAAAAGATTAGCTCTGGCAACGCCGCCCGCCCTCTGCTAACCGCGCAGCCATGCACCCGTAGCTCAGCTGGATAGAGTGACGCCCTCCGAAGGCGTAGGCCACTGGTTCGAATCCAGTCGGGTGCACCATCACTCCACCAAACGATAATCCCTGAACCGCTCGCGCAGGTCTTTCTTGCTGATCTTGCCGGTGCCGGTGTGGGGCAGGTCGTCGACGAATTCGACCGCGTCGGGGAGCCACCATTTGGCGACCTTTGCGGCAAGGAATTCGCGGATGTCGTCTGCTGTGGCTTCACTCCCCGGCTTGCGCACCACAACGAGGATCGGGCGTTCGTCCCACTTGGGGTGAACGATCCCGATGGCTGCGGCTTCGGCCACGGCGGGGTGTCCGATGGCGGCATTTTCCAGCTCGACCGAGCTGATCCATTCGCCGCCAGACTTGATCACGTCCTTGGTACGGTCGGTCAGTTGCAGTGTGCCATCGGGGTGGATCACTGCGACATCGCCGGTGTCGAACCACTGGTCGGGGGCGAGCGCGGCATCCTCCTCGGCCTTGAAGTAGCGCTTGATCACCCATGGCCCGCGCACCTGCAGCGCGCCCGATGTCTTGCCGTCACGCGGCAGCACGCGTTCGGGATCGCTGAGGTCAAGGCAGCGCAGTTCAACGCCAAAGGGCACGCGACCCTGCATGACCTTGGCACGGACCTGCTCGTCAAAGGTCATGTCGTCCCAGTTCCACGGCTTGGTGCCGGTGGTGCCGATGGGCGAGGTTTCGGTCATGCCCCAGGCATGGGCGACGTTGATCCCCAGCCGCATGAAGCGTTCGATCATCGTGCGCGGCATGGCGGAGCCGCCGCAGATTATGTGGCGCAGCCGGCCGAGCTCCCCGCCGTGGGTGTCGAGGTGCTGGAACAGCGCGAGCCACACCGTGGGAACGCCGGCGGAATGGGTCACGCCCTCGTTCTGGATGAGCTCGCAGAGCACCTTGCCGTCGTTCACGGCGGAGAAGATGAACTTCACTCCGCAGGCCGCGCCGCCCCATGGCAGTCCCCAACTGGCGGCGTGGAACATCGGCACGATGGGCAGCATCACCGTGCGCGCATCGAAGTCGAAGATCGACGGCTGCACGCTGGTCAGCGCATGGAGCATGGTCGAGCGGTGAGTGTAGAGCACGCCCTTGGGATGGCCGGTCGTGCCGCTGGTATAGCAGAGCATGCAGGGGTCGCGCTCATCGCCGAGGTCCCAGGTCGTTTCGCCGTCCTCGGGTGCGATCCAGTCCTGGAAGGCGGGGGCGTGGGCGGAAGAATCGAAGCAGATGTAATGTTTGATCGTCGGCCAGCGGGGCTTCATCCGGTCGATGATCGGCTGGAACACCGCGTCATAGAACAGGACGCGATCCTCGGCATGATTGACGATATAGTCGAGCTGGTCGTCGAACAGGCGCGGGTTGATCGTGTGGAGCACCCCGCCGACGCCGACCGCGCCGTACCAGGTGATCAGGTGGCGGTGATGGTTCATCGCCAGCGTGGCGATCCGCTCGCCCTTGCTTATGCCAAGTTTGCGAAGCGCCTGCACCATCCTCAGCGCATCGTGCCGGATGCCGGCCCAGGTGGTGCGCGTCTCGCTTCCATCGGCCCAGCGCGTCACCAGTTCACGCGTGCCATGTTCGCGCGCCGCGTGGTCGACGATATGCTCGACCCGCATTTCCCAATCTTGCATCCCGCCCAGCACGTGCATTTTCCTCTCCTGCCCTCGTTGGGGCTAAAGCGCCTCCACTCTTATCCGTTCGATTGAGAGCGTGGCAATCTTCCATCCGTCTTGTTCGCGGACATAGGTCTCGTGATAGAAACCGAAACCCTGCATCAGGGCAAAGGGCGTCCCGGGCGGCATGAAGAGTCGGTCGGTCATCGCCCAAGTGGCACGGGCGGTGCCGGGCCCGGTGACCTCGATCTCGGCCTGGTGGCCCTGATGGACACTGGTGATGCCGGCCTTGGCGAAAGCGCCCGAGACCCAGTTGTCGCGTCCTTTGAGCACGATGTTCATCGCCGGCATGAAGTCGATTCCGCTCTTGGGATCGGCGCAGCAGCCGCGATAGTCGAGCCGGCAATCGGCGGCGAGGATCGAGCGGACGAGATCGCCGTCCTCCGTATCGACGCCGCGGAAGTAGGCGGCTTTGACGTTGCGCACGGCCTCGATTGCCGCCAGCCGTTCGGGCTCGGTCATGCGGCGAAGCCGTCAGCGAGAAACCTCTCTCCCAGCGCGGCGAGCAGGGCGGAGCCGATCGGCATGGCGCCTTCGTCGATCATCATGCGGGTGGAGTGGATGCCGCAGCAACTGGCCCAGTTGTCGCCTTGCGGCGCGACGCCGAGGAAGAACATCGCACCTGGTACTTTTTCGAGGACATAGGCGAAATCCTCCGCGCCCATAATCGGGTCGGCAAGGCGCTGGAAGCTATCCTGCCCGAGCATGTCGCGCGACACCTTCTCGCCGAAATCGACCGCCGCGGCGTCGCAGATCGTCACCGGGAAGCCTTCAAGAATAGTGACTTTGGCGCTCAGCCCGTGCGCTCCCGCAATGCCGACCGCGAGCAATTCCACCGCATCGCGCAGCCGGGCGCGGCTGGCATGGGAGAGCGAGCGCATCGTGCCTTTCAGCACCGCGCGGTCAGGGATCACGTTGTGTGCCGATCCTGCGGAGACACTCGCCACGGTGATGACCACGGGGTCGTGGACGTTGAATTGGCGGGTGACCATTGCCTGCAGGGCCATGACGATCTCAGCCGCGACGGGGATCGGATCCCGCGTCTGGTGCGGCATCGATGCGTGGCCGCCCGCGCCCTCGACAAAGATCTCGAGCTGGTCGGCGGCGGCGAGCAGCGGCCCGGTGCGGCCGGCGATCACGCCGTGCGGCGCATTGGGCATGATGTGGAGGGCAAAGGCAGCGTGTGGCAGTGGATCAATCAGCCCGTCATCGAGCATGAAGCGCGCGCCATGCCAGCCTTCCTCGCCCGGCTGGAACATGAACTGCACCTCGCCTGCAAAGGCGCTGCGACGCTCGCACAAAAGGCGTGCAGCACCGACAAGCATGGCCGTGTGGGCATCGTGTCCGCAGGCGTGCATCGCGCCTTCGACTTTCGAGGCGAAATCGAGCCCGGTCTCCTCGGGCATGGGCAGGGCATCCATGTCACCGCGCAGGAGGACTCGCCGCCCGGCTCCAGCCTCGCCTTTCAGCGTTGCAACCATTCCGGTGGTCGAAGGACCTTGCCGCCATTCCAGCGGCAGTCCGGCGAGCGCGGCGCGCACCTTGTCGCAGGTCTTGGGGGTGTGCAGACCCAGCTCCGGATCGGCATGGATTGCGCGGCGTAGCGCGACGATCTCGGGTTCGATGGAGCGGGCTTGGTCAAGGATGTCGCGTGTGAGCATGGCGGCATGATAGCCGCCCTTATGCTGCTGTCGAGAGACCGCCTGAGCCGGGCATTTCAGATAAGGGTCAGGCGCCGATCTGCACGGCGATGCGCTTGGCGGCCTTGTTGTGCGCCCGCACCGACACCGCCAGCAACAGGTTGAGCACCAACGCCTGATAAACGAAGTAGTATAGCGCCCCGTTCCCCCCGGCTCCGCCCACCAGCATTGACAGGCCCAGCACGATCGCGCGCGGGTTGGGGCCGAGGAACTTGCACAGCATCAGCAGCGGTGGCGCCTCGACGCGGACCTGGGCGCGAATGGCTTCGAGACGCTGCGGATCGCCCTTGGCCGCTTCTACCGCCGCATCAATGCGCAGGGCGTGCGGCGTCATGCCGCTGGCGATGGCGAGGTAGGCGTTGACCAGCGCGGCGAAGGGGCTTTTCGCCGTCGCCGATTCCGCATCGTGGTTATGGCGGATCCACGGCGTGTCATAGACCCAGTACTGATACTGCCGGCGCTGCACTTCGACATGGTTCGATTGCACCGCGTGGCTGATGCCCGCCACGGCCGTCCACACCCAGGCCCAACCGCCCAGCGACAGGCTGAGCAGCCAGCCGAGCGTGAGGTACAGCACGACGTGGCTGAGATAGTCGCATAGCCCGTCAACCATCTCGCCGATCGGGCTTGACCGGCCCGTGAGGCGCGCCAAATCGCCATCCGCACCGTCCACCACGTGCCAGGTCATGTGCAGGAGCAGGCCGATCAGCGCGGCCTGCGGATAGACCGGCTGGGCGTAAGCATAGGCCGCGCCGACGACGAACATCGCGCCGACAACCGACACCATGTTGGGCGTGATGGGGGTTCGCGCCAGCAACCGCGCCAGCTGCCAAGAGAGCGGATGATAGAGGTAATGGTTGAGCGAATCCTGCAGCTCGCGCTTGCGTAGTGGCCGCTTTGTCAGGCCTGTGTTCATGTCAGAAACTGCAAACGCCCCCGAAGTTATGTCTTGCCACCCGGCGCAATGTGCCTCTCATATAGGGGTTGGGGACCAAGGAACAGGGGGCATCGACAGGAGTTTTGCTCCCTAAATTACGACGGACTAGCCTACCCAGTGAAGTATTCGCCGCCGCTTTCTCCGGGATTGAACTCGCTGTCCGGCGATGCCCTCGCCGATGCCACCTTCGCCGAAGCCGGCGTTGCCATGGCAGGCCCGGCGCCTCATCGGGGTGAAATCGTCGGCCTTGTATTTGCTGTAAGCCATGCCGAAGGCGCGCCGGTATCGTCGCTGCAGACGGGCGGCATTCCCATCATCAGCCGGCAAATCCGCCAGCTTCATGCGTTGGGCCTGACGCGGGTGGTCCTTGCGCTTGGCACAGGGCAAGCAGGCGCGCTCGATCACGCCCGGCAAGAAGCAGCGCGAGACCAGCTTGAGCTGACGGTTACCGATTCCGCGGAAAAGCTGACGGAAACGCTTGCCGGGCGGATGGCCCTGGCCATCGATGAAGGGTTGCTGGTCGATGAGCGGATGCTGTTGGCCTTCTTTGCCGATACCAGCCTGCACTCTGCGCCGCGCCCGGTTCTGGCGACGCGCGATGAAGCAAAGACGCAGTCTGCCGGTCTGGCGATCTTCCCGGCCGGAACACTGACCCGGACCCTATCCTCCGGCGTGTTTGCCAAGGGCCTTGAGGCGGTCTCAGCCTCGGCAGTTCAGCACCATGATCTTTCCGGCCTCGACGATTATGCGCCGGCGCGGCGGCGACACTTGCCGATGGTCTGGCTTCCCTTGCGCAGCGCGGCGGATGGCCACGCCGGCACTGCGGTCCTGATAGAGTCGGCACAAAAGGGCTGCCTTGACTGGCCGGCGCGCTTTTTCCATCCGCCCATCGAAAACCTGCTGACCCGGCTGCTGCTGCCCACGCCGATTACGCCGAACATGGTGTCAGTCTTCGTCTTCCTGCTCGGGCTCTATGCCGCCTGGTGCTTTGCCACCGGGGCATGGCCGTTGGCGCTGGCGCTGATCATCGTGATCGGCCCGCTTGACGGGCTCGACGGAAAACTTGCGCGATCCCGGCTCGACTTTTCCCCCTATGGTGACCTTGAACACGTTGCCGACAAGGTGGTCGAATATGCGTGTTATCTGTGCATGGCGGCATGGTTGAGCGCTGGCTGGGCCTGGGCGTCCTGTGCGCTGATCGTGCTGTTCGCGTTGGCCGAGGCGGTGCAGGGCGAATTCTACCGTCGTGTGACTGGCGGGCAGCTGGATGACGCCGGCACAATTGAGCGCCGGTTCAGACTGGTGTCGGGCCGCCGCAACACGTTCATGTGGACGTTGATCCCCTTCGTCGTTCTGGATGCTTGGGAAGCCGGCTTCGTGATGATCGCCATCTACAGCGTCGTCACCTTCTTCTTCATGCAATGGCGCTTCATCACCCGCCTTGGTCAGGTCGCGCGCGAGGCCTCGCCGATCATGGCCGAAAACCTGCGCCGCACCGACTATGCCTTTATGAAGAAAGGGAAATGAGAGCTGCGGCGGCATAACGTTTGATCAACCATGCGATTGTGCTATGCTAGTAGGCCTGCATTGCGCAGGCACATTGCCGGGGTGCGGCTGCTTTCCGTAAGGGAAAAGGCCCGATTCGGCACCGAATTTGTTGGGGCGTGTGCGGCTATGGCCGCTTGCGTCATTCGGCTATTCGGCTTGACCTGCGCCAAACTTCTTGCTTTTGGCGCGCGATATTTTTTCTGCGACGGTTCCTGTCGGGGCCGCTCTGCGTCGCTCGGAAGGATCGAGACATAATGAAGCCCATCAAGGTCGCCATGATTGGCGTCGGCAACTGTGCCAGTTCACTGGTTCAGGGCGTTGAATACTACCGCAACAACAACAGCTCGCAGGGTCTGATCCATGATCGGATCGGCGGCTACGGCGCGGGCGACGTCGATTTCGTTCTCGGCATCGATGTTGACGCACGCAAGGTTGGTAAGGACATTGCCGAAGCCATCTTCGAAATGCCTAACAACACCAAGGTGTTCCAGCAGTCCGTCCCCGCCACCGGCGCGAAGGTCATCATGGGCAAGGTGTCGGACGGCGTTGCCCCGCACATGACCACGGTTGGTGAAAAGGGCTTCATCGTTGCGAACGATACCGAAGCCACGCACGAGAGCATCGTGCAGGCCATCAAGGATTCTGGCGCTGAAGTGCTGATCAACTTCCTGCCCGTCGGTTCGCAGGAAGCCACAGAGTTCTACATGGAATGCGCGCTTGAAGCCGGCGTTGCCGTCGTCAACTGCATGCCGGTGTTCATCGCCAGCCGCCCCGAATGGGAAGCCAAGTTCCGTGCCAAGAACCTGCCGATCGTCGGCGACGACATCAAGGCGCAGGTCGGTGCAACCATCGTTCACCGCGTGCTGTCCAGCCTGTTCGCCGCCCGCGGCGTCACGGTGGAGCGGACCTACCAGCTCAACACCGGTGGCAACACCGACTTCATGAACATGCTCGACCGCCAGCGTCTGGGTTCCAAGAAGGAATCGAAGACCGAAGCAGTGCAGGCGATGCTCGCCCAGCGCCTTGCTGACGAGAACATCCACGTCGGCCCGTCGGACTATGTTCCCTGGCAGAAGGACAACAAGCTGTGTTTCCTGCGCCTTGAAGGCCTGCAGTGGGGCAACGTGCCGATGGAACTGGAACTTCGCCTCTCGGTCGAAGACAGCCCGAACTCGGCGGCCTGCGTCATGGACGCGATCCGCTGCGCCAAGGTCGCTCTCGAGCGCGGTGAAGGTGGTGCACTGATCGGTCCGTCGGCCTATTTCTGCAAGCACCCGCCGCAGCAGTTCAACGACGATCTGGCTGCCCAGATGGTTGAAGAATACATCGCTGATCCGGCCATCGCTGCCGAGTAATCGCGGACACAAAGACACAAGAACGGCGCCGGGCATTTCCGGCGCCGTTTTCGTTTACGAAAGAGACGCATCGATGGACGCCGTGATCATCGCCGCCGGGTTCGGCAGCCGCCTGCGCGACATTTCCGAATCCAAGCCGCTGACGCCGGTGGCAGGCAAGCCGCTGATCGAACTCGGCGTGCGCCAAGCTGCGGCGGCAGGTGCGGGCAAGGTCGTCGTCGTCACCGGGCACGAAGCCGATCGGGTCGAGGCCTACCTGCCGCAGCTGGCGCGCGAAGCCGGGATTGTTATCGAGGCGCAGCGGGTAGACGACTGGTCTCGGCCCAACGGCTTTTCGGTCATGGCCGGCGCCTCACGCGTGGACGCTGATTTCCTGCTGATGATGGCCGATCACATCTTTGCTGCGCCCGTGCTCGCCGGGCTGGCCAAGGCCGGCGGGGCAGACCGGGGCGTGACGCTCGGAATTGACCGGCGCACCTCCAGTCCGCTGATCGATCCGGACGATGCGACCTGGGTGAAAACCGATGACCGCGGCTTCATCACCGCGATCGGCAAGACCATCCTGGACTATGATGCCGTCGATTGCGGCGCGTTTCTTGCCACGCAGGAACTGCCCGCCGCGATTGCCGCGGCGATTGCAGAGGGCAAGTCGGGCAGCCTGTCGGACGGTATGCAGTGGCTCGCCGACCGAGGCCGTGCCGCAACGCATGACATCGGCAGCGATGAGCGCGCCTCGTGGTGGCTCGACGTCGATGATCCGCGCGCCCACGAACTGGCCGAGGCGCAGGCCCCGGCCATGTTGTCCGAAATCTACGGATAAGCGACCCTATCAGGGGTACTTCATGTGGATCCGGGTGATCAGACCGGCCTTGGGAATGTTCAGCCGCACTGAACTGAACGAAGGCAGGCTCATGAGGGTCGCCGGGTTGTTGGTGAAGCCGAACCCTTCGGTCGGCAGGCCAATGCCCGAACGATCGATTTTGCCGTTGCCGTTCTCGTCATGATACAGCGCGATGGCATAGACGCCCGGGTTCGGAACGAAGATGCAGCCGCGCGTGGTCCCGGCGCTGGCATCGACGAAGCCGACGTAAAGCGAACCCTTCTTGGCAAGGAAACGCTTGGAAACGTCGGGATAAAGCGTGATCGCGAGCTTGCCGTTGCCGTTGCGCAGGCCGTCGGCAATAACCGTTACCCAGTGATTGCTGGGCGTGCCGGTGCAACCCGCAGGGGCCGCCTGGGCCAGGGCAGGCTGCGTGGTTACAGCGGCAAGGGCGAGCGCGATTGCCGCGCGAAGAGAAGTCGAAATGGCCATGGTCGTTCGTCCTGAACTCCAGAAAAAGTGGGCTTCGATGTCGGAGGGAAACGTCAGGTGCGCCAGATGTCGGCACCAGACACGGCTGCTATCAGTCGCTTTGTCCCCTGTGAAATGCGATTCGTCGCGTTAATGGCGGCTGAATTTGACCAAATTGGGACAGACCCGCCTCATTTCGCCCCTAATTTCGCAACCACTTAGCCAAACCGCCCCGCAGATTCCAGCAGGGGGACGCCGCAGGGAGGAGTTGCACGTGCCGGTCCGATCCGGGAATCGCATATCTAGTGTGGAAAAGCGGCCGGACTTGCTTGCCGCCCCTAGATAGGGCGTTAAGGCCAGTGTGCAGTATGGCTGCACCTCTCATTTCCCCTTCGATCCTCTCCGCTGACTTCTCCCGGCTTGGCGAGGAAGTGCGCGCGATTGATGCGGCGGGCGCCGACTGGATCCATGTCGACGTCATGGACGGCCATTTCGTGCCGAACATCACCATCGGTCCGATGGTGGTGAAAGCGCTGCGCCCGCACACGGCCAAGACCTTTGACGTTCACCTTATGATCTCGCCCGTCGACGCCTATATCGAGGCATTTGCCGATGCCGGCGCGGACATCATCACCTTTCACCCGGAAGCCGGGCCGCACGCCCACCGCACGGTCCAGCTGATCAAGTCGCTCGGCAAGCAGGCGGGCATTTCGCTCAATCCGGCAACCCCGGCCAAGATGCTCGATTACCTGATCGATGAGATCGACCTGGTTCTGGTGATGAGCGTCAATCCCGGTTTCGGCGGGCAGAGCTTCATCACCAGCCAGCTTCGCAAGATCGAGGCGGTGCGCAAGATGATCGACAAGTCGGGCCGCGATATCCGGCTTGAGGTTGATGGCGGGGTCGACCTGACAACCGCGCCGCAATGCGTTGCCGCCGGTGCCGACGTGCTGGTGGCTGGGACCGCGACCTTCAGGGGCGGGCCGGATCGCTACGCCGCCAACATTGCTGCTCTCAAGGGGCAGGGATAACGGCGGTGGAGGCCTCTCTCCACAATGCGCCGCTTGCGGCCGGAGGCGAGGCGGACGATGATGTGCTGGTCGAAACGCGCAGCGCCTTGCCGCTGCCGCGCGGCGTTCGGGAGGATCTGGTGATCGGCAATCGGCAAGAGGACGAAACCGCGGAGGTGCCCAAGGCGGCGCCCGATGCGGTTATCGCGCCAGGCCGGATGCTGGCGCTCGCCGATTTCGCCCCGCCGCGGCTCAGTGCGGGCGAGCGGCTGCTGCGCCTGGCCTACAAGATGGGCGTGCCCGGACAGGCCTTGGCGCGTCCGTTCTCCAAGGCAGCGCGCGAACGGCTGATCGCTTCGGCGGACAATCCGCTGCCGGGTGACAAGGTTGCCGGCACAGCGCTGCGCGCCGGTCATTTCCTGCTGCACGGGGTCAAGCTGCCGGTCAGCCAAGCCGATTTCGGCGGCGTCGCGCGGATGGCTCCGCCGATGGAACGCTATGTCCATTCCTTCGCCTGGCTGGCCGACCTTGAAGCCGCCGCCCCGCGCGAACAGTGCGTGCCGGTGGCCGAACGGATCCTGGGTGCCTGGCTCACCGCCAATCCGAAGGAGCCGAAGAAGCCGGGCAAGGCGGGCCTGTGGACCGTCGACAGCGCCGGTACGCGGCTGCTGTCGTGGCTGGTCCATGCCCCGCTGATCCTCTCCGGCGACAAGGCCTTCCGGATGCGCGCCATGGCGGCGATCACCGGCCACGCGCGCTGGCTCGACCGCCATGTCGAGCGCGGCGAAGACCTGCTTGCGCGGTTCGCCGGCTGGGCCGCGATCACCGCCGCCGGGCTGCTGCTGTCCGATGGCAAGCCGCGCCGCCTGTTCGGCGAGGCCGGCATGGTCCGCGCCATCGGCGAAATGGTTGGCGATGACGGCGGCGTCCTTTCGCGTAGTCCGCTCGCCCAGATCGAGGCTATCGAGCTGCTGGTGCGGCTGGGTGCCTGCTACAAGGCCGTGGGCCGCGAACCGCCTGAGGCCATCGCGGCGATGCTGGCCATGCTGGTGCCGCCGCTGCTGGCGCTGACGCACGGCGATGGCTCGCTGGGCTCGTGGCAGGGCGGCTGGGCGATCGGCACCGATCAGATCTCGCGTCTGATCGAGGCCAGCGGTGCCCGTACGCGCCCCCTGCGCGATGTTCGCCAATGGGGCTATCAACGCGCGCTTGCGGGCAAGAGCGTGCTCCAGTTCGATACTGCACCGCCGCCGATGGCGCGCCATGCCCGCACCGGCTGCGCCTCGACGCTGGCTTTCGAATTCAGCCATGCCGAACACCGCCTGATCGTCAATTGCGGCGGCGCGGCGGCCGCTGGCGGCCTGATCCCGGCCCGGCTCGATGCCGGCCTGCGCGCCACGGCGGCCCATTCGACGCTGGTGCTCGACGATTCGAATTCCACCGCCGTGCTGATTAACGGCAAGATTGGCGCAGGCGTCAATCAGGTCGATGTCGAACGCCGGATGCTTGATGGCGAACGCGGTTCCGGTGCCACCCGTATAGAGGCGAGCCATGATGGCTATGCCTCGCGTTATGGCCTGCTGCACCGGCGCATCCTGATCCTGCGCGACGATGGCACCGAACTGCGCGGCGAGGACCTGCTGGTTCCCGCCAAGGGCAAGGGATCGCGCGGCAAGGTGGCCTATGCCATCCGCTTCCACCTTGGCGCGGGCATCGAGGCGCGGCTGAGCGATGACCGTCAAGGCGCGGGCCTTGCCTTGCCCGATGGCTCCTACTGGCAGTTCCGCTCAGGCGGCGGCGAAGTGGGGATCGAGGATTCAATCTGGGCCGACAAGCATGGCCGGCCGATTGCCATCCAGCAACTGGTGGTGCAGGGGCTCGCCTCGCGCGGGGGAGGAAACTTCTCCTGGCTGCTGAAGAAAATGGGGTAGTTTCGAAAATGGGTAATGTGACGATCCGCCGGGCGCTGCTTTCGGTGTCCGACAAGGCCGGCTTGGTGGAACTGGGCCAAGTGCTCAGCCAGCGCGGAGTGGAGCTGGTTTCCACCGGCGGCACCGCCAAGGCGCTGCGCGACGCTGGCCTTGCCGTCATGGACATTTCCGACCTGACGGGCTTTCCCGAAATGATGGACGGCCGGGTCAAGACGCTGCATCCCAAGGTCCATGGCGGGCTGCTGGCCGTGCGGGACAATCCCGAGCACGCCGCTGCCATGGCGAAACATGAAATCGGTGCGATCGACCTTGTCGTCGTCAACCTCTACCCGTTCGAAGCCACCGTCGCCAAGGGCGCGGAGCGCGACGAGGTGATCGAGAATATCGACATCGGCGGGCCTTCGATGGTGCGCTCTGCCGCCAAGAACCACGCCTATGTCACCATCCTCACCGATCCCGCCGACTATGCTGGCCTGCTGGCTGAGCTTGAGGCGCAGGACGGGGCGACGACTTATGACTTCCGCCGCAAGATGGCGGGCAAGGCCTATGCCGCAACCGCCGCTTATGATGCGATGATCAGCCAGTGGTTCGCCTTTGCCGATCAGGGCGAAACCTTCCCGGAAATGCTGGCGATCACCGCCACGCGCCGCGAAGAACTGCGCTACGGCGAGAACCCGCACCAGCGCGCCGCGCTCTATGTGCCCAAGGGTCCGCACGGCAATGGCATTGCCCAGGCGCGCCAGCTACAGGGCAAGGAATTGTCCTACAACAATTACAACGATGCCGACGCGGCGCTGGAACTCTGCGCCGAATTCCGGGGGCAGGACCCTGCGGTGATCATCGTCAAGCACGCCAATCCTTGCGGTGTGGCGCAGGGATCGAGCCTGCTTGAGGCATGGAACGGCGCGCTGCAGTGCGACAGCGTCTCGGCCTTCGGCGGCATCGTTGCGGTCAACGCCAAGCTTGATGGCGCAACGGCTGCGGCGATCTGCGAGATCTTCACTGAAGTCGTCGTCGCCCCCGATGCTGACGAGGACGCCATCGCGGCCTTCGCCAAGAAGAAGAACCTGCGCCTGCTGCTGACCGGCGACCTGCCCGATCCGCGCCGCCCAGGCCTTTCGGTGAAGCAGATTACCGGCGGCCTGCTGGTGCAATCGCGCGACAACGGCGCAATCACGCTGGACGACCTCAAGGTCGTCACCAAGCGCCAGCCGAGCGAGCAGGAACTCAAGGACTGTCTGTTCGCCTGGACCGTCGCGCGGCACGTGAAATCGAACGCCATCGTCTATGCCAAGGACGGCATCACAGCCGGTATCGGCGCGGGCCAGATGAACCGCCGTGACTCTTCGCGCATCGCCGCAATGAAGGCCGCAGAAGCCGCAGAAAAATACGGCTGGGCCCAGAGCCGCGCCTTCGGTTCGGCGGTTGCCTCGGACGCGTTCTTCCCCTTCGCTGACGGCCTGCTCGCCGCCGCTGAAGCCGGCGCGACGGCGGTGATCCAGCCGGGCGGATCGATGCGCGATCAGGAAGTGATCGACGCCGCAGACGCCGCTGGTCTGGCGATGGTCTTCACCGGGATGCGTCACTTCCGGCATTGATTGGTGCGGTTTACCGCAGACGGTTAACGGCTCATCGCAGGCGGGCTGGCGCGACTCGATTGTTCACTTCTTGGCAAGCCGTGTTCGCACATGCAGCGGGCACGCAATTCTACGCAGGCGAACCGTTTCATGTCGTTCCTCAAGGCAGACCTCCTCCGCTCGTTCGGCATCGGCTTTCTCGCCGGGTGTGCGGTGCTGTTCATGACGATGGATGCGGATCAGCCTTCCGGCGGCATGGTGCCTTCGGCCGTAGCCGCTCCGGCACGATGACGTGAGGCGCCTCGCCGCGCTTCTTTCCCTATCGTTGACCCTTTCCGCTTGCCAGCAAGGCACCGCCGCGCCTGCGCGCGAAGCCTCGGTCAACGCCCCAGTTCCCGCGCGCAAAGCCAGCGAACCCGCCGGTCTCAAGACTGCGGTTTTCGCTGGCGGCTGTTTCTGGGGCGCCGAAGCCGTGTTCAGCCACATGAAGGGCGTGACCAGCGTTGTGTCCGGCTATCACGGCGGTGACAAGCGCAGCGCAACTTATGACAACGTTTCGAGCGGCGTCACCAATCACGCCGAAGCCGTGCGCGTAACTTATGATCCCGCGCAGGTGCGCTATGACCAGCTTTTGCAAGTGTTCTTCTCGGTCATCACCGACCCCACCCAGCTTAACCGGCAGGGACCTGACGTAGGCACGCAGTACCGCTCGGCGCTCGTCCCGCTCGGGCCCGAGCAGCAGGCGACCGCCAGCGCCTATCTCGCGCAGATGAAGGCCTCACGGCTGTGGCGCGCGCCGATCGTCACGAAGATCGAGGCCCATCGCGGCTTCTTCGCCGCCGAGGGCGAGCATCAGGATTTCGCCGCGAAGAACCCGCAGCATCCCTATATCACCTATTGGGATGTGCCCAAGATCGCCGCGCTTAAGCGGCTTTTCCCGGCGCTGTACAAGGCGAGCTTCACCCGGGGCTGATTGCTCCCTATATAGGCGGCATGAGCGGCCACCATCACCATCACGACGAGCATCACGGCGAGGATCTTGCCGGGGCTGCGCAATCCGCGTTGCAGGCCGCCGGCGAACAATGGACCGAAATGCGCGCCGATGTTTTCGCCGCACTGGCCCAGCGTGACAAGCCGGCGTCTGCCTATGACGTGGCCGAGGACGTTTCGAAACTACGCGGCAAGCGCGTGGCGGCGAACTCGGTCTATCGCATCCTTGACCTGTTCGTGCGCACCAACCTCGCCCGCCGGGTGGAGAGCGCCAATGCCTATGTGGCCAACAGCCACCCGGGCTGCCGGCACGACTGCATCTTCCTGATCTGCGATTCGTGCGGCCGCGCCGTGCATAACGACGATGATCGCCTCACCGATGCACTGGTAGAAGCCGCGAAATCTGCGGGTTTTGCCGATATTCGCCCGGTGGTCGAAGTGCGCGGCATCTGCGCCGATTGCAAGGAGGGTGAGAATCAATAGGCTGCGCGGCATGAGATCGTTGGGAGAGCGATCATGTCGAACCTGCGAGTCCTGTCTGCCCAGTTGATCGTTCCTCTATCCGCGCTGGCCCTGGCTAGTCTGGCCACCAGCGCTCACGCCGCTGAACCTTCGACCCCGTCGGGCCGCTCACCTGCAACTTGCGCCAAGGGTGACTTGCCCGAACCGGGTGTTCAGGGCGAAGTGCCTGCGGGGCAAAAGCCCGCCTGGAATTGCGGCATCCGCCAGATCGCCGAATTGCCGCTGACCGGCAGCGTCGCGGGGACCGGCACCTGCGTCTATGTGCGGACCCGGGGGGCAGGCGGAACGCCAGATGAAAGCCGTATCTCGGTGATCGATACCAGCAAGCCCGCTCGCCCTCGCGTCGTGGGTGAGACTATCCCGGTGCACAACGGTTCGGAATCGCTGCGCCTTGTGGTGACCAGCGAGCGCGCGGTGATGGTGTCGGGCAGCACGGTGATCGACATCCGCGACTGCCTTAAGCCGCGCGTGCTGGGTGAGATCAAGTGGCCCGATACGACCGTCCCCGGCGTCTCGCGCAAGAACCTGCCGCACGACATCCGGCTCAACCGCGCGGGAACGCGAATCTATTCCTCGTTCGGCGTGTGGGAGGTCGACATTTCGGACCTGGGCACGCCGGCGAACTGGAAGATCATCGACCGCCGCTGCGAGATTGCCGAGCAGGTTCCCGGACCTTGGCAGGAAGTGCACCGCCAGGCCAACAAGGCAAAGCGCAGCCTGTGCGACGATGCCACCCGGCCGGCCCCGCGCGGCGCGAACTATGCGATGGGTGGCAGTCCGCTGCAAAGCTCGATGCTCTGGCCGCAATTCTCGCACTCGCTGGATTTCAATGCCGATGACAGCCGCATGTATGTTGGCGATCAAGCCGGCGGGACCAGCGCGCTCTGGGCGCCCGAGCCGAAAGTGCGGATCGTCGATCTCAAGGCGCAGCCAATTCGCGTGATCGGCGAAGCGCCGGGGCCGGGCCACGGGCTCGACTGGTTCCGCTCCGGCGGGCGCGAATATGTGATTCATTCGAACGAGGGTGGGACGAGCGGCATCATGGGCCAGCCCGAACGCGGCGACACCTGCCGGCCCTTCCCGCGCCCGACAGCGCTGGGCTGGGGGTTCGAGGCGATTATCACTGACGTCACCGATCCCGCAGCCGCCCGCAACGTCTCGATGGCGCAGATCGCCATCAACCAGCCCGAACACTGCGCCGCGCGCAAGGCATCGGGCCGCGATCCGTGGCTGGCCTATCACCTGATCGACAACCCGATGCAGGCGCGGTTCGCGGCGATCAATTTCGGCGAGGCTGGCCTGCGGATCTATGACATCCGCGATCCGGCAAAGCCCACCGAAGTTGCCTATTTCAACCACGGCGTGCCGGTCCATGCCGGGGTGGGGCATTGGGACGCGGCGCGGCGCTTGCTGTTCGTTTCGGACAGCGGCGGGTTCAGGGTGCTGCGCTTCGATCCCGCTGTGTCGAAGCGGCTGGGGCTTTAGAGCCTCAACCGAACTGGGTCAGGCTGAGGCCGTTGCCATCGGGGTCGGAGAACCAGCAGATCTTCGCGCCGCCGCCGGGGGCCTGCCACACGCCATCTGCGTCCTGGTTGAAGCCTTCGAACACGTGGAAGGTTACGCCCTTGGCGCTCAGGTCGCGCATCACCGCGCGGATGTCGGAAACATGCCAGCCGAGCACGGTGTGGCCGCTGGGCTGGTGGCCGGGCAGGTCGGTCAGCCGCATCGGGGTGCGGTTGCCAAGGTCGAACGTGACCGCGTGATCATCCTCGCCCAGCAGCTTCAGGCCCAGCACATCGGTGTAGAACGGCTTGGCGCGGGCGCGGTCGGCGGTCAGCACAAAGCACAGCGGGGCAGAGGAGGCGGGGATCGTCATTTTGGGGAATCCTTGGGTACGGCAGTCAATCGACACTGCCTGAATATGGTTGTAAGGCCAAGCGCATGACTGCCAATCCGGCCACACCGCTTCTCGACAATGTCGGTACGCCCGACGAACTTCGCAAGCTCGATCCCGCCCAATTGCGACAATTGGCCGATGAATTGCGCGCGGAAATGATCTCTGCCGTCGGCCAGACCGGCGGGCACCTCGGCTCGGGCCTTGGCGTGGTCGAACTGACCGTGGCGATCCATTACGTGTTCAATACGCCCGATGACCGGCTGATCTGGGACGTTGGCCATCAGGCCTATCCGCACAAGATCCTCACTGGCCGGCGTGACCGCATCCGCACGATCCGGCAGGGCGGCGGGCTTTCGGGCTTCACCAAGCGGAGCGAAAGCGAATACGATCCGTTCGGCACGGCGCATAGCTCCACCTCGATCTCGGCGGCGCTGGGTTTTGCCGTGGCGAACAAGCTGGCCGGCACGCCGGGGCGCGGTATCGCGGTGATCGGTGACGGCGCGATGAGCGCGGGCATGGCCTATGAGGCGATGAACAACGCCAAGCAGGCGGGCAACCGGCTGGTCGTGATCCTCAACGATAACGATATGTCGATCGCGCCGCCGGTGGGCGGGCTGTCGGCCTACCTCGCACGGCTCGTATCATCGCAGCCCTTCCTCAAGGTGCGCGACATTGCCCGGCGCATCTCGCGCAAGCTGCCGGAACCGCTGCACAAGGCGGCGCGCAAGACTGACGAATTCACCCGCGGCTGGCTGACCGGCGGCACCTTGTTCGAAGAACTGGGCATGTATTACGTCGGCCCGATCGACGGGCATAACCTCGAACAGCTGGTGCCGATCCTTGAGAACGTGCGCGATGCGGCGGAAGGCCCGTGCCTGATCCATGTCGTGACGCAGAAGGGCAAGGGCTATGGCCCGGCCGAGGCTGCTTCGGACAAGTACCACGGCGTCCAGAAGTTCGACGTGATCACCGGTGAACAGGTGAAAAGCGCGAGCGGCCCGCCGAGCTACACCGGCGTCTTCGCAAACGCCCTGCTTGCAGAGGCGACGCGCGACAGCACGATCTGCGCAATCACCGCCGCCATGCCGAGCGGCACCGGGCTCGACAAGTTCGAGACCGCGTTCCCCGAACGTTACTTCGACGTCGGCATTGCCGAACAGCACGCGGTGACCTTCGCTGCCGGCCTCGCCGCGCAGGGGATGCGGCCGTTCGCGGCGATCTATTCGACCTTCCTGCAGCGCGCCTACGATCAGGTCGTCCATGACGTGGCGATCCAGAACCTGCCGGTGCGCTTTGCCATCGACCGCGCGGGGCTGGTCGGTGCCGACGGCGCAACGCACGCTGGTTCGTTCGACATCACCTACCTTGCCACCTTGCCCAATTTTGTCGTCATGGCGGCGGCGGACGAGGCGGAGCTGGTGCACATGACGCACACCGCCGCGCTTTACGACGATGGGCCGATCGCCTTCCGCTATCCGCGCGGCAACGGCGTCGGCGTGCCGCTTCCCGAAATTCCGCAGCGGCTGGAAATCGGCAAGGGCCGCATTGTGCGCCACGGCACCAAGATCGCGCTGCTCTCGCTCGGTACGCGTCTGGCGGAAAGCCTGAAGGCGGCGGACCAGCTCGAGGCCAAGGGCCTGTCGACCACGGTCGCCGACCTGCGTTTTGCCAAGCCGCTCGACGAAGAGCTGATCCGCAAGCTGATGGCGACGCACGAAGTCGTGGTCACGGTGGAGGAAGGCTCGATCGGCGGCCTCGGCGCCCACGTGCTCACCATGGCCAGCGACGAGGGCATCACCGACAGCGGCCTCAAGATCCGCACCCTGCGCCTGCCGGACGTGTTCCAGGACCACGATTCGCCCGAAAAGCAGTATGATGCCGCCGGCCTCAACGCGCCGCACATCGTCGAGACTGTGCTGAAAGCGCTGCGCTGGAATGACGCCGGGGTGGGCGAGGTTCGGGCCTGATCATCAGCCTTCCGGGCCTAAACGCGAAGACAGTTTACGCCGTGGCCGGAGTGTCCGCTTTCCGTCATAAGCTGCCGTTCCGGAATCGGGAACATTGCGGTCAATTGGGAGCACCTGGTCTTGGAGCCGCGCGCAGGTAGCCAGACCGGCACCGGCGATCAGATTTAGCTCTTGCGCCCCATGCCGGGAATCAACATCCCCACCCGCGTGCGGTAATCTTCGTAATCGTGGCCGAAATGCGCGACCAGATCGCGCTCCTCGTAGCGGATGGCGATGAGGACATAAGCGGTCATGCCCGCTGCGAGCAGCATATGCCCAAGCGACATGGTCGGGGTCGCCCAGAATGCCAGGATGAAGCCCGAATAGAGCGGATGGCGAACCAGCTTGTAGAACAGCGGTTGCGTCAGCTTGGGCGGCGCAGCAACCTTTCCACGCCAGTTGCGCCAAACCTGCGCCAGCCCGAACAGTTCGAAGTGGCTAATCAGCCAAGTGCTGATGAACACGACCCCCCAACCGGCGAAGAACAGCACCCACAGGACCATGCGGCCCGCTGAATTGGTCACATTCCACACCGTGCCCCCAATCGGATGCCAGAACGCAAAGAGCACCGCGAGCACTGCTGCGGCGGCAAAGCAGTAAACGCTGCGTTCGATTGGCGCAGGGATTATCTTGGTCCAACCGGCCTTAAAGCCCGGACGCGCCATGATCGAGTGCTGCAACCCGAACAGCGCGATGAGACCGAGATCAATCAGTGCGGCAACGACCGGTGCCGCCACCATCCCCTTGTCGACATGGGTCGGTAGCGCCGGCAATCCCGCGACGAAGCCGATCAAATAGAGGAACGCTGCGAGAAATGCGAAATAGCATAGTGCGGCGATGAGCATATATGCGGAACGGGCCATTGGCGTCTCTCCCCATCAGCAGTTCGAAGGGGATATCATGATCTTGAACTCGCCGGGAGTCCATTAAGGCTACCATTTCGCCACGGTGGTAGGCTGCGCCAGCAAAGTGAATGTCGGTTTCCCACGACGTTGCTTACATTCACCCCCCGCCAAATGGATCGCCAAGACCAGACATTCAATGAGACCGGAACTGGTATTCCCCGTCTTTCTACCAGTCATAAGCCTTGGGCAATGCGCCTTCCTGCGGCTGCATGTAGCGGTTGCGCAGGCGGGTCTGGTGGTTTTCCAGTGGTTGTTCGACACCGTCGATGAAAACCGAAACCACGCCGCTGGTCATTTCCAGCGGGTCGCCGTCCCAGATCACCAGATCACCGGCCCGGCCGGCTTTCAGGCTGCCGAACTTGTCACCCATGCCGATGGCGTCTGCCGGGCCGGAGGTGATCGAGGCGATCGCCTTGTCCCATGTGAGGCCGGACGCGCGCGGTACGCGGGTCAGGCCCACCAAATTGCCGGCGTATTGCGTCGCGTGGCGCGGCTGGTCGGCAAAGGCACCAAGCGAGACGCGGACCCCGGCGGCGGACATGCGGCCGACGTTGGACTGGGTGGCGGCCAGGTGTTCGAAGTCGCTCGGCAGGTCGCTGAGCGGCTTGGCGATCACCGGCACGCGGGCCTGGGCGAGTTCACCGGCAACCTGCCAGCCCTCGGTCGCGCCGACGATGACCAGCTTGAGCAGCGGGAAATCGGCCTTCAGCGCCAGCGCGGCGCGGATGTCGGCGGCGCGTTCGGCGCGGACGTAAAGCGGCTGCAATCCGTTGACCACCGGCACCAGCGCGGCAGCGTCAAAGCGGTTCAGCACAGTATCGCCGGGCCGCTCGGGAGTGGCAGTCGCCAGCCGCATGTCGGCGGCGGCCACGTTCGGCCCATGGCGGCGGGCAAGGTCGCGCGCTTCGGCCAGCGCGTTGCGCAGCACGGCATGGGCGGCCACGCGGCTGCCCCCGGCGATGCGCCCGCCGTCCTCACCCAGTTCGACGAACTGGAAGGCGCGCGATTGCACCACGGGGTCGCTGTCCGCACCCAGATCGATGACCGCGCCTTGTCCGGCAAAGATCGAATTGGTCGCGCCGCCGATCACGGCCGCGCGGGTCACGCCGGCAGCGCGGCTGATCGCGATCGGCTGGGCCGACGGATTGATCGCCGCCGAATAGTCGAGCGCTGCACCGAACGGCGCGCGGCTCGATCCGGTGTCGTTGCTGGTATCGTCCGACTCAACATCGACAAGGCCGAGGTCGGTGACGGCGACGACAATCCCGGGGGTGACGAACTTGCCGCCCGCATCGATCGTGCGCATCCCCGCCGGAACCGCAACGCCGATGCCGGCGCTGACCACCTTGCCACCCGAGACGATCACGGTGCCGCCGCGGATCGGGGCCGAGCCATCGCCGATAACCAGCGTGGCATTGGTCACTGCGACCGACTGCGCGAGCGCCGGTGCAGCGGCGAGCGAGAGCAGCGCCGTGGCTGCGAGTGCCGTTACGCGGGCGCTCATTTCACGTCTCCTTCACCGGGCTGGCCAAGTTCGAAATCGCTGACCGGTCGGCGTTTGGGATCGGCGGCGTCGAACATCAGCGCGCCATCGATCCATACCTTGTCAGGGTGTGCATAGGTGCTCAGCGGGTGGGCATTCCACAGCACGACATCGGCCATCTTGCCGGCGGCAAGGCTGCCGGTCTGCTTGTCGATGCCCATTGCGGTCGCCGGGTTGAGCGTCAGCCAGCGGATCACTTCCTCATCGGTGATGGCAATCCCGGCACGTTTTGCATCACCCTGCACCTTGGCGGCTTCCTGGTTGAGCCGCTGGATGCCGTTTTCATCGTCGGAGTGGATCACTACGCAGGCGCCGGCCTTGTAGAGCAGGGCGGCGTTTTCCGGGATCGCATCATAGGCTTCCATTTTGAAGCCCCACCAGTCCGCCCAGACCGCGCTGCATACGCCGTCCGCCTTGAGCAGGTCGCCGATCTTGTAACTTTCCACCGCGTGGTGGAAGGCGGTGACCTTGTAACCGAACTCCTTGGCCATATCGAGGACCACGGCCATTTCATCGGCGCGGTAGCAGTGGTTCTGGATGAGGATCTCGCCGTCGAGCACGCCCGCGAGCGTCTCCATGGCAAGGTCGCGGCTTTCCAGTTTTCCGGAATCGCGCTTGCGGCGATAGTCCTGCGCCTTGATCCAGGTCGCGCGGTTGACCGCCAGGTTGCCCATGCGGGTCGAGGGCATGCGGCCCTTTTCGCCGTAGACGCGCTTCGGATTCTCGCCGCAGGCCATCTTGAAGCCATAAGGCGCATTGGGAAACTTCATCCCCTGCATGGTGCGCGAATAGACGTTCTTCAGCGTCACTGACCGGCCGCCCATCAGGTTCGCCGAACCGGGCAGGATCTGTAGCGAGGTCACGCCGCCATTGGCCAGTGCGCGGCTGAAGCCGGGGTCCTGCGGCCAGACCGAATGTTCGGCCCAGACCTCTGCCGTGGTCGGCGCGGTGGCTTCATTGCCATCCGATAGCCCCTGAATGCCGGGGCTTGGATAGTCGCCAAGGTGGCTGTGAATGTCGATGATGCCGGGGGTCACGAACTTGCCGGTGCCGTCGATCACCTGCACGCCTGCGCCGGCTTCGATCTTGCCCTTGTGGATCGCCACCATCCTGCCGTCGCGGAATTCCACGCTGGCATTGTCGAACCGGTGGCCCTCGCCGTCGAACACCGTGGCCCCGACGATCAGCGTCGGGGTGCCGGCATAGGGACGATAGGTCGAAGGATAGGGGTTCTTGTCGAAGCTGGCCGCTGGCGAGGGCGTGGACTTCTTTTCCTTGTCCTTGGCTCCGCTAACGGGAGCCGCAAGGATCAAGGCCAGCGCTGCCGCGCCAAACGATAGGTTCAAACGCACGGTTGTGCCCCTTTGTCGTGTCAGAAAGCGCGGACCCCGATTGTCTCAGGGTCCGCGCATCAGGTTTTGGTCTAGCGGTCTTCCAGCGTGTCGAGATGCATCCATCGCTTCACGATCGGTGACAGCAGCAGGACAACGGCGGCAGCACCGATCGAGATCCAGCCGAACATCTCATAGACTTCGAGCAGCTTTTCCTTGCTCATTTCGCCGCCATGGCCGCCGGTGGCCTCGCCGATCTTGCCGGCGACGAAATTGCCGACCGCGGTCATGTAGAACCAAGCGCCCATGATCAGCGATGCTAGGAACTTTGGCGCCAGACGGTTCATGGCGCTGAGGCCGACGGGGGAGAGGCAGAGCTCTGCGGTGGTGGCGAGCAGGTAATAGAGGAAGATGAAGATGACCGGCGTCATCGCGGCAATGCCAAAGGCTTCCGCCCCCCAGACCAGCGCCAGGTTGGCAAGGCCCATCTGCGCCAGCGCCAGGCCGAACTTTGCCGGAGCCGAAGGCTCCTTGCCGCGCTTGCCCAGCCATACCCACAGGCCGGCAAACAGCGGGGCCAGCAGGATGATGTAGATCGGGTTGATCGACTGGAAGATCGCCGCCGGCACGTCGCCGCGGTCAACGAAGCGGTCAGTGAACAGGTTCATCGATCCGCCCGCCTGCTCGAACAGGCCCCAGAACAGGGGGTTGAGCGAGATCAGGAAGAGGATCGCGAACATGCGCTCGCGTGCTTCCTTGGGCAGCTTGAAGCTTTCGTACAGAACGTAGCCGAGCAGCGAGACACCCGCGACGATCAGCAGCGTCTGGATGACGTCCTGATACTGGACCAGCGCCCAGATCACCGCGACAGACCCCAGGCCGATGCCGTAGATCAGCCATTCCTTGCTTTTCGTCAGCACGACCGGCGCTTCGCCTGCGCCGTTCAGCGCCCGCTTGCCGAGCACGAAGACGACGAGGCCGGCAAGCATGCCGATGCCGGCAAGGCCGAAACCCCAGCCCCAGCCGATCGTCTGGCCAAGATAACCGACGAGGATGGTGCCGATAGCGGCGCCGACGTTAATGCCCATGTAGAAGATGGTATAGGCGCCGTCGCGGCGCACGTCGGTCAGCTTGTACAGCTCGCCGACCATCACCGAGATGTTGGCCTTGAGGAAGCCCGAGCCGACAATGATGAACGCGAGGGCCGCCCAGAACACGTTGATCGTCGGATCGTTCTGTCCGCCAACGCCTTCCACTGCCATCAGGCTGTGTCCGGCCGCGAGCAGCAAGCCTCCGAACAGCACGGCCTTGCGCTGGCCAAGATAGCGATCAGCCAGATAGCCGCCGAGTACCGGGGTGATATAGACCAGGCTGGTATAGGCACCGTAGATCAGGTTCGACTTGCTGTCGGAGAATAGCCAGTGCTGGGTGAGGTAGAAGATGAGCAGGGCGCGCATGCCGTAGTAGGAAAAGCGTTCCCACATCTCGGCGAAGAACAGCATGTACAGGCCCTTGGGGTGGCCGGCGAACTCAGGCTCCTTCTGGATCGCAACCTTTGCCCCGATCGCCAGGAATATGCCGAGGACAACCACGGCGATCGCCGCGATCCAGTCCCCTTCATTCCACAGTGCCATGTCCTTCATTCAATACTCCTCACTCACAGCCCCGCGCGGCATCGTTTCATGCCTGCGCCAAAGCGGGCACCCTAGCGCGAAAATGGCCGAGGGGAAGAAACTAATTGCCAAAGAAACCACATCCCTTGCTGCCGCCGCGCTTGCGTGAAGCGCTGTATTATGGCACTGATGCACCTATGAAACAGAGCCAGCCGGTCTACCTCAAGCTTCGCGACCTGATTGCCGCCGCGATCATCGATGGCACCTATCCCGAAGGCGCAATGCTCCCCTCGGTCCGTGCCTTTGCGGCAGAGAAGGGCGCCAACCCGCTGACCGTGGCCAAGGCCTATCAGCTGTTCCAGCTTGAAGGCCTGGTCGAAGTCCAGCGCGGGGTGGGCATGTATGTTGCCAAGGGCGCGGCGGAGCAGCTTCGTCAGGCCGAACGCACCACTTTCGTGACGAAGGAATGGCCGGTCATCGCCGCGCGGATGCGGATGTTGGGGCTGGAACCGGCAGATCTGCTCGCAGGGGTCTGATTTTACGCGATTCAGGCAATTGCACACTTCTGATCTTTCTGGCAGAGTGCAGCTACGTTTTTCAGGTCCTCTAGGGGAGGGGGTCGCAACCTGGGACAGGATAAGGCCGCAAGTGCGGCAATGGGAGTGACCATGATCCGTTCCGAACTTCTACTCGCCCTTGCCAAGGAAAACCCCGAATTGCGCGCCGAGGAAGTCGAGCGTGTGGTCGATATCTTCTTTGACGAGATCAGCGAACGGCTCGCCCAGGGCGGCCGTGTTGAACTGCGCGGCTTTGGCGCGTTCTCCACCCGCGAACGCGAAGCCCGCACCGGCCGCAACCCGCGCACCGGCGAATCGGTCAGCGTTCCGGGCAAGAAAGTTCCGTACTTCAAGCCCGGCAAGGAAATGCGCGCGCGCCTCAACGTGACCTGACGGCAGTTCAGCTGGGCAGTCCCATCGGTTGACTGCCATGCAACACCGGCCCGCTTCCCTTTGCTGGGAAGCGGGCCGATGTCGTTGTAGGGGGTGGATACCGCTTCCGCCCTGCCGTAAGGCGGACAAGCGCGGACGTGGCGGAATGGTAGACGCCGGGGACTTAAAATCCCCTGATCCTTGATCGTGTGGGTTCGAGTCCCACCGTCCGCACCAACCAGCCCCGATCGCCGCACCTCAATCCGGGATATGATCCCGCGTCGTCACTTTGCCGGCACCTGCATGATTTCGTACCGGTAGCCATCGGGATCGGAGACAAAGAAGATCAGTTTGCCCTCTGTGTCCGGCACGGAGTAACCAGCGTCCTTCAGGCGGGCGGCGGCCTGCGCGGCGTCTGGCGTCCTGATCATGATCCGGCTGAGACCGTCACCGAGCGCCAGCGGCGGCACCAAGCGGACATCGGGACTGCGCTGGCGCAAAAGGATGAAGGGCGTCCGCGCCGCTCCCGGTGTGGTCAGGACCGCCCCCGGACCCGGCTTGCCGGGGAGGCGGGACGCGACCTGAAGGCCCAGTCCTTCGGTATAGAATCTGATCGAACGTTCCAGGTCAGTGACCATCAGCACTGGCCCGGCGATCTGCGGTGCAGCTGCTGGTGCAGGAGTTTGCGCGGCCACGCTCCCCGGCAAGATGGCGGAGAATCCCAGCAGGACTGCGAGCAGGGGCGAAAACTTCATCGGGATTCCTTTCAGGCGACGAGCTCGGTGATCGTCCGGTTCGTCTCCATGGACTTCACGCCCCATTTCTCGACCTGCACGCCCATCGCCTGCTGGATGCTGAGGCCGACGCGCGAGGCCGGATCGGCGAGCCCGGCCTTGTGGAAGCCGGTGCGGATGCGTCCCTGCGCCTTGCCCACAACCATCATCGGAATGCCTTCCACTGCGTGGCTCTTGGCGATCGAGCAATCAGAGTGGGCGAACAGCAGCGTGTTGTCGAGCAGCGTGCCATCGCCCTCCTTGATCGCGGCGAGGGCGTCGATGAAGTCGCGGAAGGCGACCATCGACTTGGCCGCGAAAAAGGCGACGTTTTCCTGATAGCCAAGTTTAGGGTTGACCGGCTCTTCGTGCGTGAGCGTGTGGTGCGTGTCCGATGAGGCTGAGCGGCGCAGGTTCGATGCCGTGTCGGAGAACAGCATGTTGAACACCTGTGTCTGGTTGCAGGCGAGCGCATTCGCCAGCAGGCCCGCCATCAGCTTGTGGTTGGCCATGACATTGTCGATCTCGGCATCGATTACCGTTTTGGGCGGGGCTGCCGGCATCTGGAAGTTTTCGATCCGGGCCGGGGGTTGCAGCTGCAGTTCGAGCTGTTGTTCGAGCTGGCGCACCGAGGTGAAGTATTCATCGAGCCGGTGCCGGTCGGAAGCGCCCAGTGCCTTCACCAGCTTCTGCCGGTCCTCGGTCACGGCAGACAGCACGCTCTGGCGCACCATCGTGCGCGGATCGGCAGCGAAGCCCGACTTACTGGGATCCTGAAAGCCTTCGCCGAAGATCCGCTGATACAGCATCAGCGGCGAGGTTTCGCTGGGATTGGGCGAACCGGCACCGCGGAACGAATAGGAACGCTCGATCCCCGATGCGCTCAGTTCGATTGACCGGAAGCGCGATCCCTTGCCGATCTGTTCGCCGATCAGCACGTCGATCGTCGGCGCGGCTGCCGTTTCGCCGGGAACCGGGATACCGGTGCGCAGGCCGAAGTTGCCGGTCTGGTGCGGCTTGTTCGCCACGCCGTCGAGCTTGACGTCATAGCCGGAGAAAATCGCCATTTGATTGCGATAGGCGGCGAGCGGCTCAAGATCGGGCGGCAGGACGAAATTGCTCCCCTCGGTGGCCGGGATCCAACGTTCCGGGATGAAGCCGCAACCCCAGATCCACGTGCCGAAGCGCAGCGGCAGTCGTTCCCCGGTCGCCGCGAGGGCCTGACCATTGCTGCCAAGGAAGATGTCGAGAAAGGGTAGCGACACGCCAACGGCCGCGCCCTTGACGGCTCCGCGAAGGATCGTGCGGCGGGAAAGTCTGGTCATGAACTGCCTTCCTTTTTGGTGCTTTTCTTGCCGTCAGCCACGGCCGGCGGCGGGGTGACGGCATAGAATGTCCGGCTGAGCGCAATAGCGCGCATCAGGGCGGGCAGGCGGTAGCCGTTGGCGGCGAACTTCGCGCCCAGATAGTCGAGGTACGGCGCTTCGCCATCGCTGGTCGCGCGGCCGATGGCTGAACGGTAGAGCTTGTCGACCAGACAGGTTGGTGTCGCCGGGTTCTCTTGAAAGGCCTTGCCCAGACCCTGCGCACCGGTGAACTTGGTGCCGCTAAGCGAGCCGCTGAGGTCAAGCGCAACGCCGTTCTCCTTGGCGCGGAAAGTGCCCGCGCCGTCGAAGCTTTCCAGCGTCAATCCGATGGGGTCGGTCAGCTTGTGGCAACCGGCGCAGACCGGATTCGCATTATGCTCGGCCAGCCGCATGCGCGCGGTCGAGCCGGGGCGCGTGACCTGATCGACGGCGGTGAAGTTCACGTTCGCTGGCGGATCGGGCACCTTCTGGCAAAGCAGGATCTCGCGCAGGGACTTGCCGCGCAGCGTGGCAGATGACCGGCCCGGGTGCGAATGCAGCGCCAGCATGGAGATGTCGGTGAGGATGCCCGAACGCTGGCTGGCGGCGGAATACTCCGCCTGCTCCCAGCCGTTGCGGGTCGCCACCGGCACGCGGTAAATCACGCCTAGCGGCCGGGTCAGCCAGGTCTTTCGCGTGGTGAAAAGGTCACGGTAATCGCCCGAATCGGTGACGAGGTGCGAGACGATCGTGCGCAGGGTCTGTTCCTGGGCATCGCGGGCCACGTTTGAATTGTAGGCGGGGTAGATGGACGGGTCCTTGAACAGGTCATTGAACCCGTCGAATTGGAGCATGTCCCAGAAGAACGCGCGCACGGCGGCTTCGACACGCGGCGAGGCGAGCAGGCGGTCGACCTGCTGCTGCAAGCCGCCGGGCCGGTCGAGATCGCCGGCACCGGCAGCGCGCAGCAGCTCATCGTCGGGCGTGGAATTGGTCAGGAAGTAGCTGAGCCGGGCGGCGCGCGACCATGCGTCGAGCCGCCATGCGCCGGCCCGCGCCGGGTCCTTTTCCATCCGCTCCATCCGCATCAGGAAATGCGGCGACTGCAACATGCCGACGAGGGCGAATTCCAGCCCCTGGTGGAACCCGCCCAGCCGCACCTGCGCTGCCTTGGCCACGGCAAGGAAGCGGGCCTGTTCGTCACGGGTTAGCGGCCGCCGGAAAAGCTTCAGGCCATAGCTGTCGATGAACTTCGTCGCGCAGGCGGCATCGAACGCATTTTCCGCCTTGGGCTTGCACGGCACGAACTGTGCGCGGCGCTTTTCGCTGGTGACGTCAGCGGCGATGCTTCGCGCGGAAATGTCATACTGTTCGAAGCTGAAGGGCGACATTCCACCCATGCTGGTGCCGATGGCAATCAGGCCCTGTTCGCGCAGGCCGCGTTCGAACCGTCCGGCAATCGGCACGTCGGAGGCAAAGACATCGGCGATTGTCGCGCGGTATTGCGATTCGGTCAGCCGGCGCAGTGCGGGGGCACCGCTCGTCGCAGCGGGTTCGACCATGGCTGGCGCGCTGGCGTCGGTCTGGGCTTCAAGGCGTGCGGCGCTTGTCCCCGCACCGACCAGCGCAAGGCAGAGGCCTGCGCCCGCGGCCAGTGTAGACAGTCGTGTGATCAATCGGGACATCTGTATCACCGGACAGCTAGAGGAGCATTGATGCTCTGGGTCTGAGTCTGGACCACGAAGGCCGGGATCAGCCTGATGCGGTACTGCGTGGAAATCGACGTGCAGCGTCCAGTGGCATCGGGATGGCCGTCAGCCGCCTGCCGCAGGGCATGATAGGCCCCATGGCACGAATAGCCGAGCGCGCCGGCGCGGCCCATCGAGGTGTTCAGCCGGGCACGCTCGGGCGCAAGGTCTCCCTTCGCAGTCCTTGCGGACCGCGCGCCGAACTGCACGTCGTACATGGCATCGACCGGGGTGAACCCCGCCAGATGCCCTTCCAGACTACCGTCGGGATTGACCACCAGTCGCAGGCGGGCGTCGCGCAGGACGCGGTCGGTATAGGCTCCATTGACGACATTGTGCAGCCGCACGTCCGCCGGATCGATGGTGAGGACGCCGCCGACGATCCGCCCGCGCGTAACCGCTCGGTACCGGGGATCGCGATCGACGGCATAGGTGGCGAAAGCAAGCGGCTTGCGATCTGCGCTCAACTGGACCGGATCGGCGTTGGCGGAAATGGTCACTTCGATGTCGGGATCGTTGGTGAGGCTGTCGACCTTGCCCAGCGCGATCAGGATGCCCCACGATCCGGTGAGCATTTCCGTCTGGAAACCGTTGGCTGCACCGCTCGACTGGAAGCCGGTCATGCAGCCCACCACGCGGTAGAACTGGTTGTCGACCCCGGGCTTGCCATCGGTGCCGGGGAAGTCCTTCTGCCCGCAGCTCCCAGCCGGCTTTCCGCCCTCGTCGAGGTCGATGCCACCGACCTTGATGTTGGACCCCGTCACCATGCGCCAGTTCGGATCAGGCAAGCCCGCCTCGGGGTTCAGGCAGAGGTTGCGACCATCGGGCGCAGTGTTTATTGTCTGGCTGAGGCGGCGTTCGAAAGCCTGGGGCGTTTCTCCCTCGCGGCGTTGCCCTTCAGGGCGCTTGCGCAAGCCTTCGATCAGCGCGCGGGCGCCGCCGGTCATACCAGCTGGGCAGGCGGTCGAATCCTTGGCATCGGGGCCCAGCGCATAGGCAAATTCGGTGGCGACGAAGCCTGCCTGTCCGCCCCTGACGATCTCCTCCTCAAGCTCCGGAGTCATGGCTGGCACTGCGGTGGCCGCGGGCACAACTTCCTTCGCCGGAAGGGTGGCAGCAAGAATCGCCGGGGCCAGCAGGCAGGTGCCGGCCATGGCGACAAGCCAGACCTTTCCGCGTATTCGGCCAGCCACGTGATTCGACACAGCGCTCTCCCAGTTGTCATTCCAGTATGGCGAACCCGGCAGTTTGCCGCCGCGGGACGCTTTCAGACAAGGATATAACCCGGCACCGCGTTATCCGTATTTCGCTGCAGCAACAAACCGCGTTTCGGCCCGTCCGCGTAGCTCCGGCGCGGCGGGGTGGGGCGGGGCACATTTCACGCCAGAAACACTTTCCGTTGGCAAAGGGTGTAGCCTTCGGACATCGTGGACGCCGCAATGCAAGACAAACCCGCAGGACCATCGATCCTCGTCGTTGATGACGACCCCTCCGTGCGGGCGGTGGTAGCGGATTTCCTGTCGGCCAATGGTTACCGCGTTCATGCCGCCGGGGATGGCCCCGCCATGCGCCGCATCCTGAGCGAGCACGACATTGCCATCGTCCTGCTGGACGTCATGCTGCCGGGCGAAGACGGCTTTGCGCTCGCCCGCGAACTGCGTGAATTCAGCGATGTCGGCGTGATCATGCTATCGGCCCGGGGAAGTGAGGCCGACCGGGTGAACGGCCTTGAATGCGGCGCGGACGATTACCTGCCCAAGCCGGCTGCTCCGCGTGAACTGCTGGCGCGGATCAGGGCCGTCCAGCGCCGCTATCAGGGCGAGCGCGGCGTAAGGCCGCAGGGAACCGGCTATGCCTTCGATGGCTGGACCTTCGATCCGGTCCGCCGGGTTCTGCGCGACCGGGCGGGAATTGTCGTCAGCCTGTCAGAGGGTGAGTTCGAACTGCTGCTCGCCTTCGTGGAGAACCCCGGCCAGATCCTCAGCCGCGACCAGTTGCTCGAACTGGCGCGAGGGGAAAACTCGGACGCGTTTGACCGGGCGGTGGACGTCCAAGTCAGCCGTCTGCGCCGCAAGCTCGCCCAGTGTCTTGACGGCGATGCCATTCGCACGGTGCGCGGCGAAGGCTATCTGTTTGCGCCGGTGGTGATCCGGCCATGATCGCTCGGGCACGCATCTGGTTGAACTCGATGCAGGCCTATATGATCGGCTTCGCGTTCAGCGTGATCGCGTTGTTGACGGCGGTCAGTATCCTCACCGTGGAATTTGCCGCACCGCCGCGCCTCGCACCGCTGTCGATCTACGATCTTGGCCGGGTGATAAAGGGCGAGGACACGGCGCGCGGCGGCCTGGACAGCGAGTTCACGGTAACCAGCGCGCAGGAGCCCGCCGCGCCATCTACCGATGTCGAACGGCGGATTTCCCGGGCCCTCGCCGAAGAAATCGGCCAGCCGCCCACCGACGTGCGCGTCTATCTCGGCAATCGGTCGACGCGGTACTTCACCTATGTCGAGCGGCAACTCGACGCCTATGACCGCGACGGCCGGGCCAGTCCGACCATTACCGGCACTATCGCTGCCGGCGTTCGGCAACCGGATGGTCACTGGCGGACCTACACCCGGGCAAGCGGCAACGGCTTCGTCGACGTCTGGACCCTGCTGCGGGCGAGCCCGTGGATCGGCGGGCTGATCATCCTGCCGTTCAGCATGTGGTTTTCGACCCGCATTGCCCGGCCGGTGCGCGCCTTTGCCCAGGCCGCGAGCCGGGTGCGCGATGGCCAGCAGCAGTTCCCGGTGCCGGTAATCGGCCCGAACGAGACCCGCGTCGCAGCAGTCGCGCTGAACGAGATGCAGTCCCGCATCGCTGCCTTCACGCGCGAGCGCACGACGCTGGTCGGCGCGATTGCCCATGACCTGCGCACCCCGCTCAACAACCTGCGTTTTCGCATTGCCGGTGCGCCGGAGGCGATCCGGGCCGGGGCGGAATCAGACGTGTCCCAGCTTGACCGCCTGATCAGTTCGATCCTCGATTACGTCGAGAACGACGGCAAGGTGCTGGCGATCGAGACCATCGACCTGACCTCGCTGCTCCAGAGCCTTGTCCACGACAACAGCGATCTTGGCCGCGACATCGCGATAGAGGCGGTCGAGGCAAGAGTGGCTGGCGACGTGGTCATGCTCCGCCGCCTGTTCACCAACCTGATCGACAATGCCTTCAAATTTGCCTCAAAAGTCTCGGTCCGCGTGATCTGTGACGAGGCATCGGCGACCGTCGAAATCCTCGACAATGGTCCCGGAATGCCGCCTGAGGATCTGGAGCGCGCCTTCGAACCGTTTTTCCGCGCCGAACCCTCGCGCAATCGCGACACGGGGGGAATAGGCCTCGGCCTGTCGATTGCGCGGTCGATTGCCGTGGCACACGCCGGCACTCTGACGATCGAAAATGCGCCGCAAGGCGGTCTGCTAGCCCGGGTAGTGCTGCCCCATAGCGGGCCGGCGAAACTGGAGGAAAGTCATTGAAAAAATCCATTTTTGCCTGCGCGGCTCTGGTCGCGGCGATCCCGGTTCATGCCCGGCCTGCGCGCGAAGTCGAACTGTTCAATGGCCGCGATTTCAGCGGCTGGACCTTTTTCCTTGAGGAGAAGGAATACAATGCCGGGGGCAAGGGACGCATCGCCGATTTCGCGCGGGTGCTGCCGGGCGGGATCATCGAGATCAGGCCCCGCATGCACGGCGCCCTGATGACACGGCGCGACTATCTCAATTACCATCTCAAGGCTGAATTCCGCTGGCCGGAGCCGGGGCCGCGCGATGACAGCGGGCTGTTCCTGCGTATCCGGCCGCCTTTCGTGTGGGACATGGTCCACGGCGAGCAGGCGCGGTTCTACATGTTCCAGGTACAGCCGGGGAACACCGGAGACCTCTGGGTGATGGGTTATAGCGAGTCCCTGCTCAAGACCGATCCTGCGCGCAGTTTCAAGCCATTCGGCACGCTTGAACTCGGACCCGGAGGGCATATCCGCCGGCATCTGAAGCTGGCCGATGCCGAACGTCCTGCGGGCGAGTGGAACAGCCTTGAGGCCGTGGTCAGCGGCAAGACGATCAAGGTCTTCGTCAACGGTCAACAGGTGAACGAAGGCGCCAGTCTGGTTGACCTGCCGGGGCGGATCGGCCTTGAATCCGAACGCGGCACGATCCAGTTCCGCAACTTGCGGCTAAAGCCTCTGGAGTGACTCCTGCATCGAGGCAGGTCGCTAACCGGATGACCTAACGGGATGGGCTGCCCGCCCGGATACGCTTGCGGAACTGGTCGGGCGTGGTGCCGGTGGAACGGCGAAAAGCGGCGGTGAAGCTGGACTGCGATGAAAAACCCAGAATGCTCGAAATGTCGGCGATGCAGGTATCTGAGTAGAGCTTGCGCTTGGCCGCCTCGATCCGCGTCTGCGTGAGGAAGTCGCTGATTGAGCTCCCCCGGCTGGCCTTGAAGGCGCGGCCGAGCTGGCGTGATGATAGCCGGCAAAGCTTCGCCAGTTCGCCCACGGATGGAAATGGTTGCGACCGGTCGGCAATCCGATCATCGATCAAGCGCATCCGCCACGAGGCGAGACCACCTTTTTCATCGGTCGAGCTGGCAGCTGCGAAATAGCGCGCCAGTTCTATGGCAAGAATAGAGGCCAGCGATTCGCATAGCTCAAGCGAGCCGGGACCGGGATTGCGCAGTTCATGATTGAACCTGAGCATCAGCGGCCGGATGGTGTCGCTGGCGATATTGAGCGATGCCTCAAGCCGGCGTTCGGTCCAGGTGAAGTCTTCGGGAAGCCACTTCTCCACCGCCGAGGCCTGCATCTGGCAGATCAGCGACGCGTGGCGTCCACCCGCGCTGTTCAGTTCCGTGCGCATGCGTGGCGGAATGGCAATCAGCGAACCCATCTCTATGGTCCGCGCCGGGCTCCAGTGATCGACGAAGCGAGCAGACGAATTCGGCCGTCTTGGTGTCAGACACAGATCGACCCAGAAGACCTTGTCGCGCCGGAATTTGAACTTCTCCGGCGCTTTGTGGTTCAACTCCGCGATGAACACATGGGCGATAGACAGCTGGACTTCGGCTGCCACGACAAGGTTGCGGGCCGGATCTGTACTCCGGCCCTCCTTCGGGGCATCGGTGATGTCGCGCATTAATTCCATCGCGATACCTCCATCACGCTGCGAACTACCGGGCCGCGGCGGGTTACTGGCAGCCGGTATTACCGGCTCTTGGCATTTCCATGAAGGAGATGCTCGCCGGCGGGAGGTTGATCAAGCCCCGCCGCTCCATGACCGGTACGAGCCGGGGAAGCGCCTTGCCGCCCACCAGGGCTAACCGCCTGCCATTGAGCGCCGCCGCCTCGTTGGCATCCCCTGCCGCCGTCAAGGTGAAGCGGCGAACCGGGCCGCCTAGCTCCAACGCGGCAGGAACGCCTTGGTCGAGGTTTATCGCGACAACGGTGACGCCGCCGCTCACGCCGCGTTGGCAATGGGCATAGACATGAAGCGTCCCTTGGTTGGTCCCGGCGTCCAGAACCTTGGTGCCCATCGTGCGGCGCCACAGCAGAGCGGCCCAGTAATTGGGCCTTGGAAGCCAGGTGCGGTCGTCGATCAAGGCATAGTCGCTAGCCGCCAGCGTGTTGTGAAACACGATCGAAACATCCTGTTTGGCAAGGCGTCCCAATTGATCGACATAGCGGAACGTATCGACAAAGGTGGAAGACCAACGATCGCCGCCGCAAGCGGTTTGTGCCATCTCGGTAATCCAGATCGGTGCACCCGGCGCGACCTTTTCGCGAACATTGCGGTAAAAAGACTGTGCCTGGTCGGCCCTCGCAAGCCACGATTCGGTCAGAGCGTCAGCCTCGCTTGTAGTGACATCCGTGCCCCTGCGTTCGCCAAGTGACTTGCAGCGCTCGGACACGGCTCCATAAAAGTGGTGCGAAAAGACATCGAAGGTCGATGGCTCCATGGCGCTGAGCAGGCGCATTGTGCTCATCTGTTCGGGCAGGTTGGCGAATAACTTGAACCCCGCCTCTCCGGTCGAGCCAGGCCCTACCAGAAGGGTGGAGGGCGAAACATCGCGCAAGAGGGTGCGTAACGCCCTGTGGTCCCTGGCGAAGTCGGCTGGAGCATAAGGCTTTGGCCGCACGTTCGGCTCGTTCATCAGTTCCACCGCATCGATACGGCCACCGATCGAACGGGTGAAATCAAACAATCGGCGGGCGCCTTCGGGATTCCACGCGCCATCCTTGCTGCGGGCACCATCGCTCACGGCGAAAGAGGTAAGCACCCTAGCGTCCACCGCCTTTCCAAATTCGATCACGCCCGCCCATTGCTTGCGGGTCAGCACGCCTTGGTAGCCAGCGGGCGCTGGCCGAGGTGCCGCATCGTCGTCCTGAAAATGGATGGCGTTCGCCCAGCTGCCGCTTACTCGCATGTACGATGGTGCCAGACCCTTTGCCAGCACGCGCAGCCTGCGGTTGCGCAGGTCGATCGGTTCGCGCTTCTGGTAAGCGTCGGTGGCGAACTCGGTGCCGTGCGGACCGACGGCAGGCTTGGGCGGCGCCTCGCCAGCCTTTGGGTAGGGGGCCCAGAAGTTGCCGCCCGTCACCTCGACGGATTCGACGTTGTATGACTGGTAGCGCTCAGCCACCTGTCCGATCTGCGGCAGCGCCGTCGGCTGGATTTTGCGGACGCGAGGGTGTCCTGCATCGGCGTTTGCGCCGCCAAGCGGGACTGCCAGCGTGGCCAGCGTAGAGGCGGCCAGACCGAACGTCAGCAAGCTCTTGCGCATCAACTTCTCCAATGTTGCAGGACTTCCAAAATGCCGTCAGTCCAAGGCCAATGCCGCAATCTGCGAACTGATCCAGCGCCGCTCCCACAGGTTTTGGCCGCCGGTGTGGTGGTCAAGCATGATCAGCGCGTCGCGCGTCGCTCGCCGGACTTCGACATCATTTGCACCATCCGCAGCTGCGAGCCGGAGCAGGTGCAGCGCTTCCAGTGGCTGGCCCAGTTTCACGAATTCACGGGCCTTTGCAATCATCGGGGCAGCGCCGCCGACAAGTTCGACAATCGCAGGTCCCACGCTTTCAACAGGGACGCCGTAGAGCTCGTTGGTGCCGCGCGCTGGATCGAACCAGCCGGAATATTCGTGCCAGATGGCGCGGATATTCCATGATAGCTTTCCGTATTCCTCGGTGAGGGTCAGAGCTTCCGGCATGCGGATTTCGTGCATCATGGTTTGCAGGTCGGTGCCGGCATTCATGCCCTTGACCGTTTCGTCATGCATCCACTCGACGGCATCCGCGATGCGGGCGGTGATGTCCGCGATGTGCGCTTCGCCGCGAATGTCTTCGTGGCCGGTAAGGATCTGCACCGGTCGCAATGCGCGCAAGGCTCGGACGGAAGCGACGAACTCCATCGCTGATCGCGGCTTGTCGCCGCGCAGCGTGTTGAGATTGGGGTGATTGCCGAAGAGCGGCCCGAACAGGTTGCCGACAATGGCAATCCGGTCAGCCGGCAGCCAGACGATCACGGCCGAGCGCGTTTCGCCCCCCGGTGTCCAGATAACCTCGAATTCGCGCCCTCCGACGGCAAATTTCAAGCCTTCGTCGCCGATCAGCCGGTCTGGCCCGACCTCGGCAGTAGGCACCATGTCTTCGGTGCGACCGGTGATCCCGCCAAATATCCGGCGCGAGCCGCGGCGATAATGCTGCGAGAGCATTTCGCTGATCTGGCGTTCCTGCGGATAGAGTTTGTGCGCGATGACTTCGTTCTGCGGCGTCTTGTAGACTTCAAGCCCGCCGTACTGATTGGCGTGGCTCTGGGTCAGCACGATCCGGGCAATCGGCGAGGTCGATACCTTGGCGAACAAGTCCTTGCCCCGCTTGGCATCGGCCAGGGTGCCCGCATTGACCAGTACGCTATCGCCGCCGGTGGTGACCAGATAGCTGTTGCCCACCCCGCGGCATTCCCAGATGCCGGCTCCCCGCGAGATTGCTTCGGCCTGGCCCTGTCCTGACTTGACCATCTGTGCGGCGCGCAGATTGCGATCCGATAGGTCCTGCTCTTTTCCGCCCATCCTGCTCACCCTTTTCCTTCGCGGGCATGGCCGCTGGAAATGTCCTGCCATAAAGCTGCTCAAGCGGGACTGGCGCAAGCGCGGCAGGACCTGCGCGCCCACATGCCCTTCGATTGGGGCCGATTCAAAACAATTTGTCGGCCTTGCGACAGTCCAGCGGCTTGCCCCTTGGCGGCCGGGATGGTGAAACCCGCGCAAATACCAGTTCGAACGATGGGAAAGCGGATGTCACTGACGTTTCAACAAGTGGTCGAAGGCGCAAGGGCAAAGACCGGCGGACTGCCCGACCCGGATTGCGATTCCTGGCGTGAAGGTCTCGAGATCCTCCTCAAGGATCATGCAAACCAGCAACGTTTGACCGAGCGCGGCTGGGCCAGCGTCCGCAATCGCTACGTCGATTGCCTTGCCGAGCGGATGGTGGTGGATGACTATCACCGCCGCCATCCCGAACTTGCCAGCCAGCCGATCGAGCGGCCCGTGTTCATCCTCGGCATGCCGCGCACCGGCACGACCATGGTCAGCTACCTGATGGAATCAGACCCGGCGAACCGCACGATGCTGCGCTGGGAAGCCTATAACCTGGCACCGCCGGCCGCGCCCGGGGCACTGCGCACCGATCCGCGCTGTCTGGCCGAAGTCGCCAAGGACGAGATGATTCTCAAGGCTGCGGCGAAAGTGGCGGCGGCGCACTTCGAACCCGGGGACAGCCCGACCGAATGTGTTCATCTGCTGGCACAGGATTTCCGCTCGCTGATGCTGGCAGTCGTCACCACTACGCCGACCTACCATGACTGGCTGTTGTTCACCGACATGGCCAGCGCCTTCGAGCACCGCAAACGCGCAATGCAGATCATGCAGTCGACCAATCCCGGCCGCTGGGTGCTCAAGATGCCGTCGGATTCGCTGTTCGTGCGGCAGATCTTCAAGACCTTTCCCGATGCTCGGGTGATCTGGACGCACCGCGATCCCTATGCGGCGGCGGCATCGGCATTCGGCATGCGCGGCGCCTCGCGGCCGTTTTCCGAAGTCGATGCCGGGGCGGACTACATGCGCCGGCATTTCCCGCTGCAGTTCGCGCTCCACCTTTCGCGACCGCTGGAGGTGAGCAAGGAGCGGCCCCAGGATTTCTACCACCTCTATTACGACAGCCTGATCGCCGACCCTCTCGCCGAAATGCAGCGGGTCTATTCCTGGCTCGGGGACGACTGGACCGAGGCCAGCGAGCGCGCCATGCGTGGCTGGCTGTCCGACAACCCCCAGAACAAGCACGGCAAGCACGTCTACAGCTTTGAGGAATGGGGCCTGACCAAGCAGGACATGGAACCCTATTTCTCGGATTACCTGCGCGCCCATCCGGTCGAACGAACGAAAGCATGAGCGCAGGCATGTTTGACCTGACCGGCAGGGTCGTGCTGGCGACCGGCGGCATCCTGTTCGTCGACGGCGACCGATCGGTAAGGTCGAAGTAGACCCGCAAGGCTCAAATGTGCCGAATGAGATGTTTTGTTTCTAATCGGCCATGAAAGGGACTGTCAGATGCTCGATCGGGGCATCGCGAGGCACGTTGGCGTTTGGGCTGTGATCGGCCTGACCAGTATAGTCCTGACCAGCAGGAGCGAAGTTGCAGGGCCACGCCCCGGGCAGCCTCGCCGCAAAAAATCTGCCTTTGGGAGGGATGATCATGAAGACCTTGCGTACCACCGAATTTCGCCGAGCAATCCTGGCAAGCGCCGCTGTATTCGCGCTGCTGCCGAACGTTGCTCTCGCCCAGTCCAACGCCGCTGAAGAGCCAGAAGGAGACGGCTCCGAAATCGTCGTGACTGGTACGATCCTACGCGGCGCGGCACCTGTCGGTTCCAATGCGATCACGGTCGGGCAGGAAAAGATCGCCGAAACCGGCGCGACGACAGCCAACGAATTGCTGACCTCGGTCCCGCAGGTCACCAACCTGTTCAACAACGTGCCGCAGTCGCGCCTCGGCGTCGCGGTCAACCAGATCCAGGTGGTGCGCCCCAACCTGCGCAACCTTGCAGGCGAGACCAGCTCGTCCTCGTCGACCCTCGTGATGTTCGATGGTCGCCGCATTGCCCCGGTCGGCGTGACGCAGAACGCGATCGATCCCGACATCCTGCCCCCGATTGCGATCGAGCGCGTTGAAGTCGTTACCGACGGCGGCTCCGCGACCTACGGCTCAGACGCGGTTGGCGGCGTGATCAACTTCATCACCCGCAAGCGCTTCGATGGCCTGAAGGTGCAGGCGCACTACGGCTTTGCCGACAATTACAAGCAGTACGATGCCGCCGCGATCCTCGGCAAGGACTGGGGTTCGGGTTCGGCCTACGTCGCATACAGCTACCAGCACAACGATCCGCTGTTTGCGCGCGACCGGGACTTCATCAAGGATGTCGATTGGCTCTCGCCCAACCTGACGCCGCGCGGTCGCTCGTGCACGCCCGGCAATGTCCGCATCGGTTCGGCAGCGTTTTTCGCGCTTCCCGGCCTGACCAGCACAACCCCCAACTCGTGCGATTACCGCAACAACTCCGTGGTTCCGGAGAGCACCCGTCACAGCGGTTTGGCCCGCCTCCATCAGGAGCTGTCGCCGTGGCTGACCGTCGACCTCGGTGCATTCTATGGCGAACGCAAGTCGGTCTCCAGCTCCGACTACGCCGGGTCGGTAACCGTAACCGGCAGCCCGCTGCAGTTCTACTACCTCCCGGTCCCCGGCCAGTCCGCGACCGCCAGCCAGACGGTGTTCTTCAACCTGAACTCGGTTCTCGGGGCGAGCAGCAATCAGTCCCGGTCGTCGTTCAAGGAATGGGGCGCCAACGCTGAATTTCAGGCGGACCTTGGTGGCGGCTGGCAAATGCGGACGCTATTCAACTACAGCAACAGCGACAGCGAATACCACATCGGGGGCTTTAACTCGACGCTGCTGACCAATTTCGGCCGCGGTACGACTGCAGCCACCGCCATCAACTTCTACAATCCGTCTGCCGCCGACATCGCCAACATCCAGCAGCTGATCAACACCGAGTCGGCCGGACAGGGCAGGGAAGAGCTGTTCAACCTGCGGGCAATTGTTGACGGTACGTTGTTCACCCTGCCGGGCGGCGACGTGAAGGTGGCCGCTGGTTACGAGTTCGCACGCGACAACTTCCGCCAGCGGATCGTCGCGGCCAATCTGGCCGTCGGCGCTCTCGCGGGCACGCGGTTTGTTCCTTATGGCCGGTCAGTCAATTCGTTCTTCGGCGAAGTACAGGCTCCGGTCATCGAACAGGTCACGCTTTCCGCGTCGGTTCGCCATGACCGCTTCAGCGACTTCGGCAACACGACCAATCCGAAGTTTGGCATCAGCATCAAGCCGGTGTCCTGGCTCAACCTGCGGGGCAATTACAGCACCTCGTTCAACGCGCCGTCGCCGGTCGACCAGCTGGGCGTGTTCACCAACACGTTGTTCGCATTCCCCTTCAACGCCTTTGTCCCTGCCGGCGTCACGCCGGTGGCCAACGGCGTAGTGGCCTTGCAGGGCTCCAACCCGGGCCTGCTGCCGCAGACCGCCAAGACCTGGTCGGTCGGGTTCGACATGGATCCTCTGGAAGGCGTGCACGTCAGTGCCAGCTACTACAACGTGAAGTTCAAGGACATCATCGGGACCCCGGCCCCGAATGCGACGATCTTCGCGCTCAACCCGAACAACGTGATCGCCAATGTCAACGGCGTGCCGCTGGCGACGATCACGAGCTTCATCAACGCATCGGGCCTGTCGAGTGCGGCGGCCACGCTGGCATCAGTCACGGCGGGCTGCGCCACTCCGGCGAACTGCCTCAACGTTTACGAGCTCGTCGATTTCCGCAAGGGCAACATTGGCAGTGTCAACGTGGACGGCATCGACTTCGTTGCCAGCTACCGCGGCAAGACCGGATTTGGCGGTTTTGATTTCGGCGTGTCGGGCAACTATGCTCTGAACCGCAAGAGCCAGGCGGGTGTGGGCGCGCCGATCGTCAACGAACTGATTGCCACGAACATCTTCGTGCAACCAGGCAACGTATCCCTGCAGCGGAATGGGTCTTCGCGCCTGCAGCTTCAGGCTACGGCAGGAATCGACGTAGGCAGCTTCCGTGCTCAGGCGACGCTCAATCACAGCGCCGGCTATGCCACCTATCGCTGCGATGCGACCTCGACCCCGGTCTGCAATGCCACCACGAACGGCAACCCGAGCGGCAGCGGACAGCCGCAGGACCGGGTGGGCGCGTTCAATACCGTCAACCTGTTCTTCAAGTATGACGTGCCTGCCGAAAGCGGACTTCTCCGCGATCTGCAGTTCACGCTCAACGTGAACAACGTGTTGGATACCGATCCGCCGGTGCTCCGCGCGATTGGCCAATCGGGCTATGCCAACGGCTTCACGCTTGGCCGACTGATCCAGTTCGGCGTCGCGAAGAAGTTCTGATAGAGCTCTCCCAGGCCCGGTTGCTGCACCCGCAGCAGCCGGGCCAAACCCGGACAGGTGCACATATGGTCAAGCGCGCAGCAGGAACTGCCTTGTTTCTCGCATCGGCCATCTTGAACCCTGCTGCCCTGGCACAGCAACAATCCGAAAAAGCCTGGACCGCCAGCTGGATTGACCAGCCGGGTTCCGAACCTGCCAAACCCGGGGTCTACCACTTCCGGAAAGAATTCGAGCTCGCCGTGCAGCCGGCGAGTTTTCCGATCCGCGTGTCTGCGGACAATCGCTACCGACTCTATGTGAACGGTATGGAGGTCTCCAACGGACCTGCCCGCGGGGATCTGCTCCATTGGCGCTCCGAGAGCGTGGACATCGCAGCGCATCTGCGGCCCGGCAACAACGTGATCGCCGCCCTTGTCTGGAACATGGGCGAGTTCAAACCTGCCGCCCAGATCTCGCTTCGCACGGCGCTTGTCGTCCAGGGCGACAGTCCGGCGGCGGCTGTCGTCAGCACGGGAAGCAGCGGGTGGAAAGTGTTTTCCAGCCGCGCCTACACGTTCAAGCGCGTCGAAGGCGACGACACGGGCGGCTTCTATGTCGCCGGCCCGCGCGAAGACCTCGATGCCGGGCAGGTTCCCTGGGGATGGGAACAGCCCGGCTTCGACGCCAGCGGATGGGGTGATGCCAAGCCGATCGTCCAGCAATTCGCCTCGCCGGTGGCGCTGGCTCGCGGTACACAGGTCAACGGCAGCGCGGCGGAGTGGCAGCTTGTTCCGCGCACCATCCCGCTCCCCGAACAGGCCCCCATCCGCTTCGCCTCCGTCCGCCGCGCCGAAGGCGTGACGGTTCCGGCGGGTTTCGCCGCAGGCAAGCAGGCGCTGACCGTACCGCCGCGGACAAAGGCGACCCTGCTTCTCGATCAAGGCGCCTTGACCGTTGGCTATCCGGTCATGATCACGACCGGCGGGGCAGGCGCGAAAGCCACGATCATCTATGCCGAAAGCCTGTTCGATGCGGCGGGCAACAAGGGCAATCGCAGCGAGATCGAAGGCAAGACCATTCGCGGCCTGCGCGATACGATCCGGTTCGATGGCGGCGAGGGTCGGCGTTTCCAGTCGCTCTGGCTGCGGACTTGGCGCTATGTGCAGCTGGAGATCGAGACGGGCGACCAGCCGCTGCGCATCGACAGCGCCCAAGGCATCTTCGCGGCGTACCCCTTCAAGCAGAAGGCGGCCTTCGATTCCGACGCGAAATGGATCAAGCCGATCTGGGACATGAACTGGCGCGCGCTTCGCATGAGCGCCTTCGAAACGTTCTGGGACACGCCCTATTACGAGCAGCTGCAATATGTCGGCGATACGCGGATCGAGGCGCTGATGTCGGTCTACCAGACCGGTGATGACCGCCTGATGCGGAGCGCCATCGAACAGTTCGACGATTCGCGCACGTCCGAAGGGCTGACGGCAAGTTCCTATCCCTCCAGCCTGCGCCAGCAGATCCCGCCGTTCTCGCTATGGTGGGTCAGCATGGTCCACGATTACTGGATGCTGCGCGGCGACCCCGCCTTTGTCCGGGGCCGGTTGCAGGGCGTGCGTGACGTGCTCGACTGGTTCGAACGGCACGTCGACGATACCGGGCTGCTCGGACCGATGCCGTGGTGGAATTACCTGGACTGGGCCAAGAGCTACCCGAACGGCGTTCCACCGGGCGGCGGGAAGGGCCATTCGGTCGCGATCAACCTCCAATTCGTTCTTGCTCTGCAACAGGCTGCCGAGCTGGAGCAGGCGCTGGATCGGCCTGACGACGCCAAGCGGTGCCGGGAACTGGCCAATCGTATCATTGCCACTCTCAGGGCCAAGGCGTGGGATGGAAACAGGAGGCTGTTCGTTGACAGTCTCGAGGTGCGATCCTTCAGCCAGCAGACCAATTCGCTCGCCATACTGGCCAAGGCCGTCCCGGACGGCATGGAGACGTCGGTGGCGGAGAAGATGCTGGCGGACAAGGACCTGGAGCCGGCCACATTCTATTTCCGCTTCTATGTCGACGAGGCGATGCGCAGCGTGGGCCTTGCCGACCGCTACCTCAGCCGGCTGGGGCCGTGGCAGGAGATGATCCGCAACGGCATGACGACCACTGCGGAAACGCCTGAACCGACCCGGTCGGACTCGCACGCCTGGGCGGCCCATCCCAACTATCAGCTGCTTGCGACCGTGCTAGGCATTCGTCCCGCCGCCCCCGGCTTCAAGCGGATTGCGATCACGCCCGCGCTTGGAGCCCTCAAGTTCGCACAAGGCCAGATGCCGCATCCCGAGGGCGAGATCAGGGCATCCTATCGCCAGGGTAAGGACAAGCTGTTTGCCGATGTGACCCTGCCTCCCACCGTATCGGGTGACTTCGTGTGGCGCTCGGCAAAGTTCGACCTCAAGGGCGGGAAAAATTCCATTTTCTGCACGGCAGACCAATGCCGACCGGTGGAATCCGAAAATGTGCGCCCTGTTGCGCCTAAGGGAGAGTGATGAAATGCTGAGCGCCCCAAGCGGTTCGCGCGGGACTCTGATGCTCGGCGCTGCAGCGCTGACACTGGCCTGCGTCGGCAACGCGCCAGCATGGGCAGCGGCCTGCATGCCGGCAGGCGAGACGCTGTTTGGCGGGGTTGATGCGCCGCTGGTGGTCGATGCGGACTGCATCGATCCGGATTACAATTCCGACACGCTGGTGATCGATGCCACCGAGGCCAAGACGCTCAAGCTGCCCGATGGCGGAACGATTGGCTATACCGAGGTCAGGGCCCATTGGCCGGCGGCCGGCGCGGCCCAGCAGGCCCCTGCGGGCGGGCAGGCGGCAAAGCCAGCCATTCACAGTCTTGTCTGGCGCTTTCCCGACAAGAAGCTTTTCCGCAACCGCTTCTTCCAGCAGACCTATCCGCTGAACATCGAGATGCTCAACGTTGTCGATGCCCGTTTCGCCTTTGAAACCGGCGGCGGCTATACAGTTGGCGTAAACCCGGGAAATCCGGCTGTCGGCTTCCGGGTCCCCGCTGCTGCTGCAAAACTGGCCAAGGCCTATGCCCGCAAGCACTACGGCACCAATGAGCGCATCTATGGTTACATGTATGGCCAGAGCGGCGGATCGGTGCAGACGATCGCCGCCGCCGAAGGGACGGCCGGGGTCTGGGACGGCCTTATTCCAGTTGTCATCGCGACAGACGGGTTGAACACCCACAGCTTTGCCTGGGGTGCCCTGTACAACCTCGCGATCCCTGCGGAGAAGAGAAAGGCTATTGCCGAGGCCGCAGCGCCGGGAAGCGGCAAGGACATCCACGCCGGGCTCAATGCGGAAGAGCGGGCGGTGCTCGATGAAGTTCTCAGCGCCGGCTTTCCGCGCGCCGTGCTCGAGACGATGCAGTTTTCACTGGGTGGCGCGATGTTCGGGTTCGGTTCCGTCCGCGCTTTCGATCCCGGTTACTTCACCGACTTCTGGACCAAGCCGGGCTATGAGGGCGCCAACACGCCCGCTTTCCTCAAGGCCGCAATCGTCGATGGCACTGCCACGATCTCGTCCGTCACCCGCAACCCGCAGGGCGTAGCGACGGCCATCGTGTTCGACCCGGCTTCGATGCCGGCGCTGGGTTCGAACGGTGCGGATGGCGTGCAGTTCACGGTCGTACAGGACGGCACGGCGAACCCGGACAAGGGCGATGCGCCCGCGCTCAGGGGCAAGCTTGAGGGCACGACGTTCAAGCTCGAGGATGGCAAGAACAGCCCGGCGCTGCTGGCGGCGCTGGCGAGCGGGTCAAAGGTCAGGCTGGATAACCGCGCAGCCATCGCCATGGCTTTCTATCCGCGCCATTCGATCCTCGAAAACGGCAACCCGGCTTACAACCAGTACCGCAATGCCGATGGCAGCCCCCGGTATGCACAGCGGCCGAAGACGCCGATCGCCATTCCCCTGCTCAGCAATATCGGCGCCGCCGGCGGGATCGTGCAGAGCGGCCGGATCAGGACCAAGACGATCGTCTTCGAGAACCTCTATGACGGGAACTCCTATCCCTATGTCGCGAGTTTCTATGCCGGTCAGGTGAAACATGCGCTGGGCGCGAAGCAGACGCAGCAGATGTTCCGCCTCTATTATCAGGAGAACGGAATTCACGGCGTGTTCCTCGATCCCTTGCCCGGCAAGTTCGGGACCATGACGGCGGCTACCGGGGGTACGCTGCACCAGGTGCTGCTTGATCTGGCCAACTGGGCGGAAAAGGGCATCGCGCCGCGCGCTTCAACCTGCCACACGATTGACCCGATGAATCAGGTCGTCCTCCCGGCCTCCGCCACAACGCGTGGAGGGCATCAGCCTGTCACCCGTCTGACCGTCAATGGCGGCAAGCGGGCCGAAGTGGCCGTGAACCAGTCGGTCACTCTGGTCGGCCGGATTACCATGCCGCCCGGTCCCGGCAAAGTCGTGCAATACGACTGGTATCTCGGCACGCCCGATGCCAAGTTTGAGCCCGCCATCAAGCTCGCGGTGCCGAAGGCTACGGTGATTGCCAGCCGGACTGTCAGCTTCGCCAAGCCCGGCGAATACGTGATCACCTTCAGGGCTACCGGGCAGCGCGAGGGCAAGCAAGACACGACCACGCCGCTGAACAACATCGACCGCGTGCGCGTTGTGGTGAAGTAAGTCCGCTGCCAAGCATCCCGGGCGGCGAGGGCTCTCCCGGAATGTGCTCTAATCTACAGCTACCCCGCTGTGCGGATTTTCGCTCCTGATCGTGCGGCGAGCCGAGGCTCTATCGAAGTTCGCTTCGTATTTCGGCCGCATCGTGCCGCACAGCCGGTCCCAGATTGTCGTGTAGCCGCCGAAATTGCCGGTGAAATAGTGGTGATGCTCGTCGTGGAAACTGGCGGAGATGAACCACTTGGTCAGCCAGGTCCTGTTCCACCAGCGGGGCAGCAGTTCGAAGCCTGAATGGACGTAGAGCCCCATCAGGATGGAGGTCGGCACGATGAACGGCACGGTCGCTTCGTGGATGGTGAAGACCACCATGAACAGCGGCGTGAACATGCCCTCGATCACGCCCTCGATCGGGTTCATCGACCAGGAGGTGATCGGCACCGGCGCGGTTGAGCGGTGGTGCAACTTGTGCACCCACGAATAGTACGGCTCCTTGTGCATCAACCGGTGCGCCCAATAGAAATAGGCGTCGAACAGGAAGAACGAGAGCGCGTATTCGCCGGCAATGGTCCAGCCCGATACCGGGCCGGTCCTGAGTTCGATCCAGCCGATCTGAGTCCACCAGCTGATCAGTCCGGTGATCGTCACCGTGACGATGGCGAGGTTGAACAGCCCATGGCGCAGTTCGGTCTTCACATAGGGCCACCGGAATGTGCCCGGCTGGATCTTGCGGGCGAGCAAGGCATCGCGAAACAGGAAAGCTGCGAGCAGCGCCACGACGGCGAAAGCCGTGATCACGAGCGCGAAGGACAGGGCTGGATTGCTGGTAGACACTATGACGACTCCCGGATCGATCCCGTGTGTTCGTCACTTTGTTAGCAAGCCGACAGGCGGCGGTCAAATCTGCCCCGGAGGTCAGGCTTCGAGCGGCTCCAGCTGGTCAAGCAAGGCACCTAGCGCCCCGATGATTTCCTGATGGCCGCTGCTCACGCCCAGCTGCCGCTCGCGCGAAAGCAGCAGGGCCAGACTGGTGATCGTGACCGTCAGGCCGGTCGGCCCCATGTTGCTGATCTGGGGGGCACGCTGCAGCGCCTTGGTCAGCACGCCCACTTCCACTTCGCGCGACGCCTCGATGAAATGGATCACCTCGCGCCTCAGGCCTTCGATACGGTTCGCCAGCGCCATGAACTCCGCGATCAGCCGGCTGTCAGTGGAATTGAGGCTGATGTCCCACAAGGTGCGCAGCGGATAGGGTTGGGCCGCAGCTTCCTTCAGTCGCGCCAATTCGCGCATCGCCATGCGCCGGAACAGGCTGATGATCAGCTCGTCCATCGTGCGGAAGTAGTAATAGACCAGCCGTTGCTTGACGCCGATGCGCTCGGCCACCCGGCGCGAGGTGAGCGCGGCATGGCCTTCCTCGCGCAGGATCGCCTCGGCCCCGTCGAGCATGGCGTGCCAGTTGTCTGAGCCCTCCGGCCCCATGCGCCGTTCGGCGGCTGGCTCTTTGCTGCTGTTCATGCTGGTCGCCCCATATCGTCGCGGCGCTTTGCGTAGTTTGCGCGTCCGCCAAGGTAAAGCCGGCAATTGACCCGCTGCGGCACCCCCGCTAACAAAATGACGAACAAAACGTGTGGAGCGGATCAAGTGACGGGAATGGGCAGGCTCGCCGGCAAGGTCGCAATCGTCACCGGTGCCGGGCAAGGTATTGGCGAAGCCATCGCCCGCGCTTTTGCCGCCGCGGGCGCCAAGGTGATCCTGACAGGCCGGACGCTCGAAAAGATCGAGGCTGTCGCCGCGGCAATCCAGTCTGACGGCGCGACGGCGCTGGCGATCAAGGCCGATGCCGGCAACGCGAACGAGGCCGCGATGGTTATCCAGCGCGCAGTCGACGAATGGGGCCGCATCGACGTGCTGGTCAACAACGCGCACAGCTTCACTGATTTCCTGCCGCTCGAAGATCCGAAGATGGAAGCGAACTGCAAGGTTGACCTGCAATCGGCCTTCTTCGGCTCGCTCCAGATGATGCAGGCGGCCTTTCCGCACATGGTGGCGCAGGGCGGCGGATCGATCATCAACTTCGGTTCGGACTTCGGCATCCGCTGCGAACCCGGCTTCCTCGCCTATGCCGCCAGCAAGGAAGCGATCCGCGCGCTGACCCGCACCGCCGCTCGCGAATGGGGCAAGCACAATATCCGCGCCAACACGATCCTGCCGCGCGCCATGTCGCCCAAGGCGCTGTGGTATCTGGAAGAAACCGGGACCCATGATGCTGAACTGGCAAGGGTTGCCTTGGGCCGTTTCGGCGTTCCCGACGACATTGCTCCGACTGCCGTGTTCCTCGCCAGCGACGATTCCGCCTTCGTGACCGGGCAGACCATCGGCGTCGAGGGCGGTGTCACGATGTTCTGAGCGCAGAGAAGGAATTCAGGGAATGGCAGACGCCCCGCGCGTGGCACTGGTAACCGGCGGAGCGGCCGGCATGGGCAAGGCGACCAGCCTCAAGCTCGCCGCCGATGGTCACTCCGTCGGCATCGTCGACATCGATTTCGACGGCGCAAGGGCAGTTTCCGATGCCATCGTTGCAGGCGGCGGCAAGGCTCTCGCGGTCAGGGCGGACATTGGCGAGCGGATGCAGGTCGAACAGGCCATCACGCAGATCCGCGAGGCGCTTGGGCCGATCACGATCCTCGTCAACAATGCCGCGGTCGAGAATTTCTCGGCGCTGGAAGACCTTGATGACGCCACCTGGGACCGCCTGATGGGCATCAACCTGCGCGGGGCCTATGTCGCGGCGCAGTGCGTCCTGCCCGACATGTCCGCCGCAGGTTGGGGCCGGATCATCAACGTATCGGCCTTCGGTGCCCAGATCGGCGCGCCGAACATGGCGCTCTATACCGCGAGCAAGGGTGGCATCATCTCGATGACCCGTTCGCTGGCGATCGAGCTCGGGCCCAAGGGCATAACGGTCAATTCAGTCTCGCCCGGTTTCATCGACACGCCGATGGCGCGCCGGGCGATCAACGGGGGCTTGTTTCCCGTCCCTTACGAGCAGATCATCGCGACCTATCCCATCCCCCGGCTGGGCCAGCCGGAAGACATCGCCGCCGCCTGCGCCTTTTTCGCTTCCGATGCCGCCGGGTATATTACCGGCCAGGTGCTGGGCGTGAACGGCGGGGCAGCGATGTGACCGGCCACACTTTTCAAGCACGCAGGTAACCCCATGACCACTTCAGTTTCCGACACGTTCGCAGTCACGCAGGTCAAGCCGCTGATCGGCGCGGTGATCGAGACCGACAAGCAGACACTGCTCAGCGGGCGGCATTCGGCGGAGATTCGCGGGATGCTCGAAGACCGGGGGGTGATGGTTTTCCCGCAGGTTCATTTCACTGACGAGGAGCAGGTCGAGTTCACCAGGACGCTCGGAAAATTCGTCCCCGAAATGCACGGTGACATTTTCCAGATCTCGATGGACAAAGCGATCAACCCGCAGGCCGACTATGTGAAGGGTGCCTTCTACTGGCACATCGACGGGACCATGCAGCAGGTGCCGCTATTCGCCTCGATGCTGACCTGCAAAAAGAAGGCGCCAGTCGGCGGCAACACCGAATTCTGCAACACCTATGCCGCCTGGGACGCCTTGCCGGACGAAGAAAAGGCAGCGATCGAGAACCTGCGCGTAGTCCACTCGCTGGTCGCCGCGCAGCTCTTTGTCGAGCCGGAGCCGGACCTCGCCCTGCTCGACCAGTGGAGCCGGCTGGGCACCAATGAACTGCCGCTGGTCTGGGCGCATACCTCGGGACGCAAGTCGCTCGTGCTCGGTTCGACCTGTGATTACATCGTTGGCATGGACCCGATCGAAAGTCGCCGCCTGCTGGTAAAGCTGCGCGACTGGGCGACGCAGGAACAGTTCTCGCTCAGCCACGAATGGTCGGTGGGCGATGCAGTTATCTGGGACAACACCGGCACGATGCACCGCGCCATGGCCTATCCGCTCGACTGCGACCGCCAGATGCACCGCACCAAGCTGGAAGGCGAAGAAGCCTTTTCCTGACCTGTGATACATTGAAAAAATTAGAGGGGACCGACATGCCTGAAGGCCAATCGCTGAAAATCTTCCTGCCCGTCCTGCTGGTCGTGGCCGTTACCTTCGTGGGTTTTATCAAGATGGCGATCGAGCGCGCAGGCGCGGTGAAGCAGGGGCAGAACCCGGAATTCTACAAGGTCTATCTCGGCGATCCGGAGCCCGAAAAGACCCGCGCTGCCGTGCGCCACTGGGACAACCTGTTTGAACTTCCCACAGTGTTCTACGCCGGATGCCTGGCCGCCTATATGCTCGGTGCCGTCAGCACGACGGTGCTGGTCTGCGCGTGGATCTTCGCCGTGGGCCGCGCGGTGCAGAGCTTCATCCACCTCACCTACAACAGCCCCAACCACCGCGGCGGGGCCTTCACCCTGTCGTTCCTTGGCCTGATGGTCATGTGGGGCGCGCTGGCAGCCCACATTATCGCGGCAGCCTGAAACAAACTTCCCGAAAAGCGAGACTTCCGATGACTTCACAGCCGAACATCGTTGCCATCGTCACTGGAGCCAGTCGCGGGGCCGGCCGGGGTATTGCCATCGCGCTGGGGTCGCATGGCTGCACCGTCTATGTCACGGGGCGCTCGGAAAGGACCGGCGACCATGCCTTGCCCGGCACGATTTATGAAACCGCCGAGGCAGTTACGGACGCCGGCGGCAAGGGTATCGCGGTTCGCTGCGATCATGGTGACGATGCGCAGGCCAAGGCGATGGTCGAACAGGTGCTGGCCGAACAGGGCCACATCGACATTCTCGTCAACAATGCCGCTGCGGTTTACGATGAGTTGTCGATGCCCGGAAACTTCTGGGAAAAGCCGCTCAAACTGGCCGATATGATCGATGTCGGGGTGCGCAGTTCCTACGTCGCCAGCTGGCTCGTCGCGCCGGGCATGGTCAGCCGTGACAAGGGCCTGATCGTCTTCACCTCGGCATCGGGCGCGGTGCATTACACCTACGGCGCGGCTTACGGCGCGCACAAGGCCGGGGTCGACAAGATGGCCTTCGATATGGCTGTCGACTTCCGCCACGCCCAGTCGCAAGTGGCGGCAGTCTCGATCTGGATGGGCGCGCTGGCCACCGACCGGTTGCTCGGTATGATCGAGGCCGAGCCCGAGAAGTACGGATACATCCGCAATCAGATCGAAACGCCGGAGTTCACCGGCCACGTCATCTGGGCGCTGTTCAACGATCCCGCGCTGCAGGAACGATCCGGCCAGACACTGATCGGTGCGGAGCTCGCCCGCGACTATGGACTGACGGATGAAGGAGGCCGGCAGCCGCCGTCCTACCGCGATACCCACAAGGTTGCGCCGCACCAGAACTATCCGGTCGTGATCCGCTGAGCGGCCACCCTCAAACGAAAAGTGGAGCGACTGTAATGGCCAACCGGATCAGCCCCCTGCCGCGCGAGGAATGGGACGAGGCGGCGCGGGATATCTTCGCCTATTGGGAGGGGGACGAGGCGCGGCAGAACGGTTCGCGGTCGAACACCATGATGGTCTTTGCCAACCATCCGGCGCTGGCCAAGGCCTCGCTCGATCTTGGCCGGTACTTCATGCTGGAATCGACACTTTCGGCGCGCCAGATCAAGCTCATCATCCTGCGCGTCGCGCACCGCTACAACTCGGTTTACCAGTGGACCCACAATTCGCTGGGCGCCCGGCAGGTCGGCATCAGCGAGGCGGAAATCGAGGCGGTGAAGGCCGGTCCCTCGGCTCCTGAATGGTCCCGCGAAGACCGATTGCTGCTGGAAGTGGTCGATGCGACGAATGCCGGTGGCCGGTTCAGCGATGCCCTGTGGCAGGACCTGTCCGCAGTGTTCGACAAGAGGCAGATCATGGACCTCATCCAGGCGGCCGGGTATTTCACCACCACTGCCTGGATGCTGATTGCGCTTGAGGTGGAAGTGGAGCCCGACTTCGCGGAGTTTTCCAGGAACCGCGCCAAGCAAGACGACTGATCGGATGCGCGTCTTCCCGGCTAAGACGCCCGGCATCGGGCCGATTTCACAATCGAAATAGTAAATGCTGCGTTAGCCACGTTTCGCAGCACCTGTTTCAAGCAGTTAGCATAGTTTGCACCTGTAACAGGTCATCGGAGGATGGCCTGCGCTGGGGTATTGCATGGTAGACAGGATGGACGCGCCGGACCCGGGGTTCGGCGGACAGGAAAAGCGGGAAGAACAGCGGCTGGTGCTGCTGCTGCGCCCGGCCAAGGTTATTTGCCGCAGCGGCGAATACCTGTGCATCCTGCGCGATGTCGCCTCCAGGGGCGCGCGACTGCGGCTGTTTCACCCGCTTCCCGCCCAAGCGCTGATGGTGCTCGAACTGGGCAATGGCGACCGTTATGACATCGAGAAGATGTGGGAACGCGGCGATCAGGCGGGCTTTGTCTTTGCCCAGGCGGCGGCGGTCGAACACCTGATCGAGGAACGCAGCCGCTATCGCAAACGGCAAGTCCGCGCGCGGCTGACGCTTGACGCAAGACTTACCGCCGGGGGATGCGACTATCCCGCCGTCCTGCGCAACATCTCCCAGCAGGGCGGCAGCCTTGAATGCGAAGCGCCGCTCGCCCTCGAACAGCGCGTTTCGCTCACCGCGCGCGGCCTGCCGCAGCTTGATGGCAAGGTGCGCTGGCGCAAGGGCAGGGGCGTGGGACTGGTGTTCGAGCAAACCTTCAAGCTCGACCAGCTCGCCCGCCTGCTGTTCGAACTCCAGCCGTTCCCGCCCGCGATTTCGGACGACCCGCAGGACGCGATCTTCAAGCGGGCGCTCAAGGGCTGAAAGGCCAGAGCAGGCGCTAGATCAGGTGGGGCGGAACACCATTGCCGCGCCGTTCATGCAATAGCGCTTGCCGGTGGGCTTGGGTCCATCGTCGAACACGTGGCCAAGGTGCCCACCACAGCGTGCGCAGTGCACTTCGGTGCGCGGCATGCCAACGTCCCAGTCTGTCGACGTAGCGACTGCGCCAGGCAGCGGCTTCCAGAAACTCGGCCAGCCGGTGCCGCTGTCGAACTTCGTCGTAGAGGCGAAAAGCGGATTTCCATCCGCCGCACAGACGAAGGTGCCCTTGCGCTTTTCGCGGTCGAGCGGCGAGGTGCCGGGGCGTTCGGTGCCCTTCTGGCGCAGGATGTAATACTGCGGCGGGGTCAGCCGCTTCTTCCATTCGGCATCGGTGAAGCGCACCGGATAGGTCTTCGCCTCGGCATCGCTGCCACAGGCGGTGACCAGCGGTATGGCCGCGGCAGCGGCAAGCCACTGCGCCATGCGGCGGCGGCTCAGCATTTCAGGATAGGGATTGTACTCGGTCATGTTTCCGGTCTCCTCGATCCTGCCCTGCACAGGATATAGGCCGGAAACATGGCGAGTTAAAGGTCACGCCGTTCTTGAAGGCCAGGCTGTCCTTGAAGGGTCAGGCTGTTCTTGAAGGGTCAGGCTGTTCTTGAAGGGTCAGGCTGTTCTTGAAGGGTCAGGCTGTTCTTGAAGGGTCAGGCTGTTCTTGAAGGGTCAGGCTGGGGCCGGCTGTCCCTTGCTCTTCTTGGTGCGCGCCTGTTGCGGACCGGACTTCATCACCCGGCGGCGGAACAACCGCGATCCGAAGTGTACGAAAATCGCCACCCACATCACTTGCCAGGCGACCGCCATGACATGCGGCAGCACCGCCCCGTCCTGCGCCGCGCGCGCCAGCATGGCGAAGGGCGAGGAGAACGGGATCAGCTCTGCCGCCAGTGATATGCCGGTGTCCGGCATGGCGGCGGCATAAGTGGCGAAGAAGAAGATCATCAGCTGCGACATCGACACCGGCATAGAGATTGTCTGCACCTCGCGCACGGTCGAGGCCATCGAACCGATCGTCAGGAAGACAGAGCCGAGCAGCAGGTAAGCCATGGCGAAATAGCCGATGCCAAGGGCGACGAAAGCGGGCCAGCCCACGGCGGGGGCGGTAAGGCCGCTCAGCGTATCGCTACCCAGCAGGATCAGCCCGCCAAAGCCCGCGCCCCATACGGCAATACCGACCAGCGACACGCCCAGCATGGCGAACAGCTTGCCATAGAACACGGCCTCCATCGGGATCGCTGCGGCCAGCACCTCGATGATCTTGTTGGCCTTTTCCTCGACAAGGTTGGACAGCACCATGCCGGCCAGCATCATTGTCAGCAGGAACAGCAGCATCTGCCCGCCCTGCGCCGTGCGCATCTGGCCGCCCCGTTCGCTTGCCACGCTGCTTGCCGTGGCGGCGAGCGCGACCTTTGGCAGGGCCTGCGGGCTGCCATCGGCAGCGCGCCCGGCGATCAGCGCGACCGGCCCGCTCCACGCCGCGATCTGGCCTTCGGTGCCGGTCAGCTGCGGCTTGGCGATGGTTCCGGTGACGACGGCGGCAAGGTTGCCCTGACTATCCTTCAGTACCTGCGCGGCATTGATCGTCTCACCCGGCTGCAGCTTCTTCACCACGGCCATGTCGGGCGCGTTGTAGCCAAGTTCAGGCCGCAGCGCGGCGCCGGCGGCGATCATCGCATCGGCATCGCGCGGAGCCATGACCACGCCCAGCACCGGGCGCGCGGCGGCCTGTTCGGTCTCCTGCTTCACCGATCCGGCGGCAATGCCGACGATCACCGGGAACAGAGGCCCGAGCAGGAAGAAAAAGAACGTCCGGCTGAACAGGATCGCGCCAAAATCGCGCCGCGCGACGACCAGCGCCGCCTGCAAGGTCGACAGGCGACCCGATGAAATTGCGCCGCTCATCGACCCTTCTCCATGGCAAGAGCCTCATCGGGCACTTCTTCCAGCGCGCGCGCTGCGGCCTCACCGGCAATCGCGACGAAGGCATCGTGCAGGCCGGCGCGTTCGATGGACAGCGACAGGATGCCGGCCTCGCCTTCGATCAGCGCGCGCAGCAGCGGTTCGATGCCGGTGCCCGGCAGGTCGAAATACCAGAACGTGCTGCCATCGGCTTTCTGCTCGCGGCGGGCATCGGCGGGGAGCGCTGCGCGCCAGTTCCCATCACCGGCCCGGGTTTCCAGGCGGACCTGCGGGCGGATGCGATCACGCGCCACGTCGACTGGCCCGGCGAAGGGCACCTTGCCGCCGGCAATGATCGCTACCGAATCGCACAGCCGCTCGGCATGGGCGATGACGTGGGTGGAAAAGATCACGGTCGTGCCCTTTTCGGCGAGGCCGCGCATCATGCGTTCCAGCTTGCCCTGATTAAGCGCGTCGAGACCCGAGAACGGTTCGTCGAAGATCACCAGCCGGGGTTCGTGGACCAGCGTGGCGAGCAATTGCACCTGCTGCGCCATGCCCTTGGAAAGCTGGCGGATCTGGCGGTCTGCGGCATAGCCAAGGCCGTGCTCTTCCAGCAGCAGCTTGCCCCGGCGGCGGCCTTCTTCCAGCGGCAGGCCGCGCAGCGCACCGATGAAGGCAATGGCTTCGTGGCACTTCATCGCCGGGTAAAGCCCGCGCTCCTCGGGCAGGTAGCCGATGGTGTGAGCAACATCATGCGGCCGCTCGGCACCCAGCACGCGGCGATAGCCTTCGTCTGGATCAATGATCCCCAGAAGCATGCGTAGCGTGGTCGTCTTGCCCGCGCCATTGGGGCCGAGCACGCCGTAGATCGCGCCTTCGGGCACCGACAGGTCGACGCCGTCGACGGCAGTAAAGCCATCAAACCGCTTCACCAGCCCGCGCGCCTCGATGGCAAGCTTTGGACTCGCTGCCGAGATGCCGGAGAGTTCGGGAGCGGGCGCGTTGCCCACCGGTTGCCATTGGCCTAGGTCCATCTTCATGGGGTGCCGCAATAATCATCCCCTGTGAAGAGGAGCGCGCCAAGTTTGGTTAATGGGCCGGTAACCGCTGAAATAAAGGCTGCGCTGGGCGAAGAGGCTCGGCGGCTGGGCTTCGTCGCCTGCGGTATTGCCCCGGCGGGTGAAGATCCGCTGCGCGCCGCGCGGCTGGACGATTGGCTGGCAGGGGGCGCGCATGGCCAGATGGAGTGGATGGAAAGCCGCGCGCACCACCGCCGCAGCCCGCAGGGGCTCTGGCCCGAGGCAAAAAGCGTGATCGCGCTGGGCATGAGCTATGCCCCGGCAGGCGATCCGCTGGCGCTGGCGGGCGAGCCATCGCGCGGCTGGATTTCGGCCTATGCCAAGGGCGCGGACTATCACGACACGGTGAAGAAGGCGCTCAAGCACCTCGCCCGCTGGCTTGTGGCCGAGGCCGAGAGGCGCGGGCTTGGTGGAATCGGGGTGAAGGTTTTCGTCGATACCGCGCCGGTCATGGAAAAGCCGCTGGCCGAGGCGGCGGGGCTGGGCTGGCAGGGCAAGCACACCAATGTTGTTAGCCGGGAGCACGGCTCCTGGCTGTTCCTCGGCGCGATCTACACAACGCTGAAACTGGCCCCGGACGAGCCGGGCCGCGACCGCTGCGGATCGTGCGATGCCTGCCAGCGCGTGTGCCCGACAAATGCCTTCCCCGCGCCCTACAAGCTCGATGCGCGGCGCTGCATTTCCTACCTGACGATCGAGCACAAGGGCCCGGTGGACGAAGCGCTGCGCCCGGCGCTGGGCAATCTGATCTATGGCTGCGACCTGTGCCTGTCCGCCTGCCCATGGAACAAATTTGCCGACAGCGCCGCCGCCAACCGCGCCTTCCTGCCCCGCGCCGAACTCGCCGCGCCGAAGCTAGCGGAGCTGCTGGCGCTCGACGATGCGGGGTTCCGCAGGCTGTTTTCCGGCTCGCCGATCAAGCGCATCGGACGCGACCGGTTTGTGCGGAACTGCCTCTACGCGGCGGGGAACAGCGCGGACGCGGGGTTGATGCCGCAAGTAGAGGCGCTGCTCAGTGATCCCGACCCAGCCGTGGCCGATGCCGCTGCGTGGGCAGCATCGCGGCTCAGGCCGGGATAAGTTCCTTCAACGGAACCGAAGCATCGGCAAGCTGCGCGAGATCCGGGGACACCCCCGCCTCGACCAGCTTGCGCCCCTGCACATAGTCCTTGACCATGTTGACGCAGTCGAGCGCGATGACCTTGCCGTTCTTGAGGTAGACGACCGAGAACGAGCGCTCTTCGGGCGAACCGCGGACCACCGTCTGGTCGTAGCCGACCGACAGACCGGCGGTCTGCAGGCGCAGGTCGTACTGGTTGGACCAGAACCACGGGAAGGCGTGGTACGGCTTGGCATCGCCGCAGATCGCCTTGGCCACGCAGGTCGCTTGGTCATTGGCGTTTTGCACCGATTCGACGCGCATCACCATGCCGTCGGCAAAGTCGCAGGCGAAAGCGGCGCAGTCACCGATGGCGTAGACATCGGGCAGCGAGGTGCGGCAGTGGTCGTCTATGTCGATGCCGTTGCCTCCGGCCGCGCCGGCAGCGATCAGCGGGCCGACGGCGGGAATGATGCCGATGCCGACGATCACCGCGTCGGCAGGGACGACCGTGCCATCGCCTAGCTTCACGCCGGTGACGCGGCCCTCACCCTCGAGCGATTCGACCGTCACCTCGGTGCGCAGGTCGACGCCGTGGTCGCGGTGTTCCTTTTCGTAGAAGGCGGAAAGCTCCGGCCCGGCAACGCGCGCGAGAACGCGGGGGAGCGCCTCAAGCAGGGTGACCTTGCAGCCCAGCTTGGTCAGCACCGCCGCCGCCTCAAGCCCGATATAGCCGCCGCCGATCACCGCGATGCTTTTCACGCCGCCGTCGATCTCGCCCATCAGTTGGTCGCAATCCTCGCGGGTGCGGACGGCGTGGACGCCGGCGAGCATGCCGCCCGGAACCGGCAGCCGCCGGGGATCTCCGCCGGTTGCCCACACCAACGTGCCATAGCTCAGGCTCTCACCATTGGAGAGGGTGAGCTGCTTTGCCGCCGGATCGACCGCCGTCACCTCAACGCCCAGCTGCAGGTCGATGCCCTTTTCGTCCCAGAACTGGGGTGGGCGGATGTAGAGCCGGTCGAAGGTCTTTTCGCGGGCGAAATATTCCTTGGACAGCGGCGGGCGCTCGTAAGGCGGCTCGCTCTCGCGCCCGATCATGGCGACCGTTCCGGTGAAACCGTTCTGCCTGAGCGCGATGGCGCACTGCGCCCCGCCATGCCCGGCCCCGACGATCACGACATCCGCTGCACTCATGCTCGCAAACTCCTTTTCGTGCCCTCCGAAACGCGAAAAGGCCCGGCGCGTCAAGCGCCGGGCCTTGTTAATCGCTCTGAGGCAGAAGGGTTAGCCCCTGCAGGTGGGATCAGCCGCCGTTCGCGGGGCCGGCGACAGCCTGCGCTTCGCGGCCATCGCCTTCGGGAGCGACGAGCACGTCACGCGTGATCGCACCCTTGGCAACGGTGTTGGTCTGCGGATCCCCCACGGTCGAGCGGATGCCCGGAGCCGAGGTGCCGGCGCGGCCGATGGTGTTCTTTTCCACTTCGCTGCGGTTCGGACCGGGGCCGAACAGCGCTTCCTGCGCCTGCACGGCAGCGGTCGAATCAGCCGGACGCGGCGCGCCGGGCTGCGGCGGGGTCAGCGAGAAATCGGGCGGAACGACCAGCGGCGCCTGGCGCTGCACGGCGAATTCGTCAGGCCGGTCACGGCTGAGCAGCCCGCTGCTGCCGCAGGCTGAAAGCAGCATCGAGGCACCGATCAGGGTCGTGAAGGCGATGGACTTACGCATGTATCAGCTCTCCGAGGCGGAACCCGCCGGTTGGTTATCTGCCTTTTCGCGCGAAAGCAGCGAACGGGCAAGCACTATCAAAACGCCGATGGAAATGGCCGCATCGGCAAGGTTGAAGATCATGAAGGGGCGAAATTCGCCGAAATGGAGGTCGGCATAGTCGGCGACATAGCCCAGCCGCACGCGGTCAACGATGTTGCCGATAGCCCCGCCGAGCACGGCGCCGAGCGCGAGGATATCGGCCTTCGCCGTCTCGCGCAGGATCCAGTAAACCACGCCGCAGGCGATCAGCGCGGTGACTGCCACCAGAATCCAGCGCCCGGTTTCACCCTCGGCCGTGAACAGCCCGAGCGAAATGCCCCGGTTCTCCGCCCAGGTCAGGCGGAAGAAGGGCAGGATCTCGATCTGCTGCAGGAACCGGTCGCGCAGCGCGAGCGGCCCCATCACCGCCCACTTCAGCGCCTGATCGGCGATGAAGATGAAGGCGGCGATCAGGAAGCCGAGACGCCGGGTGCTGGTCATGCCGCGTCCATGCCCGCGACGACATTGTCGCAGCGTGAACAAAGATCGCCGTCCTCGGTGACATCGGGGAGGTGCCGCCAGCAGCGGCCGCACTTGTGGTTGTCGGTGCGCTTCACCGAAACGGCATCACCGCGCGAGACCTTGGCGGTGATGAACAGTTCGGCAAGGTCGGCCTCGGGTGCTTCGGCGGGAACAGTGACTTCGGCTTCAAGGCCCGAGCCCAGCACCTTTTCGCGGCGCAGCGGCTCGATGGCTTCGAGCACCTGAGCGCGAAGGGCGCGCAGGTCTGCCCACTTGGCCTCGTCGGCATTGGCGGCGGCCACGGTGGGCCACTCCAGCAGATGCACCGAACCCTCGTCCGGATAGCGCGTCCCCCAGACTTCCTCCGCCGTAAACACCAGCACCGGTGCGGCGTAGCGCACCAAGGCATGGAACAGCGTGTCCAGCACCGTGCGATAGGCCATGCGCTTGGGATCATCCGCCGAGTCGCAGTAAAGCGAATCCTTGCGGATATCGAAGAAGAAGGCGCTGAGGTCCTCGTTGCAGAAGTCGGTCAGCGCACGGACATAGGTGTTGAAATCGAAGTCGGCGACCGCCTGCTTCAATGTCGCGTCCAGCTTGGCCAGCAGTGCCAGCACATAGCGTTCCAGCTCGGGCATGGCCTCCACGCCGACCTTCTCGGCCTCGCTGAATCCGTCCAGCGCGCCCAGCAGATAGCGGAAGGTATTGCGCAGCTTGCGGTACTGGTCGGCCACGCCCTTGAGGATCTCGTCACCGATGCGGTGATCCTCGGTATAGTCGACCGACAGCGCCCACAGGCGGATGATGTCCGCGCCGTTGGTTTCCATCACCTTCAGCGGGCTGATCGTGTTGCCGAGCGACTTGGACATCTTCATGCCCTTGGCGTCCATCGTGAAGCCGTGAGTTAGCACCGCGTTGTACGGCGCCCGGCCGCGCGTACCGCAGCTTTGCAGCAGGCTCGACTGGAACCAGCCGCGATGCTGGTCGCTGCCTTCGAGGTAGAGGTCGGCCGGCCACTGCATGCCCGGCCAACGCCCGCTTTCGAGCACGAACGAATGGGTGCAGCCCGAATCGAACCACACGTCGAGAATGTCGGTGACGCGTTCGAAATCGTCGGCATTATAATCGGCGCCGAGGTATTCCTGCGCGCGCTCCTCGGTCCAGGCATCGACGCCCGCTTCGCGCACGCCGGCGATGATTCGCGCGTTGACCGCCGGATCGCAGAGGTACTGGCCCGACTTGCGATTGACGAACAGCGTGATCGGCACGCCCCATGCGCGCTGGCGGCTCAGCACCCAGTCGGGGCGGCCCTCGACCATCGAGCGGATGCGGTTCTCACCCTTGGCGGGGACCCAGCGGGTGTCGGTGATGGCCTTGAGCGCAAGGTCACGCAGCGTTTCGCCTTCACCCTGCTCGGCGCGGATGCCGGCTTCGGTGGCGCAGAGCGCGGCTTGCCGGTCGACCTTCTTGTCCATCGGCACGAACCACTGCGGGGTGCAGCGGAAGATCACCTTGGCCTTGGAACGCCACGAATGCGGGTAGCTATGCTTGTAGTCGGCTGAGGCGGCGAGCAAACCGCCCGCTTCGCGCAGCGCGGTGCAGATCGGGCCGTCGGGCGCGTTGAACTTCGGGTTGATGACCGACCCCTCGCCGCCGAGCCATGCCCAGTCCTCGCGGTACTTGCCGTCGCCCTCGACCGCGAAGACCGGCTCGATCCCGTTGGCCTTGCACAGCAGGAAGTCGTCCTCGCCGTGGTCCGGCGCCATGTGGACGAGGCCGGTGCCGCTCTCGGTGGTGACGAAGTCGCCGGGCAGGAACGGGCGGGGCTTGGCGAAGAAGCCGCCGAGCGCGTGCATCGGGTGGCGGGCGATGGTTCCGGCGAGGTCGGAGCCTTTGCCTTGCCAAACCTGTGTAAATTCGGTCGTTCGGCCAATCGTGTGCGCTAGACGGGCTCCGAAGTTGGCATCGAGTGCATCGGCTACGAGAAAGCGTTGTCCATTGCTTTCCTCAATGAGCACGTAATCAACCTCCGGCCCATAAGCCAAAGCCTGATTGACCGGGATCGTCCAAGGCGTCGTCGTCCAGATCACCGCGTGGGCACCGACCAGTTCGGCAATCGGCGATTCGGTGATCTCGAACGCCACGTCGATCTGCGTCGAGACGATATCCTCGTACTCGACCTCGGCTTCGGCCAGTGCGGTCTTTTCGACCGGCGACCACATGACCGGCTTGGCGCCGCGATATAGCTGGCCCGACTCCGCAAACTTCATCAGTTCCGAAACGATGGTCGCCTCGGCCTGGAAATCCATGGTCAGATAGGGATTGTCCCAATCGCCATTGATGCCGAGCCTTTTCAGCTGCTCGCGCTGGGTATCGACCCAGTGCTGGGCATAGGCGCGGCATTCGGCGCGGAATTCCGCGGCCGGAACCTCGTCCTTGTTGAGCTTCTTCTTGCGATACTGTTCCTCGACCTTCCACTCGATCGGCAGGCCATGGCAGTCCCAGCCGGGAACATAGGGCGCATCCTTGCCCAGCAGGCTTTGCGTGCGGACCACCATGTCTTTCAGGATATGGTTGAGCGCATGGCCGATGTGCATGTCGCCATTGGCATAGGGCGGGCCATCGTGAAGGATGAACTTCTCTCGCCCGGCGCGTGCGGCGCGCAGCTGCTGATAGATCCCTTCTTCCTGCCAGCGCGACAGGATGCCGGGCTCCTTTTGCGGAAGGCCGGCCTTCATGGGGAAATCGGTCTTCGGCAGGAAGACGGTGTCTCTAAAGTCGCGCTTTTCAGTCATACGCGGCGGGCCTTAGCGGGCGGGGCGGTTTCGCGCAATTCCTCCCCGGCACGGGGAGGATTACTCCCGCGCCTTGCGCCGCGCTTCAAGGTTTTTCGCCAGCGCCATCTCCTTCTCGGGGCTGCGCTTGTTGTAATAAGGACGCAGCGCCGGGCCCACGGCGTAGATATCGTCCACCCAAAGATAGCCGGTGAAGCTGGCGGGCACCTTGCCGATCTGTTCGGGCAGGTCGAGCCCCATCGGCAGGTCGTCACCCATCGGGCCGACGAGGACCACCCGCGCGCCTACGCTGTTCATGCGGGCGAGCGTGCGGTTGGGCCAGCCGGGGAAGGCCCACTGGTAATTGAGCGGGACAAACAGCGTGCCGCCCTTGCAGGCGTCCGGCACCAAGCCGAACCAGCCGGCGGCGAGATAGGCCTTGGTGCAGGCTTTCGCGCCTTCCTTGGAAAAGGCCCAGACGCCGGGGAAGGCCTTGCGGATGCGGGCGGCCTGAACCTCGGTGCCGAGAAAGCCGTCGCCGCGTTTGATCACATCGCGGCCAAGGAACTTGAGCGCGGCGGCGAGCTGGTCCGCCTCGCGGGCGTCGCGGCTCTTGAAATTGAACACGATTCCGGTGTCGGGCAGCACTGCCAGCGCGTCTTCCAGTGCCGGGATCTGCCCGCGGTTGAAGCTGCGCAGGGGGAAGGTCTTGCCGCCGTCCGCGGTATAGCCATAGCCGGGGTCGAGCGCTTTCAGCTCCGCCATGGTCTTTGAGCGAACCTCGCCCTTGCCATCGGTGCGGCAATCGAGAGTCCAGTCATGGAACAGGGCCAGACGGCCATCGGTGGTCAGCGCGATGTCCACCTCCACCGCTTGCGCGCCCAGCGCCACCGCCGAGGTCAGCGAGGGCAGAGTGTTCTCAAGGTAATCATGCACCGGCGGTTCGATGCGGGTGGCGGTGCAGGTCTGGTTGTCCAGCCCCTTGTGGCTGAACTGCTGCGACGTGCCGCGATGCGCGACCAGCTTCACCGTGCCGCGCGGGATCGGGGCGAGCCAGCTGGCGTTGACGAAGGAGAGTATGAGCAGGAGCAGCGCCAGCACCATGCCCACGCGTTTCAGCCAGACGATCGTGCGGTTCTGCGGCGGCGGAAGGTCATCGTCCGCGTCGTCGTATTCGCTCAAAGTTCAGTCCCCCAGAACCTCTTTCGCCAGAGCGCAGTCGCGTGCCATCTGGTCCTTCAGAGATTCAAGGCTGGAGAATTTTTCCTCTCCCCGCAAGAACTTGTGAAACGCGACTTCGATTTCCTGACCGTAGAGGTCCTCGGAAAAATCGAAGAAGTGCGGCTCCAGCAGCTCCTTGGGCGGATCGAAAGTCGGCCGCACGCCAAGGTTCGCCGCGCCTTTCAGCACGCGACCATCGGGCAGGTGGCCGGTGACGGCATAGATGCCGTAACGCGGGCGCAGGTAGGTGCCCATGTCGATATTGGCGGTGGGAAAGCCGAGCAGCCGCCCGTTCTTGTCGCCATGCTGCACCGCGCCGCGCACCGCGAAAGGCCGGGTCAGGAGACGCGTGCCTTCCTCGCAGTTGCCAGCCTTCAGCGCGGTGCGGATGCGGCTGGATGATACCGGCGCTTCGCCGTCCATCACCGCGCCAACCGTGTGCGCCAGCAGGCCATGCTCGGCAAAAGTCTTCGCTGCGCCAGCGCGCCCTTTGCCGAAAGTGAAATCCTCGCCCGTGACCACTCCGGCCACGCCAAGTTGACCGGCGAGCAGGCCAGCGACGAAGTCCTTTGCATCCATTCCGGCAAGCGCTCCATCGAAGTGGAACACAAGCATGGCATCGGCTCCGGCGTCACCAAAAAGCGCCTCGCGCTGGTCGAGCGTGGTCAGGCGGAAGGGCTCAGTGTCGGGTCGGAAGTAGCGCATGGGATGCGGATCGAATGTAGCGACGATGCAGGGGCGTTGCAGTTCCTTTGCAAATCGTATTGCCTCGCCCACCACGGCCTGATGGCCAAGGTGGAACCCGTCGAAATTGCCCAGCGCCAGCACGGCACCGCGCAAGGCATCGGGCATGGGTTCGCGGTGATCGAGCCGGATCATGGTGCGGCTATAGGCCCCGCTTGAGCGTGACGAAAGCGTAGGCAGGCTTGCCATCCGCAGCGGCGTGCGCCTCACGCGCCACTTCCTGCCACTCGTCCCCAAGCGGCGACATCATCGTGTCGCCTTCATATTCGCCTGCGATTTCAGTCAGTTCTATCCATTCAGCGAGTGGCAGGAACAGGGCGTAGATTTCTGCCCCGCCGATCACTGCTACCGGCTCATCCCCCGCCAGGTCCAGTGCCTCATTCACCGAATGGGCCACCTCTGCCCCATGCGCTTGCCAGTTCCGGTCGCGGGTCAGCACGATATGGCGGCGGCCGGGGAGCGGCGCAGGGAACGAATCAAAGGTCTTGCGCCCCATGATCATCGCCTTGCCCATGGTCAAGGTCTTGAAATGCTTGAGGTCTGCGGGCAGGTGCCAGGGCAACTGGCCCTTGTTGCCGATCACGCCATTTTCGGCGCGGGCGTAGATCAGGAAGACCTCGGCGCTCATTTCAGGATGAGGCGCGTGACGTGGCCCATCTTGCGACCCGGGCGTGCGGCGGCCTTGCCGTAAAGGTGTAGGTGGTTGGCCGGGTCGGAGAGGATCTGCGCCCAGTCGTGCACCTCGTCGCCGATCAGGTTGTTCATCACCACGCCCTTGGCGGCGAGGCGGGTGTCGCCCAGCGGCAGGCCGCAGATCGCGCGGACGTGGTTTTCGAACTGACTGGTGATCGCGCCTTCGATGGTCCAGTGACCGGAGTTGTGGACGCGCGGGGCCATCTCGTTGAATACCGGGCCGTTTTCGGTGGCGAAGAACTCCAGCGTCAGGACGCCGACATAGTCCAGCGCCTCGGCTACTTTGGCGGCAAGCGCGCGCCCTTCGGCGACCTGATCCTGCACGAGGTTGGAGCCCGGGATGGTTGAGACCGAGAGAATGCCGCCCTTGTGGACGTTCTCGGGCGTGTCCCAGAACCGGATGTCGCCATCCGCGCCGCGGCACATCAGGACCGAGAATTCGGCGCGGAAATCGATGAAGCCTTCGTAGACCAGGGCCGCTGCCGGCAGGTCCAGTCCCTCGGCATCGGCTGGCGACATGATCCGCCACTGGCCCTTGCCGTCATAGCCGTCACGCCGCGTCTTGAGGATGCCGGGTGTGCCGATCCGGGCGATTGCCGCATCCAGATCAGCGCGCGAATTAACCGCCGCCCACGGCGCGGGCCGGCCGCCCAGCGCTTCGACGAAAGTCTTTTCGTTGACCCGGTCCTGCGCGGTTTCCAGCGCGCGCGGGTGCGCCAGCAGCTTGTCTGTCAGCGGCGCAAGCGGTGCGACAGGCACGTTCTCGAACTCGTAGGTAATCACCGCGCAGTCGGCGGCGAAACGGGCCAGCGCCTCGGTATCGTCCCAGGCGGCGCAGGTGAACCCGCCGCAGACTTCGGCGGCGATCGATTCGGCCTCGGGCGCATAGACGTGGGCCCGGTAGCCCAGCTGCGCGGCGGCCATGGCGATCATCCGGCCAAGCTGGCCGCCGCCCAGGATGCCGATGGTCTCGCCGGGAGGGATCATCTTGCTTACGAGGGCCGCTGCGCCACGCCGTCGCTTTGCGCGGCGCGGTAGGCCTTGAGGCGCTCGGTCAGCGCGGGGTCGTTACCTGCAAGGATCGCGGCGGCAAGTAGCCCGGCGTTGGTCGCGCCTGCCTCGCCGATGGCCAGCGTGCCGACCGGGATTCCGGCAGGCATCTGGACGATCGAAAGCAGGCTGTCCTGCCCGGAAAGCGCGCGGCTCTGCACCGGCACGCCGAGCACCGGCAGGTGAGTCATCGAGGCGACCATGCCCGGCAGGTGCGCCGCGCCGCCAGCTCCGGCGATGATCACCTTGAAGCCCTCGGCCTCGGCGCCCTTGGCAAAGGCGACGAGCCGGTCAGGCGTGCGGTGTGCCGAAACGATGCGGACGTCGTGTGCGACGCCCAGCTTGTCCAGCGCATCAGCGGCGCACTTCATCGTCGGCCAGTCGGACTGGCTGCCCATGACGATGGCGACCAAGGGGGCAACAGGTGCCGCCATATCAGCGATCCGCCAGATAATAGCGTTCGGTGGCCTTCAGTTCGTCATCGAGTTCATAGACGATCGGCTGGCCGGTCGGGATTTCGAGGCCTGTGATGTCATCATCCGAAATGCCCGAGAGGTGCTTGACCAGCGCGCGCAGGCTGTTGCCGTGGGCGGAAACCAGCACGGTCGACCCGGCGCGCAGGTGCGGCACGATCGACGATTCGTAATAGGGCAGGACGCGGGCGATCGTGTCCTTCAGGCTCTCGGTCGAAGGGATCGCGATGCCGGCATAACGCAAGTCGCGGGCAAGATCGAACTCGCTGCCGGCTTCGAGCACTGGCGGCGGAATGTCGAACGACCGGCGCCAGATCTTGACCTGGTCGTCACCGTGCTTGGCTGCCGTCTCGGCCTTGTCGAGCCCGGTCAGGCCGCCATAATGCCGCTCGTTAAGCCGCCAGTCCTTGGTTTCCGGGATCCACAGCCGGCCCATGGCTTCGAGCGCGAAGTGCAGCGTGCGGATCGCGCGGGTCTGGAAAGAGGTGAAGGCGATGTCGGGCAGCATGCCCTTTTCCGCGAGGAGCCGGCCAGCGGCGAGGGCCTCTTCCTCACCCTTCTCGGTAAGGTCGACGTCCCACCAACCGGTGAAGCGGTTTTCCAGGTTCCACTGGCTCTGGCCGTGGCGAACGAGAATCAGGCGCGGCACCGTGCAAACTCCCTCAAAGCGCAAGGAAGCGCCGCCCCTAGCGGCTGGGCGGGGATTTGGAAAGGGGCGCTTCGTTTGCGGATTCGCGCGCCTTACTCTGCGCTTTGCGCCGCCTCAGGTTCTCGCGCAGTTGGGCCGCCAGTCGTTCCTCGCGGCTCATTGGTGTTCCGGTTTCGCTCATTGCGCCAGTTTCTTTCACCGAAATGCCCGCAGGCTCAAGCCGTCCTTGACATTGCCGGCCCGCGCGGACAATAGCGCCCGCCTGTCCGGCGGCCCTTGCGGCTTGCGGGACGGCGAAGAAATGGTTGGCTGCTGTAGCTCAGTGGTAGAGCGCATCCTTGGTAAGGCTGAGGTCGGGAGTTCAATCCTCCCCAGCAGCACCATTTCACTGCCGTTTGTGCAGGATTTGAAATCCCGGCACATGGCTGGCGCCAAACGCCCGCAGTTCTGCGCGCTTGCGGGTATCGGCGATTCGCTCCCAGGACAGAGACAGCACAGCAGGCTTCGATTCTGAGCTCGGACGAGCCGCTAATCTCTGAACGCGATTTTCGTGTCCTGTGGGGGATTTTGCAGCCGTAGGCTGCGGTCGCGAGGTTCAGGCGAAGCCGAACACCTGGCGTTGCTCGTTCCAATCCACCGGAAGATCGCCGCAACGTAGAAGCGACCGGGCAGTGAGTTCGACGGGTTGCCGCCCTTCGATAATGGCCAACGTGATATCGGGTGCGAGAAAGCGGAGCCGCGCCAAGCGGACGAGGTGACTTCGTTCGATAGGGTTCTTAGAGCGCTGCTCGGTGGACAGTTTTTTCCAGGCTGCCCAGCCTCGGCGAATCAAGTCGATAAGGTGGGGGTCGCGGCGCGCTGGCCGATCATCTGGTACTGCATAAACCAACCGTAGTTCAATGCCCCGGCGCTTGAGCGAGACAGGTGAGGACAGTACGACTGGGCCTTGCACGAGGTTCGCACGGGCGCTCGCCTTGATGATTTCGGCAAGTAATGCGCGGTCAAGTTCGATCCTGAGCGAGTCGGAATAGATGGAAACACGTGCATCGAGGAGGTCCAGGGTTTTTCCGAGTGAGGCGGCGCTGCCCATGCAAGGGGTCAGCAGCGCCAGCTGAGCGGCGGCATTCTCTGGTAGACCAATCGAACCCAATTCGCCGCTGATCCTGACAGTATCGGAGAGGAAATTGCCGAGGGATTGCTGGACCAGAGATTCGATATCTGCTGCAGGCAAACGCCAGCCTTCCCGGTTATCCCTCGTGCTACTGACATAGTAGCTGTAACGCTTGCCGCGCGTTTTGCCGTGACTGCTGTAGAGACGCTGACCGTCAGCATCGAAAATCCGGCCTGCCAGCGGGCTGATGTAACCGGTGCGAGGTCGTTTCGCCGCGCCGATCAAGCGAGCTTGTACCGCGTCCCAAAGCGGATGATCAATTATGGCGTCGTGTTCGCCGGGATAGATCTGGCCCTTGTGATTGACCTCCCCAAGGTAAATTCGGTTGGCCAGGATGTGCCGCAGTCCGCCGGGACTGAACGGGTTACCGCCAAGCGCCCGACCAGTGCGAGTTGTTCGTGGCCTCGACCGAAAGCCCCGCTCAGCAAGATCTGTCGCGAGTGCTTCAAAGGTCTGGGCAGTCAGGTAGCCCTTGAAGATCTGTTGGACCATCTCCGCTTCGGCCGGATTGATCACCAGTTTTCGGTCAACCACGTCGTACCCCATCGGCACGGGCCCGCCCATCCACATGCCCTTGCGCTTGGATGCCGCAATCTTGTCGCGAATACGTTCGCCTGTCACTTCACGCTCAAACTGGGCAAAGGAAAGGAGCACATTGAGGGTAAGCCTGCCCATCGAATTGGTCGTATTGAACGCCTGTGTAACGCTCACGAAGCTGGCTCCCGCTTCATCCAGAACCTCGACGATCTTGGCGAAGTCGACCAGGCGCCGGGTGAGCCGATCCACCTTGTATACCACGATGACGTCCACCTTGCCTTCGCGCACATCAGCCAAAAGTCGCTGCATCGCAGGCCGGTCCATGGTGCCACCCGAAATACCGACATCATCGTAGAGGTCGGGCAACAAGATCCAGCCTTCGTGTTGCTGGGACAGGACATATGCAGCACACGCCTCGCGCTGGGCATCAAGACTGTTGAACGCTTGCTCCAGACCTTCCTCCGTCGATTTGCGGGTGTAGATCGCGCAGCGCACCGGTTTTGGGCTCGTCCGGCTCATCGGCTGGCGACTTGTTTCAGACCGAAGAAGCGAGGTCCAGACCATCGCGCGCCCGTGATGTGCCGGGCGATCACGGATAAGGATCGCCAGTTCCTTCCGCCAAATTCGAAGCCGTCAGCCGTGACGAGCACGGTGTACATCGTTCCGTTCCATTCACGCATCAGCCGAGTTCCGGGCTTCAGCTTCCTGGGCGGTTCCGGATTGGCTGCGATCACACCAGCAGACACGGCTTCGAGGTGCTTCCGGGCAACCTGGGGCAGTCCACCGAATTTGCGCTCTTGCCGCTCATAGGCAAGCGCCCGGCGGATAAGCGAAGGCGCCACTTCTGGCATCGGGCTCGCGAAGGTGGCCGTCCACGCCGATGCCAGAGTGTCGCCGGAAAGGTCAGCAATTCGCTGCATGCCCGTTGATGTCCAGCCCATCAGGCCACCCCGCCCTTCGATGCGGTAGCGACGGACTTCGCCGAGCTTCTCGCTCGTGACATTGTGTCCCTTCTTTTTGAGACCTGTGAGCGCTGCCCGGGTAGAGTGCGGCAGCCAACCGGTAGCAGCGATCAGTTCGTCCAAACTCGCACCGCCCGCAGCAGACAGCATCAAGATGACCAGTTCGCTTTTGGTCGTGCGCCTAGGGATCGCTTGTGCAGGATCGGCTTCTGGTTTGCGGGCGATTCTGCGCGGGCGCTTGCATACTGGCCTGATGGTTTCATTGCCTGTCATGGGTGTTCTCCTGTCAGGAGCCATGCCGATCACGGCTCCCACCACCCAAAGCCCTGCCGGTCATGCCGATCAGGGCTGCACCCGGCGGTTCGTGCCCGGATGCATGAGTTGCACGAATGCTTGCGGTGCGCTGAAAGTCCAATGGAATGTCGGGGTTAGTTCAATGCGTGATCGAATTTCCCGAGTGATAACAGCTAGAAGACCTGCGCGCGGCCCATGGATGAAGCGCCCATCTGATCCGAGTTTAGGCTCGTACCTAGCCGATTTTTGCGGCATGACTCCCTTACAGAAGGGCTGCTTCGCTCTCAGAAATGAGGCGGAACTGTTGTAGATATTCCAACAGCTTAGTGACAAACAGAGCCCTCTTGTCCCGCTAATACATTGCGTCATGACTGAAAAATCCCACAAAGGGATTACTCAATATCGCTGCGACGCTTGCGCATCCGGCCGAAAGGCGTGATCATGCAAGCAAACAGCCCCGGGAGAGCCCTATGGATAGAAGCGATCAACTTCAGGCCCTGATCGACAAGGAAGCCATACGCGACTGCATCGCCCGCCTT